>NZ_CP032345.1:65000-743750 GCF_005222205.1 Azospirillum brasilense | reverse complement strand
GACCGCGCGGCGGACGAGGCCGGGCTGGTCAGCGGGTAAGGGGCCCCTCGGGCGCCTCATCCGGAACCCGTCCGCGTTTGCGGCGGTTGTCCGGCCATGTCCTCAGACACGGCGCATTCTCCTTCACCGGCGCGGGCGGCCGCGGGGCTTCCCTGGGCAGGCTACCTGCTGGGCTTCGCGCTCGGCGGCTTCTTCGACGGAATCCTGCTGCATCAGGTGCTGCAGTGGCATCACCTGCTGTCGGCGGTCGAGTCCTCCGCCGTCCAGGACATCCGCGTCCAGATCCTGGCGGACGGCCTGTTCCACGCCGCGATGTACGTCGTCGCGGCGGTGGGCCTGTGGCTGCTCTGGCGGAGCCGGCACCGCTTCGCCGAGCCCGGGGCGGACCGCCTGATGTTCGCCAACGCGCTGATCGGCTTCGGCGCTTGGCACATCCTCGACGGCGTCCTGTCCCACTGGATTCTCGGCATCCACCGCATCCGTATGGACTCACCGAACCCGCTGCTCTGGGACCTGCTGTGGTTCGTCGTCTTCGGCGTCGCCGTCGTCGCGGCGGGCTGGTGGTTGCGACGCAGCGGGGGAGGAGGCAGCGTTGGCCGCACCGCACCGGTCGCCCTGACGCTGGCGGTGCTGATCGCCGGGCCGGTCGCCGCCTTGCCGCCGCCCGGCGTGACCACGGTGATGGTGCTGTTCCAACCCGGCACGACGGCGACGGACGTGTTTGCCGCCGTCGCGGCGGTGGACGGGCGGACGGTCTGGCAGGACCCCTCCGGACAGCTCTGGGCCATCGACCTGGGCGAGGGCGGCAGCGCGGCGGCGCTGTACCGGCACGGCGCCCTGCTGGTCAGCAACACGCTGCTGCCGACCGGCTGCCTCGACTGGTTCCGAACCTGACGTTCCGCCCGTCCGTCACGCCACGCCGAGGCGGCTCAGCGTCGGCAGCCGCAGCCGGGTGAATCGGTCGAACCGGGCGCGCAACTCCGCCAGATTCGCCTCCTCTCCGTCGAGCCGCGCGCCATCGCGCGACAGGGCGAGCCCATCGGCCGACAGCGCTTCCCAGGCGGTCGCCGCGGGGTCGGCGCCGCGGCGCCGGGCCAGCAGGAACAACGCCTCCAGCCGCGACACCGCGACGCCGGAGCCGAGAACGGGCGACGCCAGCGTGTCCAGCGTGTCGTCGCGGCGGTTGCGGTCCAGGATGGCGGCGTTGAAGCGGTCGGCCTGAAGCGCGCGCCCCGCCTGACCGGCCTCGGGCAGGGCGGGCGCCACAAGGGCCAGGCTGGTCAGGATCATCAGCGCGCGCAGCACGGCCTCCTCACCGTGGCGGGCCAGGGCGGGGAGGGCGGACAACTCCGCCAGCGTGGGCGTGCCGGCGGCGAGCGCCTCGGCCAATGGGCCGTGCAGGTCCTGGGGCAGAGGCACGCGCCCGACCGGGGCCAGAACCACCTCCGGCAGATCGTCGGGCGGCACCAGAAGGGCGAAGCGGGTGGCGCGCAGCCGCTCCCGCCGTTCCGCCGCCGTCAGCCGCTCCGCCCCCTTCACGAACAGGTCGCGGCGGAAGGCGCGGTTGGTCAGCAGGTCGCGCAAGGTCTCGCGGTAGGCCGGGTCGCGCGCCTCGGCCAGCAGGGGCAGGGCGTCCGGCGGCAGGGACAGCTCGTCCATCTGCTCCATCGGGACGGCGGGGCCGGCGAAGTCCAGCTTGGCCGCCGCCAGCTCCCGCGCCACGTCGGCGTGGTAGAAGGCGGTCCAGTCGCGGTTCAGATATTCGTGGGCGATGTAGTTGGGCGACTTGCGCTTCAGCGAATCCAGCCGCGCCGGCAGCGCGTCGGCCTGGGCGAACCAGCCGGCGTTCAGCGCGGTCAGGCGGCTGGCGAAGGCCACGGCCTCGTCGATCCGCTCCGGCAGCGGGCCGGTGCGGTCGGCGCAATGCTCGACCAGGACGCGGCGCAGCGGCATGTAGGCGAGCGTGCCGGGCAGGGCGTTGTAGCTGACGAAGACCAGCCCGCCGGGCTTCAGCCGCCGCTTCAGCATCTCGACCAGGATCGCCCGGTTTTCCGCGCTGACCCAGGACCAGACGCCGTGCAGCGTCACGATGTCCAGATCCTTGCCCCCGCCCTGGGCGTACTCGGCGAAGCTCTCCTCCAGGAAGGCGGCGTTGCCCAGCCCGGCCTCCGCGGCGAGCCGCTGGGCGCCGGCGATGTGGCCGGGGTTGAAGTCCACCGCCTCGAACCGGGCGTCGGGGTGGCAGCCGGCCAGGACGGCGCTGCTCACCCCATGGCCGCAGCCGATCTCCGCGCAGGCGAAGGACCCGGCGAGGTCCATCGGGGATCGCCAGCCGCGCAGGGTCAGCGCGAAGGACAGCAGCGCCGGCGACAGTTCCCGGTAGAAGGCGTGGATGTAGCCGATCCCGCCCACATAGCCCTCGGTCCAGCCCTGCATCGTCTCCACTCCTTCCATCCGCTGGGCAAGGGTGATAGCGCCGGGCTTGGCGGGCTGTCAAAGAAGGCGGCCAAAGAGGGCGGTTTTGAGGGGTGAATGCGGAGCCGGAACGAGCCCCGCAAAAAAATGCGATCCTATCCATTTTGGTATCGACAAGCCCCGGACCCTTCGCTATAAACCGCGCCACACCGGCCGGGACGACGGCTTGGCCGGACAGGAACCCTAGTCGATACGGTCAGGCACCCCCTGACGCAGAGACGAAGGATCCGGTGCCGGTGTGAACGAGAAGTGATGGGCGCATAGCTCAGTTGGTAGAGCAGCTGACTCTTAATCAGCGGGTCCAAGGTTCGAGTCCTTGTGCGCCCACCATCACTTTCCGGATCGAGAGGGATCGTTCCCAGGGCCCCTTTCACGCCGCCGGTTGTTTCAACATCCGGATGGGAATGGGCGCATAGCTCAGTTGGTAGAGCAGCTGACTCTTAATCAGCGGGTCCAAGGTTCGAGTCCTTGTGCGCCCACCATTCCCACCGACGGCGCGACAGAGATGCACACAAAAGGGCTGCCCTCGGGCGGCCCTTTGTGCGTTTGGGGCTTCGCTTGCGCGATCACGCCGGATCCGCGCCGGGGCGGCGGGGGACGAGCAGGTTCGCGGTCATTTGCTGGACGACCGCGCCGTCCTGGTTGAGCGTGGTGGTGCGCACCCGGGCGATGCCGCGGTCGGGGCGCTTGGCCGAGACGCGGACTTCCAGGATCTCGCTCTCGATGCGCAGCACGTCGCCGGGGCGGGTGGGCATGGGCCAGCGGATGTCCTCCACCCCCATCCCGACGAAGCCGCCGGCGAGTGCGCCGTTCCCCGTGACGATCATCCGCATGGTCAGCCCGGCGGTGTGCCAGCCGCTCGCCGCCAACCCACCGAAGACGCTGTCCCGTGCCGCCTCGGGGTCGAGATGGAAGGGTTGTGGGTCGAATTGCCGCGCGAAGGCGACGATGTCCTCCTCCGTCACGGTCACCGGCCCGCCGGTGAAGCGGTCGCCGGAGGTCAGATCGTCCAGATAGCGCATGGGGCTGTGAACTCCCGTCGAGGGTTGCCTAGCCGCCCAGCGTTAATCTTTGCGAGGCGGGAACGAAAGCGATACCTGCCACGCAAAAATTGCAAAGCTGCCGGGACGCAAAATGTCGGGACGGAAAACGCCCGCCGGATATGGGTCGGCCACAAAACAACGACGCCGCAGGGCGGGCCTGCGGCGGTCTGGTCCGGTCGGACGGCGCGCGAGGCGCTTATTCGGCGGCGGTGCTGGCCATGCGGCTGCGCACGGACGGCGGCGGCTGGTTCCCACGATAGTCCTGCAGCCGCGTGGCGCGCAGGCCCCGCATGCCGTGGCTGTCGATCAGCCGTTGCCAGGACAGGAACTCTTCTACGGACAGGGTGTAGCGGCGGCACGCCTCCTCGAGGCTGATCAGCCCCGAACGCACGCCGGCCACAACCTCCGCCTTGCGCCGCATCACCCAGCGCTTGGTGTCCGGAGGGGGAAGATCATTTTCTGTCATCGGCCGTCCTGCTGGACCGATGACCGACGCTCCACTGGAGCCATCGTCGCTCATTTCAAGCTCGCGAGATGACATGCGCGGACGCTCCACCATCAGCAGTGTATTCCACGATTTGGTGGTAACCTACCCCTTCTCCGCTTAACAAAAGCCTAAACGATAGGGTTAATGTTTTAAGCATAAAAGGCATGGCGCATTGGCCCACCCGGACCCATGCCCATGCCATTTTCCATGCGTTTGGACGACGCCTGTGAGGGTGAGGGCGAGACCCTCAGTACACCTTGGAAAGCTTGGAGAGCGGAACCTCGACGCTGCCGACGGAGACCACCGTCTCGCCTTCCTTGTTGGACCCGATGCCGCTGACCGTGCCGAAGGTGAAGGGGGTCGCCTTGATGATGTCGTCCTTCTTCTCGGACACCGGGGCGATGTTCAGTCGGTACTGGCCCGGCTGGACCGCGTTGCCGCCGTCGTCCTTGAAGTCCCAGTTCACCACATGCTTGATGCCCGCGGTGGTCTCCCCGGTCATCGACCGGACGACGCGGTTCTTGCTGTCCAGGATGTCCACCCGCACCGACTTGGCGGACTTCTCCAGCTCGTAGGCCAGCGGGGCCGCCGTCATGCCCTGGGTGTAGTCGAAGCTGTCGCCCTCGAAGGTGACGGTGCGGCCCAGATAGGCGAGGTTGGTCGAGTTGGTCGAGGCGTTCTGCAGCTTCAGCAGCTTGTCCAGGCGGCTGTTGGTCCCGATGTTCTGTTCCACGTTCGCGAAATCGACCAGCTGCTTGGTCATGTCGTTCGTGTCCATGGGCTTCAGCGGGTCCTGGTTCTGCATCTGCGTGGTCAGCAGCTTCAGGAAATGCTCGAAATTGTCGCCCAGCCCCTTCACCGCGGTGTCGAGCTTCTGCTCGTCGGCGGTCTTGGTGGTCTTGGTGGAGGTGTCGGTCTTCGTCTTGGTCTGGTTCAGGTTCCAGCTGCTGCCGTAGTCGGTGTTGGTGGTGGCCATGGTCGTCGTCCTTCGCTGGAATGGCTGCAGCTGGTTTGAATCAGGCTTGGATGTCGACGCGGCCGGGGGCCAGCGTCAGGGTGTAGGCGGCCTGCGCATCCTCCCCCTCGTCACCGCCGCCGCCGAAGCCGCGGCCTCGCCGGCCCGAGCCGCCTTGCCGTCCCGACTCCTGGAACGATTGGCCGCCTTCGCCGCGCAGGCTGAAGTTGAGGCTGTTGCTGTCCGCCTTCAGACCGGCGTCTTGCAAGGCGCGTTCCAGATTGCGGCTGTCGCGCTGCAGAAGTTCGAGGGTCTGGGCCTTTTCCACGGCGACCGACGCGGTGACCCGCCCGTCCTGGCCGATCTCCAGCTTGATGTCGATGCGGCCCAACTCGGCGGGGCGCAGGTTGATGGTGAACTGGTCATTGCCGTCCGACACGTTCCTGCTGATGTGGACGGCCACCTGTTCCTGCACGCCCATCGGCAGGCCGGCGGATCCGCGGGACGGGCGGAGCTGGGCGGTGGTCAGCCCCGTCTCGACGCCGCTCGCCGTGTGCACACCCTCGATCCCGGCGAAGACGGGGTGCGTCGGGGTGGTGGCGTGCGGGGAGCCATCGGCCGGCGGCGGCGCGTCCGCAGCCGCCGCGGCGGCGGTCAGGAACGCGCTTTGCCCGGCAGGCTTTGCCGGGTCGGCAACCGGTGCCTGGGGCGCCGGCGGCTGGGCCAGGGCGGCGTTGCCGTTCGGGTCCTGGTTTCCGCGGTTGCCGGCGTTGGCTCCGGCATCGCCGTCGGCACCGGTCCGGGTCGTGCTCTTGGCCTTGGCCGCGGCGAGATCGGTCAGGGTCTGCGGCAGCGGCGCGTTGTCGTCGTTCGGCAGGTCGGCGAGGGGGAGGGCGCCGGAGGGCAGCGCGTCGGCGGCCTGCGCCGGCTTGTCCCTGGCGGCGGCGTCCCTGGCCTCGGCGTGGGACGCGGGCACCTCGGTCGCCGGCCCGCCCGCCGGGACGGCCGGCACCGGCGCGACGTCCGCCAGCGCCGGAGGCGCTTCGGCGACCGGCTTGGCCGTGGCCTTCACGGATTCGTCGGTGGCGGCCTTGGCCTTTCCGTCCTGATGAGGAGCGGCGGTGGTGGCCAGGGCAGCGGCCAAAGCGGCTTCGGCGGCAGCGGCGTCAACGGCCGAAGGGGCTCCCGCGCCGTCCGGAGTCGGGGCGCCGGGGGGGTGGCCTCGGCCGGAGCCGCCGCATCGACCGCGCCGACGGCAGCGGCGTCATCATTCTTGTCGGTTTCGCCATCCGGTGTGCCGATGGCCACCGGGGCGACGGCCAGCGACAGGGCGGCCTGCATGTCGGTCAGGGTGCTGGACTGGTCGGCGGTGATCAACTCCACCGTGGTTTCGGTCACGGTGACGGTCAGGTCGAGGATCACGGCTTCACCGTTCCCATCCTCGGCCGCCTGATCGCCGGCGCCGTCCTGCATGGCGCCATCGCCCATGGCGCCGCTGGACTCCTCCGGTGGAGCCTCCTCCGCCGTGTCGGCCAAGGAGGCGGTGTCGACGGGCGTCGGCTTGGCGGAGCCGTCGTCCTGCGCCGCCTTGGCGCTGGCGGCCTTCGCGTCCTTCGCCGCGGCGTGGTCCGCGGCGGCGGCCTCCCGCCGTTCGGTGCGCGTCGCGTGGGCGGAGTCGCCGGCCTTGGCCGCATCGGACGCGCGGGCGTCCCTGCGGTCGGCGGCACGTTGGGCCTCGTCCTTGCGAGCCGCGCGGGCCTCGGCATGGGTCGTCGCTTCGGAGGCCTGGCGCGGCTTGGCGGGCTCCGCGCGGATGGGCTCGGGGCGGGACGGCGGGTCGCGCTCCGCGGCCTTGCGGTCGGCGGCCCTGTTGGCGGCCGCTTGGTCGGCGGCGCCCGCCGCGGCGTTGCGTCGGTCCTGCGCCGCGGTCTCCGCCTGGACCTGATCGCGCTTGCGGGTGGCGGCCTCGCTGATCAGCCGGTCCATCATGGAGGCGAACTTGTCGCTTCGCGGGGCCGTGTTCTGGCTGGAGGAGGACTGGCCCCTGACCAGGCTTTCGAACGCGGAGGGCGCGACGGTCGTTTGGATGGCCATGGAAGGGATTCCCCGAAGCGGACAGGTGCACCCCGTACGGAAGCAACTAACGGGCCAGTTTCAGTCCGGAGGCGGCCTGTCCGTTCGAGCCTCCGCGCCCGGCAGTTCCGTCCGCAAGGCGGCAATTTCCGCCGGGTGACCGGCGCTTCTTGCCGGACCCGGCAACGCCGAAGGGCCGCCCGGTCGGACGGCCCTTCCCGTGGATGTTGAGGGTGCCGACGCGGATCAGAGCCGGGTGTTCAGCGTGGCGGAGGTGGACGGCCCGTGGCTCGGCGTGACGTAGGTCGCGCGGGGCGGAACCGGGGCGGTGCCGTAGGCGGGGGTGGTGGTCTGCCGGGCGCGGTTGATGGCGCCGACCACCGTGTCCACCAGGATCTTCTGCGCCGCGCTGTTCCGGCGGAGCGCGTCGGCGTTGGCGGCGGACGCCTCGTACAGGCCGCGCGTCGCCTCGCGCAGCGCGGCCTTGGCCTCGTCGGGCAGGGCGGCCATGCCCTCGCGGTCCACGCGCAGCAGGCGCGACACCTCTTCATAGACCAGCATCATCGGCTGCTTCTCGCGCCCCAGCCGGGCCAGCTCGGCGCTGGTGCAGTGGCGCATCACCGCCTCGGTCTCGCGCGCCAGATGCGCGCTCAGCCGGTTCATCAGCTCGACCAGCGCGACCGCGCGCTCCTCCGCGTTCTTGGGCAGATTGGCGGCGGGAGCCTTGGACGGCTGCGGGAAACGGACGTCGACCTTATCCATGGTTGCCCTCCTGTGCGCGCAGAAGCTCGCGGTAAACCTGATCGGCGATGCCGAACCCGCCGCTGCGGGACACCTGCTTGCCGTATTCGTTGGTCAGCATGGAGCGGAACATCTCCTCGGCATGGCCGCCGCCGAAGGTCTGGTCGACCTCGATCCCGTCGAACATGTGGCCCAGCATCTGGGAGACGAAGACGCTCTCGAACTCGTTGGCGGACTGGCGGATCTTGGCGCGGATCGCCGGGTCCACCCTGCTCTCCGCGGACTTGGGATCGACCAGATCGGTCCGCACCGCCGTCCGGATCCCCGCCTGGGCGCCGGAGGGCGCGCCGTTCTGCGCACGCTCGGCGGCCGCGGGCAGGCGCGGGGGCGGAAGGCCGGGAAGGGAAAGCGTCGTATCCATCAGATCACCTCGATCTCCGCCTGCAGGGCTCCGGCGGCCTTGATCGACTGAAGGATGGCGATCATGTCCCGGGGACCCACGCCAAGCGCATTCAAGGATTGTACCAACTCCTGGAGCGTCACTCCGGAATTCATCACGGCGAGGCGGTTGTTGGACTGGTCGTCCACCTGGATGTCGGTGCGCGGCACCACCGCGGTCTGGCCTTGGCTGAAGGGGCCGGGCTGGCTGACCTGCGGCGTCTCGGTGACGCGGATCGTCAGGTTGCCTTGGGCGATGGCGACGGTGGAGATGCGGACGTTCTCGCCCATCACGATCACGCCGGACTTCTCGTCCACCACCACCCGGGCGACCTGATCGGGGGTGACGCGGAGCTGCTCGATCTCGGTGATCAGGCCGACGATGTCGCCGCGCCGCGCCTCCGGAACGCTCAGCAGGACCGAGGACGGGTCGGTGGCCTGCGCCCGATTGCCGCGGAGCTGGATGTTGATGGCGGTGGCCACGCGCTGGGCGGTGGTGAAGTCCGGGTTGCGCAGCGACAGGCGCAGCACCGGCAGCTCGGCCAGCGAGAACTGGATCTCGCGCTCGACGATGGCGCCCGAAGAGATGCGGCCCGAGGTGGGGACGCCGCGGGTTACGCTGGCCCCCTGGCCCTGGGCGGAGAAGCCGGACACCGCGATCGGCCCCTGGGCCACGGCGTAGACCTCGCCGTCGGCGCCCAGCAGCGGGGTGACCAGCAGCGTGCCGCCGAGCAGGCTCTTCGAATCGCCCATCGCCGACACGGTGGCGTCGATGCGCGTGCCCTGGGCCGAGTAGGGCGGCAGGGTCGCCGTCACCATCACCGCCGCCACGTTCTTGGTGCGCAGGTTGGTGCCGCGGGTGTTGACGCCCATGCGCTCCAGCATGCCGACCAGGCTCTGCTCGGTGAAGGGCGAGTTGTTGAGGCTGTCGCCCGTGCCGTTCAGGCCGACCACCAGCCCATAGCCGATCAGCATGTTGTCGCGCACGCCCTCGACGTCCACCACGTCCTTGATCCGCGCCGAGGAGGCCGAGGCCGGGCCCGACAGCGCCAGCAGCGCCGCGGCGAGTGCCGCCAGCATCGCGACCGCGCGCAGCACGAGAGCGGCACGCGGCATCATGGCACGGGGCAGGGCGGTGGCGGTCATGGCGGGGACACTCCTCAACGGCTGTCCCTTCCTATACAAACGGCGTGCCAGAGCCGCGGACGGCAGGCGAAGGGCAGGATCGGCAAGGGGAAGCGGCGGCGCCGGATGAAAAGGCCGGAAATTGGCACCGCGTCCGACCGCTTTATGTCACGGAAGCGGGGCAATTTTTGCCCGATTGCGGCAAACCTTGACCGGATGTTAAGGTGCTTCCATCTAGAGTATCGCGCTTTTCCGAAACCGGTTGCACGGAACATGAAAGTCGAAGGCCCCGGAAAACTTCGCGGCAGCAGCTCGGTCCGGCGCACGGGGAAGGCCGAAGGCTCGTCCGGTGCGTCCTTTTCCAAGCAGCTCGTCGGCGAGACCAACAGCGCCCAGGGCGTCCACGCCGCGGCGCCGCTGGCCGGCATCGCCAGCGTGCTGGCGTTGCAGGAGGTGGACGACGCCACGGCCCGCGCCTCGCGCGGCAAGATGCGCGCCGAGGAGATGCTCGACAAGCTGGAGGAGATCCAGCACGGGCTTCTCGCCGGCACACTCCCGGCGCAGAAGCTGATGGACCTCGTGAAGGTGGTGCAGTCGCGCCGCGTCCATGTGGACGATCCGCGGCTGGCCGACATCCTCGATCAGATCGATCTGCGCGCCCAGGTCGAGCTGGCGAAGCTCGCCCCCTGAGCGCCTTTTCCGGCTTCGCCGCCCGCGGCCCCGGTCCTAGGACCGGCTTTTCGGCATCGGCCATACGGTCATCGCCGAGCGTTTCACAAAACTTTGCTTCTCCAAGGGCTTGTTCGCGCTTCGATAGGCGAAGCGCAGGGTTGCGGTTGCCGATGCGCCTACCTATACTCCGCGCCGCCCGGATCACCCTTTTGCGTTGGATGCTCTCGGATGTCGTCTCCGCTTCTGCCTAAGAACTACACCCCGTCGGAAGACGAGGAGTTCATGAATCCCGTGATGCGGGAATATTTCCGCCAGAAGCTGCTGCGCTGGCGCGCGGAGCTGCTGGCCGAATCCAGCGAGACCCTGAGCAGCCTTCAGGAAGGCGGCATCCAGGAACCGGACATCGCCGACCGCGCGTCGGCGGAGACCGACCGGGCGCTGGAACTCCGCACCCGCGACCGCGAGCGCAAGCTGATCTCCAAGATCGACGCGGCGCTGGAGCGGTTGCAGGATGGCTCCTACGGCTATTGCGAGGAAACGGGGGAGCCCATCTCCGTCCGCCGCCTCGACGCCCGTCCCATCGCGACGCTGAGCCTGGAAGCCCAGGAGCGGCACGAGCGCATGGAGCGCACCCAGCGCGACGACTGACGCGGCGGTTGCCCGCGTCATTGGCCGCGCCTTGGACAGGCCCCCTCCGATCCCGGCGGGGGTTTTTGTCCGTGAGGGGGCGTGTCGCGGCGGTCATCACCGTCGGACCGGCCGCACGCCCGGCGGCATCCTGGCTGAGGGTCAAGGGCTGAGGAATGGGCGGCCCGCCCCTCTGTCGGAGCTTGGTTCGCTCGGGCCGGCCGCGAGCCCGCTGCAATGAGCCGTCAAACTACCGGTCCCGGCCGGTCCCGGCCAGCCTGGGAAACGGCTTGCCACTCCCTGCCGTCCCCACCACAAAAAGACGAACGTCTTCCGATGACGCCTCGCCCTTCGGTGTGGCGCTTTTGCGCGCGGACGTCCTGACGCGGACCGATGCAATGCGGGCGCCGGTAGGCGGGGGCAGGCCCGCGGTGACGGGACGCCGATGGGGGCGGGAAGGGGGAGGCAGGAACGGCGCGGCAAATCCGGCCGGGCTGCAGAAACTGCCCGATCGCAGTGTGTGGGGAAACGGCCGAGGGCCCCCGCCCATCGCTCCGGAAGGGATTGGTGTCCCTTCCACATCGATGTGCCGTTGCGTTCCGGCCCAGCGTTCCTGGACCGTCCTCAGAAGGGCATGATGATGTCGAAGAGCTGCTGGCCGTAGCGCGGCTGCTGCACGTCGGTGATCTGACCACGCCCACCGTAGGAGATGCGGGCCTCGGCAACCTTCTCGTAGCTGATGGTGTTCTGCGCGGTGATGTCCTCGGGCCGGATCACGCCGGTGATGATGAGGTCGCGCACCTCGTAGTTCACGCGGACCTCCTGCCGGCCTTGGATGACCATGTTGCCGTTGGGCAGGCTCTGGGTGACCAGGGCGGCCACCTTCAGGGTGATCTGCTCCTTGCGGTTGATGGCGCCCTTGCCGTCGTTGGAGGTCGAGCTGGAAAGGTCCAGCAGGCTGTCGGCGCTCACCCCGTCGGGCAGCGCGCGCTGCAGGGCCTTGCCTTCGAAGCCGAGGAAGCTCGGCATGCCGGCCTTCTCGGAATTGCCGCGGGTGCGGGTGGTCTGGTTGTTGAGCTGGGCCTGATCGTTGATCTGGATGTCCACGGTCAGCAGGTCGCCGACCTTGGACGCGCGCTGGTCCTTGAAGAAGGCCTTGGCGCCGGTCCGCCACAGGGAGTTCGGGTTGCGCTCCGTCGGCAGCGGGGTGGGCATCGGCAGGCTGACCGGCTGGTAGCCGGGCTGGGCCTGCGGGTCCTTGATCTTGGTGAGTTCCGGAGCGGAGCCGATGTCCGCCACGCGCGACATGGCGTTGCAGGCGGGGAGGCCGGCGGCGACGGCGGCGAGCAGAGCGAAGCGGAAAGCCGTGCGGGCGGTGTTGGTGGGGGCGGGCATCTTGAAGGCGCGCATGGAGCTTTCTCCTTACTTCGCAATGACGCCGGGCTTTGCCACGGCGACGATGTTGGGGCCGGCGACGGTCGCTTCGAGGATGCGGTTCGACTGGGTGTTGATGACGCGGATCACGTCGCCCCGGCCACCGTCCTGCAGGGCCTTGCCCTGGGCCGACAGGGTCAGGTTCTCGGTGGCCAGCGTGATGGTGACCAGCGCGCCCTTGTCCACGACCCGCGGCGACTGCAGGTCGCGCAGCCGGACCGGCTGGTTCACCGGGACGCCGCGCCGCGGCGTCAGGCCGATGAGCTGGGCGTCGGTGGCGGCGATGTCGCTGCCGGCGAGGTCGGCGCGCACGTCCTGCCAATCCACGTCGCCGGGGCCGATCACGTCGCCGGGCGCGATGCGCCGCGACAGGACCGGCACCTGGACCACGCCGTAGGCGCGGCCCGACACCGGGAGGCGCACGGCCGGGCGGGTGTCGGCCACGATCACCTCCGCGGCGAAGCGGCCCTGCGCCGGGTTGTAGTAAAGGTTCTCCACCGTCAGGCTGCCGGCGCCCGCCGGGGCGCGTAGTTCCACCGCCCGGTTGTCCAGCTCCATCTGCAGGCGTCCCGTGGTGATCTGGCGGGACAGCGCGTCGGACAGCACCGCCTCGACATGGGCCGGGCTGTAGACGACCGCCTGCGCCGCCGGCGAGGCGGCGCCGTCCATCGTCTGGGCGAGGGCCGTCCGGGCAATGACCGTCTGGCCGCCGGCGAGGGCGGCGGCGAGAAGGGCGGCGGTGCCGAGGATGCGCAGGGCGGGGCGGGGCATGGCGGGACTTCCTTGCAAAGACGAGCCTTACGGCGGTGCCGAAATCAGCGGAGCTGCGAAGCCTGCTGCATCATCTCGTCGGTGGTCTTGATGACCTTGGAGTTCATCTCGTAGGCGCGCTGGGCCGAGATCAGGGTGGTGATCTCCTGCACGATGTTGACGTTGGAGGTCTCCAGCGCGCCCTGCACCACGCGGCCGAAGCCGGGGGCGCCGGGGTTGCCGCCGACCGCCTCGCCCGACGCGCCGGTCTGCAGGAACAGGTTGTCGCCGACGGCCTCCAGGCCGGCCGCGTTGGCGAAGGTGGCGAGCTGGAGCTGGCCGACATTCTGCTGGGCCACCTGGCCGTCCAGCTTCACCATCACCTCGCCCGAGGCGTTGATGGCGACGTCCACCGCTTCCGCCGGGATGGTGATCGCCGGCTGCACCGGATAGCCGTCGGCGGTGACGATGATGCCCTCCGGGGACAGCTTGAAATTGCCGGCGCGGGTGTAGGCCGTGTCGCCGCTGGGGAGCTGCACCTGGAAATAGCCGGAGCCGTTGACGGCGACGTCCAGCTTGTTGTCGGTGACGGTCAGGTTGCCCTGCTCCAGCACGCGGGCCACCGCGGCGACGCGCACGCCCGCACCCACCTGCACGCCGGTCGGCACGATGGTGCCGGCGTCCGACGAGGTGGAGCCGATGCGGCGGAAGTTCTGGTAGAGCAGATCCTGGAACTCGGCCCGCTGCTTCTTGAAGCCGGTCGTCGTCGCGTTGGCGATGTTGTTCGAGATGGTTTCGACGTTCAGCTGCTGGGCGATCATGCCGGTGGCGCCGATGGCGAGGCTGCGCATGGTTCTTGCTCCTTTACGCGGTCGATCAGGCCGTGCGGCCCAGCTTCTGGATGGCGCTGCGGATGCGCTCGTGCTCGTTCTCGATCAGCTTCTGGTTCGACTGGTACTGGCGCTGGATTTCGATCAGCGCCGTCATCTCGACCACCGGCTTCACGTTGGAATTCTCTAGCATTCCCTGTGCCACCTTCGTGTCGGCGGGGGCCGCCTGCGGCTCCTCGTCGCTGACGTAGAGGCCGGCGCCGACCTCGGTCATCAGCTGCTCGTTGCGGAAGGTGACGATGTTCAGGCGGCCGACCTGCCCCAGCTCGGTGGAGACGGTGCCGTCGCCGGACACCATGATGTCCTTGGTGCCGTTCGGGATGGCGAGCGGCTGGCCGTTGTCGCCCAGCACCGGCAGGCCGCCGCCGTCGACGATCTGGCGCTGGTCGTTCAGGCGGAAGTTGCCGGCGCGGGTGTAGCGCGGGCCGCTCGCCGTATCGACCGTGAAGTAGCCGTGGCCGGTCAGCGCCAGATCCAGCGGGTTGCCGGTCTGCATCATGCCGCCCGCCGAGAGGTCGCGCACCACGGCGCGGTCCTGCACGAAGCTGATCTGCTCGTGCATGCCCGGCCGCTCCAGGAACTCCGTGAACAGCATGCGCTGCTGCTTGAAGCCCGTGGTGTTCATGTTCGCGATGTTGTTCGAGATCACGTCCAACTGGCGGCGCAGGGTCATCTGACGCGACAGGGACACGTAGATCGGGTTTTCCATCGGCGGCCTCTTCCATTCCGGCCGGGGGAGCGTTCCGACCGGCGCAAATGGCAATGCACGGCGCGTGCCAGGATGGATGACGGCTGGAAGCGCGGCGTAGGAGGTCGCCGCCGCCGCCGGGGAATCCCCTGCCGGGCAAGAACTGCCGGTGGGATGGCAAGGGCTGCCGCCCGACGCCGGGCAAAAGCGCCCCGTTGCCGCGGCGCGGGCGGCGCGCGGATCGCAAGGCCGCTCCCTCCGCCGGAGGCGGGCGGACGGGTGGCGGACGAGGCGGAGCGGGGTGATGCGGATGGGGTGGCGGGCGTGGCTCGGGCGTTCGCTCCTCGGTTGACCGGGATTTCCGGCGATGCCCCAATCAAGAACCGTGCCGCCGCCTGTGGTTGCACGTCTGTCACAGCCCCGGACCCTGCCTGAAAGGCTTTGTTAACTATCCGAAAGATAGGGTTGCTGGGCTGGTAAGGCCACGCTCCGCCACCGCTCGCGCTTAGGATTCCATGACCGCGCACGCTGAAGACGACGTTCCGACCGATGGCCTGCCGCGCAAGAAATTCAGCGGCAAGAAGCTGGTCCTGTTCGTCATCCTGCCGCTGGTGCTGCTGATCGGCGCCGGGGCGGGCGTCTATTTCAGCGGCCTGCTCGATTCGCTGCTCGGCAAGAAGGAGGAGCACGCGGAGGTGCCGGCGGAGCCGGCGCAGCCCGACCTCCACGCCGCACCGGTCTTCTACGACCTGCCGGACATGCTGGTGAACCTGAACAGCAGCGGCAAGCGTCCGGCCTTCCTGAAGATCAAGATCTCGATCCAGCTCGCCAAGGGCGAGGACATACCGGCGATCGAGCATGTGCTGCCGCGCATCATCGACAACTTCCAGGTCTATCTGCGCGAACTGCGGCTGGAGGATCTGAAGGGGTCGGCCGGCATGTACCGCCTGCGCCAGGAGCTGCTGATGCGGATCACCGCCTCCGCCCATCCGGTGAAGGTCAAGGACGTTCTGTTCAAGGAAATGCTGGTCCAGTAGGGGCGGCGGAAACGGGCCATGAGCAACACCGAGGAACTGAGCGAAGAAGAACGCCTTGCCGCCGAGTGGGCCGCCCTCGCCGAGGACAGCGGCGACATGGGCGACATGGCGGACATGGGCGGCGGCGGTTCGACCCGCGTCCTCAACCAGGACGAGATCGACAGCCTGCTCGGCTTCGACCAGGGCGGGGCCGGCGACGGCGACAACTCCGGCATCATGGCGCTGGTCAACTCGGCGCTGGTCAACTACGAACGCCTGCCCATGCTGGAGGTGGTCTTCGACCGCCTCGTCCGCATGATGTCCACGTCCTTGCGCAACTTCACCTCCGACAACGTCGAGGTCAGCCTCGACCAGATCTCCTCGGTGCGCTTCGGCGACTATCTGAACTCGATCCCGCTGCCGGCGATGCTGTCCGTCTTCAAGGCGGAGGAGTGGGACAACTACGGCCTGATGGTCGTGGACTCGGCGCTGATCTACTCCATCGTGGACGTGCTGCTGGGCGGACGGCGCGGCACCGCGGCGATGCGCATCGAAGGCCGCCCCTACACGACCATCGAGCGCAACCTCGTCGAGCGCATGGTCCATGTGGTGCTGTCCGACCTGTCCGCCGCCTTCGACCCGCTGTCGCCCGTCACCTTCCGTTTCGACCGGCTGGAGACCAACCCGCGCTTCGCGACCATCGCGCGCCCGGCCAACGCGGCGGTGCTGGTCAAGCTGCGCATCGACATGGAGGATCGCGGCGGCCGCCTGGAGCTGATGATCCCCTACGCGACGCTGGAGCCGGTGCGCGAGCTTCTGCTCCAGATGTTCATGGGCGAGAAGTTCGGCCGCGACTCGATCTGGGAAACCCACCTCGCCTCGGAACTGCTGGTCACCGACGTGGACATCTCCGCGGTGCTGGACGAGGTGACCATGACCCTGCACGACGTGCTGAACTGGCGCGTCGGCACGCGAATCCTTCTGAACGCCACGCCGGACGGCACCATCGAGCTGCGCTGCGGCGACGTTTCCATGTTCCAAGGCCGCATGGGCCGCAAGGGCGGGCACATCGCCGTGCGGATCGAGCGGGAGCTGCCCAAGCAGGAGGTCATGCGGCTATGAGCCCGACCCTCACGCTCGTCCTCGATCTGGTGATGGTGGGGCTGCTCGCCGCGACCATCGCCTATGCGATCATCCTCAACCGGCAGATCATCAAGCTGCGCGAGAGCCGCGGCGAGATGGCCGAGCTGGTGCGCGGCCTGAACGAGGCCATGTCGCGCGCCGAAACCGGCGTGCGCGGCTTGAAGAAGACCGCCCATGAGACCGGCGACGACCTCCAGCGCACGGTCGCCAAGGCGCAGACCCTGCGCGACGAGCTGGAATTCATGATCGAGGCCGCCGACGCCATGGCGAACCGGTTGGGCAACGTTGGCGGGGAACGGCCGAAGCCCGGTCCGGCGGCCCGTCCGGCGGCGCGCCCCGGCCTGTCCGCCCGTCCGCCCGTCGCGTCGCGTCCGGCCGTCGCTCCGCGCCCGATCGTCGAGGATGATCACGGTCACGACGACGATCACGATCACGACGACCACGATCTCCACGATCACGGCCCCATCGACCACGACGATCACGACGACCTGCCGCCGCTGCGTTCCGCCGCGTTCCGGAACGAGCCGCTGCGCGCCGATCCGTCGCGGGCCGAGTCCCTGGCGCGCCGCCCCGCTCCGGCGCCCGATCCCATCCTGCGCGAGGGCGAGAGTCTGTCCCGCGCCGAGCGTGAACTTCTGCAAGCCATCGAGAACGCCGGCAAGGGGGTCGGATGAGCGACGCCACCAGCACGAAAGGCGCGACCGCCGCAGCCGGCGGGGAGCCCAAGGTCGTGATCCGCCCGGCCGGTGCCACCCCGACCGGCGTCCGCACCAGTCCGAGCGTGGCCGGTCAGCCGCCGGCTCCGGGTGCTGCCCAAGCCGCCGCCCAAGCCGCCACCCAAGCCGCCACCCAATCCGCTGCCAGGGCGAAGCCGAAGGCCAAGGGGAAGGCGAAAGCCAAGCGCAAGCCGGCCGTTCCGCGGCGCCCGCTGTCGGAGCGGATGCGCGAGAAGATGAAGGCGTGGCGGTTCCGCATCCTGCCCCTGACCATCTTCGTCGCCGTCCTGATGCTGGGGGTGCGCGTCGGCGACCTGTGGCGGATCACCACGCGCGACGCCCGCCTGCCGGAGTTCCCGGCGACCCTCGCCCAGGGGCAGAGCGCCGTTCCGGCGCCGCCCATGCAGCTCGCCGCCAACGGTGCCAAGCCCTCGCCCGAACCGGCCCAGGGCGGATCCAGCAACGGCGCGCCACCCAACCCGACGCCGCCGGACAACGCCGCCCTCGGTCCGGTGAAGAACGAGGAGCTTCTCCAGCATTTCGCCGAACGCCGCGCCGAGATCGAGCGCCGCACCAAGGAACTGGAGCAGCGCGAGGCCCTGCTGACGGCTGCCGAGAAGCGCATCGATCAGAAGGTGCAGGAGATGGAGAAGGTCCGCACCGATATCCAGAAGCTGATGCGCCAGGGCGACGAGAAGCAGACCGCGCAGCTCGAAAGCCTCGTGAAGATCTATGAGACGATGAAGCCCAAGGAAGCCGCCCGCATTTTCGAGGAGCTGGACATGCCCGTCCTGCTGGGGGTGGTGGAGAAGATGAAGGAAACCAAGACGGCGCCGATCCTGGCCGCGATGGACCCTCTGAAGGCCAAGGAACTGACCTCCGCGCTTATCGAGCGGCGCGGTGTGCCCGCGGCACAGAGGAACTGAATACGCCCTTTGATTGCGATGACGGCAAGTCGGGTATGACCGTGCGGTTGGTCATACCTGCCCCCCGTGCCACATCTACTGAATATACGTACACGTACTGTCAGGATGGTAGAAGGCCCGCGACGGTCGGCTTCGTTTCATGTTGGCTCCGGCGTGTTCGGGCAACGCAAGTTTGCCCAACAACAAGAAGGAAGGAGACAAGATGAACGACCAGAACCAGGGCCGTAGCTCGGGCGGTCAGCACTCCGGCGGCAACTTCAAGAACGATCCGGAACGTGCGGCGGAAGCCGGCCACAAGGGCGGTCAGGTTTCCGGCGGCAACTTCAAGAACGACCCGGAGCGTGCGGCGGAAGCCGGCCACAAGGGCGGCCAGGCGTCCGGCGGCAACTTCAAGAACGATCCGGAGCGTGCGGCGGAAGCCGGCCACAAGGGTGGGCAGGCGTCCGGCGGCAATTTCAAGAACGATCCGGAACGCGCATCGGAAGCGGGCCGCAAGGGCGGCGAACACAGCCATGGCGGCGGGCGGAGCAGCGGGAGCTGACCGCCGGGACCATGTCGTCCCTGACGAGTTCACCGCCGGCTTAGCCTGACGGAACAATTGGTCTGCGCCACGGTGAAGAAGGGCCGCCCCCGAGGCGGCCCTTTGTCTGTGTGCGGACTCCGATTGAAACAATCCGTGTGCGGACCCCGATTGAAACAAATTGCCGCAGCTCTCATTAAAGTTCGACAATGGCGAGCGCTGGTCGAGGGCATGCGGGCGCAGAACAACGCTTCCGCTTTCTTTTCGGTCGCGTGATTCCGCCCAGTCTTTGCGTTGCGACGTTTCAGGCGCTTAACGGCGTGTTAACCGAGCGAAATTAGGGTTGGAAAGGCTGACGAGGCTCCGAGTCGGCGGCGGCCGTGCGAGGGCGCGAGGTTGGGTCGGACCCGCTTCGGGCGTCTGCGTCCGGGCCGGCCGACGCACCCGATCGCACGCAGGCCGGACAAGACCACGGAACGCTCACATCGGATCGCACATGGCCCCGCCCGTTTCCTCCTCGCTCGCCGACCAGAAGCTCCTGCGCCAGCAGCTCGACGCCGCCCATGCCGAGGCGGCCCAGCCGCTGAGCCGCGAAGAGGTGACGGACATCGTCCGCTCCATCCTCGGCAGCATGGACGGCGACATCTCCGCCACCGACCTGCGCCTCTACAAGGAGGTGGTCGACCTCGCCCGCTTCATCGAGAGCGCCAAGCAGGAGCTGGCGGCGCTGCAGCCCGCGGAAATCCGCGACCAGCACATCCCGAACGCCACCGATGAACTGGATGCCGTCGTCGGCGCGACGGAGCAGGCCACCTTCGCCATCTTCGACGCCTGCGACGTCATCACCGGCATCTCCGGCCAGATCGACCCGGAGACTTCGGCGAAGCTGACCGAGCAGGTGACCAAGATCTTCGAGGCCTGCAACTTCCAGGACATCACCGGCCAGCGCATCTCCAAGGTCGTGCGCACGCTCAAGCACATCGAATCGAAGGTGGACATGATCGTCGCGGCCTTCGGCGACGAGGTGCGGCAGAACCACACCCGTCCCGCCGCCGCGGTCGCCGCGGCCGAGGCCCACGCCGACCCGGCCCCGAACTTCGCCACCGACCGCCCGGCGGACGACCCGGAGGCCGGGCTGCTGCACGGGCCGCAGATGACCAGCGCCGCCATGGACCAGGACGAGATCGACCGCCTGCTGGCGAGCTTCGATTAATCCCATGGCTGCGCCCGGCCACAGGAAGCCGGACCTGTCGGGCAGCCGGCCGAACCCGAACAACGGAAGCATCGTGCTTCTGCTGTCGCTGTTCCTGCTGCTGCTCGTCTTCTTCATCGTTCTGAACGCCCAGTCCGTGCAGACCGCCCAGCGGGTGCGCACGGTGCTGGTGTCGCTGGAGCGCAGCTTCCCCGCCTTCTACATCGACCCCCGCCTGCGCGAGCCGACCGACCCGCTGGCCTCGCGCGCCGGCACCGTCTTCGCCGTGCAGCGGCTGGACGGGCTGGGCAACCTGTTCGCCACCGCCATCGCCGTGGCGAAGGTTGACAGCGTCACGCCGGGCCGCCTTCTGGAGGTGCGCCTGCCCGCCGACGAGCTGTTCCTGCCCGGCACGGCCGACCTGCGCCCGGACCGCATCGGCCTGATCGACCGGGTGGCCGACGCGCTGTTGCAGAACCGGCCCGGCGAGCGGATCGAGCTGGACGCGCTGCTGTCCATCGGTCCGGCGGGTGGCCCCAGCCAGCCGCCCGGCCCGGTGGTGCGGGCCGGCGCGCTGGCCCGGCTGCTGATCGCCGACGGGGCGCCGGCGGACGCGGTGACGGTGGGCATCGAGCGCGGCGCGCCGGGCGCCGTCCGCCTGCTGTTCAGCCTGCGCGCCATGGACGATCTGCCGGGGGGAGGGCGCCGATGATCCGCCTGCCCAAACTGCCCAAGGCCGAGGACAAGAGCGGCGGCCACAACCGCACGATCTGGCTGATCAGCTTCACCGACCTGATGTCGCTGCTGCTCGCCTTCTTCGTGCTGATGTATTCGATGAGCGAGCCGGAGGCCCAGCGCTGGACCGGGCTGGTCAAGTCGCTGTCGTCGGCCCGTTCCACCGCGGTGACGCCCTCCGCGACGCCGCCCGAGCCGAAGGCCGCCTTCAACGCCGCCACGGTGGAGTCATATTCGGCGATCAATCTGGATTATCTCAGTGCCCTGCTTCGTACCCAGACCGCGGCCAACGAGGATCTGGCGGCGGTGGAGGTGCGGCGGGAGGACGACCGCGTGGTGATCGGCCTGCCGGCCCATGTCATGTTCGACCCAACCGGCGGCAGCTTCACCGACCAGGGGCGGCGCGTGCTGTATCTGCTGGGTGCGGCGGTGGGGCGGATCGGCAACCGGATCGAGGTGGTCGGCCACGCCGAGCGCGAGGACCAGTCCGCGGGGCTGGCCTGGGAACGCGCCCTGACGCGCGCGGTTGCCGTTGCGGCGCTGCTGCGCGAAACGGGCTACAAGCGCGACCTCGTGGCGCGCAGCCTGATGAGCGAGGCGCCTGGCATCGATCCGGTGCCCGGCGGGGCGCGGGTCGATGTGGTGGTGCGCGAGGAGACGGCGGGGCCGCCGGTGTCCGGGCCGGCCGCCGCCGATGTGGACGTGGAGGAGTGAACCGGATGGGGCGGGGCGGGGTAAACCGGCGCTGGTTGAGCGGCTTCGTGGCCGCCACGGCCCTGCTCGCCGCCCAGATCGCCGTCTCGCCGGCTGCCTGGGCCGTCGACGTTCCGGTGCGGGCGGCCACCCACAAGACCTTCGGGCGCATGGTCTTCGACTGGCCGCGCCAGACCGGCTACAGCGCGTCGGTGGAAGGCAACACGCTGGTCATCCGCTTCGACGAGCCGATCAACGCCGCGCTGGACCGCACCGTGGCGGCCTTGCCCGGCTATCTGTCCGGTGTGAGGATCGGCGGCGACGGCAAGACGGTGACCTTCGACCTGAAGCGCCCGGTGACGCTGAAGAGCTTCCGCAACGGCAACGCCGTGGCGCTCGACCTGACCCCCGCCGCCGAGGCGCCGGCCCCGACCGCCAAGGCGGAGGCGCCCGCCGCTCCGGCCGCTCCGGCCGCGCCCGCTCCGGCGCGCTCCGCGGGGCGGGTGGCGGTCAGCGCGGCCGACACGCCGGAACAGAGCCGCCTGTCCTTCACCTGGCCGGAGGGCGTCAACTACACGCTGCGTCGCGACGGCGCGTCGGCCACGCTGCTGTTCGACCGCAGCGGCAATGCCGATCTGGCGCCGGTGGCCAGGACGGCGCTGCGCAACATCCAGAACGTGGAGCAGTTCCGGCAGGCCAACGGCGCGCTGGCGGTGACCTTCGCCGTGCCGCAGGACGCCGAGATCAAGGACAGCAAGTCCGGCCGTTCCGTGGTGATCGACGTGCAGAATCCGGGCACGCGCGCCGGTCTGCCGACGGGCGATGCGGCCAACGCCGCCCCGCCGTCCGGCGCCACCACGACCACGGTGCGTCCGCCCTCGGCCGAAGCCGCGGCCCCACCGCCCGCGACACCCCCGGCCGCCATGCCCGCCGCGAGGCCGGCTGCGACGCCTCCCCCGCCGAAGGAGGTCGCGGCGGCCCCGGCGCCTTCCAAGCCCGAGGCCATGAAGCCCGAGGCCATGAAGCCTGAGGCCACGAAGCCCGAAGCCGCCAAAGCCGATCCGGCAAAAGCCGAGCCGCAGGGGCCGACGCTGGTCTTTGACGCGGGTGGCCCGGCGTCCATCGCCGTCTACCCGCGCGCCGGCCATCTCTACATCGTGTTCGACAAGTCTCTGCCCATCGGCGCTGGCAAGGCCATCGGCGGGGCCGGGACGGTCGGCGCGATCGAGCCGGTGCCGGCCACCGGCGGCAGCGCCTTCCGCACCAAGATCGGCGCGCTGGTCTGGCCGAAGATCGAGCGGCAGGGGACGAGCTGGAAGATCACGCCCGCCAGCCGTCTGACCGGCACGCCGCCCTTCGAGCTGAAGATCGATCCGGAACCGGATTTCCTGCTGGGCGCCCGCCTGCTGGTGCGCGCCGCGGACGCGGCGACCGTGGTGACGCTGTCCGACCCCGACGTGGGCGACCGCCTCCAGGTCGTGCCGCTGCCGGTTCCCGGCAACGCCATTCCCGAATCGCACCGCTACGCCGATCTGGAGCTGCTGCCCAGCTACCAGGGCGTCGTCGTGCGGCCCATCGCCGACGCGATCACCGTGCGCCCGGTCAAGGAAGGGGTGGAGGTGACCGCGGCGGGGGGCCTTCACCTGTCGCCCATGGCCGACGCCGGAAGCCGCCCGGCGGCATCGACGCAGACGGCCTCGCTGCCGCCGAAGCCGTCCCCCGGCGGCGCGTCCAACACGCTGACGCCGCCGACCGACCCGAAGCCGGTGCCTTCCGGGCGTCGCCTGTTCGACCTGCCGGCCTGGAAGAAGGGCGACCTCGACCACTACACCGAGGCGCGGCAGAACCTTCAGCTCAACATCGTCAACGCGCCGGATTCCGAACGGCCCCGCGCCCAGCTCGACCTCGCCCGCTTCTATCTGGCGAACGGCTTCGGGCAGGAGGCCATCGGCATGATGGACGTGCTGCAGGAGGCGCAGCCCGACCTGGAAGGCTGGCCGGAGTTCCGCGCCCTGCGCGGGGCCGCGCGCTTCCTGGCAGGAAACACCGACGCCGCGGCGGAGGATTTCGCCCACCCGAATCTCGCCAACAACGGCGAGGCCGCGCTGTGGCGCGCCGCCATCGCGGCGGACCGCAACGACTGGCCGACGGCCCAGGCCGGCTTCAAGGCGGCGGCGCCGATCCTCAACTCCTACCCCGACCCGATCCTGACCAAGCTGGCGACCCGCGCCGCCGAGGCCGCGCTGAAAACCGGCGACGCGCCCTTCGCCAAGCGGCTGCTCGACCGCATCGTCGAGCGCGGCGGCACGGACGCCGAGGAACGGCCCGACGTCCAGTATCTCCGCGGCCTCTACTACGCCCAGACCAACGAGCCGGAGCGGGCGCTGGAGCAGTTGACCGCCTCCTACAACAGCCTCGACCGCTATTACCGGGCCAAGGCCGGGCTGGCGCTGGTGAACCTGCAGCTGGCGGAAGGCCGCATGTCGCCCCCCGCCGCGGCGGAACGGCTGGCCGGTCTGACCTTCACCTGGCGCGGCGACGAGCTGGAGATGCAGATCCGCCAGCGCATGGGCGAGGTGCTGATCGCCGCCGGCCAGTACGCCGACGGCTTCAACGCCATGAAGGAGACCGCCGCGCTGGTCGCCGACACGCCGCGGGCGGAGGAGATCACCCGCGAGATGTCGCGCGTCTTCGCCGACCTCTACAAGGACGGGGCGCAGAAGCTGCCGACCATCGAGGCGCTCCAGCTCTACGACCAGTTCCGCGAGCTGACCCCGGTGGGCGAGGCGGGCGACGAGGTGATCCGGCAACTCGCCGAGCGGCTGATCTCGGTGGACCTGCTGAACCGCGCCGCCGACCTGCTGCAGCATCAGGTGGAATACCGCCTGTCCGGCGAGGACAAGGCGCGCGTCGGCACCCGGCTCGCCTCCGTCCGCCTGCTCGACAACAAGCCGGAGGACGCCCTGCGCGCGCTGGAGCTGTCCAATGTGCCGAACCTGCCGGCGGATCTGGTGGGCGAGCGCCGCCTGATGCAGGCCAAGGCGCTGGCCGAGATGGGCCGTGGCGACGAGGCGCTGCTGCTGCTCTCCGAGGACGACAGCAAGCCGGCCAACTCGCTGCGGGTGGACATCGCGTGGCGCGCCCAGAAATGGGAGGCCGCGGCCTTCGCCCTGAACAAGCTGATCGGCCCGCCGCCGCCACCGACCCAGCCGATCAACCCGGCGACCTCGCAGCTGGTCCTGAACCGCGCGGTGGCGCTGGCGCTGGCGGGGGACGGGACGAACCTGAATCTGCTGCGCAAGGAGTTCGGCTCGGCGATGACCAACGGCCCCGACGCCGACGCCTTCCGCGTGCTGACCCGGCCGGAGCAGGCGCTGGGCCTGATCGACGTCAACACCGTCCGCTCCCGCGTCGCCGAGGTGGACGTGTTCCAGAAGTTCCTGAAGAACTACCGCGGCAAGCAGAGCGCAGCGATCAACTGACCGCGCCTTCGGACATGCCTTTTCTCAATGAAAAAGCCCCTTTCCGATGGAGAGGGGCTTTCTCGTTGGCGCGGCGGCAGACCGTCAGAGCGGGACCCTTCAGAGCTGGTCCCTTCAGAGTTGGACCCTTCAGAGTTGGACCCTTCAGAGTTGGACCTGGGTGCCCAGCTCGACCACGCGGTTCGGCGGAATCTTGAAGAAGTCGGTGGCGCTGACCGCGGTGCGCGACATCACGACGAACAGCTTTTCCCGCCACTGGGCCATCTGCGGGTTGATGCGGGGGATCAGCGTCTCGCGGCCGAGGAAGAAGGAGGTCGTCATCACGTCGAACTCCAGCCCGAACGCCTTGCACAGCCGCAGCGCCTTGGGGATGTTCGGCTCCTGCGAGAAGCCGTAGCGCACCGTCAGGCGGTAGAAGCCGTCGGCCAGCCCCTCCAGGACGACGCGCTCCTTGGCCGGAACGCGGGGAACGTCCTCGACCATCACGGTCAGGAAGACGATGCGCTCGTGCATCACCTGATTGTGCTTCAGGTTGTGCAGCAGGGCGATGGGCACCGTGTCGGCGCTGGAGGTCAGGAAGATCGCCGTGCCCTTCACCCGCTGGATGTCCGAGGACTTGGCGTGGCGCTTGACGAAGCCGTCCAGCGGCAGGGAATCCTCGGCCAGCCGGCGGTTCAGGACGGCACGGCCGCGGCGCCACGTCGACATCAGGCCCAGAGTCACCGCGGCGATGACCAGCGGCACCCAGCCGCCGTGCGGAATCTTCACCGCGTTGGCGAGGAACAGCGCCAGATCGACGCTGAGGAACAGGGCGCCCAGCGCCAAGCAGACGGGCAGGCTCCAGTTCCAGCGGCGATGCGCCACGACCAGCGCCAGGATGGTGGTGATGACCATGTCGCCGGTCACCGCGATGCCGTAGGCGGTCGCCAGCCGGCTGGAGGACTCGAACCACAGGACCAGCCCGATGACCGCGAACAGCAGGCCCCAGTTGGCGCGCGGGATGTAAATCTGCCCGCCTTCCTCCTGCGAGGTGTGGCGGATATCCAGGCGCGGGCACAGGCCGAGCTGCACCGCCTGCCGGGTCAGCGAGAAGACGCCGGAGATCACCGCCTGGCTGGCGATCACCGCCGCGCAGGTCGACAGCAGGACCATCGGGTAGAGGCCCCACTCCGGCACCAGCAGGTAGAAGGGGCTGCGCACCGCCGTGGGGTCGCTCAGCAGCAGGGCGCACTGGCCGAGATAATTCAGCAGCAGCGCGGGAAGCACGACCGCCAGCCACGCCACCTTGATGGGGCGGCGGCCGAAATGGCCCATGTCGGCGTAGAGCGCCTCGCCCCCGGTGACGGCCAGAACGACGGCGCCCAGCACCAGGAAGCCGATCCAGCCGTTCGAGACGAAGAAACGGACGGCGTGGCGCGGGTCGAGCGCGGCCAGGACCTGCGGCTCCTTGACCAGCTCGATCAGGCCGAGCAGGCCCAGCGTGGCGAACCACGCGACCATGATCGGGCCGAACAGCCGCCCGACCTTCTCGGTGCCGCGGCTCTGGATTCCGAACAGGGCGATCAGGATGCCCACGGTCACCGGCACGACGACCCGCTCCAGCGCCGGCTGAGCCACCTCCAGCCCTTCCACCGCGGAGAGGACGGAGATGGCCGGGGTGATCATGCCGTCGCCGTAGAACAGGGCGGCGCCGAACAGGCCCATCGCCATCAGGCCTGACAGGCGCCCGGTGGAGTCGGGCCGGCTGTTGGTCGCCAGCGCCAGCAGGGCCAGGATGCCGCCTTCGCCCTTGTTGTCGGCGCGCATGACGAACAGCACGTACTTCACGGTGACCACGAGCACCAGCGCCCAGAAAACCATGGACATGATGCCGAGGATGTTCTGCGGGGTCAGGGCGAGCCCATGCTCCGGCGAGAAGCATTCGCGCAGCGTGTAGAGCGGGCTGGTGCCGATGTCGCCGTAAACGACGCCAAGCGCACCGAGGGTGAGCGCGGCCAGCCTGCCCTTGTCGGGTGCCGCGGCTTTCAGGGTCGTGTCTGACATGTGGGACGTGGAAGGAAGTCCGTTGGGAGTCCGAGCGGGGGACGAAGAAGCCACAAGCTGCGGGTACGGCGGCGGTCGGTGCGCTCGCGCGGGCCGATCCTCTTACGCTCTTCCCGGATCCAATACTAGCGCAAGCCGATGCGCCCGTCCGCAGGCGGTTTCACCTGCGACGATCTGGGCCATCGGCAATCCGAATGTCTGCCACTAAAGCGAACTTCCGTTCGCTTTAGACTCATAGCGCCTCATTCGCCGGCGGGCTCCGGTCGCATGCGCGACCGGGACCGCCGGCGCGGTCCAAAGCGGATTGCAATCCGCTTTAGAGCGTCCCGAAACTGCGGGCCAGCGACCCGGCGATCAGGTACCAGCCGTCGACCAGCACGAAGAAGATGATCTTGAAGGGGATCGCCACCATGGTCGGCGGCAGCATCATCATGCCCATCGACATCAGGATCGACGACACCACCATGTCGATGATCAGGAAGGGGAGGAACAGCAGGAAGCCGATCTCGAAGGCCCGCTTGATCTCCGAGATCATGAAGGCGGGGACCAGGACGTGGAGCGGGGTCTGCTCGGCGTCGGTCACGTTCTCGATGCGCGCCATGTCCATGAACAGGCGCAGGTCCTTCTCGCTGGCGTGCTTCAGCATGAATTCGCGCAGCGGGGCGACCGTGCGGCGGAACGCCTCCGTCTCGTCGATGTCCTGGTTGATCAGCGGCTGGATGCCCTGGTTGTAGGAACGCTCGAACACCGGGGCCATGACGAAGAAGGTCAGGAAGACCGCCAGCGACATCAGCACCGTGTTCGGCGGCACCTGCTGGATGCCCAGCGCCGAGCGCAGGAAGGACAGCACGATGACGATACGGGTGAACGCCGTCATCATGATGAGGATCGACGGCGCCAGCGACAGCACCGTGATCAGCGCGACCATCTGGACGATGCGCCCGGTGGTCGATCCCCCGGCGTCGCCCAGGTCGAAGGTCATGCTCTGCGCCAGCGCCGGCCCGGCGGCCAGCGCCCCGGCCAGCCCGATCGCCAGCGCCAGCAGTCCGGCGAGGGCCAGCCGCTTCGTCACGCCCGTGCCGGTCGTCATGACCGGACCCCGGCAGATGGCGGGGCGCTGGACGGCGGGGTGCTGGACGGCGGGGTTGCGGCCTCGGCCAGCGCGCCCGGGAAGCCGCCGCGCGGCGTCTGGTCGACCACCTGGTCGCCGAAGGCGCTCAGCAGCAGCAGATGCTCGCGGTCGTCGCGGCGGACCAGCACCAGCCGGCGCTTGCCGTCGAGCGGCAGCACCTCGACGACGCCCAGACGGCGCTGGCGCCCCGACGTCGCGGTCATGCCGCCGAAGCCGATGCGGCGCATCACCCAGGCCACCAGCACGATCAGCGCGATGACGAAGGCGAGGGCGAGAACGAATTGGATGTACTGGTCGAGGCCCATGGATCAGGTCAGCTCTGTCGGGACGGCGTGGCCGGCGGGTCGGACGGAAGGTCGGCGGGGGCGCTGCGGCCGTAAGCGGCGCTGGCGCGCTGGCGCGCCGAATGGGGGTCGTGGCGTCCCTCGGCGGCGGCGGCCAGCGTTTCCCTCTGGCGGGTCAGCGCTGCCGCGACCGCGTCCAGCGTGGGGAGCAGGCGTTCCAAGGCGGCGGCCAGTTCGGCGTCGCCGCGGACCGACCGCGCCTCGGCGCACAGGGCGGCGACGCGGGTGTCGAGCCCGGTCAGGTCCGCCGCCAGCCCGGCCTCCATCTGGTCGCGGGTCTCCTCCAGCGCGGCGGCCAGAGCCTGGATGTCCCGGCGGAGCGTCGCGGCGCCGGTCACGGAGCCTCTCCGGCAACCGGTTCCGCGGAAGGCG
Organism: Azospirillum brasilense; assembly: GCF_005222205.1. NCBI lineage: Bacteria > Pseudomonadati > Pseudomonadota > Alphaproteobacteria > Rhodospirillales > Azospirillaceae > Azospirillum > Azospirillum brasilense. The sequence continues at coordinate 715,038 of NZ_CP032345.1, read as the reverse complement.
GCAGCGTGCCGTTGGCGCGGTAGACGTAGGCGAGGATCTCGGCCACGGCGGCGATGGCCTCGATGGGGATCTCCGAATCGATGTCCACCGCCGACAGGATCTGCACGAGGTCGGCGTCCTCGCGCACCTTGACGCCGTTGGCGAAGGCCAGTTCCAGGATCTGTTCGGCCACATGGCCCTTGCCGGTGGCGACCACGCGGGGCAGGGACTGGTCGCCCAGCTCATACTTCAGCGCGACCGCGACGGGCCGGTTGGGGAGGGGGCGGTGGTTCGGAGTCGGCTCGGACAAGGGGCTCCTGCCGGATGGCCTGTGTCGATGGGCGTATCCTGGCGGAACATGCTTAACGAAGCATGAAGCTCAAGCGCTGCGGGGATGGACGGAACGATGCCGCGGGCGGGATTCATCTTTGATTAACTGAAACGGCGGAAGATCGGAATGCTGTGATGCATCCCGCCTGTCTCGATGCGCGCCTTCGCGTGTCCGGGCGGCAGGCCCTCAGACCGGAACCCGGCGATGAATCTCGAGAATCTCGGCCTCTTCAAGCTGATGTCGCGCAAGATGGGCTGGCTGACCGAACGCCAGAACGTGATCGCGGCGAACATCGCCAACGCCGACACGCCGGATTACAAGGGCCGGGACCTGAAGCCCTTCACCTTCCGCGACGCCCTGTCCGACAGCCGCCGCCTCCAGCCCACCGCCACCAACGCCTCGCACCTGCAGGGGACGCGGGGCGCGGGCGGGCTGAACCAGGAGCAGCGCCAGCGCAATCCCTACGAGACGGCGCCGGACGGCAACACCGTGGTCCTGGAAGAGCAGATGCTGAAGCAGGGCCAGACGGGCATGGACTACCAGACGATCACGAACCTCTACAAGAAGCAGGTCAACCTGATCCGCTCCGCGATCCGCAGCGGCGGTTGAGGACAGTCGGCGTTCAGGCGGGGTTCGGGGCGCCAAGCTCGCAGAAGGAAGCGGAAGATGGATCTCTACACGTCGATGGCGGTGTCCGCGTCCGGCATGAAGGCGCAGGGCACCCGCCTGAAGACCATCGCGGAAAATCTGGCCAATGCCAACACCACGGCGGAAACGCCGGGCGATCTGCCTTACCGGCGCAAGGTCGTGATGTTCCAGAACGCGCTGGACCGCCAGATGGGGGTCGATCTCGTCCGCGTCGCCAAGATCGACGTGGACAAGAAGGACTTCGAGCGGCGCTACGACCCCTCGCATCCCTCCGCGGACGCCGACGGCTATGTGCTGCTGCCCAACGTCAATTCGGTGGTCGAGGCGATGGACATGCGCGAGGCGCAGCGCTCCTACGAGGCCAACCTGTCGGCGGTGGACAGCGCCCGCCAGATGCTGATGCGCACCATCGACATCCTCCGCGCCTGACGCGGCGACGCATTTTTGAAGGAAGGACGAACGTCCCATGGTCAACCCGATCAACGCCGCCGCGGCCTACGCGAACACCGCCGCCTCCACGACCGGGCCGGGCATGGCCCCGCGCGGCGGCGTCAGCTTCGGCGACGTGCTGGAGCAGACCGCCAAGGAGGTCATCGGCGACCTGAAGCAGGGCGAGACGATGACCGCCAAGGCCGCCGTCGGGCAGGCCGACCTGACCGACGTGGTCCAGGCCGTCACCAACGCCGAGGTGACGCTGCAGACCGTCACCGCCGTGCGCGACAAGGTGCTGTCGGCCTATCAGGAAATCCTGCGCATGCCGATCTGACGGCGGCCGGCGGACCCCGAGCACACGTGGCCTGAGCGAAGCATCATGAGCGAAACCGACGTCATCGAGATCTGCCGCACCTCCATCGTCACGCTGGTGTTCGTGGCGGCGCCGGTGCTGGTCGCCATGATGGTGGTCGGCACGATCATCTCGGTGTTCCAGGCGGTCACCCAGATCAGCGAGCAGACTCTGGCCATGGTGCCGAAGGTCCTGCTGGTCTTCGGCCTGTCCATCCTGCTGATGCCCTTCATGCTGGGCGAGTTGCGCTCCTTCTTCGAGCATGAGGTCGCCGACCGCATCGTCGCCATCGGCACCGGCGTGAACACCGTCCCCAACGCCGGAAACCTGCCCGGCGGCGGCGGATGAACCTGCTTCAGCAGTTCCTGGGCGACCAGATCTTCGTCTGGTTGCTGGTCTTCGCGCGCGTCGGGACCGCCTTCAGCATCATGCCGACCATCGGCGACGCCTTCGTCTCCGCCCGCACGCGCCTTCTCTTTTCGGTCGCGGTCAGCGTCCTGGTGGCGCCGGTCCTGGGCGACCGCATGCCGCCGATGCCCGACAACATCTTCCGCCTGTTCGTCCTGATCGCCGGGGAGGTGACCGTCGGCATCTTCATGGGCACCGTCGCGCGCCTGCTGATGGGCGCGCTGGAGGTCGCCGGGACGATCATCGCGCTGCAGTCCGGCCTGTCGAACGCCCAGATGTTCAACCCGGCCATGGCGTCGCAGGGATCTCTGCCCGGCGCCCTGCTGGGGTGGCTGGGGCTGCTGCTGATCTTCATCACCAACCTGCACCATCTGCTGATCATGGCGGTGGTGGACAGCTATTCGACCTTCGCGCCGGGGGCGGCGATCCCCATCGACGACATGGCGAACGTGGTCGGGCAGCTGGTCGGCAAATCCTTCGTGCTGGGCGTCCAGATGGCGGCGCCGTTCCTGATCTCCGGCATGCTGTTCGCGCTGGCGCTGGGGCTGCTGAACAAGCTGGCGCCGCAGATCCAGGTGTTCTTCCTGTTCACCTCGCTCCAGGTCGCGCTGGGGCTGTTCATGTTCGCCCTGACGCTGGCCGCGATGATGATGTTCTGGCTGACCCATTTCGAGGCCGCCTTCGTCGACTTCCTGAGACCGGGCTGAGCGGGGAGGGATCCGGTGTCCGAAGACGCGGATGAATCATCCAAAACAGAAGAGCCGACGCAAAAGAAGCTCGACGAGGCCCACAAGCAGGGCCAGTTCGCGATGACCCAGGAAATCGGCAACTGGCTGATGATCGCCGCGGCGCTGGTGATCCTGGTCACGACCCTGCCCGGAACGCTGAAGGGCATGGTGCCCCGCCTGAACTTCTTTTTCGAGAATCTGGACCAGATCCCCATGGACCAGGGCGGGGTCGGCGCCGTGCTGATGCGGGTGATGAAGGACATCCTGTGGGCGTTGTGGCTGCCCATCCTGTTCCTGCTGTTCGCCGGGGTGATCGGCACGATCGGGCAGAAGGGCTTCAACGTCTCCTGGGAACTGATCACGCCGAAGTTCAGCAAGCTGAACCCGATCTCCGGCATCGCCAACCTGTTCAGCGCCCAGAAGGGCGTCGACCTGCTGAAGAGCCTGGCCAAGGTCGCGGTGGTCGGCGTGGTCGCCTACATCGCGCTTCAGCCGATGATGCTCACCATCGGGCATTTCATCGGCATCGACATGATGATGCTGCTCCGCGAGATGGACGGCCTGACCTTCCGGCTGCTGTCCGGCGTGCTGGCCATTCTGACCCTGATCGCCGGGGCCGACCTGTTCTGGCAGCGCCACAGCTTCGACAAGAAGATGCGCATGACCAAGCAGGAGGTGAAGGACGAGCACAAGCAGGCCGAAGGCGACCCGCACGTGAAGGGCCGCATCCGCCAGTTGCGGTTCGAGCGGGCGCGCAAGCGCATGATGGCGGCGGTGCCCGGCGCCGACGTGGTGGTGACCAACCCGACCCACTTCGCCGTCGCGCTCAAATACGACTCCTCCACCATGGGTGCTCCGATGGTGGTGGCGAAGGGCGCCGACGCCGTCGCCTTCAAGATCCGCGAGATCGCCGAGGAGAACGGCGTGCCGGTGATGGAAAATCCGCCCCTCGCCCGTGCGCTCTATGCCGCATGCGATATCGACGAGGAGGTTCCGTCCGAGCACTATCGCGCCGTGGCGGAAGTCATTACCTATGTCTTCAAGCTGAAAGGACGCGCGGTGCGGAACTGAGGACCGTTCCCGGACCTTTCCTTGCGGCGAACGGCTGACCTGGAGTTCCGGTGGACGACACGACCTCTTCCTTTGCCGACAGCGCTCCCGCCGGCCACCGCAGCGATGGTGCCGCGGGGGTGGCGGAACGGCCCGGCGGCGCCGTCGCCACCGGGGTGCTCGCGGTGCTTCTCGTGGCCGGGCTGGTGGCGGCGGGAACCGGGGTGATCCTGGACCGCGACCCGCTGGCCTGGGCCGGTCTGACCGCCGCGGGGACCGGGGCCCTGGCCCTGGCGCTCCGCATGGTCCGCGCGCGCCGGCGGGCGGCCCGCGTCGGCGCGCTGCTGGGAAGCGCGCTGGAGGGGCTTCCGTCCGGCCAGCTCGTCTGCGACGGGGCCGGGCATGTGGTCTTCGTCAACAGCACCTTCCGTTCGCTGACCGGCTGGAGCGAGGGCGAGCCGCCGCTGCGTGCGCTCGAACGCCAGTTCGCCGACGATGCGGACAGCGCCGACGCCTTCCGACGCCTGTGCGAGCGCGTGAAGGGCGGCTATTCCGGCTCCATCGAGCTGGCGGTCCGCCAGCAGGGCCGTGCCGCCGAATGGCGCCGCATCCAGGGCCAGCCCATCGACGGGCACGCCGGGGCGGTGATGTGGCGCGTCGAGGACATCACCGCGCGGCGCGAGCTGGAGCAGGTGACGCGGCGCGAGCAGACCCAGCTCGTCGATTTCATGGACCACGCGCCGATCGGCTTCTTCTCGGTGGACCAGGACGGGCATTTCCAGTTCGTCAACGCGACCCTGGCGAAGTGGCTGGGCTGCGCGCCGGAGGAGCTGGTCGAGGGCGGCCGCCGCCTGCACGACGTGCTGGCCCACCCGCCCGCCGCCTCCGCTCCCTACGACCTCCTGGAGGGTGGGGGGCTGGAGCAGCGTGGCGAGATCGCCATGCACGGGCTCCAGGGACGCCGCTTCCAGGCCTATGTCGCGCAGAGCGTGGTGAGGGGCGAGGACGGGCGGATTTCCCACACCCGCTCGGTCGTGCGCGACCTGACGCCGGAGCGCGAGTGGCAGGAGGCCCTGCGCCTGTCCGAGCAGCGCTTCCAGCGCTTTTTCGAGGACGCGCCCATCGGCATCGCGCTGGTGGACGAGGGCGGGCGGCTGGCCGAATGCAACCAGGCCTTCCTGGCGCTGATCGGCAGCGAGGCCGGCAACGTCCTCGGGCGGGGCATGGCCGACCTGATCGTCCCGGCGGAGCGCGCCATGGTGACCGAGCGGCTGACCGCCGTGCAAGGCGGCGCCAACCCCGCCGCCCCGCTGGAGGTGCGGCTGACCGGCGGGCGCGAGCTGGTGGCCCAGCTCTACGCGCGGCGGCTCGGAGGGGTGGGGCCGGAAGGGGCGGCGGGGCTGATCCTGCATTTCATCGACATGACCGAGCGCAAGGGGCTGGAGGCCCAGTTCGCCCAGTCGCAGAAGATGCAGGCGGTCGGCCAGCTGGCCGGCGGCGTCGCCCACGACTTCAACAACCTGCTGACCGCGATGATCGGCTTCTGCGATCTGCTGCTGCTGCGCCACAAGCCGGGCGACCAGTCCTTCAGCGACATCATGCAGATCAAGCAGAACGCCAACCGCGCGGCCAACCTCGTGCGGCAGCTTCTGGCCTTCTCGCGCCAGCAGACGCTTCAGCCGCGCATCCTGAGCGTGACCGACGTCTTGGCCGAGCTTGGCAACCTGATGCGCCGGCTGATCGGCGAGAACATCGAGCTGAAGATGCTCCACGGCCGGGACATCGGCTACGTCAAGGTCGACCAGAACCAGCTGGAGCAGGTCATCATCAACCTCGTGGTCAACGCGCGCGACGCCATGGCCGGGGGCGGGCGGCTGACCATCGTCACCTCCAACCATGTGGTCGAGCTGGCGCAGCGCCGTGAGCACGAGACGATACCGGCCGGCGAGTATGTGTCCATCGAGGTGATCGACACCGGCTGCGGCATCCCCAGGGAGAATCTCCAGCGCATCTTCGAGCCCTTCTTCACCACCAAGGGCGTGGGGTCTGGCACCGGGCTGGGCTTGTCCACCGTCTACGGCATCGTCCGCCAGACCGGCGGCTTCGTGCTGGTCGAATCGGAGAAGGGGGAGGGGACGACCTTCACCATCCTGCTGCCCCGCCACAAGGGCGAGGCCCGTCCCGACCAGGGCGAGCCGCGGGAACGGCGCGGCAGCGACCTGACCGGTTCCGGCACCATCATGCTGGTCGAGGACGAGGACGCCGTGCGCGTCTTCTCCGCCCGCGCGCTGCGCAACAAGGGCTATCAGGTGCTGGAGGCCAAGAACGGCGAGGCGGCGTTGCAGCAGATCGGCACGGACGGCAGCCGCATCGACCTGCTGATCACCGACGTGGTGATGCCGCAGATGGACGGACCGACCCTGGCCCGCCATGTCCGGCAAATGCGCCCGGACATGCGGGTGATCTTCATCTCCGGCTACGCCGAGGATCGGCTGGGCGAGATCGACGGGGTCGAGGTCGCCCACTTCCTGCCCAAGCCCTTCTCCCTGAAGCAGCTCGCCTCCAAGGTGAAGGAGGTCATCCGCGACGGGAAGTGACGGGGCGGGGCCTTATCCGACGCGCCAGCCGTGATAGGCCCAGCGGTCCGTTCCCGGCACGTCGAGAGCCTCCCACCCGCGACGCCCGGCGCCGATCGGGCGGTCCGACAGGACGAGGGCGCCCGGCGCCAGGAAGGGTTCGATCAACCCGCCGATCCACTGGCGGATGCCGTCCTCCGCGTCCTCCCGCGCGCTGCCGATGTCGGCGTGGGCCAGCCGCACCGCGCCGTGGAAGCGCTCCGCCGCGGCCGGCAGCGTGTCGCGGAAGTCACCCAGGAGCAGCCGGTCCTCGTCCGGGCGCAGGGACGCGGGAACACGCGCCCACATATCGAACACCAGGATGTCGCGCGGCGGGAACAGGTGGCGCAGATGGTCGTAGGTGCGGCCCTTTCCCAGACCGATTTCCATCACCAGGCCGGGGGTCCCAGCGACGCAGCCGGCGGCCCAGCCGAGCGCGACGCGCTGGGTGGTGAGGCGGTCGATCATCCGGTCGAGCGTGGAGTGGGCGGTCGTCATGTGTGGCTTTTCGGGGTGTCGTTGGCGGAGCATCTCCTCATGAACGCCGCAGTTGGAATTCCGTTGCATCGCTTCCGGACGGTCATGGCGCCAGAGGCGAATGGTCATTGCACAGCGCCGGATCGTTCCTAACTTGCGATGAGAACATTCGCGGAACTTAGAGCTTTGCGCAGGAGAACAAAGCTGGTACATTCCCTCTCACCGAATGACCGTTGGTGAGATCGTTGGCCCTGGGGCCGCGGATGTGATCTAACAAGGGGAGACGGGCATGTCGTCCGCACAGCTTCGTTTGGTCGAGAAGGATTCCATGGATAAGCAGAAGGCCCTGGATGCCGCTCTGGCGCAGATCGAGCGCGCCTTTGGCAAGGGCTCGATCATGAAGCTCGGCGCCCGCGAGAACACGGTCGAGACGGAGGTGGTTTCCACCGGCTCGCTCGGCCTCGACATCGCGCTGGGCATCGGCGGCCTGCCGCGCGGCCGCATCATCGAGATCTACGGACCGGAAAGCTCGGGCAAGACGACGCTGGCGCTGCACGCCATCGCCCAGGCCCAGAAGGGCGGCGGCACCTGCGCCTTCGTGGACGCGGAGCACGCCCTGGACCCGTCCTACGCCCGCAAGCTGGGCGTGAACGTGGATGAGCTGCTGATCTCCCAGCCCGACGCCGGCGAGCAGGCGTTGGAGATCGCCGACACGCTGGTGCGCTCCGGCGCCGTCGACGTGCTGGTGGTCGACTCGGTGGCCGCCCTGGTGCCGCGCGCCGAGCTGGAAGGCGAGATGGGCGACAGCCACGTCGGCCTGCACGCCCGCCTGATGAGCCAGGCGCTGCGCAAGCTGACCGGCTCCATCGCCAAGTCGAACTGCCTGGTGATCTTCATCAACCAGATCCGCCTGAAGATCGGCGTGATGTTCGGCAACCCGGAGACGACGACCGGCGGCAACGCGCTGAAGTTCTACGCCTCCGTCCGTCTGGACATCCGCCGCATCGGCGCGATCAAGGACCGCGAGACGGTGGTGGGCAACCAGACCCGCGTGAAGGTGGTGAAGAACAAGATGGCCCCGCCGTTCCGCGTGGTCGAGTTCGACATCATGTACGGCGAGGGCGTGTCGAAGGTGGGCGAGCTTCTCGACCTCGGAATCCAGGCCGGCGTGGTGGAGAAGTCAGGCGCGTGGTTCAGCTACGACGGCACCCGCATCGGCCAGGGCCGCGAGAACGCCAAGAACTACTTGCGCAACAACCCGGCCACGGCCGACGCCATCGAGGCGAAGATCCGCGGCAACGCCGGCCTTGTCGCCGACGCGATGATGGGCACCCCGGAAACCGACGGGGACGCCGCCACGCCGGAGTGATCCGGGGATGCGACCTCGTGGATGGAGGTCCCTGACGAAGCCATCCAGGGAAAGGGCGCCACTCCACAGGGTGGCGCCTTTTTCATGCGTCATTCCGGCGGCGGCGCCCTTCGGTCGGCTGTTTGTATTTCGTGGTTGGAGAGCAAACGGGGCGCGAGCAAACAGCACGGCGCATTCTTCCGTTTCCAAGCCTCGCTGAGGTCGGACCCCTCAGGCTTGTGCTTCGCCGCGCCTCTCCTGCATCATGCGCCACGGTTGGCGAACGGGGATGACGGCATCATGGCTGTGCAGTTCGAACGGGTAACGCCGATTTTGCCGGTCCGGGACGTCCGCGCAGCGCTCGCCCATTACCGGCGTCTTGGCTTCGAGGCGTCCGCCTACAACGATACGGATGAGGACCCCATTTATGGTTTTCTTGTCTGGGGCGACGTGAGTCTTCACTTGACGCTGGTTCCCGACCTGGAGCCAGCACGCTCAACCACAGCCTGCTATCTCTACGTCAACGACGCTGACGCGTTGCATGCGGCGTGGCAGGCCGCCAAAGTCGATGGTCGTCTGACCGCCCCGGCCGACACGCCCTATGGCCTGCGCGAGTTTGCCCATATCGATCCGGACGGCAATCTGCTGCGGATCGGCGCGCCCATAACTCCGAATTCCAGATAAGGTCGCGGCCGGTCTGCCAGTTCCTTCCATCGAGGTCCGTTTCTGAACCAGCATGCAAATTGAGACGGGCGTGCGAGCACGCACTCGCCGACGCTTGGCCTGACTATGCGCTCGGACGCAGCGATCCGCCGAGCTTTCTCGATCCGGACATGCCCTGCTTCTTCTCCAACGCCTGATGGAGCGAGGTCGGGCCACGCGCTTCTCGCCATCCTCACGCGCTTTCGTTCCAGTGACGGGCACTCTGTGGACAGCCACCGCAAGTCACGTTAAAAGCACGGTTCGGCCGCAGAACAAGGCCGCGCCGCCGATTGTAGCCGACCGTAGCCGGAGCCTGGACAGCTTATGAAGACCGCCAACGACATCCGCCGCACGTTCCTGGACTTTTTCGCGAAGAACGGCCACCAGATCGTGGAGTCGTCGCCGCTGGTTCCGCGCAACGACCCGACGCTGATGTTCACGAACGCCGGCATGGTGCAGTTCAAGAACGTCTTCACCGGGGCGGAGCAGCGGCCCTATTCACGGGCGACCACCTCGCAGAAGTGCGTGCGCGCGGGCGGCAAGCACAACGACCTGGACAATGTCGGCTACACGGCGCGGCACCACACCTTCTTCGAGATGCTGGGCAACTTCTCGTTCGGCGACTACTTCAAGGACGACGCGATCGCCTTCGCCTGGAATCTCGTGACGAAGGAGTTCGGGCTGCCGGCGGACAAGCTGCTGGTCACCGTCCACAGCTCCGACGAGGACGCGGCGGGCATCTGGCGCAAGGTCGCCGGCCTGTCGGACGACCGCATCATCCGCATCCCGACCGACGACAATTTCTGGCGCATGGGCGACACCGGCCCCTGCGGCCCCTGCTCGGAGATCTTCTTCGACCATGGTCCGCACATCGCCGGCGGTCCTCCGGGTTCGCCCGACCAGGACGGCGACCGCTTCATCGAGATCTGGAACCTCGTGTTCATGCAGTATGAGCAGCGCGGTCCCGACGACCTGATCGCCCTGCCGAAGCCGTCGATCGACACCGGCATGGGGCTGGAGCGTCTGGCCGCCGTGCTCCAGGGCAAGCACGACAATTACGACATCGACCTGATGCGGGCGCTGATCGTGGCCTCCGCCGAGGCGACGAAGACCGCGCCGGACGGCGCGCACGCCGTCTCGCACCGGGTCATCGCCGACCATCTGCGCTCCTGCTGCTTCCTGATCGCCGACGGCGTGCTGCCGTCGAACGAGGGCCGCGGCTATGTGCTGCGTCGCATCATGCGCCGCGCCATGCGCCACGCCCACATGATCGGCGCCCGCGAGCCGCTGATGCACCGCCTCGTCCCGGCGCTGATCCAGCAGATGGGCGATGCCTATCCGGAGCTGAACCGCGCCCGCGCCCTGATCGTCGAGACGCTGAAGCTGGAGGAGACCCGCTTCAAGCAGACGCTGGAGCGCGGCCTGCGCCTGCTGGAGGACGAGGTCGGCCGCCTGGGCGAAGGGCAGCCGCTGCCCGGCGACGTGGCGTTCAAGCTGTACGACACCTACGGCTTCCCGCTCGACCTGACCCAGGACGTGCTGCGCACCCAGGGCCGTCCGGTCGATGAGAGCGGCTTCAAGGCCGCCATGGACGAGCAGCGCCGCAAGGCCCGCGAATCCTGGGCCGGCTCGGGCGAAGCGACGACCGAGAAGCTGTGGTACGAGCTGAAGGACGAGCTGGGCGCCACGGAGTTCTTCGGCTACGACACCGAGGTCGCCGAGGGCAAGGTGACCGCCATCGTCAAGGGCGACGCCCGCGTCGAGCAGGCCGCCGTCGGGGACGAGGTGATGGTCATCGTCAACCAGACGCCCTTCTACGGCGAGTCGGGCGGTCAGGTCGGCGACGCCGGCGTGATCTTCTCCGCCGAGGGCACCGAGGTCGCCGTCTCCGACACCCAGAAGAAGCTGGGCGCCGTCTGGGCCCATGTCGGCACGGTCACCAAGGGCACGCTGAAGGTCGGCGACGTGGTGGAGCTGCGCGTGGACACGGAGCGCCGCTCGGCCATCCGCGCCAACCACTCGGCCACCCACCTGCTGCACGAGGCGCTGCGCCGCCGCCTGGGCGAGCATGTCACCCAGAAGGGCTCGCTGGTCGCCCAGGAGCGCCTGCGCTTCGACATCAGCCAGCCGACCGGCCTGACCCCGGCGGACATCGCCGCGGTCGAGGACGAGGTGAACCGCCGCATCCTCGGCAACAGCGAGGTCGTCACCCGCCTGATGTCCCCGGACGAGGCCCGCGCTTCCGGCGCCATGGCCCTGTTCGGCGAGAAGTACGGCGACGAGGTGCGCGTCGTCTCCATGGGCGGCCCGCACGGTGAGCTGGACCGCGACTACTCGATCGAGCTGTGCGGCGGCACGCACGTCCGCCGCACCGGCGACATCGGCCTGTTCAAGATCGTCGCCGAGGGCGCCGTCGCCGCGGGTGTGCGCCGCATCGAGGCGCTGACCGGCACCGGCGCCAAGGCATGGCTGTCGGAACGCGACCATCTGCTGACCGAGGCGGCGTCCGTGCTGAAGGTCCGTCCGGAAGACGTCCCGTCGCGCCTCGCCGCGCTGGTCGACGAGCGCAAGAAGATGGAGCGCGAGCTGGCCGAACTCCGCCGTCAGGTCGCTATGGGCGGTGGCGCCAAGGCCGAGGGCGGCAACGAGGCCAAGGACATCGCGGGTGTCAAGTTCGCCGCCCGCGTGGTCGAGGGTCTGCCGGCCAAGGACCTGAAGCCGATGGCCGACGAGCTGAAGAAGCAGGTCGGTTCCGGCGTCGTCGTTCTGATCGCGTCGAACGAGGGCAAGGCGTCCATCGTCGTCGGCGTCACCGAGGATCTGACGGCCAAGCTCAGCGCCGTCGATCTGGTGCGCGTCGGTGCGGAGGCGCTGGGCGGGAAGGGCGGCGGCGGCCGTCCGGACATGGCCCAGGCCGGTGGTCCGGATGCCGCGCTGGCGCCCGCCGCGGTCGAGGCCATCGAGAAGGCCGTGGCGGCCAAGGCCGCCTCCTAACTACCGCGCGTCCCGTCCGGCGCTACCCTCTCCAAAGCCGGAGCGGGTGCGCTCGGCGGGTGCTGGCGGATCACGAGGCCGGGGCGGTCGGGAATGCCGTAGCGCCGGTATTCCCGCGCCAACTGGCCGGTCAGGGCCAGCCCGGCCATGCGGATGTCTGCGGCCAGCGAGGCCAGCGGCGCGTCCAGCGTCCTGGGCCGGTTGCGCTCCACCAGGAAATGGCCCAGCCACGCCGCTCCGTACCCGACCAGCGGCGCCGCCACCAGCGCCCGCCAGTCGCGGCGGGCCAGTCCCACCCCCAACAGGGCCGCCGCCGACAGCGTGCCGGCGACGTGCAGCGCCCGGTTCGTCGGGTCGCGGTGCTGTTCCAGATAATCGGGCCAGAAATTGGGATCGGTCGCCATGGCGGACTCCTTCCGCGGGGGAACGCCGGGCGGCCCGCGGCGGTTCCGTCTTGCATGACGCCCGCCGTGCTGGAAGGATGCGCGGGTCAACGAACGATACCGTGGAACCGACTGGCATGCGCTTCACCGGCACCGACTCCTACGTCGCCACCGACGATCTGATGGTGGCCGTCAACGCGGCCATCACGCTTGAGCGCCCGCTGCTGGTGAAGGGGGAGCCGGGCACCGGCAAGACCGTGCTGGCCCAGGAGGTCGCCCGGGCCCTGAACAAGCCGCTGCTTGCCTGGCACATCAAGTCCACCACAAAGGCGCAGCAGGGCCTCTACGAGTACGACGCGGTCAGCCGCCTGCGCGACAGCCAGCTCGGTGAGGAGCGGGTGCACGACATCGGCAACTACATCGTGCGCGGCAAGCTGTGGGAGGCGTTCGAGGCGCCCGAGCCCCCCGTGCTGTTGATCGACGAGATCGACAAGGCCGACATCGAGTTTCCCAACGACCTGCTGCTCGAACTCGATCGCATGGAGTTCCACGTCTACGAGACGCGGCAGACCGTCAAGGCGGCGCGGCGCCCCCTCGTCATCATCACCTCCAACAACGAGAAGGAACTGCCGGACGCCTTCCTGCGCCGCTGCTTCTTCCATTACATCCGCTTCCCCGACCGCGACACCATGGAGCGGATCGTGGACGTCCATTATCCCGGCCTGAAGCAGGACCTGCTGCGCGAGGCGATGACGCTGTTCTACAGCTTGCGCGAGGTGCCGGGGCTGAAGAAGAAGCCTTCCACGTCGGAGCTTCTCGACTGGATCAAGCTGCTGATGGTCGAGGACGTGGACCCCGAGACCCTGCGCGCCAAGGACGCCCGCAGCCTGATACCGCCGCTGTGCGGTGCGCTTTTGAAGAACGAGCAGGACGTTCACCTGCTGGAACGGCTGGCTTTTCTCGCCAAGCGGGAAGGGCGCTAGGAAGCGCTTGACCGCGGCCGGCCTTCTGGGGCAGCCTGAACCCATGCAATCGACCCCGCACCTGAACCGAATGCGAATTACCGCCCCGGCGCTCTGACAGAGGGCGCCGGACCGCGAGCGTTCGTTTTCGCAATCTGGTGTGGAGTGTGGCGTGTCCGTGCGCCCTGGGTCTTCCGGAACCCGCAATCCGGTCCATCACGATCCCCTGACCCATTCCTTCACGCGTGCGTTGCGCCATCCGGCGGAGCGAATGCGGGGCTCCGCGCGAATTATCGTCCCGGTCCGCTGACGCGGGCCGGGTTTCGCGCCTTCCTTTTCCGCCCCCGTTCGTTCCCTCCGCCCGAGGACTCCCGCGATGCCGTCCGCGCACGCCACCCGTCTGCCTTCCGTTTCCGTCCGCCGTGATGCCGAAGACCGTCTGCCGTCCTGGCTCCCCCTCTCCGCCATCGAGGACGCCGCCGAGCGTCTGCACGGGCGGATCGTCCGCACGCCGCTGTTGCCCGCGCCGGTGCTGGGGCGTGACGTCTGGCTGAAGGCGGAGACCTTCCAGGCGACCGGCGCCTTCAAGGAGCGCGGCGCGCTGAACCGTCTGCTGCGCCTGACGGCGCTGGAGCGCGCTGCCGGTGTCGTCGCCATGTCGGCGGGCAACCACGCCGCCGGTCTGGCGCTGCACGCCCAGCGGCTCGGGGTGGCGGCGACCATCGTCATGCCGGTCACCGCGCCGCGCTGCAAGGTTGAGCGGACGGAGGCGCTGGGCGCCGAGGTCGTGCTGTCCGGGGCCACCGTGGGGGAGGCGAAGACCCGCGCGCTGCAACTGGCGGCGGAACGGCGGCTGACCTTCGTGCATCCCTACGACGATCCGGACGTGATCGCCGGGCAGGGCACGGTGGGGCTGGAGGTGCTGGCCGACCGTCCGGACCTTGAGACGCTGGTGGTGCCGGTGGGAGGGGGCGGCCTGCTGGCCGGCATGGCGGCGGCGGTGAAGGCGCGCAAGCCCTCCGTCACCGTGGTCGGGGTGCGGCTGGCGCGCCGGCGGGGGCCGACCCTGGCCGACGGGATCGCGGTGGACGCGCTGGGCAAGCTGCCGCAGGCCCTGCTGGCCGGCTTCGTGGACGCCCTGGTCGAGGTGGAAGAGGCGGAGGTCGCGGCGGCGATGCGGACCCTGCACGGCTCGTTCGGCATGGTGGCGGAAGGCGCCGGGGCGGCGGCCATGGCGGCGCTTCTGGCTGGGAAGGCGCCGGCGGAGGGGCAGACCGTCGCCGTGCTGTCCGGCCGCAACGTGGATTCCGACACGCTGGTGCGGACGCTCGCCGCCGCTTGATCGGCATCAATGACCGCGGGCCGGTCAGGGACGCAGGATCGGCCTGCGGGCGCACCGTCGGAAGGGCGGTGGCCGCGCAGGCATAAGGCCGGTTGACCCCGTGGCTCGTCTGGTGTCCCTCCTCGCGCTTGTGGTTCTGGCCGCCGGGCTTCTCGGCGGTGCCGCACCCCTGCGCATGCCGGACCTTCCGGCACCGCACTGCGAATCCACCGCGGTGCGGGATGCCGCGGACGGCGACATCCACCACCCGACGGACAGCCCGGTTCCGGGGAAGGCCCACGCGCACGGCACCGCCGGGTGCCTTTGCCTGAGCGGGGCCTGCGATCTGGCCGGCCTGCCGGCCCGGGTCGGCGTGCCCTTCGGCCATCGCCTCGCGACCCTGCTTCCCGGCGCGGACGCCGAGCCCGCCGCCGCTGCCCACGCGCCGCCACTGCCACCGCCGCGCGCCTGACTTCCGCCGTTCCGTCGCCTTTTCCCCGACCCGTGGACGCGCCCACAAGCCGTGCCCGGACCCCTGTCCATCGAGGCACCGGCGCGCCCGCCGAACACGCGCGAGTCATCCCATGACCATGACCCACTACATGGAACTGCTGGCCGTCAACCAGCCCTGGAACCTGCTGATCTTCATGGCGGTCCCCGTCATCCTGGCCGAGACGGTGGCGATCAGCGAATTGTACCTGCTCTACACCCGCGATTATGACGGCCCGGTGCGGCGGCTGAACCGCTGGGCCGGCATCACCGTCGGCGTCTATTTCACGGGTGTCTTCGCGTATCTGATGCAGAACGCGGTCGTTCCGCTGACCGTGTCCGGTGGTTGGCGCGGGCCGGCGGACGTGCTGGCGGTGGGCTTCTACCTCGCCGGCATCGTTCCGCTCGGCGGCATCGCGCTGCTGGACCTCGGGCTGATCGGCCGGGGCCGCGGCGAGCATGGCCGCATGGCGATCCACGCGGGGCTGGTCGGGCTGTTCCTGATCGTCGCCCACATCGCCATGATCTTCGGCATGCTGGACCCGACGCTGCTCACCGGTGCCGCCGCAGCCGGCGGGCACACGATGCACTGAACGGATGCGGACTGTCCCTCTCCCGCCCCGGGAGAGGGAAGGGGCCCGCGCAAGGCGCGGGAAGGGTGAGGGTGCTGCCAAGAATCAGCATCTGATCCTCGCACGACCCTCACCCGGCCCTTCGGGCCACCCTCTCCCGGGACGGGAGAGGGGCTCCTAGGGCGCCATGAACACGCTGCGGTGCCGGCCGATCTCGCCGCTCGTCAGGTCGCGCGCCAGCACCGTCACGTCGGTGGACCCCGGCGTCGCGGCGCCCCGCGGCACGCGGACGAAGATGCGGTAGGTCGCCACCGAGTCCGCCTCCGCGGCCAGAGTCAGCGAACGCCCCGACTGGGCGTCCACGCTGGCGACCGACAGGTCGGCGTTCGCCAAACCCTCCACCGACAGGCGGTAGGTCCGCGCCTCGTGCGTCTTGTTGAGGATCTTGATGGTGTAGGCGTTCTGCACGTCGCCGTTCGACTGCTGCACGTAGAGCGGGGCGCGGTCGCGCAGCACGCTGACGTCCAGCGTCGGGCGCAGCGCCAGCGAGATCGCCATGGCGCCGGCCACCACCAGGATGATGAGCGCGTAGATCACCGTGCGCGGGCGCAGCAGCCGCACCGGGGCGGCCTGACCATCGGCCTTGGCCACTTGGTTGGAGCGGGTGTCGAACAAAATCAGATCGCCGGGGCGCCCGACCTGGGCCATCACGTCGTTGCAGGCGTCCACGCACAGGCCGCAGCCGATGCAGGAGATTTGCTGCCCCTTGCGGATGTCGGTGCCGGTCGGGCAGACATGGACGCAGAGCTTGCAGTCGATGCAGTCGCCCAGCCCCTCCGCCGTCCGCTCCTCCCAGCTCTGCGACTTGCGCAGCGGCGCGCGCCCTTCGCCGCGCCAGTCCTGGTAGGTGACGACGTAGGTGTCCTCGTCCACCATCGCGGCCTGGAAGCTGCGCCACGGGCAGACGTAGATGCAGATCTGCTCGCGCGCCCAGCCGGCGAAGAAATAGGTGGTGGCGGTGAACAGCCCGGCGAAGGCCAGGACCTTCCATGATACCTCGCCCGTCGCGATCTCGCGCAGCAGGGTCGGGGCGTCGTTGAAGTAGAAGATCCAGGCGCCGCCGGTGACCAGGGAAATCACCAGCCAGATGGCGTGCTTGGACGCCTTCAGCCCCAGCTTGCGCGCCGAAAGCGGCGCCTTGTCGAGCCGGATGCGCTCGGTGCGCGGGCCTTCCAGCTTGCGCTCCACCCACATGAACAGGTCGGTCCACACCGTCTGCGGGCAGGCGTAGCCGCACCAGATGCGGCCGAGCAGGGTGGTGGCGAAGAAGATGCCGAAGGCGCCGATGATGAGCAGGCCGGTCAGGTAATAGACCTCCTGCGGCCAGATCTCGATCCAGAAGAAGTAGGCGCGCCGGCCCACCATGTCGACCAGCACCGCCTGGTCGGGAATGCCCGGCCCGCGCTCCCAGCGCAGCCACGGCGTGACGTAGTAGACGCCGAGCAGGACCGCCAGCGCCAGCCATTTCAGCCGGCGGAAGCGGCCATGGACGTCGGCGGCGTAGACCTTGGGGCGCTGCACGAACCAGCGCTCGCGCGGCTGGTCGGCATCATGGGAGGCTGGGGGTTGGGCGGCGGGGGAGGTGAGGGACATGGCGTGCGACCTTGCTGTGACGCGACGGTCAACCTAGCCCCTCCTTTATAAGCCTTCCGTGATGTAGTCACACTGCGGTAAATCGGCCGCCGCGGCGGCAAAATGGGCCTAGACCGCCTCGCCGCGCAGCTCGGCCAGACCGTCCTCATAGGCGCGGTCGAACAGCGATTCCAGCCGCGCGTCGGTGCCGCGCAGGCCGGCGACGACCGCGTGCGCCCATTCGAAATACTCGACCTTGCGCTCCAGCGGCCAGTCGGCGGGCGGGCTGTGCGCCATGGAGCGCAGGTTGGACACCTTGTCGGCCAGCTTGACCAGCTTGGCGCGGGGCGACGCCGTGGGCGCGGCGTCGATCTGCCGCTGCTTGCGCTCCGCCTTGCGCAGGCGCTTGTCGTCGGTGGTCTCGGCCACGACGCCGGCAACCTCCGCCCCGAAATGCTGCTCGATCTCTTCATAGGAGGCGTCGGTGTCCTCCAGCGTGTCGTGCAGCAGGGCGGCGATGACCACCACAGGATCCTTGCCCGCCGTCGCCTCGGCGCACAGGAACGCCACCTCCGACAGATGGTTGAGGTAGGGCTCGGCGCGCACGCCCTTGCGGCGCTGGTCGATGTGCTTGTGCGCGGCGAACTCCAACGCGCGGGCGAAGTCGAGAAGGGCTGTCATGGCGTTCCTGGCGGGTCGGCGCTACGATGAGGGCGGATGGGGACGAAACCCCACGGGGGGAAGCGGCATGTTCACGGGTTTCTTCTTCGAACTGCGCAAGGCGGGCGTGCCGGTCTCGCTGAACGAGTACCTGACGCTCATGGAGGCCATGAAGCGCGGCGTCGCCGACTTCCGCGTCGAAGACTTCTATTACCTCAGCCGGGCCTGTCTGGTGAAGGACGAGCGCAATCTCGACCGCTTCGACCGCGTGTTCGGACAGGTCTTCAAGGGGCTGGAAGGCGCGGAGGGGACCGGGGGCGACGAGATTCCCGTGGTCGACCTGCCGGAGGAATGGCTGCGCAAGCTGGCCGAACGCTTCCTGACCGAGGAGGAGAAGGCGCAAATCCAGGCGCTGGGCGGCTGGGAGAAGCTGATGGAGACGCTGGCCGAGCGGCTGGCCGAACAGAAGGGACGGCACCAGGGCGGCTCCAAATGGATCGGCACCGCCGGCACCTCGCCCTTCGGCGCCTACGGTTACAACCCGGAGGGCGTGCGCATCGGCCAGAACGAATCCCGCCACCGCCGCGCCGTGAAGGTGTGGGACAAGCGGGAGTTCCGGAACCTGGACGATCAGGTCGAGATCGGCACCCGCAACATCAAGGTGGCGCTGCGCCGCCTGCGCAAGTTCGCCCGCACCGGGGCGGCCAGCGAGTTGGACCTGCCCGGCACCATCCGCGCCACCGCCAGCAACGCCGGCTGGCTGGACCTGAAGATGGTGCCGGAGCGGCACAACACGGTGAAGGTGCTGCTGTTCCTCGACATCGGCGGTTCGATGGACGACCACATCCGGCTGGTCGAGGAGCTGTTTTCCGCCGCGCGGGGCGAGTTCAAGCATCTGGAGCACTTCTACTTCCACAACTGCGTCTATGAGAGCGTGTGGCGCGACAACAGGCGCCGCCACGACGAGCGCACCCCGACCTGGGACGTGCTGCACACCTATCCCGCCGACTACAAGCTGGTTTTCGTCGGCGACGCGGCGATGAGCCCCTACGAGATCGTCTATGCCGGCGGCAGCGTCGAGCATTGGAACGAGGAGCCGGGGCAGGTCTGGCTGCAGCGGATGCTCTCCGTCTACAGCCGCGCCGTCTGGCTCAACCCCACGCCGGAATCGCGCTGGGGCTATACCGAGAGCACCCGCATGCTGCAGCGGCTACTGGGCGGGCGCATGTACCCGTTGACATTGCAGGGTCTGGACGCGGCGATGCGTGAGCTGGTGCGCTAGGGCATCCGAACAACCGCGCGCCATCAAAATCCAGCCCAGCGGCACGGATGTTCAATCCATCGGCGTGTGCCGAAATGGATGATGTGTGCTGGAAATTTAAAACAGGATGGACTATCAATCTCTGGATGAGAAGAGATTGTCAGTGTCTGCGCGCTCGAATCTATTTGCTTAGGAAACGGAATGAATTTACGGATTTCGCAGATCAAGGAATCCGAGTCGTAAAGTTAAGTATCTGAACATTACTCCAACTTGTATTACTATATGATACAATCAGGGTCCGATTTTCCTTCGTTTTAAACATTGATCGTCATTTCTGAGGCTTCCTGGCAACATTCGTGGACAAAGGATTGCTGAGAATCGTTCTGCCTTGAACGCATACGATTGCATTACGGAACATGTGGCTTCCCGTTCACAGCATGCAGTCGATGAGGGTCAGGGAAAATGGAGGGTGTTCTTGCGCGCATCAGCATCAGCGGCAAAATCTACAGCGTTGTCGCGATCCTGGGTGTGGTGGCCGCTATCATTGGTGGTGTCGGCTCGTTTGGAATGCAGGCCTACGACGACAAGTTCGACCAGATTCAGAACTGGTCCCGGCGCGCCCTGATCAACGAACAGATCAACAGCCTGATTTACAAGGTCGTCATGGACAGCCGCGGCATCTACGCCGCGGATGGGACGGCGGATGCCACGCCCTACGCCAAGAACATCATCGGCGCCACCGGCGAGCTGGAAAAGCTCGTGGTTAAGCTGGAAGCCCTGCTGCCGCCGGAAAGCAAGGCCGCTTTCGGCGAGACACAGCAGACGGCGCGCGCCTTCGTCCTGCACCGCAACGAGGTCGCCCGCCTCGGGATGGAGGCTGGCCCCGAAAAGGCGCGCGCGCACGGCGACACCCCCGAGGCCCGCGCGCTGCGCAGCAAGCTGGGGCAGTTCCTCGAGAAGGCCTCCGAACGCAACATGCAGGGCATCGACAAGGCCAATGACGAGTTGACCGCCGTGAACAGCCTGATGACGACGCTCATGATGGTCGTCGGCATCGGCGGCGGCCTCGGCGCGCTGGCGTTGAGCGTCCTGGTCGCGCGCGTCGGCATCTCCCGCCCGATCGCCGGGATCACCGACGTCATGGCCCGTCTGGCGACTGGCGACACCTCGGTGACGGTGCCGGGCCTCGGCCGTGGCGACGAGATCGGCGGCATGGCCAAGGCCGTGGCGGTCTTCAAGGACAACGCCGTGGACCGCGAGCGCATGCGGGTCGCCGAGGAGGCCGAGCGCCGGGCCAAGGAGCGGCGCACCCACGCCGTCGAGGAGCTGGTGCAGTCCTTCGACCGCAACGTCTCCGGCATCCTGCGCACCGTCGCCTCCGCCGCCACGGAGCTTGAGGCCACGGCGCAAAGCATGCTGACGACCGCCGACCAGACCAAGGGACAGGCGGCCAGCACGGCGGCGGCGGCCGAGCAGGCGTCGGTCAACGTGCAGACCGTCGCCGCGGCGACCAACGAGCTGAGCGCGTCGATCAACGAGATCAGCGGTCAGGTGACGCGCTCCACCAACATCGCCAGCCACGCGGTGGGCGAGGCGCAGCAGACCAACGAGCGGGTGCAGGGCCTCGTCGCGCAGGCGCAGCGGATCGGCGACGTGGTGAAGCTGATCACCGACATCGCCAGCCAGACCAACCTGCTGGCGCTGAACGCGACGATCGAGGCGGCGCGTGCCGGGGAGGCTGGCAAGGGCTTCGCGGTCGTGGCGTCGGAGGTCAAGAACCTCGCCAACCAGACCGCCAAGGCGACGGAGGAGATCGCCTCCCAGATCGCCTCCATGCAGGAGGCCACCGGCGGAGCGGCGGCGGCCATCAACGGGATCGGCGACACCATCGGCACCATCAGCGAGATCGCCACGATCATCGCCTCGGCGGTCGAGGAGCAGGGATCGGCGACCGGCGAGATCGCCCGCAACGTGCAGCAGGCCGCGCAGGGCACCCATCTGGTGACCACCAACATCACCGAGGTCAGCGACGGCGCCACCCAGACCGGCTCCGCCGCCACCCAAGTGCTGGGCGCCGCCGGCGAACTGTCCCGCCAGTCGGAGGTCCTGCGGACGGAGGTGGAGCGCTTCCTGGCCGGCATCCGCGCCGCGTAAGGGGCCGCGCACGGGGTTCGGGGGCGTGCGATGGCGCAGGCCCCCGAACCATTACCTCCTGAACGGACCGAACGGCGTTTGCCGGACCGAAATCCCGTTTTTATCGTCACGGCCATTCGCGTTCGAATGGAGGGTTGACCGTGGCGAAATCCTATCTGGCGTCCTGGAAGAAGGCGAAGGACCGCTTCGAGAAGACGACGGGCAAGAAGAAGCCCGACCCCAAGAGCCGTTTCGGCAAGCTGTTCAGCAAGATCAGCTCGACCGGCCTGGAGGGCGCGCTGAAGAGCTACGACGCCGCCACGACCGTGCAGGATGCGCAGAAGCACGCCCGCGCCTTCCAATCCGCGGCAAGCGGCTACATCCCCACGCTCGACGCGGCGGGCAAGGCGGCCAAGCAGGACGGCGACGCGGTCTACGCCGAAGCCTGCGCCGACATGGTGGCGTCGCTGAACAAGATCGCCGGCAGCGTCGTGACGGATTTGGAACGGTTCGACGGCCTGCCAAAGACCATCGAAGGCTATTTCAAATCGCCCTACTGGTTCAAACTGCTGCACAAGGTCGCGAAGCAGGAGATGTCGCTCGAGAATGTCGAGCTGTACGACAAGATCCTGAAAGGCAAGCTGTCGAAGGCGGAGCCTGCGGAAGAGGCATACAAGGAATATGTGGCCGTCCGCTCACCCAAGGAAGTGAACATCGGGTCGGGAACCCGGAGCGCCTGCAAGAAGTGCGCGGATCAGGGCGCTTGGACCGCCATGCCTTGGGACAAGGTGGCGAAGGATCTGGGCGTCAACCTGGCAGACACCATCGGACGCCTGCACAGCGCGCTCGCCAAGGGCGAGATCTGACGGCCGGGGGCGGTTGACGGGGCGGGCCTCCGCCGTCACCTTGAGGGTCAGCTTGACGATTCAGCTTTCTTGGGACGGCATCGGGAGGCTCCGCCATGTACATCGCCATGAACCGTTTCCGCGTGCGTCCGGACTCGGAGCGGGACTTTGAGGAGGTCTGGCTGAACCGCGAGGTCCATCTGAACAAGGTCCCCGGCTTCGTGGAATTCCACATGCTGCGCGGCCCGCGCTACGAGGACCACCGCCTCTACTCCTCCCACACCGTCTGGGAGTCGGAGGCGCATTTCCAGGCCTGGACCCGGTCGGAGGAGTTCCGCGCCGCCCATCGCGGGGCGGGGGACCGCAAGCCGCTCTATCTCGGCCCGCCGCAGTTCGAAGGCTTCGAGGTGATCCAGACCGTGGGGCGCGAGGGCTAAGCCGTCGCGCTTGCGGTCAACCCTTCAGCGCGTCCTCGTCGCCGATCAGGCGATGGGCGATGGCGACGGTGATCAGGCCGGCGAGCAGAAGGCCATACTGCCACAGGCTGGACCAGTCGCCGGTCTGCACGTCGCCCGCCACCGCCTGGACCGGGCGCACGATCAGCTGCCGCAGCAACGTGATCATCGCCACCTCCAGGAAGACCCGCAGGTGGAAGCGGTTGGTCCGCACATAGTCGACCTCCGCGGAGATCAGCGCGGACAATGTCCAGACGATGAACAGCACGCCGAGCGCGTGCAGGAAGCCGTGCGCCAGCTGGTCCTTCTGGAAGGCCGCCCAGGCCTCCACGAAGAACTCCCAGACCACCATGGCGCTTGCCGCGACCAGGGCGATCGCCAGGACCACGTGCAGCAGCCCGTTGAAGGACTTCAGGGCACGGATCAAGCCCTGTTCGAGAAGCGAGTTGGACGGGGCGCGGGGGAGCGATTGCAGCATCGGGGCGGGTCGCAAGGTCGAAGGGTGCGGGAAGATAGAAGCCCAACCCGGCGGACGCCCCCACCGTTTTGCCATTGCCGCCATGGGGAAAACGCAAGCATTGCAGCTCAGCGTCAAGTCGCCGCATCAATGGTCCCGGCTTTGCAGGTGGAAAAAAGCGCCGCCCATTGAACTGCGGGCCTGCTTTCGTCTAGGGTCGCTCCGGTCCCTCCGGCTTCGTTCCTTCGAGGGTTTCCCCAGGAGTGAATGGATGCGCGAAACCACCCCCATCACGGTCGCCCGCGGCGACGGCATCGGTCCGGAAATCACCGACGCGGTGCTTCACGTGATGGAGGCCGCCGGCGCCCGCCTGAAGGTGGAGGAGGTGCCGGCGGGGGAGCAGGTCTACCGCCGCGGCCATCTGGGCGGTCTGGACGCTGCCGGCTGGGGGTCGATCCGCCGCACCCGCGTCTTCCTCAAGGGGCCGATCACCACGCCCCAGGGATACGGCAACAAGTCGCTGAACGTCACCGCGCGCACCACGCTGGGGCTGTTCGCCAACGTGCGGCCCTGCGTGTCGCACCATCCCTACGTCCGCACGCGGCACCCGCGCATGGACGTGGTGATCATCCGCGAGAACGAGGAGGACCTCTACGCCGGGATCGAGCACCGCCAGACCGACGACGTGATCCAGTCGGTCAAGCTGATCTCCCGGCCGGGGTCGGAGCGCATCGTGCGCTACGCCTTCGACTACGCCCGCGCCAACCACCGGCGCAAGGTGACGGCCTTCGTCAAGGACAACGTCATGAAGATGACGGACGGGCTGTTCCTGAAGATCTTCAACGAGATCGCCGCCGAATACCCGGAGATCAAGGCCGATCACCTGATCGTCGACATCGGCGCCGCCCGTCTGGCCGACCAGCCGGAGCGCTTCGACGTGATCGTGACGCTGAACCTCTACGGCGACATCGTGTCGGATATCGCCGCCCAGATCACCGGCTCGGTCGGGCTGGCCGGCTCCGCCAACATCGGCGACGCCTGCGCCATGTTCGAGGCGATCCACGGCTCGGCGCCGATGATCGCGGGGCAGGGCATCGCCAACCCGTCGGGCCTGCTGATGGCCGCGGTGATGATGCTGGTCCACATCGGGCAGGGCGACGTCGCGGCGCGCATCCACAACGCCTGGCTCAAGACCATCGAGGACGGCGTCCACACCGTCGACATCTTCAACCGCGGGGTCAGCCGCCAGCGCGTCGGCACCCACGCCTTCGCGAACGCGGTGGTGGAGCGGCTGGGCCAGATGCCGGTGACCCTGCCCACCGTCGGCTACGCCGTCACCGCGCGGCCCGCCTATGAATCCGGGGTTCGGCTGTCCCCCCGCCGCAAGGCGGTGAAGGAGCTGGTCGGGGTGGACGTGTTCCTGCATTGGCCGGGCGGCAACCCGGACGAGCTGGCCGGCCTGGTCCTGCCGGTGGCCACCCCGGCGCTGCGCCTGTCCAGCATCTCCAACCGCTCGCAGAAGGTCTGGCCGGAGGGCAACATCGGCGTTTTCTGCACCGATCATTGGCGCTGCCGCTTCCTGGCGCCGGAGGGCGTGGCGGTCGGCCACCCCGACATCGTCGAGCTGCTGTCGGGGCTCGCGCGCGCCGGGCTCGACTTCACCCAGACCGAAAACCTGTGCAACTTCGACGGCAAGTCCGGTTTTTCGGCCGCGTAAGGCGCGAAGCGGCGGAATAATCCGTCTCCGCCGGACGTCCAGACGGGCAGGACATCCTTCCACGGGGAGCGCCGCCGCATGCCTCTGCCAAAGCCGCCTCCCGATCCCCCGCCAGCGAACGGCCCGACGGCCGGTTCTCCGGTGGACGAGCGGGCCATTGCCGCCCAGGTGCCGCGGCTGCGCCGCTACGCCGCAGCGTTGGCCGGCAACCTGCCCGACGCCGACGACCTCGTGCAGGACTGCATCGAGAAGGCCTTGGCCAACCGGCACACGCTGCGGGACGTCACCCGGCTCGGCGGCTGGTTGCTGTCGATCCTGCACAACCTGCATGTCTCCGGCCTGCGCTGGCGCCGCCGCCGCGGGCCGGAGGTGCCGGTGGAGGATCTGGCGAACGATCTGGCGCTCAGCGCCGCCCCCGCCGACCGGGCGGAGGTGCGGGACTTCGTGCGCGCCTTCAACCAGCTGTCGGAGGAGCACCGGGCCGTGCTGCTCCTGACCGGGCTGGAGGGGCTGTCCTACCGCGAGGCGGCGGATGTGCTGGGGGTTCCGGTGGGAACCGTCATGTCGCGGCTGGCCCGCGCCCGGGAACGGCTGCGCCTCCTGCTGGACGGCGGGACGGAGCAGGCGGTGAGGAGGATCAAGTGATGGACACCGAACCGGACGCCCCGGTGACCGAGGCCGACCTGCACGCCTGGATGGACGGCGAATTGCCGGAGGAACGGCGCGGCGAGGTCGAGCGCCATCTGGCGGGCAATCCCGATCTGGCCCGCCGCTTCGACCGCTACCGCGCCCAGAGGGCGATGCTCCAGGGAACCTTTGGCCCGCTGATCGATCGTCCGTTGCCGGCGGCCCTGGTGCCGCCCTACGCCCGGCCGGTTGATCGACCGGCGGCGCGCCCGCGCCGATGGCTTCCGGCGCTGGCCGCGGCGGCGGTCCTGCTGGTCTTCGTCGCCGGCGGGGCGGGGGGCTGGTGGTTGCGCGGCTGGTCGGGCGGCGCGGGCGGCGGCGGGGCGGCCTTCGTCGCCGACGCGGTGGCCGCGCACCGGGTCTTCGCGGTGGAGGTCCGCCATCCCGTGGAGGTCGGGGCCGACCAGGAGGCGCATCTCGTGGGCTGGCTGTCCAAGCGCCTGGGCAAGCCCCTGCGGGCGCCGCGGCTTGCCGACAAGGGCTACGATCTGGTGGGCGGTCGGCTGCTGTCCGACGCGCGGGGGCCGGCGGCCCAACTCATGTACCAGGATGCGGCCGGTCGCCGCATCACCCTCTACATCCGGCCGTCCTCGGATGCGCCGGACACCTCCTTCCGCTTTGCCCGGGACGGCAACGTCCAGGCTTTCTATTGGCGGGACAACGGTTTGGCCTGGGCGGTGACGGGTGACCTCGACCGAGTGACCCTTTCGGCCATAGCCGAGGAGGTGTACGGCGCGTTGAACTCATAACACCCACAGACTTATGCACAGGAATGTTGTTCGAGCCCCCTATCCCTCTATCCGGCCATCTGGTAGGTTGGCCGGCGTTGGGCACAAAATATTGCGCCTTATGGAAAACGGCCGTCTGGTCGGAAGGTATATTGGTTAACCAAGTCACCGGTTACCGGACCACGGGAGACAGGGGATGAGTTGGACGGACGAACGGGTTCAGCAGCTTAAGGACCTCTGGGCCCAGGGGCTGAGCGCGAGTGAAATCGCGGACATCCTGGGCGACATCACCCGCAACGCGGTGATCGGGAAGGCGCACCGTCTCGGCTTGTCGGGACGCCCGTCGCCGATCAAGAAAAAGCCGACCCGCGGTGCGACGATCCTCGCTTTGACCGAGCGCATGTGCAAGTGGCCGGTTGGCGACCCGAAGCACCAGGATTTCCATTTCTGCGGCAAGCCCTCGCTGCCCGGCCTGCCTTACTGCGCCGAGCACGCGGCGGTGGCCTACCAGCCGGCGTCCTCCGGCAAGAAGCGCGACGAGGATCGCAACACCGGCGACCGCAACGTCGGCGCCGCCTAGACTCCGCTGGATTTCTCCGCTGGATTTCTCCGCCGGGTTTCCGGATTTCGGGCGCTCTTCACGCGGGCGCCCGCCCGACACGGCCTCCGGAACGACCGCTTCCGGATCGGCGCCGATCAAATGGGCGCCGCGGTGATCGCCCACCAGCTTCCGGCGATCAGCATCGCCGAGACACCCGCCGCCGCCACGCCGAGACCGAGGCCGGCGGCGACCGCCAGACCGTCCTTCACGATCAGCCCCAGCGCGATGACCAGCACCGCCAAGCCGGGCAGGGTGTTGCCGAACGGGATGGGCAGGGCGATCAGGATTCCCATCATCAGCACGAAAAGGCCCAGCGGCCGCAGCACGCCCCGGTGAGTCAGGGATGGCCAGCGCGTCCGCAGCCGGGCCTCCAACCGCTCCACCAGCGGCGTTCCCTTCTCAACGATCTTTTCAAGCGTGCTGCGGGCGACGCGACGCCGCCCGATCCAGCCCGGCACCTCCAGCCGGTCGCGGCCGACGATCATCTGGATCGCCACCAGCGCCAGCACCGTGCCGAAGATCATCCCCGCCGGCAGCCCCGGCGTCGGAACCACGGCCGGGATCGCCAGCGCCAGCAGCAGAAAGCCCGGCGCGCGGTCGCCGAGATGGCCCAGCACCTCGCCCAGCGATGGCTTGTCGCCGGTCATGCGTCCGTGCAGCCGTTTGAGCAGCGCGGACGCCCGAGCCGGGTCCTTCGTGTCCATGTCCTGTTCCAATTCCCTGTTCCCTGGTCGCCGCGTGGATGTGGTGGCGCGGCGGCTCGCAGGAAAGGGGGCGGAACACCGGTGGGGGTCAGTACTCCTCGACCTCGTGCTTCACCTGCACGAGACGGCCGCTCAGCAGCGACAGCATCAGCTGCACCAGCATCTCGTGGACGATCAGCGTGTGGGTGTTGCCGCTGTCCTGCATGTGCTGGCGCAGCGCCTCGCGCACCTTCGGCACCCCGGTCACGTCGATCAGCACATCCACCGCCGCGCCGAGCCGGGCGAGGTCCATGAAATCGGTGGTGGTGGCGACGCCGCGCGCGCGGGCGAGCCGCATGCCGGGCGCCTCGGCGTCGAGGTCGGCAACGCCGAGGATCTCGACGAAGGGTGCGTCCAGAAGCTGCGTCAGCAGGGGCGTTCCGGTTTCGCCGGCGCCGATCACGGCGATGCGGAAGATGTCCTTGGCCATGGGAAAGTCTCGAATTCCGGTTCGTCAGGTCCGCGTCGCCGTCCAGGCCGCGCGGGCAAGAAAAAAGCGGGGAGCCGAAACTCCCCGCCGCAACCTTACATCGACCGGGCGTCCCGTTTGACCGGGACGCGTCGTCGCACCTGACGCGGACGTCGCGTTACGCCCAGGCGGCCATCTTCTTCTGCAGGTTCTCGTCCAGCTTGTCGAGGAACTGCTTGGTGGTCAGCCAGGGCTGCTCCGGACCGATGAGGATCGCGAGATCCTTGGTCATGAAGCCCGACTCGACGGTCTCGACGCAGACGCGCTCCAGCGTCTCGGCGAACTTCACGACGTCCGGCGTGTTGTCGAACTTGCCGCGGTAGGCCAGACCCTGCGTCCAGGCGTAGATCGAGGCGATCGGGTTGGTGGAGGTCTCCTTGCCCTTCTGGTGCTCGCGGTAGTGGCGGGTCACCGTGCCGTGGGCGGCCTCCGCCTCGACGGTCTTGCCGTCCGGCGTGATCAGCACCGAGGTCATCAGGCCCAGCGAGCCGAAGCCCTGCGCCACGACGTCCGACTCCACGTCGCCGTCGTAGTTCTTGCAGGCCCACACGAAGCCGCCTTCCCACTTCAGGGCCGAGGCGACCATGTCGTCGATCAGGCGGTGCTCGTAGACGAGGCCCTTGGCCTTGAACTGGGCGGCGTAATGCTCGTCGAACACCTTCTGGAAGATGTCCTTGAAGCGCCCGTCATAGGCCTTGAGGATCGTGTTCTTGGTGGACAGGTAGACCGGGTAGCCGCGCTCCAGGCCGTACATGAAGCTGGAGTGGGCGAAGCCCTCGATCGACTCGTCCAGGTTGTACATGCCCATGGCGACGCCGCCGCCGGGGAAATCATAGACCTCGTGCTCGATCGGCTCGCCGCCGCCTTCCGGCACCCACTTGATCGTCAGCTTGCCCTTGCCGGGAACGACGAAGTCGGTGGCCTTGTACTGGTCGCCGAAGGCGTGACGGCCGATGATGATCGGCTTGGTCCAGCCCGGAACGTAGCGCGGAACGTTGGAGCAGACGATCGGCTCGCGGAAGACGGTGCCGCCCAGGATGTTGCGGATCGTGCCGTTCGGCGACTTCCACATCTTCTTGAGGCTGAACTCGGTCACCCGCGCCTCGTCCGGGGTGATGGTCGCGCACTTGACGCCGACGCCGTACTGCTTGATCGCGTTGGCCGATTCGACCGTCACCCGGTCGTCGGTCTTGTCGCGGTTCTCGATGCCGAGATCGTAGTACTTCAGCTCGATGTCGAGGTACGGCAGGATCAGCTTGTCCTTGATGAACTGCCAGATGATGCGCGTCATCTCGTCGCCGTCGAGTTCGACGACCGGATTGGCTACCTTGATCTTCGTCATGGGTGCGAGTTCTCCCCGAACGGGTAGGGGTTGTCTTATGCTTGGACGCCGGGCGCGCTGTGCGAGGGCACGGGCCGGGGCGTCCATCCGAAGACGGGCCCCGGTTCCCCGGACGGAAACGGATGGCGGTTATATAGCACCGGGGCACCGCCGAAAGAAAGGACCGCGGGGCATCAAAACAGACGATATCGCGCTGAAAACGGCGCAATTTGCGCGATCTGGTCCTACCACTTGGCCTTTTCAGAGCTTTTGTGTGGGAATCTTCAACGTGGGCTCCGGTTCATAGGCCAGCGCGGCAAACACGTCGTCCACGTCATCGACGACGGTGTACAGCGCGCGGTGCGCCGGCTGGGTGAAACCCTGCGCCACCGTATGGTCGATCAGGCCGAGCAGGGGGCGCCAGTAACCGTCCACATCCGCGATCACCACCGGCTTGTCGTGCAGGCCCAACTGTTTCCAGGTCAATGTCTCGAACGCCTCGTCCAGCGTGCCGAGGCCACCCGGCAGCACGACGAAGGCGTCGGCCCGGTCGACCATCATGCGCTTGCGGGTGTGCATGCTGTCGACGACGTGCAGTTCGGTCAGGCCGGTGTGCTCGATCTCGGCGGACTGGATGTGCTCCGGGATGATGCCGACCACCTGCCCCCCGGCGGCGAGTGCCGCGTCGGCGGCGATGCCCATCAGCCCGACCCGCCCGCCGCCGTAGACGAGCTGGATGCCCCGCCGGGCGAGTCCGTCGCCCAACATATGGGCGGCCTCCTTGTGGACAGCGGCGACGCGGCTGGATGAGCCGCAATAGACGCAGACGGAATTCAGGGCTTTCATCGCTCACCCTTTCTCGCCGGTTGGGTACACGTTCCGGTGACTGTTCCGGTGCGTCCGGCGGGGTCACCTAAAGCAAGGGAATAGCAAAGCCGGGGCGGCGTCTACCCGGACATCGGACTTCAGCCCATCGGGAGGGATCATTATGGATTCGCGCGTCGTCAACGCCCTGGCCGCCATTTCGGTGGCCACGTTCCTGTTCCTCGGCTTCGGCGGCGGGATCGGCTTCCTGACCGGCGGGGGCAAGGCGAACGCGGGCGGCGCCACGACGGTTCGGGCTGCGGAAACCAGCGTCTCCGCGGCCGACATGTCCTCGGGCGACCTGTCCTCCGGCCGCCATTCCGAGACGGTCGCCAAGCTGGAGAAGTGAGTCCGGAGAGGTCGGCGGGGGAACCGCCCCGCCCGGCGGCGCGAAGGCGGTGGGCCGGTCCCGATGCGGCTAGGCGTCTGCTCCATCGGCGGTGTTCAGTTCCGCCGCCGCAATCTGCTATCCTGCCGCAAGCCGGCGTGTCCGCCGGCAATGATGCGGCGGTGCTCCGGTGAAGCAAGCTCTCCTGTTCGGCGGTGCGGCGGCGGTGATCGCCGCTGCCGCGGTCGCGTATGTGGCCATCGATCCGGCGCCCGCGCCGGGCTCCCGCGCCGGAACGGCCGGGTCTGGAACGACCGTCGCGCTGGGCAGCGTGGCCCCGGCCAAGCCGCCGGCCACCGCGCCCGCCCCGGCGAAAGCCGCGGAGGAGCCCGCCGGTCCGCGCTTCGACATCGTGCGCGTCTCCCCGGACGGCGCCACCGTGATGGCCGGCCGCGCCACGCCGGGCTCGTCGGTGACCGTCCATGACGGGGAGCGCGCGCTCGGCTCCGTCAACGCCGACGCGCGCGGCGAATGGGTCCTCCTTCCCGACCAGCCCCTGACCCCCGGCGCCCGAGAACTGAGCCTGTCGGAGAAGGCGGCCCCCGACGCCGAGCCGGTTCCGGCGGAGCGCGTCGTCGTCGTCGTCGTGCCCGAGCCGCCGCCCGCCACCGGCGGCGCGTCTTCGGAAGCGCCCACAGGTCCGCTGGCCGTGGCTGTGCCGCGCGACGGGCTGGGCAGCACGATCCTGCAGGCCCCGAAGGGTCCCGCCGCCCCGGCGACCCGCGGCGTGGCGGCCCCGCCGCCGCCGGGGGGCGTGTCGCTGGAAAGCATGGATTACGACGCCTCGGGGCAGGTCGCCATGGGCGGCCGCGCGCAGCCGGGAAGCGCCGTGCAGCTCTATCTCGACAATCTGCTGGTCGGCAGCGCCCACACCGACCCGAACGGCCAGTGGCGGCTGCGTCCGGAACGGGCCGTGCCGCCGGGCGTCTACACGCTGCGCGCCGATCAGGTCACCGACTCGGGCAAGGTCACCGCCCGCGTCGAACTGCCGGTTCAGGTGTCGGAGGTTCCGGCCAGCCTGCCGGACGGCCGGTCGATGGTCGTCCAGCCCGGCAACAGCCTGTGGCGGATCGCCCGCTCCACCTACGGGCACGGCGTGCAGTACACGCTGATCTACGAGGCCAACCGCGGCCAGATCCGCGACCCGGATCTCATCTATCCCGGCCAGATCTTCGCGCTGCCGGTTTCGAACTGAGCTTTTTCGAACTGAGCTTTTTTCGAACCGGGTCTTAGAGATAAGGAGCGAGCAGGCGCAGGAAGGGGCGCGCCTGCTGGAGCGCGACCACCGTCTGGTGGATCAGATCCTCCGGCGTCGCCTGCCCCTCGAACTCCGCTTCGGAGAACAGCAGGATCTTCTGGCCCTCCTGGACGAGGAAGCGGGTGCCCCGGCGGTCCTGGATGCCGCGCAGGATCGCCAGGAGTTGGCGGCGCCGCTCCGGCGACTGGGCGGTGTAGGGGATGTGGCCGATCTCCGCCCACACCTGCGAGCGCGATTTCTCCCCGTCGAAGCCCACGGCGATGCTGAAGGGCAGCCCGTCGGCCATGAAGTGCAGCCGCGCCGGACGCGGAGGCTGGGCGATGCCCAGCACGCCTTCGGGGGTCATCACGAAGGTGTCGGGGCTGAAGGGCAGGGCGGTCTGCGAGACCTGCGCGAGCGACGGCATGGCCTGAAGGCGGGCGGCGGGAACGGACACGGGGGCTCGCTCATTCCTGTGGTGTCGGTGGCGTCACTCTCCACCTTCCCTGCTAAAATTCTGTAAAGGGCGGGGGATGCTGTCTAGAATGCGCCGCTCCAACGATCCGAGGCTGAAGTAACCGGCGATGTCCGCCCTCAACACCGTAGTCGTTCCGATCCACCGCGCCGGCTGGCCCTTCATCGCCGCCTTCGCCGTGGTCTCCCTGATTCTCGGGCTTGCCGTGGCGAAGCCGCTGGGCTGGCTGGGTCTCGTGCTCACCCTGTGGTGCGTGTATTTCTTCCGCGATCCCGATCGCGTGACGCCGACGCGCCCCGGCCTGCTGGTCAGCCCCGCCGACGGGCGCGTGACCATGATCGTTCCCGCGGTTCCGCCGCCGGAGCTGGGCATGGGCGACACGCCGCTGACCCGCGTCAGCATTTTCCTCAACGTCTTCAACGTGCACGTCAACCGCGTGCCGGCGGACGGAACGGTGGTCGCGGCGGAGTATCACAAGGGCACCTTCGTGAACGCCGCGCTGGACAAGGCCAGCGAGGAGAACGAGCGCGCCGCCTTCCGCCACCGCCTTCCCGACGGGCGTGAGATCGCCTATGTGCAGATCGCCGGCCTCGTCGCCCGCCGCATCCTCTACTGGGTGAAGGCCGGCCAGGAGGTCAAGGCGGGCGAGCGGTTCGGCCTGATCCGATTCGGCAGCCGCACCGACGTCTATCTGCCGGACGGCGTGGTTCCGCTGGTCTGCGTCGGGCAGACGGCGATCGGCGGCGAGACCGTGCTGGCCGACCTGACCGCCACCGAACCGCAACGGCAGGGGGATGTCCGCCGATGAAGCGTCCGGTCTTCAAGCCGGCAGTGTTCCGCAAGCGCCGGGCGCGCCGCCCGCATCCGCGGCTGAAGGGGTTGTCGATCAACCATCTTCTGCCCAACGTGCTGACGGTGCTGGCGCTGTGCTCCGGCCTGACGGCCATCCGCTTCGCCATGCACGAGCGGTGGGAGCAGGCGGTCGTCTGCATCGTCATCGCGGCGATCTTCGACGCGCTGGACGGACGGATCGCCCGCCTGCTGAACGGGCAGAGCAAGTTCGGCGCGGAGCTGGACAGCCTGTCCGACGTCATCAGCTTCGGCGTGGCCCCCGCCTTCATGATGTATCTGTGGGCGCTGAACGGCGCCGGCAGCCTGGGCTGGATCGCCGCCATGGCCTACGCGGTCTGCGCGGCGCTGCGGCTGGCCCGCTTCAACTCACGCCTGGACGTCGACCTGCCGCCCTGGGCCTTCAACTACTTCACCGGCGTTCCCGCCCCGGCGGGCGCCGGTCTGGCCATCCTTCCCATGGTCATCGGCTTCGAGGCCGGGCCGGACATCGCCGGCCACCCGGCCGTCGTGGTGCCCTGGACGCTGGCGATGGGCGGGCTGATGGTCAGCACGCTGCCGACCTTCTCCTTCAAGGGCATGCGGGTGCCGACCCAGTATGTGGTGCCGGGTCTGGTCGGCGTCGGCCTGCTCGCCGCCTCGCTGGTCAGCCAGCCCTGGTGGACGCTCGCCTTCCTCGGGCTGGCCTATCTGGCGAGCCTGCCCTTCTCGGTGGCGCAGTTCCGCAAGCTGCAGCAGGCCGCCCAGCTGATGAAGGAGACGGAGGAGACGCCGGCGGAGGAACCCGCGCCCGCCACTCCGGACGTGCCGTCCTCGTCGGAAGCCGCAAAGACGGCCGACGTCACGAAGACGGCCAACGACTGAATGGCCAACGACTGAATGGCCAACGACTGAGCGGCAGGCCCGCCGTTGCCGTCACTCGGCGGCGGCGGGCAGGTCCAGCGGCAGGGTCCGTTCGGTCACGGCGACCGTCAGGACCATCGGGATCTGGCGCAGGCAATTGCCGACATGGTTCGACTCCGCAGCGACCATGCCGGCCATTTCGACCTCGACGGTGAGCGTCTCGCCCAGCAGGCGGCTGTTCAGCGACAGGGGGACGAGGCCGCGCTTGGCGAACAGCTCCAGCACGCGGGGCAGGCTGCCGGGATCGGCGTCGGCCTGCACGGCGAAGCGGACGAGGCGGTTCGGATCGGTCGGACGAGATTCGGCGGCGGGCGCCGCCAGCGTGACGGTGGACAACGTGACGGTGGACATGGGTCGCTCTTACCTTGGTCTTGAGTCGATGAGTGCAGGGTCAGACCTGCAGACGCGCGAAAACCCCGGCTCTCACAGGAGAACCGGGCTGCTAATTCGCAGACCCAGGGTAAGGTGACGGTCCATCATGGGCGTCAGGATAGGGCGATGGGCGGCCATGGTCAATGGAGTCAGGAAATTCCCTCTCCCGCCCCCGGGGAGGGGCACAAGCGCAGTCAACTGGAAACGCGGGTCATGAACGACAACGGCATTCACATCCGCCCGGCCGAGCCGGACGACGCGCCGGACTTGGCGCGGCTGATCGACATGGCCGGCGGCGGTGTCTACGAGTTCCTGCTCGACGGGCTGGTGCCCGGCCAGACGGCGGCGGAGATGCTGGTGCCGGGGCTGGCGGGCACGTCGGGGTCCTTCTCCCACCGCCATTCGGGCGTGGCGGAGGCGGCGGGGCGCATCGTCGGGATCGTCCACGCCTATCCCGTGGACTGGATCAAGACCCAGGACTACACCGGACTGCCCGCCGACCGGCTGGCCCACATGGAGGATTTCAACCGGGTGCACGACTGGGGCAGCTACTTCCTGTCGGCGCTGGCCGTGGATCCGGCGTGGCGCCGCCGCGGCATCGCCTCCCGGCTTCTCGCCTGGGTCTATGAACGGGCGCGGCGCGGCCGGTTCGACCGGGTGACGCTGCATGTCTGGGCCGACAACGCCGACGCCCGCCAACTCTACGCCAAGGAAGGCTTCGCCGAGATCGGCCGCGCCGACATCCCCTGGCACGAGCGTCTGCCGCACCAGGGGGGAAGCGTGCTGCTCCGGCGCCCGATCTGATCAGCGGTCTAGTTACCGGCCCGGCTTCAGCTGGTCGCGGGTCAGCCAGAAGACCTCGCCGAAGCTGTTGGCGGTCTCGACCCAGAAGAAGTCGAGGTCCGGATACTCGGCCTCCAGGATCTCCCGGCCGGTGCCGAACTCGCAGAGCAGGCCGCCCTCCGGAGTCAGGTGCTTGGGCGCCTCTTTCAGGATGCGGCGCACGATGTCCAGCCCGTCCTCGCCCGACGCCAGGGCCATCTGCGGCTCATGGCGGAATTCCGGCGGCAGGTTGGCCATCGCCTCGGCGTCCACATAGGGCGGGTTGGTGATGATGACGTCGTACTTGCGGTTCTTCAGCGGCGCGAACAGGTCGCCGTGGTGCAGGGCGATGCGGTCCTCGAACCCGCTGTCGGCGACGTTGCGCCTGGCCACCTCCAGCGCGTCGGCGGACAGGTCCACCGCGTCCACATGGGCCTCCGGGAAGATCTGCGCGGCCAGGATGGCGAGGCAGCCGGAGCCGGTGCAGAGGTCGAGCACCCGCTCGACCTCGGTCGGGTCCTCCACCAGCGTGAAGTCGTCGCCGCCGATCAGGTCGGAGAACAGGATTTCCCCGATGTAGGAGCGCGGCACGATCACCCGCTCGTCCACATAGAAGGGGATGCCCTGGATGTAGGCCTTGTTCAGCAGGTAGGACGCCGGCTTGCGCGTCTCCACGCGGGCGTGCAGCAGGTCGGCGACCTTGCGGCGCTCCGCCAGGGTCAGCCGGGCGTCCACATAGGGGTCGAGCTGGTCGATGGGCAGGCTCAACCCTTCCAGCACCATGAACACCGCCTCGTCATGGGCGTTGGTGGTGCCGTGGCCGTAATCCAGGTCGGCCTCATTGAAGCGGCTGACGCCGTAGCGGATCAGGTCGCGGACGGTGCGCAGCTCGGTCGCCGCGTCGGCGGGGGTGAGGTCCAGGGCGGGCTTGGTCACTTACAGGATCTCCAGAACGCTTTCCGGCGGGCGGCCCACGCGGGCCTTGTCGCCCGTGACGACGATGGGCCGCTCGATGGCGGCGGGGTTGGCGGACAATGCGTCGATCAGGGCGTCGCCGTCGAGATCCTTGGCGATCCCGGCCTCCGCCGCCTCCTTGGCGCGCAGGATGTCGCGGGGACCCTTGCCCAGCTTGGCCAGGATGGCCTTCAGCTCCGCCGGGCCGGGCGGGGTCTTCAGATACTCCACGACGGTGGGCTCGACGCCCCTGGACCTCAGAAGCTCCAGCGTCTGGCGCGACTTGGTGCAGCGCGGGTTGTGGTAGATGGTGACGTCGCTCATCCCGGTGTTTCCCTCGCTCTTCCCAGCCATGGCTTTGTCGGTGGCAGCAATACACCCGCTCCGCGTGCGGCGCCAACCCGCCATGCGGAATGGCGGCGGCAGCGCAACATCCCTCGCGTGACAAGGCCGGCGCTTGGCATTACCTTGCGCGCTCGCATTATTGGCGGCCCGCCGCGTGCGGGGCCATTCATTTCGACGGATTCCGGCCGTGACGAAGCTCTCGCTCTCCAAGGACAAGATCAACATCCTGCTGCTCGAAGGCGTTCACGACAACGCCATCAACGAGTTGGCGCATGGCGGCTACGCCACCGTGGAGCGTCTGCCGCACGCGCTGGACGAATCGGAGCTGCTGGAGCGCATCGGGTCCGTCCACATGCTGGGCATCCGCTCGCGCACCCATCTGACCGCCAAGGTGCTGGAAGCCGCGACCCGCCTGTTCAGCGTCGGCTGCTTCTGCATCGGCACCAATCAGGTCGATCTGAAGGCCGCGCGCCGACTCGGCATCCCGGTCTTCAACGCGCCCTATTCGAACACCCGGTCGGTGGCGGAGCTGGTGATCGGCGAGATCATCATGCTGATGCGCGGCATCTTCTCGAAGTCGAACCTCGTGCATGGCGGCGGCTGGATGAAGTCGGCCAAGGACAGCTACGAGATCCGCGGCAAGACGCTGGGCATCGTCGGCTACGGCCACATCGGCACCCAGGTGTCGATCATGGCCGAATCGATGGGCATGAAGGTCCGCTACTACGACGTCGTGAACAAGCTGGCGCTCGGCAACGCCCAGCCCTGCCACTCGCTGGAGGAACTGCTGGCGGTCTCCGACGTGGTGACCCTGCACGTTCCCGACACGCCGCAGACCCGCGACATGATCGGCGAGGCGCAGATCCGCGCCATGAAGAAGGGCGCCCACCTGATCAACGCCGCCCGCGGCAAGGTCGTGATGATCGAGGCGCTGGCCGCCGCCCTGAGGGACAAGCATCTGCTGGGTGCCGCCATCGACGTGTTCCCGAAGGAGCCGGGAGGCGACAAGGAGGTGTTCGAGAGCGCGCTGCGCGGGCTCGACAACGTCATCCTGACCCCGCACATCGGCGGCTCGACGATGGAGGCGCAGGCCAACATCGGCACCGAGGTGTCGCAGAAGCTGATCGAGTATTCGGACAACGGCTCGACCATGGGCGCCGTGAACTTCCCGCAGGTCGGCCTGCCGGTGGTCCACGCCGGCTCCACCCGCTTCCTGCACGTCCACGAGAACCGTCCGGGCGTGCTGCGCAAGATCAACGAGGTGTTCTCGGGCCGCAACCTGAACATCGCCGCGCAGTATCTCCAGACCGACCCGGAGCTGGGCTACGTCGTGGTGGATGTCGACGGCGACGTGGACGAGAACGAGGTGGCGAGCGACCTGCGCGCCATCGAGGGCACGCTGAAGGCCCGCTTCCTCTATCCGGGCAAGCGCTGAGGTCGGGCGACGCGGCCCTTGCCGTCGGCTGGGGCCGCACCGACATAGGCGGAATGACCCTCTGCCCCTTTCGACCGCGTCTGCGCGCCGGCCTCCTGACGCTCCTGTGCCTGGGTGGGGGAGGGCTTTGCTTCACGGTGCCCGCGGCCGCGCAAACCGCGGTCGCCCAGAACGGGATCGCCGCCTGTCCGGACTTCGCGCCGGCCCGCGTGATCCTCGATCTGCAGATCGCCCCGCTGCGCACCGACTACAGCCAGTCGATCCGCCAACTGGCCCAGAAACCGGGGCGGCGGCCCGTCGCGGGGCGGACCGCCAATTCCCACACGCTGGGGCTGGCGGCGATCCAATACAATCAGCAATGGCAGGCCGGCGTCATGACGGCGTCGCTGGGGCAGGGCCGCTATTGCGGCGCGGCGCAGACCCTGACCGTCACCTTCGGCTACGACGAGCGGACCGTCTACGTCGCCCGCGAGCTGCCGCAGGGCAGTTGCATCCATGGCGAGGTGCTGGCCCACGAGATGCGGCACGTCACGGTGGATGAGCAGCTTCTGCGCGAGTATGTGCCGGTCCTGAAGCGCCGGCTGGAGGATGTGGTCGGCCGTGCCCGCCCGGTCCAGGGCCGCTCCGAGCGGCAGGTCATGGCGGCGATCGAGCAACCGATCAAGGCGGCGATGCGCCAGCTGATGGAGGAATTCGGGCGCGAGCGCAACGCGCGCCAAGCCCGCATCGACACCCCGGCCGAATACGAGCGCATCAGCCAATCCTGCAACGGCGAGATCAACCGCTACCTCGGGCGCGTCTGACCCATTGGCGGCTGCGTCACCGCCGGCGCCCGCGCCCGGAGGCGTGGCGGTCGATGAATTCCGGCGGCTTGCGGGACACCCAGCGCAGGAAGGCGGCGATGTCCGGGTGGGCGCGCAGGCTGGCGATGGTGTGGTAGTGGTCGCGCAACTCCGCCTCGCTCAGCACCGCGTGGATCTTGGCGTGGCAGATGCGGTGCATGGTCACGGTGTCCCGTCCGCCGTAGGTGCGCGGGATCAGATGATGCTCGTTCAGGCTGGGGCCGGGCACCATCGGGCGGCCGCAGAGTGGGCAAGGCGGATGGAACGAGGGCGGATGCGGCATGGCGTCCGTTCGGGTGGCGGCCGTCAGGCGGAGGGCGCCGCGGGCAGAGCGGCGCGGATGCGCGCGACCAGCTCGTTGGCCTGATAGGGCTTCTGCAGGATGGGCAGCCCGTCCAGGGCCGAGGCGCGTTGGATCTCCGCGTAGCCGGTGACCATCAGGACCGGCAGGCCGGGGCGCCGGGCGCGCAGCTCCCGCACCAGCTCCAGCCCCGTCATGCCGGGCATCGCGTAATCGGTCAGCACGAGGTCCACCTCCGGATCGCGGGCGAAGGCGTCCAGCGCGTCGGGGCCGCTCGACGCCTCCATGATGCGGAAACCGGACTGCTCCAGAACCGTTGCGGTCGCCATCCGGACCAAAGCCTCGTCCTCCACCAGCAGGATGGTGGCGGGGCGGGGCGGGGACTGGACGGCGGCGGGAAGCGCGGCGTCCTGGCCCGCGTCCTCCTCGGCGTCGGCTCGCGGCAGATAGAGCGTTACCGTCGTGCCGCTGCCCAGCCGGGTCGTCAGCACCACCGTCCCGCCGGATTGCGCGGCCAGCCCGTGCACCATCGACAGGCCCAGGCCGGTGCCGTGCCCGACCCCCTTCGTCGTGAAGAAGGGTTCGAAGGCGCGGGCCGCCGTTTCCTCGCTCATCCCGCTGCCGGTGTCGGCGACGGCGATGGACACGCAGTCCCCGGCGGCGAGATCGAGCGGCCGTCCCTCCATGTCGTCCGGGCAATTGCCGGTGCGGATGGTCAGGGTGCCGCCCGCGGTCATGGCATCCCGCGCGTTGATGGCGAGGTTGAGGATGGCCATTTCGAGCTGGTTCGGATCGACCCGCGCCGGCCACAGGCTGGGGTCGGTCTCGGTGACGATGCGGGTGGTACCGCCCAGAGTGCGCTCCAGCAGCCCGCCCATGCCGGTGACCAGGGCGCCGACGTCCACCGTCTTTGGCTCCAGCCGCTGCCGGCGGGAGAAGGCCAGGAGGTGCTGGGTCAGGGTGGCGCCGCGCTCCACCGCCTTCTCCGCCATGTCCAGGGCCTGGGGATGGGAGGACCCACCGCCTTCGCCGGCGGTGCGCAGCAGGTAGAGGGAGGTCCCGATGGCCTGGAGCAGGTTGTTGAAGTCATGGGCGATGCCGCCGGTGAGCTGGCCGATCGCCTCCATCTTGCGGGCCTGGTGCAGCGTCTCCTCGATCTCGCGCAGGGCTTGGCCGGTGCGCTCCCGCTCCTCGACGTCACGGCCGACGTGATAGGCGCCGATGCGCCGACCGCTGGAGTCCAGGATGGTGCCGAAGGCCATCTCGTAGCGTTTGC
This sequence comes from Azospirillum brasilense, assembly GCF_005222205.1. Taxonomy (NCBI): domain Bacteria; kingdom Pseudomonadati; phylum Pseudomonadota; class Alphaproteobacteria; order Rhodospirillales; family Azospirillaceae; genus Azospirillum; species Azospirillum brasilense. The sequence goes on along the minus strand of NZ_CP032345.1, from coordinate 674,475 downwards.
GCTGCACCGTGGGGTCGCCCAGCTCCTCCACGATGGTGAAGCGCTCCCCGCCGAGCGCGCGGCTCCACAACGACTCCATGGTGATCTGTGCGGTGGGCAGATGATCCATCATCTCCAGCAGGCGCTGGCCGATGGCCGGACGGTGGCCGTACAGAGCCTCGACCTCCCGCTGGTAGGCGCCGTTGAAGAGGATGTAGCGGCACTCCTGGTCCACCGCGACGATCAGGTCGGTGGAGCTTTCGATGATCGCGGCGAACAGGCGGCGGTCGGAGGCGTGGCGGTCCACCAGCTCGCCCAGCTGCATCTCATGGGCGCGCCGCCGCTCCGTCACGTCCTCCAGGATGCCGACGGCGCGGGTGGTGCCGTCCGGGTCGGTCAGGCAGGACCCGCGCATGGCCAGCCAGCGCACCTGACCGTCGGGCGACCCGACGGGGAACTCCGCTTCCAGCTCGCCCTTCGACGGGTCGTCGCGGAAGAGGGCGGCGCGGATGGCGTTGCGGTGGTCCGCCGCGACGTTGCGGATCCAGGATTCGACAGAAGCACCGTCGAGCACCGGAACGCCCAGCAGGGCCGCGGTGTGGTCCGACCCGTGGAAGCGGCGGCTGCGCGTGTCGAAACGCCAGACCCCCAGCCCGACGACCTCCATCACCAGCCGCTGCTGCGCCTCGCTGTCGCGCAGGCGGCGGGCCGCCCGGTTCAGCGCGCCGGCCACCGCGTTGACCTCGCGGATCGGCGTGGGCGCGGTCATCACCGGCGAAGCATGCGGGCCGTCGCGCCCCAGCGCCAGGGCGGAACCGGCGAGCGCCGCGACCGGATCGGCGATGCGCCGCCCGACCACCAGCGCCATCGCCAGACTGACCAGCAGCAGGATGCCGCCGCCGCACAACACCAGCGCGACCGAGCGGCGCATGGGCTCGGCGATCAGCGTCTGCGGCACACCGACGGCGACGGTCCAGCCCGACAGCTCCGATCGGGCAAAGGCGTTGAACAGCGGCGTGCCGTCCCGCGCCACGGCGGTGAAGGTCCCGGAACTCGCCGAGGCGGTCCGGCGGAACACCTCCGCTGAAATCGGCGTGCCGGTGAAGGTGTCGGAGGCCGCGGTCCGGGTGATGACGACTCCTTGCCGGTCCCATAGGGCGGCGATCCATCCCTCCGGCAGGCTCTGCTGGCGCAGCACCTCGATGAACATCTCGGTCGGGATGCTCATGGCAAGCACATGCTCCGAGGGTCCGTTCCGCGTGATCGGCAACGCGACGGCGACCAGGGGACGTTGGGCGACAACGCCCATGAAGATCTCGGAAATCTGGGTCTGACCGCTGTCCGCCGTCCGCCGGACGAGGCCCGTCACCGCGGTGCGGGGAAGCGGCTCCCCGAACGGGCGGCGCGTGTTGATCAACTGCTGGCCTTGGGCGTTGCTCAGCACGATGTGGACGCCCTCGCGCCGGGAGCCCTTGTGCTGGAGCACCTCGATCGCCTGCCGGTGGAAGGCTGCGAGATCGCCCTTCGCCAAGTGGGGGGAGGTGGTGAGAACCTGGAGCGCCGTCTCCATCGCCATGAGTTCCCGGTCGATGGCGACGGCCAGCGTCCGGGCCAGATCCTGGCCGGACCGCTCGATCGCGGCGCTCTGCGTCTCGGCCATGCGGAAGACCGTCCAGCCGGCGAAGCCCAGCATCGGCAGCAGCGCCGCCATGACCAGCAGCACCAGTCCCGTGCGAAGCGACAGTCCGCCGGCATGGGGCCGGTCGTCGCCCGCCACGCCATCGTTCACAGCGGGTGCGTTGTCATCCTGAGCGTGCAGAGGCAAGGGATGTCATGCTCCGGTATGCATGGCGAGGGACGCGTCCGTAACCATCGCAGAGTCCGGCAGCAAAGGACACACCTTTGACGGAGCAGGGTTTTTATCGAAGGGGGTAAAAACTCAGCCAACCCATTCGATCGAATGAGGTCGGCGGAAGCGGAAAAGCGAAGGGCGCGTAGCCCCCGTGTTTGTGAAAAGAAAAAGGAGCCGCAAGCGGCTCCCTTCTCGTCTTCGGTCGGTGCGTCCGCCGGGCGTCAGGCCGGCTGCTTGCCGTCCATCAGCGCCACGAAGCGGTCGAAGAGATAGTGGCTGTCCTGCGGGCCGGGCGAGGCCTCCGGGTGGTACTGCACCGAGAAGACCGGCTTGTTCTTCAACCGGATGCCCTCGTTGGTGCCGTCGAACAGGCTGACATGGGTCACCTCGGCGTCGGCGGGCAGGGTCTCCTCCATCACCACGAAGCCGTGGTTCTGGCTGGTGATCTCCACCCGGCCGGAGGCCAGGTCCTTCACCGGATGGTTGGCGCCGCGGTGGCCCAGCGGCATCTTCTTCGTCTTGGCGCCGAGCGCCAGCGAGAGCATCTGGTGGCCCAGGCAGATGCCGAACATCGGCAGGCCGGTGTCCAGCAGGCCCTTGATCGTCGGCACGGCGTATTCGCCGGTGGCCGCGGGGTCGCCGGGGCCGTTCGACAGGAAGACGCCGTCCGGCTTGTGGCGCATCACCTCTTCCACCGTGGCGGTGCCCGGAACCACGGTGACCTTGCAGCCGGCCGCGGCGAGGCAGCGCAGGATGTTGCGCTTGGCGCCGAAATCGATCGCCACGACGTGGAAGCGCGGGCTCTCCTGCGTGGCGTAGCCGGCGCCGAGCGTCCAGGCGCCCTCATCCCAGCCGTAGGTCTGGCGGCAGGAGACGTCCTTGGCGAGGTCCATGCCCTCCAGCCCCGGCCAGCCCTTGGCCTTGGCGACCAGCGCGTCGAGGTCGAACTTGCCGTCCGGCGCGTGGGCGACGACGCCGTTCGGGGCGCCCAGGTCGCGGATGCGCCGGGTCAGGCGGCGGGTGTCCACCCCGGCCAGACCGACCAGCCCGTAGCTCTTCAGCCAGTCGTCGAGATGGCGGGTGGCGCGCCAGTTCGACGGATCGGTGACGTCGGCGCGCAGGATCAGGCCGCGCGCGGCGGGGGTCACCGTCTCGATGTCTTCCGGGTTGGCGCCGGTGTTGCCGATGTGCGGAAAGGTGAAGGTGATGATCTGCCCGGCGTAGCTGGGGTCGGTCAGGATTTCCTGATAGCCGGTCATCGAGGTGTTGAAGCACACCTCGCCCACCGAATCCCCCACCGCACCGATGCCTCGGCCCTTGAAGACGGTGCCGTCGGCCAGAACCAGGACACCGGTGTAAGCGCCGGCATCGCCCGCCGGGAGAGTCGATTGAGCCATCCTTCAGACCTTATCAAGAGCCGCCGCGGGCCACATATTCCTGCCTTGCGGAGCGTCGGCGCCGCGTCCCGCCCCGCTGGGCGCACGCGTCGTCGTCGGTCCGCGCCCCGCCATCCCGGTTCCTTGCGGTTCGGGTGTCTGAGCCTGGATCGATTAGTCGGGACGGGTGAGCCGGTCAACCGTATATGACGATTGGTACCCCGATTTCCAGCGGCGCGTTTGCATAATCGCCGTGCTTCTCCGGTGGGGCTTGGCCTTTGGAGGGGCTGTGGAATGCGCTGGCGGGGGGTGGAAATCGGCCCTTCGGAATTGACGTGGCAATCCGGCGCAAATTTAGGAATATTGCCGGTTCGCGTCGCGTCTTCCGCGCCATCCCACGGATGGAGACGGTGCGGACGCTGCCGAGCGGCCGTTATCGTTTCGACCTGTTGAACACACCTGACGAACACGAAGGACACACGCAATGCTGCGCACGCGCCTGAACGAGGCTTTGAAGCAGGCGATGCTCGCCAAGAACCAGCGCGCCGTCTCGACCGTGCGCCTGATCCTGGCCGCGCTGAAGGACCGGGACATCGCGGCGCGTTCGCGCGGCGTCACCGACGGCATCGACGAGGCCGAGATCCTCTCCATGCTGCAGACGATGATCAAGCAGCGCGGCGAGTCGATCAAGCTGTACGAGCAGGGCGGCCGCCTGGAGCTGGCCGAGCAGGAGCGCGAGGAGATCACCATCATCGAGGGCTTCCTGCCCAAGCAGATGTCGGAGGAGGAGGTGGCCGCCGCCGTGAAGACGGTGGTGGACGAGATCGGCGCCACCTGCATCAAGGACATGGGCAAGGTGATGGCGGAGCTGAAGACCCGCTACGCCGGCCAGATGGACTTCGCCAAGGTCAGCGGCACCGTGAAGCAGCAGCTGTCGGCCTGCTGACGGTGCGGTTTCCGATCTAGCACGGGTTCCGCCCGCCCATGGCCTTCCCGCCCCAATTCCTGGAAGAGCTGCGCACCCGTCTCGCTTTGTCGGACGTGGTGGGCAAGCGCCTGCGCCTGATCCGCGCCGGCCGCGAGTACAAGGCGCCGTGCCCCTTCCACAACGAGAAGTCGCCCTCCTTCTACGTCAACGACCAGAAGGGCTTCTTCCATTGCTTCGGCTGCGGGGCGCACGGCGACATCATCGGCTTCGTCATGCGCCACGACAACCTCGCCTTCCCGGAGGCGGTGGAAGCGCTGGCCGGCGAGGCGGGGCTGCCGGTCCCCCGCGCCACCGAGGAGGACAAGCAGCGCTACGAGCGGCGCAAGACGCTGCACGATCTGGTGGAGCAGGCCGCCCGCTGGTTCGAGCAGCAGCTCCACGCCCCCGCAGGCCGCGCCGGACTGGAGTATTTCCAGCGCCGCGGGCTGGACACCGATGGCATGGCGCGCTTCCGCCTGGGCTTCGCCCCCGGCGATTCCGGCGCGCTGCGCAGCCAGCTTCTGAAGCAGGGCTTCTCGGAAGAGGACATGGTGACCGCCGGCCTGCTGAAGCGGCCGGACGACGGGCGCACGCCCTACAGCTTCTTCCGCAACCGGGTGATCTTCCCGGTGACCGACCGGCGCGGCCGGGTGGTCGCCTTCGGCGGGCGCATCCTGGAGGGCGACGGCCCGAAATACGTCAACACCGCCGACACGCCGCTGTTCCACAAGGGAACGCTGTTGTACGGCCTGTCGCGGGCGCGGCAGGCGGCGGCGGACGGCAAGCCGGTGATCGTCGCCGAAGGCTACATGGACGTCATCGCGCTGGTCCGCGCCGGCTTCGAGGGCGCGGTGGCGCCGCTCGGCACTGCCCTGACCGAGACGCAGGTCCAGGAGCTGTGGAAGCTGATCCCCGACGCGGAGAAGGTGCCCTTCCTCTGCTTCGACGGCGACAACGCCGGGCGCCGGGCGGCGTGGCGGGCGGTGGAGCGCATCCTGCCGCACCTCGCCCCCGGCCATTCCGCCCGCGTCGCCTTCCTGCCGGAAGGGGAGGACCCCGACAGCCTGATCCGCCTGCACGGCCCCCGCGCCATGCAGGAGGTGCTGGGCGAGGCCATCCCGCTGTCCGAGGCGGTCTGGCGCATGGAGACCGAAGGCAAGCCCACCGACACCCCCGAATCGAAGGCGGCGGTGAAGGCCGCCTTGGACGCGCGGGTCGGGCAGATCGCCGACCGCGACGTGCAGGTCTTCTACCGCACAGAGATGCGCCGCCGCGTCGACGAGGCCTTCGCCCCGCCGCCGCGCCAGCGCAACGAGCGCGGTCCCTGGGTTCCCAATGGGCAATGGCAGGGCGGGGGGCGCTTCGGCCAGCCGGCGCGCCGGCACACGCCGGGCCTGCCCGGTCTGCGCACGGCGCCACCGCCCGGCCACCGCCGCCGCAACCCCGGCAATCTGGCCGCCGCGCGGGAGCGCGTTCTGCTGGCGGTGATCATCAATCACCCCGACCTGTTCGACGAGTTGGGCGAATCGCTGGGCATGTTGCCGTTTCCCGACCGGGAACTGGAGGAATTGCGCCAAGCGGTCATCGGATTGCTTGCTGAACGGCGGGAAAACGACTCGGGACTTGACGCCGCATCGCTTTGTCGCCACTTGTCTTCCGCCGGCTATGATACCATTGTCCGCTCTCTGCTCAGCGAGTCGACCTATGTCCATGCCGGCTTTGCACGCCCGGACGCGTCCTCCCTGGACGCGAAACGGGGGTGGTGGCCGACATGGCATCACCTGCACCACAGGCAGGTGATGGCCGATTTGAGAGAAGCGGAGGCGGCTTTGGCCCGTGACAACAGCGAGGCGAACTTCGCGCGGGTCGTGGCCCTTCAACAGGAGGTCATCAGGTCCGGAATGGGTATGACGGATGACGAGGATCTCGACGATGCCTAGCGGCCAGCGCCGCCGGGCGTGGTGCGGAAGGGAAGGGCCGGAGGGAATGAGACCCGGAGGGGTCTGTCCGGACAAGCTCCGGAACGGTTCACAACCGGTTTAAGCAGGTGCGGATCGACAGCGGGGGGCCGCTGCGGTGCGCGCTATGGGTTTTTCTTATGGGGTAATGCGGGGGCATCGATCGCATGGCCACGAAAGCTGCGAACAGCGTTGAAGTTTCCGAAGCCCGGGACGAGGCCGGCGACGGCCCGCTCATGGACGGCATGGGTCTCGCCGTCAAGAAGATGATCGCCCGCGGCAAGGAGCGTGGCTACGTCACCTATGACGAGCTGAACGCTGCCCTGCCGCAGGATACGTCGTCTTCCGAGCAGATCGAAGACACGATGGCCATGCTCTCCGAGATGGGCATCAACATCGTCGAATCGGAAGAGCAGGATTCGGAAGGCAACGCCAACGCCGACGGCGAGGGCGAAGGCCGGTCCGCCGGCAATCTGGACGATGACGACATCGGCCGCACCGACGACCCCGTGCGCATGTATCTGCGCGAGATGGGCTCGGTGGAGCTGCTGTCCCGCGAGGGCGAGATCGCCATCGCCAAGCGCATCGAGGCCGGGCGCGAGATGATGATCGGGGCGATCTGCGAATCGCCGCTGACCATCCGCGCCATCCTTGAGTGGCACGACGCCCTCATGGAAGGGAAGATGCTGCTGCGCGACATCATCGACCTGGACGCCACCTATGGCGGCGGCCCGGACGGTGAGGAGATCCCCGAAGGTCTGGCCGAGACGGTGGAAGCCGCCCCGGAGGAGACCGAGGAGGAGCGTCCGCCGCGCCCCGAGGGCGAAAGCGAGGAGGAAGGCGACGAGGACGGCGAGAACAGCCTGTCCCTGTCGGCCATGGAAGCCGCGCTGAAGCCTCAGGTCATCGAGACCTTCGAGAAGATCAAGGCCACCTACGACAAGCTGCACAAGCTGCACGAGGGCCGCATCGCGGCCATCCAGCGCGGCGAGGACGTGGCCAAGCAGTCGGACAAGAAGTACGACAAGCTCAAGACCGAGATGGTCGAGCTGATGAACACGGTGCGCCTGAACAACCAGCGCATCGAGCAGCTTGTCGAGCAGCTCTACGCCCTGAACCGCAAGCTGACCGGCTTTGAAGGCAAGCTGCTGCGCATGGCGACCGACTGCCGCGTGAAGCGCGAGGACTTCCTGAACCACTATTTCGGGCACGAACTCGACCCGAACTGGCTGGAGCGCATCCGCGGCCTGAACCCCAAGACCTGGGGCAAGTTCTACGACAAGTACGAGGCCGACATCCGCAAGACGCGCGACGGCGTGTCGAGCATCTCGGATGAGGCCAAGCTGCCGATCAGCGAGTTCCGCCGCATCGTCTCCACCGTCCAGAAGGGCGAGAAGGAGGCGAGCCGCGCGAAGAAGGAGATGGTCGAGGCCAACCTGCGCCTCGTGATCTCCATCGCGAAGAAGTACACGAACCGCGGCCTGCAGTTCCTGGACCTGATCCAGGAGGGCAACATCGGCCTGATGAAGGCGGTGGACAAGTTCGAGTACCGGCGCGGTTACAAGTTCTCGACCTACGCGACGTGGTGGATCCGTCAGGCGATCACCCGCTCGATCGCCGACCAGGCGCGGACCATCCGCATCCCGGTCCACATGATCGAGACGATCAACAAGCTGGTCCGCACCAGCCGCCAGATGCTGCACGAGATCGGCCGCGAGCCGACCCCGGAGGAGCTGGCGGAGCGTCTGATGATGCCGCTGGAGAAGGTCCGCAAGGTCCTGAAGATCGCCAAGGAGCCGATCTCCCTCGAAACGCCGATCGGCGACGAGGAGGATTCGCATCTCGGCGACTTCATCGAGGACAAGAACGCGGTCCTGCCGCTGGACGCCGCCATCCAGGCGAACCTGCGCGAGACGACGACCCGCGTCCTGGCCTCGCTGACGCCGCGTGAGGAACGTGTTCTGCGCATGCGCTTCGGCATCGGCATGAACACCGACCACACGCTGGAAGAAGTCGGGCAGCAGTTCAACGTGACGCGCGAGCGCATCCGTCAGATCGAGGCGAAGGCTCTGCGCAAGCTGAAGCACCCGTCGCGGTCTCGCAAGCTGCGCAGCTTCCTGGACACCTGAGGGGTCCGGGAGGCGAGTGCGCCGCACGGAATGCGGTCGTATGGAAAGCGGGGGGCCTTCGGGTCCCCCTTTTCATTTTGGGCGCCTTTATTTTGGCTGCGGCCTTTATCGAACGGGGTTGCATAAGCCCCCGGTTCTGGGCACATTCGGCATCCCTTGGTGGGGGCCTGTAGTTCAGCGGTTAGAACGCGCCGCTCATAACGGTGTTGTCGTCGGTTCGAATCCGGCCGGGCCCACCAAGCTTTCCAACGGGTTGCCGCCGCTGTGAATGGGAAGGCGGCCGGTTGGCGGCCTCACGCGGATCCCAACCGAGCGTTGGCAACGCCGAGAAGCTGTCCGGAAAGCGGGAATCACCCTAGGTTGCTCTGATCGATCACGGTGCGCGCGGGGGCTTCTCCATGGCGACGGTGCAGGAAGCGCTGGGGCTTGCGGTCGAGTATCATCTCCAGGGTGCACTGACGGAGGCCAGGGAACTTTACGGACGAATCCTCGCCGTCGAGCCGGACCAGCCTCACGCGCTGCATCTGTTGGGCGTGCTCGATGGGCAGCAGGGCCGCCCGGTGGAGGCGATGGCGCGGATTCGTCGCGCCATCGCCAGTGCCCCGGACATCGCCGACTTCCACGCCAACTTCGGCAAGCTGGTCCTGGCGATGGGCCGGACGGACGAGGCGGCGGCGCTCCACCGCCGGGCGCTGACGTTGCGCCCCGGCCACCCGGACGCGCTGGCCGCTCTGGCGCCGCTGCTGGCCGAAGGGCCTCCGACCGACGAGGCCGTGTCGGTGTTCCGGCAACTCCTGCGCCTAAGGCCCGAGGACGGCGGCCTGTGCTTCTCCCTCGCGCGGATGCTGCGGGCGCGGGGGGAGGAGCGGGAAGCGGCGGCGGCCTATCGCCGTCTCATCGCGCTCGACCCGGGTCATGGCGCGGCCTGCAACAATCTTGGCAATCTCCTGCGCGCCGGCGGTGCCGTGGCGCAGGCGGCGGTCTCCTTCCGCTGCGCCGCGCGGCTCTCGCCCGGCTCGGCGATGGTGCTGGTCAATCTCGGCGCGGCGCTCGCCGATCTCGGGCGCACCGAGGCGGCGATGGTCGCGTTCCGTCGGGCGGTCACCTGCCAGCCCGACAACGGCGACGCCTATTTCGGGTTGGGCGGCGCGTCATCCGGGCCTTGCCCATCCGACCGTCTGCGGGTGTTGAACCAGGGGCTGCGCGCCGCCCCGGACCATCCGGGCCTGCTGTACGCCTTGGGTGTGCTCCACGCCGGCCGCGGCGACGACGCTGTCGCCGCCGGCCTTCTGACCCGGGGGGTGGAGGCCGCGCCGTGGGACGCCGCGTGCCGACTGGCCTTGTGCGTCGCGCAACTCCGCCACGTCTACGCCGACGGCGCGGAACTGGCGTCCAGACGGACGGTCTACGCGCACCATCTCGCCGCGCTCGACGGGCTGATCGGCCCCGGTGCTCCGGCCGAGGCGCGGCGGAGCGCCGCGGACCTCGCGGGCGCGCATCTGCCCTTCCTGCTGGCCTATCAGGGCTTGGACAACCGGGCTTTGCAGGAAACCTACGGCGGCATCATGGCCGGGCTGATGGAAACGCGTCTGGGGAGCCTTATCCCGTCCATCTCGCAGACGGCCCTCCCGGAAAAGACCCGCCTGGAAACGCCTGGCGCATCGGCCCGACCCCGGGCAGCCCGGACGCGGTTGCGGGTCGGGATCGTCTCGTCCTACTTCCACGACCATTCGGTGTGGCGGGCGATCCTGGCCGGCTGGCTCACCCAGCTCGATCCGGAGCGCTTCACCCTTCTGGGATACCATGTCACCGGCGAGGAGGACGCCTGCACCGCTCTGGCCGCGTCGCGTTGCGCGGTGTTCCGGCGCGGCCTCGGTACCGTGGAGCGCTGGGCGGAGACCATCGTCGCCGACAGGCCCGACGCGCTGCTGTTCCCCGAGGTCGGCATGGAGCCGATGACCTATCGGCTCGCGGCGCTCCGCCTCGCGCCGGTGCAGGCGGTGGCCTGGGGACACCCCGACACGACGGGGCTGCCCACGCTCGACCATTATCTGTCGGGCGACCTGCTGGAGCCGCCGGATGGAGAGGCCTTCTACAGCGAGCGCCTGCACCGGCTTCCCAACCTTGGTTGCTACGTCGAGCCCACGCGGCAGCCCGTCGCGTCGGTCACGCGCGGGCGGTTCGGCCTGCCCGACGGGGCGCCGGCTTTTCTGTGCAGCCAAAGCCTGTTCAAGTACCTGCCGCAGCACGATCCTGTGTTTCCCGCCATCGCCGCCGCCGTGCCGGGAAGCCGGTTCCTCTTTTTCCGGCACAGCCAATCCACCGTCACCCGCGTCTTTGAGGACCGGCTGGAGCGGGCCTTCGCTCTCCAGGGAATCGACAGCCGGGAGCGCTGTGTCTTCGCCGATCCGCTCGACCATGACGCGTATCTTGCGACGCTGCGGGTGATGGACGTCTATCTCGACAGCATCGGCTTTTCCGGATTCAACACGGCCTTGCAGGCGGTGGAGGCGGGGCTTCCGGTGGTTACCCTGCGGGGGGGCTTCATGCGGGGACGGCTTGCCGCCGCCCTGTTGGACCGCCTCGGGATGGCCGATGTGGTCGCCCAAGGTCCGGACGACTTCATTGCCGACGCCGTTCGCCTGGGGCTCGACCCCGCGGCGCGAACCATCCGCAGATCCCGCCAGACCGCCGCCCTTCCCGTCGTCTATCGTGATCGGGCGACCATCACCGGACTGGAGCGGTTTCTGGCGGGATAGCCGTGACGGCGGAGGCTGTTCCCTCCGCGGGCAGCCCAAGGTCGTGGCGCAGGCAGACGGCGCTGCCGGGGCAGAGGCCGGCGAACTGCGCGCTGGCGCGGATGTCCGGCGGCGCATCGCCGCGTTCCGCACGCGTGAAGCCGATGCGTTCAAAGAAGCCGGCGGCGCCGATGGTCAGCAGCCACAGCCGCTCCAGGCCGAGCGCCAGGGCCTCGCGGGAGAGTGCGTCCACGACCGCATGACCATCGCCCTTGCCGCGGCGCTCCGGCGGCACGACGACCGAGCGGAGCAGCCCGTCGCGCCCATAGACCTCCAAGCCGCCGTAACCCAGGAGCCCATCCGGGTCGTCGACGCGCCAGAAGCGCCGCCCTGCGTCGGCGATGTCCTGGTTCGGCAGGCCCTCTATGGCGAGAAGAGCCGCGAGAGCCGGCAACTCCCGCTTCGTCAGCGGCGTGGCCGTCCGTGGTCCCGTCATGACGGCTTCCTCCCCTTCGGTCCGTCCGCGGCGGGTGCGAACAATTCCCGAAAACAAGAATAACGCCGTCGGATCGCCTGATCCAACCGCGTTCAGCACAGCGTCATGGAAGATTTTTACGGGAAGAGGAGAGTGGCGCGCCCGAAGAGATTCGAACTCCTGACCCCCAGATTCGTAGTCTGGTGCTCTATCCAGCTGAGCTACGGGCGCTTCTCTCTGCCGCGGCGCCGGCGGGGCCGTCGTCTGCGGTGGCGCGGTTTTTAATCGTGGCGTCGCCGGAAGGCAACCAAAATCGTCCGGCTCGTGAAATTTTTCCGGCAAGCGGATGTCAGCCCTTTGACGGACTACAGAATGGCGGCGGTTGGGCTTACCTTGGCGTGGAGATCGACCAGCCAGAAGGGCAATTGAGAACAGCTATGGGTATGACGTTTCTGAGCCGTGCCGTCATGGGGCCGGTGGGTTCGCTGATGGCGGTTTCCTTGATGGCGGCGATCGGCACGGCGCAGGCGGCGGACGACCGGGCCGGCGCCGCGGTTCTGGTGTCCGCGGCCATCGGCAACGAGGTCGTCCAGATGGTCGAACTCGGCCCGAAGGTCATCCAGGTGACCGTCAACGACCGCGTCGTCTACGAGGACCGCGAGGGGCGCACCCTGTCCTTCGTGAACGCGTACAACATGGAAGGGCGCTGGCTGGTGCTGCTCCAGGAGAGCGTGGACGGCAAGTGCGCCGCGCGCTTCCGCGTGCTCGACCTCGGCGGGACCAAGCCTTCCGTCTCGCTGCCCTTCGGGACCTGCAGCGACGCGCCGAAGGTGGAGCAGGCGGACCGGACGCTGACCGTTTCATTGCCGGCGTCCGACGGAAAGAGCACGGCGGCCTGGAACTACCGGGACGGAATGCTCGTTCGCATGCGCTGAACGGAAAGGGAGCCGCGAGGACCGTGGGACATCTGAACCTCTGGCACGTCAACAAGGCGATCTCGCTTCTCGGCAGCACGTCCTTCGTGCTGCCGGTGGCGGGCATCCTGATCGTGATGCTGTGGCGCCGCCATTCGGCGGTCTCGGCGGCACGGTGGCTGGCCGTGCTGGCCATGCTGATGGGCTCGGTGGCGCTTCTGAAGATCCTGGGGCACGCCTGCGGCATCCGTCTGTTCGATGACCGGCTGACCAGCCCCAGCGGCCACGCCGCCCTCGCCGCCGCCGTCTATGGGGCGGTCGGGGTGATGGCGGCGCGCTCGCTGGACGGCTGGCGGCGCGGCGTGGTGGTCCTCGGCGCGCTTGGCCTGGTGGTGGGCGTGGCCGCCTCGCGAATCCTGCTGCGCTACCATTCGGTGACGGAGGTGGTGGTCGGCCTCGTCCTCGGCGGGCTGGCGGTGGCGGCCTTCGCGCAGAGCTTCAACCGGCTGACCCCGTCCCGCCTGAACCTCAGCCCGCTGGTCCTCGCCCTGGTCGTGCTGTTCGGCGTCGCCACCTACGCGCTCGGCGATCGCACCAACGCGGAGCCGATGCTGAAGCATTTCGCCTATCTGCTGCGTGAGGAATCCCCGGTCTGCGGCCCGATGCCGCCGCTGAACAGTTTCCTGGAACGGCTGTAGCGGGGGTTTTCCTTGTTGGATGCGGCCGTGGTCCATGGCTGGACTTCCCGGGACTTGGCAACCGGAATGTTTGCCTTGGAGAGTCGGTTGAGGGTTGAGAGCGGGCTTGCGACGGGGCATGGTGTGGGCTTATACCGACGCCCCCGTTCCTGACCCGTTCTGCTTTTTCGGTATCCCTTCCGGCCCATGTCGCTGTTCGGTTCCCTTCCTCGCGCCGCCGCCACCGCCAGCGCGCCGGTCTCCTTTTCGCAGGAGGATCTGGCGCGCGTCTTCGATGCGAAGACGTTGCAGCGCGGCCGTACGCTCATCCTGACCGGAGCGGTGACGCTGCTGGAGGCGGAGGGGCGGATCGCCGCCACGGTGACCGACCTCGGCCGGACCCTGTCGGTGACGGTCGTCCCGGTGCGCGGGCGCAGCCGGGTGGTCTTCGACAAGAGCTGCACCTGCGGGCGCAACGCCTGCGCCCATATGGCCGCGGCGGCGCTGATCACGCTGGACGCCCGTCCGGAAGGGCGGCAGATGTCCCTGTTCGACGCGCCCCCGGCCGCGGAGCCGCCGGCGCTCCAGGCGGTTCCCGACCCGGTCCCCGTGCCGCCGCCGATTGCCGAACCGGTGCAGCCTCCGCCACCTCCGCCGCCCGCCCCCGATCCGGTGCTCAGCGTCCGCTGGACCCTGGAGCCGGGGAAGGACGACGCGGCGATGTTCGTCTCCGCCGTCATCGCGGTGGAAGGGGCGGGGGAGGGCGACGACGTCTCCACGCCCGCCAGCCCGCGCGACGTGCTGGCCCGCGCGCCGCGCAGCCTGGACGGCGACGTGGACCGCGCCATCGCCCGGCTGCTCGGTGGCGGCGGGGTGGTGCGCACGCCGGTCGCCAAGAGCCGCGGCGACGTGGTGGACCGCATCCTGCGCCGGCTGCTCGGCTGCGGGCGGCTGCGCTGGCGCGGCGGCACGATGCTGGCGGAGGGAGCGGGGATGACCATCCGCGCTTTCCGCGACCCGGCGACGCGCAAGCTGCGCCCGACCGGACTGCCGCCCGGCGCCGCGCTGATCAAGGGGCAGGGTTATTGGTGCGTCGATCCGAAGGGCGGCACCGTCTGCCCCGTCGAGCTGCAGGTCGTCGAGGTGCCGAAGCCCAAGGCCGCCGTCGCTCCGCCCCCCGCCAAGGCGGCTCCCGCGAAGGCGGCGCCCCTGAAGGCCTCCGCCCGGCCCGCGGCGGCCCGGCCCGCACTGGAGCGACCGGACTTCCCGGCGGCCTCCGCCTTCGCCGCGGGCATGCCCGGCGGCGTGCGCATGGGCTCCGATCCCGCCGCGACCATCGTCGAGCGCGACCCGCGCGTCGTCGCCCGGCTGGGCCGGGTGGTGTCGCCGGACGGCGGGCTTGTGGACGTGCTGCGGCTGGCCTTCGACTATGGCGAGGAGGATTCCCCCTCGGAGATCGAGCCCGACGACCAGCGTCAGTTCGCCCGCGTCGAGGAGCCCGCCGGGGCGGTCTTCGTCCGCCGTGACAAGGCGCTGGAGCAGGGCGCGCTGGACCGTCTGGCCGCCTTCGGCTTCGCTCAGGCGCGCATCGAGCCGCCCAAGGGCCAGTTGAACGCCCGCGGCACCCGCGTGCACTGGCTGACCGGCAAGGACGCCGACGAACGCTGGGCGGCCTTTCTGAAGACCGAGGTGCCGGCCCTGCGCAAGGACGGCTGGACCGTCGAGATCGGCGCCGACTTCGGCACCCGCGTGGTCGAGGCGAACGAGGAGGTGGCGGTCGCCGTGCGCGATTCCGGCGACGGCTGGTTCGACCTCGACGTCGGCGTGGAGATCGACGGGGAGCGCCGCGCCCTGCTGCCCATCCTGGCGACGCTGATCGAGCGCGGCGGCATGGAGGCGACCCGCGTCATCGACGGGCGCGCCCATCTGGTGCTGGACGACGGCAACGTGCTGGCCCTGCCGGCGGAGCGGGTGGAGCGGCTGCTCAGCGTCCTGGAATCCATGCTCGACAGCGGGCGGCGGCTCGACGACACGCTGAAGGTGCCGCTGACCGAGGCCGACGGGCTGCTGGACATCGACGACCTGATCGCGCGGCGCACCGAGGACACCGGCCAGATCGACCGCTACCTGCGCACCATCCAGGAGCAGGAGATGCCGGCGGAGATGGACCCGCCGCCGGGCTTCCAGGGGACGCTGCGCGACTACCAGCGCGTCGGTCTGGCCTGGATGCAGGGGCTGCGGGCCAACCGGGTGGCCGGCATCCTGGCCGACGACATGGGGCTGGGCAAGACCGCGCAGACGCTGGCCCACATCGCCATGGAGGAGAAGGAGGGGCGGCTGACCGATCCCTGCCTCGTCGTCGTGCCGACCAGCCTCGTCCCCAACTGGGTGGCCGAGGCGCAGCGCTTCACGCCGCATCTGCGGGTGGTCGTGCTGCACGGTCTGGACCGGCACGAGAAGCTGGGCGACCTCGACCGTGCCCACATCGTGGTGACCACCTACGGCGTGGTCGGCCGCGACGTCGAGGTGCTGAAGCGCCGGGACTGGCACATGCTGATCCTCGACGAGGCGCAGGCGATCAAGAACCCGGACAGCAAGGCGACGCGCGCCGTCTGCGCGCTGAACGCCCGCAACCGGCTCTGCCTGTCCGGCACGCCGGTGGAGAACAATCTCGGCGAGCTGTGGAGCCAGTTCGCCTTCCTGATGCCCGGCCTGCTCGGCGACCGCAAGGAGTTCGGGCGCCGCTACCGCACGCCCATCGAGAAGCGCGCCGACGGCACCCGCGCCAAGCAGCTGATGCGCCGCATCCGCCCCTTCCTGCTGCGCCGCACCAAGGAGGCGGTGGCCAAGGAGCTGCCGCCGAAGACCGAGGTGGTGGTGCGCATCGACCTGGAGCCGGCGCAGCGCGACCTCTACGAGACCATCCGCCTGTCGGTGAACGAGACGGTGCGGGCGGCGCTGGCGGTCAGCGGCGTGTCGCGCAACGCCATCACCATCATCGACGCGCTTCTGAAGCTGCGGCAGGTCTGCTGCGACCCGCGTCTGGTCAAGATCCCCGCCGCCGGCAAGGTGAAGGAGACCGCGAAGCTCGACGCGCTGACCGACATGGTGCTGGAGATGGTGCCGGAAGGCCGGCGCATCCTGATCTTCTCGCAGTTCACCACCATGCTCGACCTCATCAAGCTGCGGCTGGAGGAGGCGAAGATCGGCTATGTCGAGCTGACCGGGCGCACGCTGGACCGCGCCGAGCCGGTCAACCGCTTCCAGAACCGCGAGGTGCCGGTCTTCCTCATCAGTCTGAAGGCGGGCGGGCGCGGCCTCAACCTGACGGCGGCGGACACGGTGATCCACTACGATCCCTGGTGGAATCCCGCGGCGGAGGATCAGGCGACCGACCGCGCCTACCGAATCGGGCAGGACAAGCCGGTCTTCGTCTACAAGCTGATCGCCGCCGACACGGTGGAGGAGCGCATCCTCGACTTGCAACGGCGCAAAGGAAACCTGTCCGACGCAACCATCGAGGGCACCGGTCTCATCAGTGCACTTGAAGGCGGGGACATCGACTATCTGCTGGGTAGGGCGGCGGACTGACCAAACCCTCGGGATTACCGCCCTTCCCGGTCTGGCCTTTGCCGGTCCATGGCATAGATCCTTGAAGACGAAAGCACTGCGTTCGTTTCCCTTGCAACGGGGAGGGCCATGGCATCGACGAAGCGGGACACCGCACCCGATCCGGAACGGCTCATCGGCGCGTGGCGCGACGCCGCCGCGGACGCCCGCCGTTGGCGTGACGATCCCGACCGCGTGGCCGCCCTGAAGGCGGCGCGCACCCGGCTGCACCAGCCGCCGCCACCACCACCGCGCCCGCCCCAGCGGGTGCTGGCCGACGAGCTGCGCGCCGCCCGTGCCGCCTGGGAAGAGGGGCAGGGGCTGGACGGCACGTCCCGCGCCCTGGCCTACGCCAACCTGAAGCGCTGGGAACCCGGCCTGTTCGGCTACAGCGAGACGCAGCGCTCCACCGCCGGCAAGATCGCCGCGTCGGAAGCGGCCGAGTCGCGGCGCGACGCGCAGGAGCGGGCGGAGGCCCAGGCCCTGCTGCGCGCCTTCCGCCGCGTCCAGGAGCGCGCCCGCAGCACCGCCCGTGCCGTGCAGGCGGATCCCCGCGCCCGCGCCATGGCGGCGGACGAGGGGCTGATGCTGCCACAGGGCGGCCGGTCCGGCGGTGTGACGGCTCCGTGAAGCGCCGTCTCAAGGCCGACGACGAGCAGGCGTCCTTCGCGCTGTCGCCCCCGGTTTTGCCCGACGAGAGGCTGCTGGAGATCCACCGCCGGCTCTGCCTGATCTTCGGCTGTCCGATCGCCTATTTCCGCGCGCTCGACCCGCTCAGCGAGTTGGTGTCCTCGCTGCTGTCGCACCGCACGCGCAACGCGGCGTCCGGCGCGGCCTTCCGCGCCTTGCGGGCGCGCTGGGGGGAGGACTGGGCGGCGGTGCGCGACGCCGACCCGGCGGAGGTCGAGGCGGTCATCGCCGGGGTGACGTGGCCGGAACAGAAGGCGCCGCGCATCCAGGCGATCCTTCGCCGGATCACCGAGTTGCGCGGCGAACTCTCCCTGGACTTTCTTGCGGAGATGACGGTGCCGGAGGCGCGGGCCTGGCTGCAGGCGCTTCCCGGCGTCGGCCCGAAGACCAGCGCCGCGGTGATGAGCTTCAGCAGCCTGCGCCGTCCCGCTCTGCCGGTGGACAGTCACCACCATCGCGTCGCCGTGCGCACCGGGCTGATCCCGCCCAGCGTGGCGGTCGGTCCGTCGCACACCGTCCTGGAGGCGCGTCTTCCCCCGGAGTGGACGGCCCAGCAGATATACGACCATCACGAGGTGATGATGCTGCACGGGCAGCGGGTCTGCTTCTACCGCAACCCGGCCTGTGAGCGGTGTGTCCTGCTGGAGCTGTGCCCGGAGGGGCAGGGGCGGATGGCGGGTGGGCCACCGCCCCAGGAGAGCCGGGGATAAGGAGTCAGGGGGTCTCGCCTGCCTTCCCCTTGTAGTTTTCGGCCTGACGGCGGTCGTCTTGCAGTTCGCGCGCCATCTCCTGATCGATCTTCGGGTCGATGGATTTCGCTTCGTCCGCCAAGCTCTTGGCCTTGCGCGTATCGCCCTGGGCCGCCGTCTCTATAGCCTCTTCAGCGAGATCGTGGGCTTTGCGGTGCTCGGGACTCTGTTCATGCTTGCCGGTCATGAATGTCTCCTTGCCGAATGATCGTCAATTGATGAGGGAGGGCGGGCGGCGCATGCCCGGCAGGGGGGAGGGGTTGCTGCGCTGCGAGCGTTCTCCCGTCGCGGCCTGCTCGGCGGCGTCGAGCATGGCTTCGGCCTGCTTCTGCACGGCGGCGGCGCGGGCCTGGTCCATGGGGTCGCTGCTTTCCTTCCGGACATAGCCGGCGGCCTGCTCGGCGAGATCGAGGGTTTCGACCACCTCGTCCATCGTTTCCTCCAGCGCGGTCACATCGACCTTTTTGCCGGTCATTTCGTCGTCTCCGTCGTTGCGGTTGGTGAAGCCAACAGGAGCGGAGCGGTCGCCGTTCCCGATTTGGTAATCCATGCAGCCAGCCGAAAAAAATCGACGCGGGTGCGGGAATAGTTTTTTGCAGCGCACGTTCGTCTGTGTGTCCGGTGGCGCCCGCCACCCATCCTACCCAGGCTTGCGAAATCCCCACATGAGCAACCCGAAGCGTTCGATCCGGTCTGCGGCCTTGGCCGCGGCGATGCTCGCCGTGACTGCCGGCCACGCGTCCTTCTGGTCCTGGCGCAACGCGCCCACTCCTGTGGACGCCGTGCCGGGTCGCATCGAATCCGTCTCCTACTCCCCGTCGGGCCGCAGCTACGACCCGAACCACCAGCCGGTGGTCGACGCGGTGGAGCTGGACCGCGACATGACCGCCATCGCCGGCTTCGCCGACGGTGTCCGGACCTACTCCACGCTGGGCTCCCAGGGCGACGTGCCGGCCATCGCCGCCAAGCATGGCCTGGATGTCACGCTGGGCGTCTGGCTGAGCGACGACAAGGCCCGCAACGAGCGCGAGGTCGCCCGCGCCATCGTGCTGTCGCGCACCGTGCGCGGCATCGAGCGCGTCGTGGTCGGCAACGAGACGCTGCTGCGCGCCGAGCTGACCGACGCGGAGCTGGCCTCCTACATCCGCCGCGTCCGCGCCGGCGTGCCGAAGCACATCAAGGTCGGCACCGCCGACGTGTGGTCGGAGATCGTCAAGGCCAAGGAGACCATCGCGGCGTCCGACTATATGGGCGTCCACGTCCTGCCCTACTGGGAAGGCGTGCCCGTGGAGAACGCGCTGACCTGGATCCGCGACCGGCTGGACACCGTGCGCAAGGCGCATCCGGGCAAGCCGCTGTTCGTGGGCGAGGTGGGCTGGCCGTCGGGCGGCGAGAACTTCCACGACGCCTATCCGACGCCGCAGGCCCAGGCCTTCGTCGTCCGCAACTTCGCCGCCGAGGCGGGGATGCTCGGCATCGACTACAACGTGGTCGAGGCGTTCGACGGCGTGTGGAAGTCGAGCATCGAAGGCTCGCCGGGCCCGACCTGGGGCGTGCTCGACGCCGACCGCGCGCCGAAATGGCCGCTGGCCGGCGACGTCCCGGCCCCCTGGGGCGACCGTGCGGGCGCCGCCGTGGCGCTGGCCCTCGGCCTCGCTTTGTCGGCCTTCGCCGCCTTCCGCCGCCGCACCAACATGACCTACGCGCTGGCCGCGTCGGTGGGCGCCAACATCGTCGGCTTCGGCGTCGGTTCGGCCGTCGCCGGCGCCTACGCGGAATACTTCACCTTCGGCGCCGCGACCACCTGGGGCTCCGCCTTCCTGCTGGGCGCGCTGATGATGTCGGTGGCCTTCGCCGACCTGACCGAGGTGGCCCGCCGCCTGTTCACCGGCCGCGCCCCGGCCCTGCTGCCGCGGGTTCCCGCGGTGCCGGAGCACAAGCCGATGGTGTCCGTGCACATCGCCGCCTGCCGCGAGCAGCCGGACGTGCTGGCCGCCACGCTGACCTCGCTGGCCCGCGTCGACTACCCGGACTACGAGGTCGTCGTCCTCATCAACAACACCGAGGACGAGGCGCTGGTCCGCCCGGTCGAGGAGCTGTGCGCCGAGCTGGGCCCGAAGTTCAAGTTCCACTGGTACAAGAAGATCAGCGGCTTCAAGGCCGGCGCGCTGAACGCCGCGCTGCGCCACACCGACCCGCGCGCCGAGATTGTCGCCGTGCTCGACGCCGACTACACGGTGGAGCCGGACTGGCTGAACAAGCTGGCCCCTACCTTCGCCGACCCGCGCGTCGGCATCGTCCAGGCCCCGCAGGAGCACCGCGACGGCCATGAGACGCCGCTGAAGGCCGCCATGACCGCCGAGTACCGCCCCTTCTTCGACGTCGGCATGCAGGAGGGTCTGACCTCCCAGGCCTTCGTCTGCCACGGCACGATGATCATGCTGCGCCGCTCCGCCATGGAGCAGGTCGGCGGCTGGTCGGAAGAGGGCATCTGCGAGGACACGGAACTGGGCATCCGCATCCTGTCGGCCGGCTACCGCGCCGCCTACACGGACGAGCGTCTCGGCCAGGGCCTCGCCCCCGACAACTTCATGCAGTTCCGCAAGCAGCGCGACCGCTGGGTGTTCGGCTCCACGCAGATCCTGCGCGCCCACTGGCGGAAGTTCCTGCCCGGCGCCAAGGAGCTGACGGTCGGCCAGAAGATCGGCTACCTGACCAACTGGGCGCGCTGGTGGTCCGACGCGGTGGGCGTGCTGGCCGCCGGTGCGGCGGTCACCTGGACCTTCGCCTCGCTGGTCCTGCCGCTGCACCTGCCGCCGGTCCAGGCCACCGCCGCGGTGCTGGGCGCCCTGGTCCTGCGCGCCGGGTCGAGCCTGCTGGCCTCGCGCTACGCCTCCGGCAACTCGTGGAAGGAGAGCTTCGGGGCCTGCGCCGTCGGCATGGCGCTGTCCACCACGGTGGCGCTGGCCGCTCTGCGCGGCGTGGTCCGCAAGCGCGACGCCTTCCGCGTCACCGCCAAGGGCGGCAAGCGGACCCAGGGGGCCTTCTGCGCCAAGCCGGAAGCCTGGCTCTCGGGTGCGCTGCTGGTCTCCGCGGTGACCGCATGGTTCGCCAACCCGCTGGGCACCCTGTCGCTGGAGCTGTGGGCGATCCTGCTGACCGCGATGGCCGTGCCCAACCTGATGGCCGTGGGCCTCGCGATCGGGGACATGCTGCCCGCCGGCACCCCGCGCCCGGCGCCGCTGCCCGCCCCGCAGGGCGTGGCCCAGCCCGCCGCCGCCCCGGCCAAGGGCGCCAACGAGCCGGTCGCCGCGTAATCGCGCAACCCTGAACGGAGAAAGCCCCCTTGCCGCCGGCAAGGGGGCTTTTCTTTGTCGAAGGCTCAGCGCTTGCCCTTCTTTCCCTGGATGCTGGTGATCTGCTGGGAGGCAACGTTGCCCTGGCCCATGGCGGCGTTGAAGGCGCTGCCGACGTTGTTGAACTGGATGCCGCCGCTGGCCAGCGCCGCGGGCAGATGCGGCAGCGGACCGAAGTTGCTCATCACCGGGTCGAAGAAGCCCTCGGGCGGCGGGCCGCCGTTGCCGGTGGTCACCCCCGGCTGGGGCTTCGGAGTCGGAGCCTTCGCCTGCACCGGGGGTGGAGCCTGCACCGGAGCGGCGGCCTGGAGCGGGGTTGGCGTCTGCCCGGAGGAGGCCGGCACGGCAGGCTGCTCTGCGACACCACCAGCGCCGCCGCCACCGCCGGCGGACCCGTCCGCACCCTGGATGATGAATTGCTCCGTCACGTTGCTGTCGCCGAAGGACAGGGCCAGCGAGCTGTCGAAGTTGTTCACGATGAAGGGCGCGTCGATGAAGGTGAAGTTCGGCACGATCGGTTCCGGCGGCGGCTGGCGGCTGGCGGCCAGCGCCTGGCCCTTGTTGAAGCCGCCCAGGAAGCCGGCGTCGCCGCGGATCTTGGCGATGGCCTGCTGGTGCGTCGCCTGCCGGCTGACGTTGGGGTTGGTCACCGTCGCCCCCGGAGGCGCGCCGCGCCGGGTGGCGTTGACGAAGACGGGCTGGCGCGGCAGCAGCGGCGGCATCCCCATGCCCATGCCCATCGACATGCCAACCGCCGCGCCGAGCTGAGGGTTGACGGAGAAGCCGCCGGCATCCTGGGCGGCGGCGGTCCCGCCCAGCAGCGCCAGGGCGGCGAGGCCGGACAGCAGCGGCGCGAAGCGGCGGATGCGGATCATGGCGGGGCTCCTCTGTTCGGCGGTGTGCGCTGATCCTAGGGCGCCCGGGCGGGGAGCCGCTGTGAGGCGGACCACAGGTGGGGCGCTTTACGCCTCTTCCTCAAAAGGGAAGTTCTTGCCGAAGGGGCGGTCGGGCATCGGGGCGGCCTGCGGGGGCATCGGCGGCATGGGCATCGGCTTCAGGTCCGGCTGCGACGGGCCGCGGCGGCAGGCGGTGTGGCCGTTCACGGTCTCGCAGGTCAGCGCGCCCGGCCCGGTCACGCAGGTCGTCCGGTCGTTGACCGTCTGGCACGACAGCGAGCCCGAGCCGCGGCTGCACACCGTCTTCCCGTTGACCGTCTGGCAGGCGAGGTTTTCGGCGGCGGCGGTCTGCGGGGTTCCGGCCAGGGTCAGGATGGCGGCGAGCGCACCGAAGACCGGCAGGGCGAAGCGGAGCATGGCGGCAGTCCTCCAATGAGGAATCCGGAAGGAGGCGCCGCCGGGTGGATCGGCGGCGCCGGGTGGGGTGGATCACTGGGCCTTGAGACCAAACAGACTCTGCCCGGCGGCGTTGCCGATGCCGGCGGCGACGTTGGTCGTCACCCCGACGTTGGTGTCGAGCAGGCCGCCCTTGCCGAAGCCGAAGGTGACGCCGGTGACGTTCTGCTTGGCCTTGTTGCCGATCCCGGCGGCGACGTTGGTGGCGACGCCGACGTTGGTGTTCACCAGCGACCCGCCGGTGCCCTGCTGCATGGTGAAGACGTTCTGCTTGGCCTTGTTGCCGATCCCCGCCGCGAGGTTCGTCGCGACACCGACGTTGGTGTTGGAGAGCGAGGGCGCCGCGGCGAAGGGGCTGCCGAAGCCCGGCTGCATCATCATCGGGTTGACCGGCATGCCGCCGGTCTTGAGGTCGTTGGCGAAGGCGTGGGGCGCGGCGAGCAGCGTGGTGGCGGCGACGGCGATCAGGGTCAGGCGGCGCATGGGCAGGGTCTCCTCCGGGGTGTGGGGCGATGTCCGTGGAGGAGAGGGTAGGCGGATGCCGCCCCCGCCGCTGTGGCCTGGGCCACAGTCGGAGGGTGATTCGGGCGGTTTGTGGGAGGTGTTGCCCGCTCCCTAACCCTCCCCCGCTTCGCAGGGGAGGGGACTGCCGCCGCTTCGCAGAAATCTCCCTCCCCTGCGGTAGCGGGGGAGGGCCGGGGTGGGGGCAAGCCGGCGCTCAGCGCGCGTGTTGGTCCAGGAATTGGCGGCAGGAATCGAAGTCCTGGGTCACGGCGTCCGGCAACTCCACGCCCTTGCGGTCGGCGAGGCTGCGGGCGAAGGCGACCATCTTGTCGGTCGGGGCCTTGCGCCGTGCACCGCTCGACGGTGCGGCGGGGGCCGGCGGGACGGTGTCGGCCACCGGGCTGATCGAGTCGGAGACCTCCGGCGCGGCCTTCTTGCGGCTGCGCCGGGGCGTCTTCGGCGCTTCGCCATCCATACCGACGATGGCAACCGCCGCCTTCCGTGTCCGGCGCGGCGCCGTTCCGGTGGCGCGCGGGCTGGCGGAACGGCGCCGCCCGACTCCCCGTCCGGCGCGGATCGGGCCGCCGCGGACGCCGAGGTCCACCGCGGGACCCCGGTTGCCGACCAGCACGCCGATCAGCCGTCCAGCCTCGTCGGCGATGCCGTCGATGACGCTGCGGAAGTCGGCCCGCCCGACGACCACCTCGTCCAGCCGCATCTCCCACAGGGCGGTGGTGCCGGGATCGACCAGCGTGGGGGCGGCGCCGCGCAGCGTCTCGAACAGCTGCAGCCCGGCGGGGGTGGGCACCAGCCACTTGCCGTCGGCGCCCAGCAGGTTCTGCCGCCGCAGGCCCTTGATGATCTCGGCGCGGGTGGCCGGGGTGCCGATGCCCTTGGCCTCCTTCAGCCGGTCGCGCAGCGCCGGGTCCTCGACGAAGCGCCAGGCGTTCTGCATGGCGTCGACCAGCGTGCCCTCGTTGTAGCGCGGCGGCGCTTGGGTCCGCTTGGCCTCCACCCGCGGCTCGGACAGGCGGGCGGGCTCGCCGTCGGCCAGCGGGGGCAGGGTCTGCTCCTCCTCCTTCTCGTCGGGCTTGCCGTCCGTCTCGGCGGAGCCGAAGGCCGCCTTCCAGCCGAGCTTCAGGGGGATGCGCCCGACCGCGCGGAAGACCACCGGCTTGCCCTCGACGGGCACGTCCATCAGGACGGTGGTCTGGCGGTACTCGTAGTCGGGCATGACCGCGGCGAGGTAGGAGCGGCAGATCAGCGCGTAGAGCCGCTTCTCGTCGTCGGTCAGGCGGTTCAGCCGGCTTTCCAGGTCATCCAGGACATTGACGTTGGGCACGATGGCGTGGTGCGACACGCCCTCCAGCGCCTTGTCGCAGAAATGGCCGGACTTGCCGCGGCGGATCACCGGGCGGGAAATGTCCAGATGGGCGAAGCCGCGCAGCCGGGTCAGCGCCCCGGTGATCGCCGGAACGTCGGCGATCTGGTTCTCCGAGAGGTAGCGCGCCTCGGCGCGCGGGTAGGTGATGAGCTTCTTGCCCTCGCCGTCGTAAAGCTCCTGCGCGACCTCCAGCGTGCGGTCGGCGGTCCAGCCCCAGCGTTGGCCGCAGGTCTTCTGCAGCGCGGGCAGGTCGTAGAGCTTCGGCGGGGCCTGCCGCCGGTCCTCCACCGTCACCGACAGGGGGCCGCCATGGCCATCGGCGGCGCGGGCGATAGCCTCGGCGCGGGCGCGGTCCTTGATGCGGTCCTTCGGCGGCGGAGCGTGGCGCATCAGGAAGGAGCCGCCGGCGGCGGTGGCCGTCGCCACCACCTCGAAATAATCCTCCGGCTTGAAGTTGCGGATCTCCAACTCGCGCAGGCAGACGATGGACAGGGTCGGCGTCTTCACCCGCCCGATGCCGATCACCCCGCGCGTCCCCGGCGCCAGCAGCGTCTTGGTCGCCGTGCGGGTCAGGGAGAGGTTGAAGATCTGGTCGGCCTGCTGGCGCGCCACCGCCGCCTCGTAGAGCGGGCGAAGCTCGGTGTTCGGCTTCAGCTTGGCGAAGGCATCGCGGATCGTCTTGGGGTCCTGGGCGGTGAACAGGGCGCGCTGCACCCGCCCGCGGAAGCCCAGATGCTCCAGGATCTCCTGCCCGATCAGCTGCCCCTCGCGGTCGCAGTCGGTGGCGAGGATGACCTGGTCGCAGCCCTTCAGGGCCGCCTTGATCGCCGCCAGCTTCGCCGTTTTGTTACCGCCGCTGTCCGGCCGGGTCGGGTAGAGTCCGTCCGGCTTCAGCAGGGTGGGCGACCAGCGCTTCCAGTCCGGATTGACCTCGTCCGGCTCGGCCAGCCGCAGCAGGTGGCCCTCGGCCGGCAGGATGCGCCCGTAGCGATCCCCCAGCGCGGCGCGCAGGTCCTTTGCCTGACTGGATTTTTCCGTGATGATGAGCGTGGCCATGGCCGCCATGGTAAGACGAACATGAAAACGTATCAAGAACACATGATGGCTGTTCTGCGCGGACTCCTGGTCGCGGCGCCGCTTCTCGCCGCTGCCCTTCCGGCGGCGGCGCAGAACCCGCTGCTGCCGGGGATCGGGGCGAAGGACCGGCGGGTGGTGGTGGACGCCACGCACGCGCCGTGGAACAGCCTCGTCAAGGTGCAGAGCAATCTCGGCGCGCGCTGCACCGGCGTGCTGGTGGCGCCGCGCCGGGTGGTCACCGCCGCCCATTGCCTGATCAACCGGGCGCAGCGTTTCCTGCCGGCCTCCTCCCTGCACGTGCTGTTCGGTTACGAGCGCGGGGAGTACCGGCAGCACCGCGCCGTCGCCGCGCTGGAGACCGGCGGCCCCTATGACACGGAAAGGCGTCTCGACGGACTCGTCGGCGACTGGGCGGTGCTGACGCTGGACGGCGACGCGCCTGAGGGGATGCCGCCGCTGCCGCTCGCCCGAGTCCCGCCGGACGCCGGCACGCCGCTGATGCTGGGCGGCTACAGCCAGGACCGCGCCCACCTCGTCACCGCCGACACCGCCTGCGCGGCGCGCGGCATCAATGACACCGACCGCGGGCCGCTGCTCGTCCACGACTGCGACGGGACGCGCGGGGTCAGCGGCGCGGCGCTGCTGGTGCGCACGCCCAGCGGGAATGGGGGCGGGAATGGGGGCGGGAATGGGGGCGGGGATGGGGCGGGGGAGGGCTGGGCGGTCGCCGGCATCGCGGTCGCCGCGGTCAGCGGCCCCAATCCCCGCAACATCGCCGTGCCGAGCGCCGCTTTCGTGGCCGCGGTGGAGGGAAATACGCCTTCTTTGCGGTGATGCACGGGCGCGGGGCAGCTTTGAGCGGTGGCGCCTCATTTTTTGCTAGGCCCCTGGGCGTGAATCGCATAGACGTACGCGCGTTCAAGACCCCGTAACCGGAGCCGTACCGATGTCGATCCAGCGCTTCCATTCCGGACCGCGCATGAGCCAGATGGTCATCCACAAGGACACGGTCTATCTGGCCGGCCAGGTGGCCAACGATCCGACTCCGGACGTGGAGACGCAGACCCGCCAGATCCTGGGCCAGATCGACGCCCTGCTGGCCGAGGGCGGCTCCGACAAGAGCAAGCTGCTGTCCGCCACCATCTATCTGACGGACATGGCCGGCTTCGGCGCGATGAACAAGGCGTGGGAAGCCTGGGTCGATACGGCCAACCCGCCCGCCCGCGCGACGGTCGAAGCGAAGCTCGCCGCGCCGGAGTACCTCGTTGAAATTCAGGTGACCGCGGCCAAATAAGCTGCGTGACGGGGCGACCCGGCTCCCTCGGTTGGGGTTTGCCGGCGTGGCCCACCAGACTGTGAGGGCCGCGTGCTTCGAAAAAATCCGGAAGGCTTGACCTTCCGGATTTACAGAACGTTAATCACGCCTTAACAGATCATCCGTAAAACCCCGACCAACCTCTGCCGCCGGAGCGGACGACCGTCGTTGCGCTTCGATAGCTGCGTTACAGTAATGGATTCGCAACATGCCGCGCCAAACGCCTCTTTCTGACATCCGGAACATCGGCATCATCGCCCACGTCGATGCCGGCAAGACGACGACCACCGAGCGCATCCTCTACTACACCGGTCGTAAGCACACGATCATCGACGTGCACGAGACGAAGGACCTGAAGTCCTCGACGACGACCGACTACATGGAGCAGGAGCAGAAGCGCGGCATCACGATTCAGTCGGCTGCCGTCTCGGCCTTCTGGCGCGGCAAGAAGATCAACGTCATCGACACCCCGGGCCACGTGGACTTCACCATCGAGGTGAACCGCTCGCTCCGCGTGCTCGACGGCGCGGTCGTCGTGTTCGACGGCGTGGCCGGCGTTGAGCCGCAGTCCGAGACCAACTGGCGCCTCGCGGACAACTACAACGTTCCGCGCATGTGCTACGTCAACAAGATGGACCGTTCGGGCGCGAACTTCCGTCGTTGCGTCGACATGATCAAGACCCGCCTGGGCGCCCGTCCGCTCTGCCTGCAGGTTCCGCTGGGCTCGGAAGACAACTTCCGCGGCATGGTCGATCTGATCGAGATGAAGGCCTACGTCTGGTTCTCCGACGACAAGGACTCCAAGTGGGAGATCTGGGAGATCACCGACGATCTGGCCGCGAAGCTGAACCTGACCGTCAAGGAAGACCTCGACAACATCGAGAGCATCCCGGCGCTCCGCTCCGAGCTGGTCGACACCGCCCTGGAGATGGACGAGGCCGCGATGGAGGCCTACCTGGAGTCCGGTGAGGAGCCCTCGCCGGAGGTCCTGCGCGCCTGCATCCGCAAGGGCACGATCACCAGCACCTTCACCCCGGTCCTCTGCGGCTCGTCCTACAAGAACAAGGGCGTGCAGCAGGTCCTGGACGCGGTCGTCGACTTCCTGCCGGCCCCGACGGACGTCGAGGCCATCAAGACGGTGGACGAGGACGGCAACCCGAACGGCGAGCGTCTCAGCTCCGACGACGCGCCCTTCTCGGCGCTGGCCTTCAAGGTGCTGAACGACACCTACGGCTCGCTGACCTTCGTCCGCGTCTATTCGGGCGTGCTGACCAAGGGCATGTCGGTCCTGAACACCACCCGCGGCAAGCGCGAGAAGATCGGCCGCATGGTCGAGATGTTCGCCGCCCAGGCCAACCCGATCGAGGAAGCCCGCGCCGGCGACATCATCGCGCTCGTCTCCCTGCAGGAGACCGACACCGGTGACACGCTCTGCGACGCCTCGGCGCCGGTGATCCTGGAGCGCATGCGCTTCCCCGACCCCGTCATCAGCGTCTCGGTCGAGCCGAAGACCAAGGGCGAGCAGGAGAAGTTCTCCATCGCGCTGGGCAAGATGGTTCGCGCGGACCCGTCGCTGCGTCTGGAGACCGACCGTGAAACCGGTCAGACCATTCTGCGCGGCATGGGCGAGCTGCACCTGGAAGTGACGCTGGACCGTCTGCGCACGGAGTTCGGCGTGGAAGGCAACATGGGCAAGCCCCAGGTCGCCTACCGCGAGACGATCACCAAGCCGGTCGAGTACACCTACACCCACAAGAAGCAGACCGGCGGTTCGGGCCAGTTCGCCGAAGTCAAGATCATCTTCGCGCCGCTGGAGCGCGGTGAGGGCTTCGTGTTCAAGGACGAGACGGTCGGTGGCACGGTGCCGCGCGAGTACGTCCCGTCGGTCCAGAAGGGCCTGGAGATGCAGAAGGAAGAAGGCGTGCTCGCCTCCTATCCGACGGTCGACTTCAGCGCCCGCCTGGTGGACGGCAAGTACCACGACGTCGACTCGAACGCCCTGACGTTCGAAATCGCCGCCAAGGCCTGCTTCCGTGAGGCCCTCAAGCAGGCCGGCCCGATCCTGCTCGAGCCGGTCATGAAGGTCGAGGTCGTCACCCCGGACGATTACCTGGGCGACGTCATCGGCGACGTGAACCGCCGCCGCGGCACGGTGCTGGGCCAGCTCGAGCGTGGCACCAACATCGCCGTGGAGGCCCATGTGCCGCTGAACGAGATGTTCGGCTACATCGGCCAGCTCCGTGGCATGACCTCGGGCCGCGCGTCCTACTCGATGGAGTTCAGCCACTACGAGCCGGTGCCGCGCAACGTCACCGACGAAATCGTGGCGGGCCGCAGCAAGGCCGCCTGATAACGGGCTGCTGCTTATAGGGGAAGGGGCCGGCGAAGCGATTCGCCGGCCCTTTTTCTTTGTCCGGCGGGAACTTTGCCGGCGCCACCCCGGCGGGATGAGGGATTCTTCTTGCGGCGATACTCCTTTCGGATCAGTGTTGCCGGCAGGTGACGCATCCCAGTTTTTGGGAATGACCCAGCGAATCTTCTTGCCCGTGGCCTTCCTGGCCCTTCTGCTCCTCGGCGCTACCGGCCCCGGTTCGCGGGCCTGGGCAGGGCAGGAGGACGCGCGACTTGGTGGCTTGTTCCAGGACCTGCAGACCGCCGGCGACGCGGTCGCGGCGGAGGCGGTCGAGGACCGCATCTGGGATGTCTGGCTGGAGCATCCCAACGACGACCTCATCGTGCTGATGCACCATGGCGTGCAGAGCCTGAACGCCGACCGCTACGGAGAGGCGCTGGCCGCCTTCGATCAGGTGGTCGCCGCCGACCCGGCCTACGCCGAGGGTTGGAACAAGCGGGCCAACGCCGAATACATGCTGGGCGATTACGACGCCGCGGTGCGCGACATCCGCCGGGTGCTGGCGCTGGAGCCGCGGCATTTCGGGGCTTTGGCCGGGCTGGGCCTCGTCTACCTCGCCATCGACCAGCCGGCGGGCGCGCTGCGCGCCTTCGATGCCGCGCTGGCCATCAACCCGCACCTCGACCGCGTCCGCCAGCAGGCCGCCAACATCCGCCTGCGCATGGCCGGTTCGGCCCTGTGAACGCGAGGCGGCGTCCTAAAGCGAACTTCCGTTCGCTTTAGACTCTTAGCGCCTCATTCGCCGGCGGACTCCGGTCGCATGTGCGACCGGGACCGCCGGCGCGGTCCAAAGCGGATTGCAATCCGCTTTAATCCCTCCCTGAAAAACTTTTAATCCGCCTGCAAGCCCCCCGTGACTCGGCGTCCGCTAGGTTCAGGACAACGAACAACGCATGCCAGTCACGGAGAGCAACCGATGTCCACCCCCGCCAACGCCGGACGCGTCCCGCGGTCGAGCCGGGTGCGGCGTACCATCGCCGCCGTCCTCCTCGGCACCACGGTGCTGACCGGTCCGTTCCTGATCGCCAACCAGTCCACCGCCGCGGCCGCCGAAAGCGCCCTGACGCAGAACATGCCGGGCAGCTTCGCCGATCTGGCGGCCAAGGTGTCGCCCGCCGTGGTGAACGTCTCCACCACCCAGCAGGCCAAGGCCGAGCGCGGCACCCCGCGCATGCCCGGCTTCCCGCCGGGGTCGCCGTTCGAAGAGTTCTTCCGCCAGTTCCAGGACCAGTTCGGCCAAAACGGCGCTCCGGGTGGCGACGACCAGTCCGACAACCAGCCCGAGGGCCAGCCGCGCGGCAAGATCGGCTCGCTCGGCTCAGGCTTCATCATCGACGCGGCCGGCTATGTGGTGACCAACAACCATGTCATCGACGGCGCCGACGAGATCAAGGTCACGCTCCAGGACGGGACGGAGCTGCCCGCCACGCTGGTCGGGCGCGACGCCAAGACCGACATCGCGCTGCTGAAGGTGAAGTCCGACAAGGCGCTGCCCGCATTGGATTGGGGCGACAGCGACGCCGCCCGCGTCGGCGATTGGGTGATGGCCGTCGGCAACCCCTTCGGGCTGGGCGGAACGGTGACCAAGGGCATCATCTCGGCCCGCGGGCGCGACATCCACAGCGGCCCCTATGACGACTATCTGCAGCTCGACGCCGCCATCAACCGCGGCAACTCGGGCGGTCCGACCTTTACCCTCGACGGCCGGGTGATCGGCATCAACACCGCCATCTATTCGCCCAACGGCGGTTCGGTCGGCATCGGCTTCGCCATCCCGTCGAACATCGCCAAGCAGGTCGTCGCCCAGCTCAAGGAGAACGGCCATGTCGAGCGCGGCTGGCTGGGCGTGAAGATCCAGGAGATCTCGCCGGAGATCGCCGAGTCGGTCGGCCTGTCCCAGAGCAAGGGTGCCCTGGTCGCCGAGGTGACACCGGACAGCCCGGCCGCCAAGGCCGGCGTGCGCCAGGGCGACGTGATCCTGGCCTACGGCGGCAAGCCGGTGAACACGCTGCGCGACCTGACCCGCCGGGTGGCCGACACCAAGGCCGGCGACACGGTGGACATGACCGTGGTGCGCAAGGGCAAGGAGACGACGCTCACCGCCCACATCGCTCCGCTGCCCGCCGAGCAGCGCATGGCCGCCGCCGAGGGGGCCGGCCCCGCCGCCGACAGCGCGGTGGAGACCGTCAACGGGCTGAAGCTGGCCCCGCTGGACGGCGCCACCCGCAGCCGCCTCGGCCTGGGCGAGGGCGTCAAGGGTGTGGTCGTCACCTCGGTGTCGCCGCAGGCCGGTGATCTGCCCGTCCGTCCGGGCGACGTGATCGTCAAGGTCGGCGACCACAGCGTGACCTCCCCCGCGGAGGTGACCAAGAGCCTGCACGAGGCCGAGAAGGATGGCCGCAAGGCGGTCCTGCTGCTGGTCAACCGCGGCGGCAACGAGAGTTTCGTCCCGCTGAAGCTCGTCAAGGCGTGACGCAGGGTAACACCGGCGATCCTCCCGTCTCCGGTGTGATGGGGTGGAGGATGTCCGCGGTGCGAACCCCCGCCGCGCGGACGTCCTCCCCCTTCGTGTCGTTTGGCCCTTTCCCCTCCCCGCAGGGGCGGGGGCATTCACCTTTGGACTCGCGGAAGGATGCGGTAGACTCATGCTCATGAAAGTCCTCGTCATCGAAGACGACCAGCAGGCCGCCTCCTATCTGGCCAAGGGGCTGAAGGAGGCCGGGCATGTCGTGGACGCCGCCAACGACGGCAAGGAGGGGCTGTTCCTGGCCGGCTCCGAGCATTACGACGTCATGATCGTGGACCGCATGCTGCCGGGCCGCGACGGGCTGTCGTTGGTCGAGATCCTGCGCGCCACCGGCAACGACACGCCGGTGCTGTTCCTCTCCGCGCTCGGCAGCGTCGACGACCGGGTGAAGGGGCTGAAGGCTGGCGGCGACGATTACCTGACCAAGCCCTTCGCCTTTTCCGAGCTGCTCGCCCGGATCGAGGTGCTGGTGCGCCGCCGCAGCGCCGCCCAGCCGCAGACCCGCCTTTCGGTCGCCGACCTGGAGCTGGACCTGCTGTCGCGCACCGTCCGGCGGGCCGGCAAGTCCATCGACCTGCTGCCGCGGGAATTCGCCCTGTTGGAGTATTTGATGCGCAACGCCGGCAGCGTGGTGACCCGCACCATGATGCTGGAGAATGTGTGGGACTATCACTTCGACCCGCAGACCAACGTCATCGATGTGCACATCGCCCGCCTGCGCCAGAAGATCGACAAGGATTTCCCGACGCCGCTGATCCACACGGTGCGCGGCGCCGGCTACAGCCTGCGGGCGCCGCAATGATGG
The DNA here is from genome assembly GCF_005222205.1 of Azospirillum brasilense. Classification (NCBI taxonomy): domain Bacteria; kingdom Pseudomonadati; phylum Pseudomonadota; class Alphaproteobacteria; order Rhodospirillales; family Azospirillaceae; genus Azospirillum; species Azospirillum brasilense. The sequence goes on along the minus strand of NZ_CP032345.1, from coordinate 641,629 downwards.
TGCTGCGGTGATGGCGGCGGCGTCCGTGGCGATGGGCCGGGACGCGTGAAGGCGGTCCTTCCCACCCTGCGCCTTCTGCGCACCACGCCGTTCCGGCTGGCCCTGCTGTATCTCGGCCTGTTCATCATTTCGGTCGGAGTGATCCTGGGGGTCGTCTACCGCTCCACCGCGGGCTTCCTGGAGGAGGAGATCGGCGCCACCATCGCGCTGGAGGTCGCCGGGCTTCAGGACCAGTACCGCAGCGCCGGCCTGCGCGGGCTAGTCGATTCCGTGCGCGAGCGCAGCGGCTATTCGCACACCAACTCCATCTACCTGCTGACCACGCCGGGCGGCGTCATCCTGGCGGGCAACCTGTCGGGCTGGCCCGACGCCACGGCGGGACCGGGCGGCTGGACCCATTTCAAGATTTCCGACTATGGCGGGGTGAACAACCGGCCCTCCACCGCGATGGCGGTCAGCTTCGTCCTGCCGGGCCAGTTCCGCCTTCTGGTGGGCCGCGACATGAGCGAGCTGGACCAGCTCCGCGGGCGCATGGTCGTGTCGCTGCGCTGGGTCTTCCTGGTGACGGTGGTGCTGGGGCTGGGCGGCGGCCTGCTTCTGGCGCGCGGCGCCATGCACCGGATCGAGGCGATCAACCGCACCACCCACCGCATCATGGCCGGCGACCTGTCGGGCCGCGTCCCGCGTGGCGGCGGCGGCGACGAGATCGACCGGCTGGCCGGCAACCTGAACGCCATGCTGGACCAGATCGAGCGGCTGATGACCGGCATGCGGCAGGTCACCGAGAGCGTGGCGCACGACCTGCGCACGCCGCTGTCGCGCCTGCGCGCCCGCGTCGAGCTGGCGCTGATCCGTGAGACCGACGACCCGGAGGTCTACCGCGCCGTGCTGCAGGACACCATCCTGGAGGCCGACCGGCTGCTCGCCACCTTCACCGCCCTGCTGTCCATCGCCGAGGCGGAGTCCGGCGCCAACCGCAAGGCGCTGGAACCGGTGCGGCTGGCCGACGTGGTCCGGCTGGCCGCCGACCTCTACGAGCCGGTGGCGGAGGAGAAGGGCCTGACCCTGGTCACCGACATCCGGGCGGAGCCGACCGTGCGCGGGAACGAGCAGCTGCTGGCCCAGGCGGTGTCGAATCTGCTGGACAACGCCATCAAATACACGCCGGAAGGCGGGCGCATCACTCTGCTGCTGGAGGGCGCCGGGCCGGGGCAGGCCGCCCGCGTCACCGTGGCGGACAACGGTCCCGGCATTCCGCCTGAGATGCGGGAGAAGGTGCTGGAGCGCTTCGTCCGGCTGGACGCCGCGCGGGCCTCGCCGGGGAACGGGCTGGGCCTCAGCCTCGTGGAGGCGGTGGCGCGCCTGCACGACGCGTCGCTTCGGCTGGAGGACAACGAACCGGGCCTGAAGGTCGGCATCGTCTTCCCGCCGGACGCCGGTTGACGCTCTTCATAAGGGGCGCGCCCCACAAGAAAAGAGCCCGCCGTTTCCGGCGGGCTTTTAAGGTGACATCAGCGAGAATGACTCCTTGGCGTCAGACATGATATGGGGCGCGAACCGTCCGGGCGCATTCGGATAAGCGTATTAGCACGAAGGTGCTAGAGGCTTGGCGGTGCAACAGTTTCCTGCGGGTGGCGTTTGTCCATCGGACCGGCATGCCGGGCAACACGGCGGGAAGACACGATGGACGCGACGAGACAGGCCCCCCTTCAGGCTTCCGTGCAAGCTGGGGAGCCGGCAGCCGCCGGGCGGAACACCGCGACCGAACTGAAGCTGTTCACCTGGAAGATGCTGATCGCCGCCGGGGTGCTCGGGACGCTGTTCCTGGCTTGGCAGGTGGCCGACGCGCTCCTGTTGGTCTTCGCCGGCGTGCTCCTGGCGATCCTGTTCCAGCGCATGGCGGGGCTGGTGCGGCGCTTCACCGGGCTGCCGCAGGGTTGGTCGCTCGGCGTCGTGCTGCTTCTTCTGGCGGTGCTTCTGATCGGCGGCGGCGTTCTGATGGGCCAGTCGGTGGTCAGCCAGTTCGACCAGCTCTCCCAGCAGATTTCCGGCGCCGTGCAGCAGCTTCCCGGCTCGCTGCGCGACCAGATCGCGCAGCAGGGGCAGGACGCCTCCTCCTGGCTGAACCGGCTGCAGACGGTCGCCTCCAGCGTGATGTTCTTCCTGGGCGATCTGGTTGTGGTGATGTTCACGGCCATCTACCTCGCGGCCTCGCCCGGCGTCTACCAGCGCGGCGTCATCCTGCTGGTGCCGCCGCGCGGCCATGAGCGGGCGCGGGAGGTGATGGACGTGATGGGGGACTCGCTGTGGAAGTGGCTGATCGGGCAGCTTTCGGCCATGGCCATCGTCGGCGTTCTGACCACCACGGGCCTGCTTCTGCTGGGCATCCCGAGCGCTCCGGCGCTTGGCCTGCTGGCGGCCCTCCTGGAGTTCGTGCCGCTGATCGGCCCCTTCCTGGCGGCGGTCCCGGCGATCCTCATCGCCTTCGCCCAATCGCCGCAGGACGCGCTGTGGGTGGCGCTGCTCTACCTGGCGATCCAGCAGGTCGAGGGGAACGTCGTCATGCCGCTGATGCAGAAGAAGGTGGTGGACCTGCCCCCGGTCATCACCATCGCGGCCATCGCAGCGGGGGGCGTGCTGTTCGGGCTGATGGGCATGTTCCTGGCCACGCCCTTCGCGGTGGTGATGCTGGTGCTCGTCAACATGCTCTACATCGAGGACAAGCTGGGGGAGGGGCGGCACTTCCCCAGCGAGGACAAGGCATAGGTTGATCCCGGTCCTCAGGCCACCTCCGCCCCGGCCTTGGCGGCGTCGGCGGCGGAGCGCAGGGGAAGCTCCTTCAGGAACAGGGTCAGCGCGAAGGACACCACCGCCAGCCCGGCGGCCAGCAGGAACAGCGTCGAGAAGCCGTGCTCGAACACCGACTGGGCGGTGGAGCGGGCGGCGGGGGCCAGATTGGCCAGGGCGGACGGGCCGCGCTCCATCACCTCGCGCCCGCTGATGCCGGGCAGGCCGGCGGCGTTCAGCCGGGCCTCGACGTCGGCGGCGAAGACCGCGCCGAACACCGCCACCCCGACCGACCCGCCGAGCGAGCGGAAGAAGCCGACCGAGGCCGTGGCCGCACCCAGGTCGCGGCGGTCCACTGCGTTCTGCACGGCGACCGTCATCACCGGCATGACCAGACCCAGCCCGATGCCCAGCGGCACCAGGATCAGCGTGGACCACAGCCCGCTCTCCGACACCGTCGGCGACAGACCGAGCGTCAGATACATCACCGCCGCCAGCGCCAGACCGGCCAGCGGGAAGACCTTGTAGCGGCCGGACTTGGAGATCAGCCGCCCGCCGCCGCCCGCGCCCAGCACCATGCCCAGCACCATCGGCAGCAGCAGGAAGCCCGACGTCGTGGCGCTGGTCCCGGCGACGAGCTGCGAGCGCAGCGGCAGATAGACGATGCCGGCGAACAGCACCATGGCCGACACCGCCACCACCGGGTTGGCGACCGCCACCACCGGCTCGCGGAACAGGTGCAGCGGCAGGATCGGCTCATCCACCCGCCGCTCGTGCCACAGGAAGACCCCGAGCATGGCGAGGCCCAGGACGCACAGGCCGAGGATCGTCGGGGAGGTCCAGGGCAGGGCGACGCCGGCGCGCGACACCACGAACAGCAGCGAGGTCACCGTGCCCATCAGCAGCGCCGCCCCCAGATAGTCGATGGTCGGCTTCGCCCGCCCCGCCGGCAGGCGGTCGAGCGCCCGGCTGGTCATCAGCAGCGCCGCCGCCCCCAGCGGCAGATTGATGAGGAAGATCCAGTGCCAGCTCAGCCGTTCCGTGAAGACGCCGCCCAGCAGCGGCCCGGCCACGCTGGACAGGGCGAAGATGCCGCCGATGTAGCCCTGGTAGCGCCCGCGCTCGCGCGGAGCCACCACATCGCCGATGATGGTGAAGGCCAGCGCCATCAGACCGCCGCCGCCCAGCCCCTGGATGCCGCGGAACAGGATGAGCTGCCCCATGCTCTGCGCCAGCGCGCACAGCACCGACCCGACCAGGAACAGGAAGATCGCCACCTGGAGCACGCGCTTGCGCCCGTAGAGGTCGCTCAGCTTGCCGTAGATCGGGGTGGTGGAGGTCGAGGCCAGCAGATAGGCGGTGACCACCCAGGGCAGGTTTTCCAGGCTTCCCAGATCGTGGGCCATGGTCGGCAGGGCCGTCGCGACGATGGTCTGGTCCATCGCCGCCATCAGCATGGCGAGCGCCACCCCGCTGAACACCCGCATGATCTCGCGGTGGGTGAAGACGGCGTGGTCGTTGGAGGCGTCGGTCATGGTCTCGGTTCGGGCCGGAATGAGCGGTGGGGCGTACCATAGCCCCCGGGACGTTCCGTGCAAGGACTCCGCCATGAATGGCTGCTAATCTCCCTTTCCACAGTCCGGAATAGTCGCGGTAACCCTTGATGCTGAGCGTCCGCAACCTGTCCACCCCGGTGTTGAAGCCCGCCACCTTCCGGCTGGAGGCCGGCGAGTGCGTCGCCGTTCAGGGGAAATCCGGATCGGGGAAGTCCGTGCTTCTGCGCGCCCTGGCCGACCTCGACCCGTCGACCGGCGAGGTCTCCTTGAACGGCGATCGTCGCGAGGACATGCCCGCGCCGCTCTGGCGCCGCCGGGTGACCTACGTCGCCGCCGAGTCGGGCTGGTGGGAGGACCGGGTGGGCGCCCACTTCGCCCAGCCGGACCGCGCCGCCGCGCTCGCCGGGGCGCTGGGCCTGCCGGGCGAGGTGATGGACTGGCCGGTCGCCCGCCTGTCCACGGGGGAGCGGCAGAGGCTGGCGCTGGTCCGTGCGCTGGTCCAGGGGCCGGAGGTGCTCCTGCTCGACGAGCCGACCGGCCCGCTGGACGCCGAGGCGACGGAGCGGGTGGAGGCTCTGCTGCGCGGCGAGCTGGCCCGCGGGGCCGGGGTGCTGATCGTCACCCACGCGCCGGAACAGGCCGTCCGTCTGGCCCGGCGGCATCTGCACGTCGCGGACGGCGTGGTGGCAGATGGCGTGATGTCGGAGGGGTAGGGCGATGCTGGTGTCCCTGCATTACACCGACCTCGCCGTGGCCGGGCTGCTCCTGCTGGTCAACGGCGGCCTGTCCATGGCGCTGGATCTGGGGCTGGCGCGGCCGCTGCTGGTGGCGGCGCTGCGGATGGTGGTCCAACTGTCGCTGGTCGGGCTGGTGCTGACCCGGCTGTTCGCCCTGGAGTCGCCCTGGCTGACCCTGGGGGCGGCGCTGGTCATGCTGCTGTTCGCCGGTCAGGAGACGATGGCCCGGCAGGAGCGGCGGCTTTCCGGCTGGTGGTCCTACGGCATCGGCACCGGGGCCATGGGAACGGCGGCGGGGATCGTCCTGCTGCTGGGCCTGTCCACCGCGGTGCGGCCCGACCCCTGGTGGGACGCGCGCTACGCCATTCCGATGCTGGGCATGGTGCTGGGCAACGCGATGAGCGGGGTCGGGCTGGCCCTCCACACGCTGACCGCGACGGCGGCGCGGGAGCGGGCGGCCATCGAGGCGCAGCTCGCGCTCGGCCGCACCCGCTGGACGGCGCTGCGGCCCATCCTGCGCCACGCGCTGCGCACCGCGCTGATGCCGACGATCAACAGCATGGCGGCCATGGGGGTGGTGGCCCTGCCCGGCATGATGACCGGCCAGATCCTCTCCGGCGTCGATCCGGGGGAGGCGGTGAAGTATCAGATCCTGATCATGTTCCTGATCTCGGGCGCGACCGGGCTGGGCGTGCTGGCGGCGTCGCTGGCGACGGTGCGGCGGCTCAGCGACCGGCGGCACCGGTTGCGGCTCGATCGGCTGGTGCGGCGGCGGTGAGCGGAAGGAACCCGGACGGGACCGCCGCCGTTGAACACCGATTGGTGTTCACCAACGGCGGCGGGGGAGCGGGTCATGGCGCACATCGTGGAAATCCGGAACGGCGCGATCGTCGGCAACGACGAGCCCACCGATGAGTATCTCCCCGTCGGAACCCACATCGCCCAGGCCGATGGATTCTATGTGAGCTTCGGCATGGACGTGGAAGGCCCCTACGCCCGCAACGACGCCGAGGAGCGGCTGAACCACCTGAAGCGCGCCACCCAGGCCGATCTGGAGCGTCCGTAAGGCTGCTCACTTTGCCCCCACCCTAACCCTCCCCCCCTTCGAGGTGGAGGGGACCGATTTCCCTCCCCTGCGTCAGCGGGGGAGGGCCGGGGAGGGGGCGAGGGGCAGCGACTACGTCGCCTCCGTCTCGACGTCGCGGTGCTCCAGGCTGGCGCGCACGGTGCGGCGCAGGTCGTCCGGCTGGATGGGCTTGTGCAGCAGGGCGCATTGCGCGCCGGCGGCCTCGCGCAGCCGGTCGGACGAGGTGTCGCCGGTCAGCAGGACCCCCGGCAGGTCGGGACCGAAGCGGCGGCGCAGCGTGTCCATCAGCATGAGCCCGGTGTCGCCGTCCGGCAGGCGGTAGTCGGTCAGCACGAGGTCGGGGGCCAGCGCGCCGTCCACCAGCTCCAGGGCTTCCGCCACCGAGCCGGCCTCGGTCACGCGGTAGCCCCAACCCTCCAGCATCAGGGCCAGCGCCATGCGGATCACCGCATCGTCCTCGACGAGCAGGACGGAGGCATCGCCGTCCGCCTCGCCGCTCCCCGAGGCGACGTCGTCCGGTGAGTCGCCGCAGTGCCGCTGGTCGAGAATGGCCGCCTGCGGCAGGGTAACGGCGAAGCAGGACCCCTTGCCCGGCGTCGAGGTCACCTCGATGGTGCCGCCCAGCATGTGGACGAGGCGCCGCGCGATGCTGAGCCCCATGCCCAGCCCCTCCCGCCGGTCGCGGGCGACGTTTCCGATCTGGTAGAAGTCCTGGAAGATCCGGTCGAGCTGGGTTTCCGGAATGCCGATGCCGGTGTCCCACACCTCGAACCGCAGGGCGCCGCCGCGCCGCCGCGCGCCGAACAGCACCCGGCCCTGCTTCGTGTAGCGGATGGCGTTGGTCAGCAGGTTGCGCAGCACCCGCTCCAGCAGCCCGCCGTCGGTGCAGGCGCCCAGCCGAACCGGCACGGTGCGCAGCGTCAGCCCGGAGGAGGCGGCGACCGCCCGGAACTCCCCGTGCAGCCGCTCCATGATCGACCCCACCTCCACCGGTGCGGAGTGGGGGGTGACGAGGCCGGCCTCCAGCTTGGAGATGTCCAGCAGGCAGTCGAGCAGCCCGCCGAGCGAGGCCACCGTGTCGCGGAGCTGGGTCGCGATGCGCCGCGCGTCCTCGGGGATCGGTTCCTTCAGCAGCAGCCCGGACAGCAGGGTCAGGGCCTGGGCCGGCTGGCGCAGGTCGTGGCTGGCCGCCGCCATGAAACGTTCCTTGGCGTCCAACGCCACGTTCAGGTCGCGCTCCATCGACTTGATGGCGGAGATGTCGGTGACACTGGACACCACGGCCTCGGGCCGTCCGTCCGCACCCGGCACCGGATGGCTGGAGACGCGCAGCCAGCGGGTGGGGGCCGCCGCCTCGTCGCCCTCGGCGATGCCGACGATCTGCTCGACCACCGGCTTTCCGCTGTCCACCGCCTTGGCGGCGGGCGGGAGCCCGGTCAGCCGGGCGCCGTCGGCGCCGATGAAGCGCCGTCGGCCCGCGCGGCCCGCCCGGTCACCCGGCTTGCGGCTTTCGAAGGGACGGGCCAGGGGATCGAGCAGCACGCCCGCCGGGCCGGCCATCAGCCGTTCCGCCATGGCGTTGGCGACCATCACCGTGCCATCGCCCGAGCGCATGACCAGCCCTTCGGACAGGGACTGGACCAGCGTGCGGTGCCGCCGCTCGCTCTCGGCCAGCGCCTGTTCCGCGCCGCGGCGGGCGGTCACGTCGCGGAAGGCCACCACCGCCCCGGTGATCGCCCCGTTCTGGAGAATCGGGGACACGGTCAGCTCCGCCACGAAATCCTCGCCGCCCTGGCGGCGCAGGCGTCCGTCGGTCACCTGCCGGACTAGGCCGTCGGCCAACGACAGCGTCAGGGCGCGCCGGCCTTCCTCCTCCGCGTCGCCGCCGATCAGCGCGGCGAAGGAGCGGCCGACCAGCTCGCTGGCGCCGAAGCCGGTCATCGACTGGGCCGCGGCGTTCACGAAGGTGACGGCGCCGCGCGCGTCCAGGCCGCAGATGCCGTCGGCCACCGCCTGCAGGATGTGGTGGTAGGCGGCGCGGGTCCGTTCCGCCTCGTCGCGGGCGTCCTGAAGCTCGCTGACCCAGGCGTTGCGTTCCGTAACGTCGGTGATGGTCAGCAGGACGTCGCCCTTGTCGACTCCGTCCGGCCCGGCCTCCAACTCGACGACCCGGGCGTCGGTCAGCCCGTCGATGGCGCTGTGGGCGCCGACGAAAGCGTATTCCTGGCGAGTCCATTGCCCGGAGTCGCGCAGCCGGGTCAGCGCCGTGAACAGGCGGCCATGGTCCAGCGACTCGACCATCAGGGTCAGCGGGCGGCCCTTCAGGCGGCGGAGCGGCAGGCCGAACTGCCGCTCCGCGGCGACGTTGGCCTCGCAGATGATGCCGGCGGCGTTGACGGTGAAGCAGGCCAGCGGCACCGACTGGAAGAGTTGGAGATACTGGATGCGCGAGGCTTCCAGCGCCTGCTGGGCGGTGCGCAGCTCCTCGTTCTGGATTTCCAGCTCGGCCTGATGCACGTACAGCTCGTGCAGGACCTCCTTGAGCGTGGTCGCCGAGACCTCCGCCCCTTCGAAGCCGCCCGAGTTGAGAGCCTGTTCCGCGCGCTTGCGAAGCCGTTCGTTGCGGAAGCCGTTCACGCCGCGTCTCCGGCCGCCGGGTCCTTAGTCGCCGGTTCCTTAGTCGCCGGGGCCTTGGCCACCGGTTCCTTGGCCACCGGGTCCTTGGCCACCGGTTCCTTGACGGTAGGGACGCCCTGCCTGCGTTGGCCGTTCAACCGTCCGCTTGCCCGCAGTTCCATCAGTTTGCGGTTGGTGATGTCGATGTGGCTGACCACCGCTCCCCCTGACAATCCGGCCAGACGGCAGGCGTGCATCATGAACCAGCGCTCCTCCTCGTCCGAATGACAAGGGTATTCGATGGTGAACTGCTCGATGTCGCCGGACAGGATCCGGCGCAGCCCGTCGTTCACGGCACGGGCGATGTCTTCGCCTTCGGTTCCTTCCTCGGCGTTGCAGACATCCAGATAATTGGTTCCCGGTCCGCAGCGGTCCAGCGCCGGGGCGCCGTTCTTCTCGCCAAACGTGCGCCAGGCGTGATTGACCATGGTGATGGCGCCTTCGGAATCGATGACCGCCACATGCTCCGGCAGGCTGTCCAGCACCGTCTGGAGCTGGTGCTCCGCCGCCTTGGCGGCGGTGACGTCCACGAAGGTGACGACCACCCCGGCCACCTGGTTCTTCTCGGTCAGGTAGGGAAGGATGCGCGTCTGGATCCAGCGGTCTCCGCGCACCGGGACATGGCGTTCCACCGGGTTGTGGTCATGGAACACCCGCTCGATGTCCTTGAGGAAATCCGGATAGTCGATGTTGGTGGACAGGTGCGAGATCGACCGCCCGACGTCGCGCGGGATGATGTTGATGAAGCGCGCCGCCGCCGGGGTGAAGCGCCGGATCACCATGCCGGCGTCCAGGAAGACCGTGCCGATCTCGGTCGAGCGCAGCAGGTTGTCCAGGTCGTTGGTGACCTCCGTCAGCTCCTCCACCTTCGCCTGATACTCGGCGTTGACGGAATACAGCTCCTCATTGACGGACTGCAGCTCCTCGTTGGTGCTCTGCAATTCCTCGTTGGAGGCGAGAAGCTCCTCGTTGGTCGCCTGCAGCTCCTCGTTGGCGGTCTCCAGTTCCTCGATGGTGGCCTGGAGGTTCTCGCCGCGCGACACAAGCTCCTGCTCCAGCCCGCGGATGCGCTCCGCGGTGTCGGTGTCGAAGTCGAAGTCGCTGTCCGGCAGGGCCAGCGCCGGGGCGCTGGGGTCGAGCACGATCAGCGCGAAGCGCCGGCCGGTCTTGCGGGCGACGAAGGGCTTCACGCGCAGGCTGACGGCGGGAAGCCCCTCGCGGTCCTTCACCGGGATGTTGGACAGGGCGAACTCCTCGCCGGAGCGGAAGGCCCGCGTCAGCGCGGTCCCAACGACCATGGAGACCGAGGAGGGCAGCAATTTCAGCGCGTTCAGCGTGGCCTCGCCCGGCGGCACCTTCAGGATCGCCGACGCCTCGCCGAACACGTGCATGATGTTCATCTGCTCGTTGACCAGCAGGCTGGGCGGCACATAGGCCCGCATCAGGGTCGAGATCGCCTCGTCGATGGCGGCCCCTTCCTCCTGCGCCTGCGACAAGGTCTCGTCGCCGTGGCGGTGCACCGGGGCGGCGACCGTGGGGACGAGCAGCCGCGACAGCCGGTGCGATCCGGTGCGCAGGCTCTGGAACAGCTTGTTCCGGCTGTCCAGGACGTGGAACTCCGCCGACAGGTCGCCCAGCGTCTCGCTGGTGCCGAGGAACAGGAAGCCGCTCTGCCGCAGCGCGTACTGGAACAGGCTGAGCACCTTCCGCTGGAGCGGCGAGTCCATGTAGATCAGCAGGTTCCGGCAGCTCACCAGATCGATCTTGGTGAAGGGCGGATCGCGCATGATGTTGTGGGCGGCGAAGACCACCATGCGGCGGATGTCGCGCGACACCAGATAATGGTCGCCGCGGGCGATGAAGTAGCGGCTCAGCCGCTCGTGCGACACGTCCTCCGCGATGGAGCGCGGGTATTCGCCCAGGCTGGCGATCTCGATGCTGTCCTGGTCGATGTCAGTGGCGAAGATCTTGACGTCGAAGGACCTCCCCATCCGTTCCTGCGCCTCGGCGAACAGGATGGCGATGGAATAGGCCTCCTCGCCGGTCGCGCAGCCGCAGACCCACACCCGCACCATGTCGGTGGTGCTGCGCTTGGCCAGCAGCGTGGGGATCACCTTGTCGGCCAGCGAGGCGAAGGCGCCCTCGTCGCGGAAGAATCGGGTGACGCCGATCAGCATCTCCTTGTAGAGGCTGACCGTCTCGGCGCTGTTGCGGCGGAGCAGGGCGGCGTAATCGCTCATCGAGTCGAGGCCGGCGGTGTGCATCCGCCGTTCGATCCGGCGCAGCAGGGTCGCCAGCTTGTAATGCGAGAAGTCGACTCCGGTGACCGAGCGGATGGCCGCCACGATCTGCGCCAGGGGATCGTTGTCGCGGTCCTGCTGTCGGGCCGGGGCGGGCAGGTTGCGCGACAGCACCCGGCGGGCGTGTTCGATCAGACAGCCCGGCAGCTGGTCCGCCGTCTTCACGGCGTCCACCTGCCCGGTGGCGATCGCGCTGCGCGGCATGCCGTCGAACTGCGCCGATTCGGGGTCCTGCGCCGCGGCGAAGCCGCCCGCGGCCTTGATGGCCAGCAGGCCGCGTGTGCCGTCCGATCCGGTGCCGGACAGCACCACGCCCAGCGCCCGCGGCCCCTGGTCCTTGGCGAGAGCGGTGAAGAAGATGTCGATGGGCAGGCTCATGCCCCCGGCGGTGTCCTTGGCGGTCAGGATCAGCCGCCCGTCCTCGATCGACAGGTGCTTGGCGGGGGGCAGCAGATAAACGGTGTTGCGCTCGACCGCCATGCCGTCGGCGGCCTGCACCACCGACATGGCGGTGTGCTTGGCCAGCAGATCGACCATCAGGCTCTTGTGGACCGGCGACAGATGCTGGACCACCACATAGGCGAGGTCGCTCTCCCCCGGCACATTGTCGAAGAAGCGCTGGAGCGCCTCCAGCCCGCCGGCCGACGCGCCGATGCCGACGATGCAGCAGACCCGATCCCGGCCCTCCGGATAGGGGCCATAGACGGAAACCGTGTCCTCAGCCTCGTCGGTTGGCGTGGGGGCGTCGGTGATGGGCTGATCGTTGTCTTCTGGTTCCACGGAGCACTTCGGGTCTGCGGGAGTAAGGGACGGTCTATTGAATTATTTGCCGCCGCACCGTGACATTCAAACCCTCCCTTTGCGCGGCGCCTTTCCTTTTCCGTACGCGCCGGCAGCTTTGAAACGGTGGAGGGTCTAGCGGCTATATAGGAAGCTTTCCTGCCAGTCAATCCGGACAATCCGCCCCTTGAAGGTCCGCATGGTGCCGGCATTCCAAAGATCAAGCATAAGGCGGGCTTCACGTCGTCTTTAACGTTTCGCATATGACCAATGGATTTTTGAAAATGCACTTGGCAAAGCCCGAATTCGGTTTCCTGGGATCGGAAAACTGAGACTTTCGAATGTGTTGTAATTTTCCATATTCATTCCCTCAGACTGCCCCGGCATCGACTGCGTGAATTCATTGTGCCGCGGTGTCTCGATCCTCTTTCCGAAATCCGGGTTTCGTGACGGCGATAAAAGATAAAAATCGATGGGATTTGCCACCAGCGCACAGCTTACCCAGAAAGTATGATGTGATGCGGGCACAACACTGTGCAGGATCTGTTGCCTCGTTCGCTTATGTCGCTTTACGCGATTGGCGCTTTGCGCAATCTTTAATCCGTAGCCACTAATCATGAGAAACGTAGGAAAGGAGTGCGCCAGATGGAGCGCGAGGACGAATGTGCTCTCGACCGATATATCACGGCGATTCCGCTTAACCTGAGAGTAGTGGCCAGGGCTGCTTACGAGGAGCTGTCGAACAATCCCTTCCTGCCGGTCTTTTCGAAAGACGAAATTGCGCGGTTGGTCTGCTCACCGGGATTTCAGAGTTACTTGGAAAGTGAGAATCGGACCAGCGCCGGTCCGCTGATGATGCTCTGTTCGGCGGGGCATGCGACGCGCCATTGATGACGCCCTTTTGACGAGGCGCCTTCGTCACGACGCGACGCAGCCACTCTTCTGCAGGCCGGCGGTTTTCCCGCCGGCCTGAATTTTATCCGAGAATCCTACCGCTCGAGTCCCAGCGGCGGCATGCGCGCTTCCACCGCACCGCTGCGGGCCGCCTTGACCAGCGGGGCGAGTTCGGCCAGCGCCGGCCGCAACCCGGCCAGCACCGCCGCGGCCTCCACCAGATCGCCCTTGCCCGAGGCGAGGTCGAGGATTTCCCGGAGCAACGGCTTCGGCCGGGGGTAGCCGGTCACGGTGACCGCGTCGTCCGGCCCCAGCTTCGCCGCCTGCTTGGCGAGCGTCAGCGCGGTTGAGACTCCGCCCAGCTCGTCGATCAGCCCGAGGTTCTTGGCCTGGGCGCCGGTCCACACGCGGCCCTTGGCGGCGTCCCGCGCCTGCTCGGGGGTGAGATGCCGCGCCTCCGCCACGCGGGACAGGAAGGTGGAATAGCTGCTGTCGATGATGGCGTTCAGCCGTTCCTCCCCGGCGGGACCGAAGGGGCGGAAGGGCGACCACAGGCCGGCGTTGGGCGCGGTGTCGAGAACGCCCCAATGCACGCCCAGCCGTTCCGACAGGCCGGCCACCGACATCTTGCCGGCGACCACGCCGATGGAGCCGGTCACGGTGGCGGGGGAGGCGACGATGCGGTCGGCGGCCAGCGCGATCCAATAGCCGCCGGACGCCGCCGTCCCGCCCATGGTGGCGATCACCGGCTTGCCCGACTGGCGGGCCTTGACCAGGGCGCGGCGGATCGTTTCGGACGCCGTCACGCTGCCGCCGCCGCTGTCGATGCGAAACAGGATCGCCTTGACGTCGGGATCGTCCACCGCGTCCTCGATGGCCGACACGATCGTCTCCGAGCCGGCGGTGACCTCGCCCAGGCCGGGCTTCCCGCTGTCCCCGCCGGTGATGGTGCCGGTGGCGTGGATCAAGGCGATCGTCGGGCCGCTGCGGTTGGGCGGGCCGGCGACGCCCAGATAGTCCGCGGCTTCCATGGTGTCGGCGCCGGGCGCGGCGCCGGCGCGGCGCAGCGCCTCCTCCCGCGCCTCGTCGGCGTAGCCCAGCCGGTCGACCAGCTTGGCGTCCACCGCCTCGCGGTCGATCAGGGGCGCGCGGTCCATCGCCGCCTTGACGGCGGCGGGAGGGAGGCGGCGGCTCACCGCCACCCCGTCGACGATCTGGTTGGTCAGGTCGCCGAGCAGCGATTCCATCATCTCGCGGTGGGCGGGCGTGAAGTCCGTCCGCATGACGCTGTCGGCGAGGCTCTTGTACTCCTCGCGCTGGAGGACCTGCGGCTGGATGTCCAGCTTGTCCAGCGCGCCGCGGGCGAAGGGGATCTGGGCGGACAGGCCGGTCAGGCCGAGCAGGCCCAGTGGCTGCATCCACACCTCGTCGAAGGCGCTGGCCAGCAGGTAGGAGCGGTTGCCCGCCCCGGTGTCGCCGTAGGATTCGGCGAAGGCGATGGCGAAGCGGCCCGACGCGCGGAACCGCTCCACCGCCGCCCGCAGCTCCTGCACCTGGGCGAAGCTGGCGCCGTCGCCGCCGAAGCGGGCGAGCACGCCCTTCACCCGCGGGTCGGTGCGCCCCCGCTCCAGCGCGTCGAGCACCTCCTGGAAGGTCGTCTCGTGGCCGAGGACGCTGCCCAGCCGGTCGACGCTGCCCTCCGCCAGCGGGTCGCGGAGGTCCAGCTCCAGCACCACGGTGTCGGGCAGGGAGGGCTCGTGCCGGACCGCCAGGACGACTCCGGTGACCACGGCGGCCACCACGAGGAAGCCGATGAGGGCGAACAGGCGGACAAAGAACCTCAGCATCCGGGGGGCTCCGGTGGTTGCGCGGCGACAGCGGTCCAGCGTTTGGCGGTCCAGCGTTTATCGGCCCAGCGTTTAGCGGTCCAGCTTGTGGTAGTCGTGGTTCGGCAGCATGTCCACCGCCGAGGCGACGCGGTTCGACATGTTGTAGAAGCCGGCGGTGTCGGCGATGTCGAAGATCTCCTCCTCGCCGAAGCCGGCGTCGCGCAGCGCCTGCCGGTCCGGTTCGCCCATGGTCCAGGGCTCCTTGGTCAGCTTCCACGCGAAATCGAGCATGGCGCGTTGACGCGGCTCCAGCTTGGCGGCGCGGTAGTTGAAGGCGAGCATCTCGCCCAGTTCCGGATCGCCAGACAGCTTGCGCACCGCCTGCCCGTGGGCGACGAGGCAGTAGTAGCAATGGTTGGCCGAGGACACGACCACGGCGATCATCTCGCGCTCCAGCTTTGACAGGCCGCTCTCGCCGACCATCAGCTCGTTGTAGAGCTGGGCAAAGGTGCGCAGCTTCTTCGGGCGCAGGCTGTAGGCGCGCAGCACGTTGGGGACGAAGCCCAGCTTCTCCTCGCACTTGGCGAAGAGGGCGGCCATGTCCGGGTCGAGGTCGGGCGTCTCAGGAATGGGCAGGGCCATGACGTGATCGGGCTGGGGCATCGCGGTGGTCTCCTCCGGCGTGTTCGGTTCGTTGCGGTCGGTGCTGTTTTGGCCGACAGGGTAGCCGGGTAGCGGCGCTTCGCAAAGCCCCACCTCCGGTCAGGCGGTATGGCGCCTCGCCGGGGAGTTGCAACCCAGCCTTTCCCAAGTTGTGTCTCGCCAAGGACCGTCGCCCATGCGAAGACTTGTCCCGTTGCAACGCAGTGGTTCCGGCAATGAACGATCCGGGCGGCAGGGGCGCGCCCAGGCTGGGCCTCCTTTCGGTTCTGGTGGTCGAGGACAGCGCCTTCATCCGCAACGTGCTGACCGCCACGCTGCGCACCATCGGGGTCGGCGCGGTGCACGCCGAGCCCGGCGGGGCGGAGGCCATCCGCTTCCTTGAGGAGCGGCGGGCCGCCCTGCCGCCCGGCACGGCACCGGTGGACGTGATCATCACCGATCTGGTGATGCCGGAGGTGGACGGGCTGACGCTGCTGCGGTGGCTGCGCTTCAGCCCGCGGTCGCCGGACCGCTTCCTGCCCGTGCTGATCCTGTCCGGCGCCGCCGATCGCCAGTATGTGGAGCAGGCGCGCGACCTGGGCGCCACCGACTTCATCGCCAAGCCCTTTTCCGCCGCCATCATCGCCAGCCGCCTGCTGGCCGCCATCGCCCGACCGCGGCGCTTCGTGCTCGCCAAGGGCTATTTCGGGCCGGACCGGCGGCGGACGCAACGGCCCGTGGCCATGGACTGCCGGATGACCGGACCCGCTGAAGTCCTGGTGGTGCACAGCAAATCAAAGGCGGCGGGCATCGACCGCTTCCCCGTCGTGCATTTCGATCTGCCCAACCGGCTGGGCGCCAAGATGGGCATCGCGCCGAAGGAGCCCGTGCCGAGCCTGCCCGACGAGGTGCTGGCGGCGGCGGAGGCGGAGATCCAGAACCGGGCCGGCGACTACGCGACCTGGATCGCCGGGGAGGTGGACGAACTGGCCCGCCGCGTCGACCGGCTGGGCGCGGACGCCATCGCGGTGCCGGCGCTGATGGCGCAGATCAACCGCTCCGCCCACGAGATGCGCGGGCAGGGCGGGATCTTCGGCTACCCGCTGATCACCCGGATCGCCAAGTCGCTCTACGAGGCGACGCTGGGCGGCTTTCCCGCCGTCACCGGCAACGAGCGCCTGCTGCTGAAGGCCCATGTGGACGCCATCAAGGCGGTGATGGCCGGACGGATCAGCGGTGACGGCGGAGCGACCGGCCAGCAGCTTCTCGCCTCGCTGGACCGCGCCAAGAAGAAGTACGCCAAGCCGGAGAGCGAGGGCGATCCGGCCTGAGCGCCGCCGCTATTTCCAGCGGATTCCCGCCTCGCGGCGGATCTCCTCCATGCGCTCCAGCGCCGGCTTGAAGCCGGTCAGGGAGAAGCGCACCTCGGCCTTGCCGCCCGCCGGGGCGGAGCCGACGGCGGAGACCTCCTTGCCGGGAGTCAGGCGTTCGACCAGCTTGGCGTTGGTCTCCGGATCGCCCACCGCGCAGGTGTTGGTCTCCCACTCGAAGCGCTCGCACGGGTATTCGGGGCGGAACAGCGCCCGGTCCACCCAGACGCGGACGATCTTCGACAGGTCCATCGTCTGCTCGTCCAGCCGGAAGCGCATCCCTTCCAGCCAGCGCTCGCTGGAGCGCAGCCAGACGAGGCGCGATCGCCGGTCGCTGCCGGGGCGGGACAGCAGCTCGCATTCGACGCGGCGCGGCTCGCTCCAGATCTGGCAGTAGAGGCGCCAGTCCTTGAAGGTCTCCGCATGCTCGCGGTAGGCCGGGGATTGGGCGATGGCTGGGAGAGCGGCGACCAGCAGAACCCCCGCGATCACGGCACCACGCCACGCACCCGTCCTGCGTCCCGGTCCCCGCATCGGCCTCAGCCCCGCGCGTAGGCGCGGTGGCGCAGCAGATGGTCGGCCAGCACGCAGGCCATCATCGCCTCGCCGACCGGGACGGCCCGGATGCCGACGCAAGGGTCGTGACGGCCCTTGGTCAGGATGTCGGTGTCCTTGCCCTGCAGATCGACCGTCTGGCGCGGGGTGAGGATGGAACTGGTCGGCTTCACCGCGAAACGCACCACGACGTCCTGCCCGGTGGAGATGCCGCCGAGGATGCCGCCGGCCAAGTTGGAGCGGAACTCCGGCTCGCCGTTGGGGCCGGCGCGCATCTCGTCGGCGTTCTGCTCACCGGTCAGGGTGGCGGCCTCGAAGCCGTTGCCGATCTCCACGCCCTTCACGGCGTTGATCGTCATCATGGCGCGGGCAAGATCGCCGTCCAGCTTGTCGTAGAGCGGGTCGCCGAGCCCGGCGGGCAGGCCGGAGGCCACGACCTCCACCACGGCGCCGATGGACGAGCCGCTCTTGCGGATGCCGTCCAGATAGTCGGCCCATTCGGCGGCTGCCTGCGGGTCGGGGCAGAAGAAGGGGTTGTTGTCCACCTCCTCCCAATCCCAGCGGCTGCGGTCCACCTTGTGCGGGCCGATCTGCACCAGCGCCCCACGCACGGTCACGCCGTCGCCCAGCACCTTGCGCGCCACCGCACCCGCCGCCACGCGGCAGGCCGTCTCGCGCGCCGAGGAGCGCCCGCCGCCGCGGTAATCGCGGATGCCGTATTTCTTCCAATAGGTGTAGTCGGCGTGGCCGGGCCGGAACTTGGACGCGATCTCGCTGTAGTCCTTGGAGCGCTGGTCGGTGTTCTCGATCATCAGCGAGAGCGGCGTGCCGGTGGTCTGGCCTTCGAAGACGCCCGAGAGGATTTTGACCTGATCCGGCTCCTGCCGCTGGGTGGTGTAGCGCGACTGGCCGGGGCGGCGCTTGTCGAGCCAGGGCTGGATGTCCGCCTCGGTCAGGGAGAGCAGCGACGGGCAGCCGTCCACCACCACGCCGATCGCCGGCCCATGGCTTTCGCCCCAGGTGGTGAAGCGGAAAAGCGTTCCGAAGCTGTTGCCGGCCATGGCGAGGACTCCCGATGCGACACGATCTGTCCGCACGACGTGCGGTGGAGCGCGTTTCTTGCGGCGTTTCGGCCGGCGCGTCAAGCGCGAGGGGCTTAAAAAGCGCCCTTCTGCTCACGCCGGCGGTCGAGTGCCACCTCGAACTGGCGCAGCAGCTTGTGCGTGGCTTCGAAGTAGAGCTTGCGTTGCGGGTTGTTCTTCATGCAGCGGGCGTCCAGGTGGGACACGCTGGTCAAGGCGGAGACGCAGTAGCCGAGAAGCCAGTAATGCGAGCGGATCTTGCGCAGATAGTCGCGGAAGGGTTCCGGCTGGCCGGCCATGAAGGCGGAGAAGCTCGCCTCATAATCGGCAAGAATCTGCCGGATGTCCATCAGCGTGGTTTCCAGCAGCTTGCCCACCTTTTCGATGTGCATCAGAAGCTGGGTCTCGTAGGGCTTGTGCATGCGGATATCGACCGGGATGCATTCCCGCGACTTCAGCCAGTTCAGGATGATCCGCGCCCGCGGCGCGATGCGGCGAAGCTGGTACTCGTAGAAGGTCGTGCCCTTCCAGGCGCTGAAGATCTGGTCCGCTTCGCTGCGGTCGATGCCGAAGGCCGAGACGAACAGGCCGGCCTCTTCAAGCTCCGGATTCCAGATCGCCTCCAGGAAGCGTTCGATGCTCTGGGCACCGTT
Source organism: Azospirillum brasilense (assembly GCF_005222205.1). NCBI lineage: Bacteria > Pseudomonadati > Pseudomonadota > Alphaproteobacteria > Rhodospirillales > Azospirillaceae > Azospirillum > Azospirillum brasilense. The sequence goes on along the minus strand of NZ_CP032345.1, from coordinate 622,681 downwards.
GCCGCCGCCGTCGATGGCCTTGCGCACGATGGGTTCGATGCGCGCCCGGATCAGGCGGCGGAGCTGCTGGTCCTCGGTGTCGCTGATCGCCCAGTGACGCTTGTCCACCGGAACCTTCTCGCCTTCGAAACAGGCCTTCAGCAGGAAGGCGTCCAGCGAGGGCACGCTGTCGATCAGGGTGAGGGTTCGCAGGTCCGCGGCCGCGGCCTCGCTGTTGGCCTCGCCGATGCCGAACTGTTCGGCCAGCAGGAGGTTGCTGTTGCGGGCGCGCAGGTAGATGGCGAGTCCGCCCGCTTCGGTGTGTTCGACGCTGTGCGGAATGTAGATGCCGGTTTCGACCGGCCGCGATGCGGCGTCGCCGTCCTCACCCTCGTCGGCGATCGGGCTGGCGTAGTCGTCGGCGTCCTCGTCGAAATTCGGATACTTGAAGAGAATGGCCTTGTTCAACCCGCGGGCGCGGAACAGGAGGTTTTCTTCGGGAATGTCGCGGGTGATGGTGATCAAGTTCATCGAGACGCTGGAGCCGCCGTAGAGAATCTGCTCCAGAATCGGGGACACCGAATCCGATTGCCGCCGTGCACGCATCCGACCGTCACCTTCCGCAACCTTCCGTAGGCGTGAAGAATAGCGGTCTGCTGCGGTGCGCAAAAGTAGGTAATACGACGTTCGGTAAAAAATGTCTCAAATGGGGTAAGGGCGTTTCCGGCGGGCGTTCCGGAACGAACCGGACGCGCCCGCCGTCGCCATAGGCCTGGGATCAGGCGGGCTTGCCGGCGCCGCCCAGCGACCCCAGGAGCTGCGACACCTCGGCCGCCGCGTCCACCGCGACCATGCCGACCGTGTGATAGCCGGAGTCGACGTGCATGACCTCGCCGGTCACGCCGGTGCCGAGATCGCTCAGCAGGAACAGGCCGGCGCCGCCGACCTCGCCGATGGTGACGTTGCGCTTCAGCGGGGCGTTCAGCTCGTTCCACTTCAGAATATAGCGGAAGTCGCCGATGCCGCTGGCGGCCAGCGTCTTGATCGGACCGGCGGAGATGGCATTGACGCGGATGTCCCGACCGCCCAAATCGACGGCCAGGTAACGCACGCTCGCCTCCAGCGCGGCTTTGGCGACGCCCATCACGTTGTAGTGGGGCATCACGCGCTCGGCGCCGTAGTAGGAGAGGGTGAGCAGGCTGCCGCCGTCCTTCATCAGCGGAACGGCGCGCTGCGCCACCGCGGTGAAGGAGTAGCAGGAGATGTCCATGGTGCGCAGGAAGTTGGCCCGCGTCGTGTCGAGATAGAGGCCGTCCAGCTCGTTCTTGTCGGAAAAAGCGATCGCATGAACCAGGAAGTCCAGCTTGCCCCATTCCTTCTCGATGGCGGCGAAGGTCGCGTCGACGCTGGCCTCGTCGGTGACGTCGCAGGGCAGCAGCAGCGGGGCCTTGACCTGTTCGGCCAGCGGCTTCACGCGCTTCAGCAGCGCGTCGCCCTGATAGGTGAAGGCCAGCTCGGCGCCGTGCTGCGCCAGCGTGGAGGCAATTCCCCAGGCGATCGAACGATCGTTCGCCACGCCCATGATCAGGCCGCGCTTGCCGTCCATGAGCGGCTTCGGGTTGGACATCCGTACCTCGTGCATCCAGAGTATGCTTTGAAAAGTGGGCCGCATCCTACACGAAAGACCGGCCCGGTCAAACCAAGGCGGGAGGCGTCCTGTGGCTGAAACCGAAGGCACTTCGAAAGGGGCCTGGAACCCCTTTGTGCGCGTTCGGGAAATCGGCGGCTTCATCGCCTATTCCTCCATGCGCTTCTACAACGACAACTGTTTCCAGACCGCGGCCTCGCTGACCTACACCTCGCTGCTGGCGCTGGTGCCGCTGATGACCATCGGCTTCGCGATCTTTTCCGCCTTTCCCGCCTTCAACGCGCTGCAGTCGCGCATCCAGACGCTGCTGTTCAAGAATCTCGTGCCGGAGAACAGCGACGCCATCCTGCAGTATCTGGCGGCCTTCATGGCCAACGCCGGGCAGATGCCGGTGTTCGGGATCCTCGGGCTGGCGATCTCCGCCGTTCTGCTGATCTGGACCATCGAGGGCTCCTTCGCCACCGTCTGGCGGGTGCGCGAACCGCGCTCCTACGTCACCCGCATCCTGTCCTTCTGGGCGGTGGTGTCGTTGAGCCCGCTGTTCGCCGGCGCCAGCCTGTCGCTGTCCAGCACCCTGTGGGCGGTGCTCCAGTTCGCCCATCTGGAGGGCTTCGCCGACCCGTTGGTGGGGATCGGGGCGATCCTGCCCTTTATGCTGCAGCTCGTCGGCTGCACGCTGCTCTACGTCATCATCCCGAACCGGGACGTCGGCTGGATGGACGCGGCCTGCGGCGGGGCGGTGGCCTCGCTGCTGCTGGAGACGTCCAAGGCCGGCTTCGCCATGTACATGAAGGAGTTCCCGGCCTACCAGACCATCTATGGCGCGCTGGCGACCGTGCCGATCTTCCTGTTCTGGCTGTACATCGCCTGGTCTACCGTGCTGTTCGGCGCGGTCATCACCGCCTCGCTGCCCGAATGGCGGGCCGGCAAGATCACCCGCGGCGGGCCGGAGGGGCTTCTGCCCGCCCAGCGGCTGGGGCTGGCGCTGGCCGTCCTGCACGAGCTTATGGAGGGCACGCGGCTCGGCGTCGGCCTGCGGCGGCGGACGCTGGTCGGGCGCGTGCCGGTCGGCACGGTGCTGATCGACGGCATCCTGGAGCAGCTTCGCGACGCCCATTGGGTGGCCCACACCACGCACAACGCCTGGGTCGTCACCCGCGACCTGAGCGAGGCCACGCTGTTCGACCTGATGAAGGCGCTGGGCATCGGCCTGCGCGGCTCCGTCCGCGGGCTGGGCGGGCTGGAGCTGCCCTGGCAGGACCGCACGGCCCAGCTGCTGGAGCAGGCGGAGCGCGACCAGGAGGAGATCCTCGGCGTGCCGATCAAGGACCTGCTGTCCGACCGGCCGCTGGAGGCGGAGCCGCTCGAATCGGAGCCGCGGGAGCCGGACCCGCAGGAGTCCGGGACGGCGGCGGGGGAGGGCTCCGGCGCGGTGCCGCTGCGCGCGAAGCGCTGGCCCTAAACGCCGGTATTTTGGGCGCTTAAACCCGGTACTTGGCGATGAGGTCCGCCGCGAAGCCGTCCAGGTTGTTGTCGGCGGGCAGGGTCTGGACGTAGGAGCAGCCGCGGCAGGCCTCGATCTCGTCGCGCCGGCCCTCCAGATGCTTCAGCCGGAAATCGCGCAGCCGCTCGCCGTTCCAGATGTCGCGCAGCGACTCCTCCGCGACGTTGCCGACGATGGTTCCCATGCGCCAGTCGGCGCAGCAGACCGACACCTCGCCGTTGAAGTTGATGGCCAGCTTCAGGAAGGGCTCGGAGCAGACCTTGCGGGCGGTGTCCGGGGCGGCGGCGAAGGCGCTCTCCTCGGCCAGCGCTTCGCCGTGCAGGGGGTGGACGAACAGGCTGTCGACGATCGGCGTGAAGGTGTCGATGAAGCTCTGCCGCTCCTCCTCCGTCAGTTCCACGTTGATGATCTTGCAGTGGAGGTGGAAGTCGCGGCCCAGCTCGGTCTTGCGGCGGTAGAGATAGGCCACGTTGTCGACGATGGTCTGGAAGCGGTCGAAGCGCCGGGTGATGCGCTTGTACATGGCGTCGCTGGCCCCGTAGACGGAGACGCGCATGGCGTCCAGCCCGGCGGCCAGCAGGGCGTCCGCCCGCTCCGGCGTCAGCAGGGAGCCGTTGCTGGTCATCTCGACATGGCGGGCGAGGCCCTGCGACTTCAGACGATGCACCATGTGTTCGATCCGCGTGTTCACCAGCGGCTCGCCGTCCTTGTAGAGGTGGACGGATTTGATCGGCGCGTCGAACGCGGCGATGTCGTCGGCGATCTTGCGGAACAGGTCGAACTTCATGGCGCCGCGCGGCCGGCCGACCTCCTTCAGCAGGTCGGGGTTGCCGGTGGCGCAGAAGACGCAGCGGAAGTTGCAGCCGTTCGACGGGTCGATCAGCAGCGAGAAGGGTGTGGTCAGCGGGAGCACCTGCGACAGGTCGTTGCGGTCGCGGTGGCGGCCGTAGGGAATGTTCGCGGGGGCGGCCGCTTCGGTGCTCACTTCGGTCATGACCTTCGCCGGGCAGGGCTGCGGAAAGCGGTGTGACTAGCAAGGGATCACGCGTACCGTAAAGGAATCCTTCATTCCGGCAACCGGACATTGGCCGCGCGCCCCCAATGCCGCGGGCGCAAGGTGGATTCCAGGGGTATGCTCGACAGTCTTTCGCATCGCGTCGTCTACAGCGACCGCCGCTTCTACGCGTCCTTTCCCTCCGCGGCGACTCTGGCCGATGGGCGGGTTCTGGTGGCCTTCCGGCGCGCCCGCGATCACCGCTGGCTGCACGGGGAGCCTGCCGAGGGCAGCGGCGACTTCAGCAGCGTCGACCATGTGGACTCGCGCTCCCACCTCGTGATCCAGCGCTTCACCCCGGATTTCGAGCCGGAGGGCGCGCCGCAGCCGCTGCCCACCGACCCGGAGGCCGGCGACCAGGACCCCAGCCTGCTGGTCCTGCGCTCGGGGCGGATCGTCCTGGGCAGCTTCGGCTGGTACCCGATGTCGGCGCGCCACGGCCTGCGGCTGCGCGAGAAGGGCGTCCACCTGCTGGGCGACGCCGGGACGTCGGGCACCTTCTTCCTGTTCTGGGGCGGCAGCACCCGGCTCAGCGACGACGGCGGGCGGCACTGGTCGGCGCACCGCTACCTGCCGGAGCTGCCGGACCAGGGGCCGATCCTGCCCGGCCTGCGCCCGATGCTGGGCGGTGCGGTGCGCGGGCGGGCGGTGGAGGCGCCGGACGGCACGCTGCTGATGGCGACCTACACCGGCGGCCCCTACACCAGCTATCTGTTCGCCTCCCGCGACCGGGGGGAAAGCTGGGCTCTGCGCAGCACCATCGCGCGCGATCCGGCGGGACGGGCCGGCTTCTGCGAGACCGCCCTGCACCTGACCGCGGACGGGCAGCTGGTCGCCTTCCACCGCACCACCGGGCTGGGCGACCGCCTCGCCACCTCCGTCTCCCACGACCTCGGGGAAAGCTGGGCGCCCTGGATCGAAAACGCGGTCATCGGGCATCCCTACGACGCCTGTCCGCTGCCGGACGGGCGGCTGCTCGTCGTCTACGGTTACCGCCACCGGCCCTACGGCGTGCGCGCCCGCGTCTGGGATTGCCGGCGGGAGACGCTGGAGGCCGCACCGGAGATCGTGATCCGCGCCGACGCGCCATCGCCCGACGTCGGCTATCCCTGGGCGACCGTTCTGGCGGACGGGCGGGTGGCGGTCTGCTACTACATCTGCGACGCGGCGGGCATCCGGCACATCCAGGCGACGCTGCTGCGCGTGAGCGGCTGATTGACGGGCCTTCGCGCACCTCCTATCGTCCCCGGCCATACCGCAATCCCATGGTTTGGGGAGTAGAGTGTCCATGAAGCCCGCCCGCCGGCCGTCGAACCCGCTGTTTTCCTCCGGCCCCTGCGCCAAGCGGCCCGGCTGGTCGCTGGACGCCCTGGACGGCGCGCTGCTCGGCCGCTCCCACCGCTCGAAGCCGGGCAAGGCGAAGCTGAAGGAGGTCATCGACCTGACCCGCGCCGTGCTGGCGATCCCCGGCGACTACCGCATCGGCATCGTTCCGGCCTCCGACACCGGCGCGGTGGAGATGGCGCTGTGGAACCTGCTGGGTGAGCGCGGCGTCGAGATGGTGGCCTGGGAGAGCTTCGGCAAGGAGTGGGTGACCGACGTCACCAAGCAGCTCCGCATGTCCGACGTGCGGACCATCCAGGCCCCCTACGGCGAACTGCCGGACCTGTCGCAGGCCGATTTCAGCCGCGACGTGGTGTTCACCTGGAACGGCACGACGTCGGGCGTGCGGGTGCCGGACGGCGACTGGATTCCGGCGGACCGCCAGGGTCTGTCGATCTGCGACGCGACCTCCGCCGCCTTCGCCATGGACATTCCGTGGAGCAAGATCGACGTCGCCACCTGGTCCTGGCAGAAGGTGCTGGGCGGCGAGGCCGCGCACGGCATGCTGGTGCTCAGCCCGCGCGCCGTGGCCCGGCTGGAGAGCTTCCAGCCCGACCGCCCGCTGCCCAAGATCTTCCGCCTGACCAGTGGCGGGAAGCTGATCGAGGGCATCTTTGTCGGCGATACCATCAACACGCCGTCCATGCTCTGCGTGGAGGACGCCATCGACGGGCTGCGCTGGTCGCTGTCCGTCGGCGGCCTGACCCAGCTCATCCGCCGGTCGGAGCAGAACCTGCGCATCGTCTCGGAATGGGTGGCGGCCTCGACCTGGGCCGGCTTCCTGGCGGACGATCCGGCGACGCGCTCCTGCACCTCGATCTGCCTGCGTTTCATCGACCCCGAGGTGACCGCCCTGACGCCGGAGGCCCAGGCGGACTTCGCCAAGAAGCTCGCCGCCCTTCTGGAGAAGGAGGAGGCCGCCTTCGACGCCGGCTCCTACCGCGACGCCCCTCCGGGCCTGCGCCTGTGGGGCGGTGCCACGGTGGAGAACGAGGACATGGAGGCGGTCCTGCCCTGGCTCGACTGGGCCTTCGCCACGGTCAAGGCGGAGACTTTCGGGCGCTGAGTCGTACAGGGCCGAAAAGGAAGGCCGCGCCACGCAGGCGCGGCCATTTTCATGGCCCGCTCAATCCCGCCAGAAGCTCGGCAGGATCAGCACCAGCACCGTGAAGACCTCCAGCCGGCCCAGCAGCATGGCGAAGCTCAGCACCCATTTCGCGGCGTCGGGCAGGGGGGCCATGGTGCCCGACGGGCCGACCACCGGCCCCAGCCCCGGCCCGGCGTTGGCGAGCGCGGAGGCGACGGCGCTGGCCGCGCTCAGATAGTCCACGCCCATCGCGGCGACCAGCAGCGACAGGATGCCGAAGGCCGCCATGAAGGCGAAGGCGAGGTTGATGACGGAGCCGACCACATCCTCGTCCAGCACCTTGCCCTGGTAGAGCGGGACCAGCACGCGGTTCGGCTTCAGCATCCGCTGCATCTGGTTCAGCATCGACAGGGCCAGCACCTGCCAGCGGAAGACCTTGATCGACCCCGCCGTCGATCCGGTGCAGCCGCCGATGAAGTAGAAGAAGAAAAAGGCGACGACGGCGAAGCTGCCCCAGGTCGAATAGTCGGTGGAGACGAAGCCGGTCCCGGTGATGATCGAGGTGACGTTCACCGCCGAATGGCTGAGCGCGTCCCAGAAAGGCAGGCCGACCACGGTGAAGGCCCACACCGTCATGGCGACGCCGGCCACCAGGAGGATCGCCAGCAGCGCGTTCACCTGGCTGTCACCGAAGACCGGCGCGTTGCGCTGGCCGCGCAGAAGGCGGATGTACCAGGTCAGCGGCAAGGCCCCGGAGATCATCGAGAACGTCGCCACCCACAGCACCGCGTGGGAGTCGAACCAGCCGAGCGAGGCGTCCTTGGTCGAGAAGCCGCCCGTGGCGATGGAGGCCATGGCGTGGTTGATCGCGTCGAACCATGTCATGCCCGCCAAGTGGTAGGCCACCGCCGACAGAACGGTCAGCGCCAGATAGGTCATGGCGATGGCGCCGGCGGTGTCCTGCACCGTGGCGAAGGGCTTGTCGCCCTTGTCGGAGGATTCGGTGCGGAACAGCTGCATGCCGCCGACCCGCAGGATGGGCAGCACCGCGATCGCCATGACGATGATGCCGACGCCGCCGAACCAGTTCAGCAGCGAGCGCCACAGCAGGACCCCCGGCGGGGCGTCGTCCAGCCCGACGATCACCGTGCCTCCGGTGGTGGACAGGCCCGACATCGCCTCGTAATAGGCGTCGGTGAAGGACAGGCGGGCGGCGGAGATCATGAAGGGCAGGGCGCCGAAGGCCGCCAGGACGCACCAGGACAGCGTGGTCAGCAGGAAATGCTGCTTCACGGTGAAGCGCGTGTGCTCCTTGCTCGACGTCGCCAGCACCATACCGCCGCTGACCGCCAGCGTCGCCGCGCTGGAGCCGACGAAGGCCGTCCAGTCGCTGTTGCCCGCCGCGGCGTCGGCCAGCGCCGGTGCCAGCATGCCCAGCCCGAGGATGGTCAGAAGGATGCCGATGATGTGGAATACCGGTCCCAGCGCAATTCCATTGCCGACGCCATTGCCCAAGGCTGTGCCCTTCGTCGCCGCGGGGGCCGGATGCGGCGCCCCGTCTTTTCCCGATGTGATGCGCTGATTATCCAAAGGGGCGGGTGCTGTCCATCCGCATCCAAGCGGCGGATCAGACGAATCCGGCTTCTCCCAACATGCGGTAGAATTCCCGCAGGGCGCGCTGCTGCGCCGCCGCGTCGGGCAGATCCTCCACATATTTCCGGTCGAACTGCGGCTGGCGGAGATGCTCGACCACGCGGCGCCGGACCATCTCCAGCGCACGCCGGCTGCGCAGGATGCCCGGCGCGCAGACCTGCAGCAGACGGTTCGCGCGCAGCCGCAGCGCGTCGCCGGGATCGTCCAGCCGCTCCACCACCCGCTCCTCGGTGATGTAGGCCACCAGAAGCGCGTCGAGGTCGCCGGTCAGGCGGGTCCGCGCCTCCTCCGGCAGCGCCGACTCGGCGGCCTGGCAGTAGAGCAGGGTCAGCGCTTCCAGATTGTCGCGGGGCGGCAGGCGGGGGTGGATGAAGCGGCCATAACCCGCCGGGGTGCCGGTCAGCCCGTGAAGCAGCCGGGCGATGTCCCCGGCGTGCCCATGGCCGAGGTCGGAGTCGGCGAGCGCCAGCAGGAAGCGCACCCGATCCCGCGCGTCGGGGATGCGGCCGGCCACCTCCGCGATGGCCTGCTTGCGGCCCGGCGCCCCGCCGCCCTCCAGGAAGCGCAGGTAGCGCAGGACCAGCGCCTCGGCCATCGGCCCGCCACCGACCGGCCCGTCGGGGCCGAGCGTGCGCTTCAGGATCTCCTGGAAGGCCTCCATCTCCAGCGACGGGTCGGAGCGATAAAGGGGCTGCGTGCCCTTCAACTGCCGGCGCACCAGATCCAGGATGACCAGCCGCGTCTGGTCCAGGTCATGGAAGGCGAGAAGCTCGTTCAACTGGACGGCGCGGTCGTCCTCCGCCCGCTTGGCCGGGGACAGGCGGCCCCGCGACAGGTCGATCAGGTTGCACAGCGCCTCCGCGAGGCTGCCCTGGACGCCGAGAAGCTCCTGCGCGACCGAGGGGGCACCCAGGACGTCGGCGATCACGCCGTCGAGCAGCCCCAACGGGCGGTCCGCCGCGGCCCCGTCCTCGCGCGCCAATTCGCCGAGAAAATCAAGCTTGGCCAGCCAGTTGCGCATTTGCACCAGCTCGCGCGACAGCACCACGCGGGCGAGGAAGTCGCGCTCCGCCGCCGGCAGGCTCGAATCCAGACGGTCGAACATGGGGCGGAAGCCGGTGGCGGCGATGGCCGGCAGGTCCTTGCGCGCGGCGGCGGCGCGCGCCCGGTCGGTCAGTTCGTGCATAAGCAGGTTCAGCGCGTCGCGCCGCCCGCGCCCGTCGGTCCCGGCCTTCTCCGCCTGGAGTGCCGCGACCCGCCCGACCGCGGTGGGCACGAGGTTGTCCGTGTTGAGAAGCCGCGCCAGCTCCGCGTGGTTGTGCAGCACCTCGGTCGGGGTGACCACCGCGCGCTCCACGTAGTTGCGCAGGACGCGGTTCATCGTCATCCGGCTCTGCACGCCGTAGCAATGGTCGAGCGTCAGGCAGAGTCCCGGCGCCTCGTCGATCGCGGCGGCGGCCACGGTCCGCGAGACCTGACGGAACTCCACATGGACTTCCGTCTCGACATGGCGTCCGTCCGGGCGCCGCCAGTCGCGCACCACCCGCATGCCCTCGATCCGGCCGCCGGACAGCGCCTTGCGGCCGAAGGCCAGCGCCTCCGCCTCGCTGTCGAAGCGGCCTTCGAGGACCCAGTGGTCCTGCTGGTAGATCTGCACTTCGTAACTGGCGGACGGGCGTGCCATGGCGCCATTCCCCGCTGCTGCTGGCACGGTTCGTACACAGGATGCCGGAGGTTTCGCATCAAACTCAACAAAGATTCGGCTGGAATACAATTCTGTTTCGAACCTTTCCGGGTGGGCGCCTGTGGTCGGCGCAGGGGAGACGGGCATGGGCTGCGGGGCTTTTCCGTTTGCATGAGGAAGGCGGGGTGGGGTATTGACCCGCTCCGTATGCCCGAGCACCGCATGCCCACCGGACGTGCGGGCTCTCGCCATGCCGACGGTTTGCCACCCATTCGACGAGACGACGCAGGCCATGCCCGCTGATTCCCTGAGCTCCGCCCTGTTGCCCGCCGGCCTGCACGACGTGCTGCCGCCCGAAGCGGCGCACGAAGCGGCGGCGGTGGCGCGCCTGCTGGCGGACTTCACCGCCCACGGCTATGAGCGCGTCGAGCCGCCGCTGGTCGAGTTCGAGGACAATCTGCTGTCCGGCTCCGGCGCCGCCATGGCGAAGCAGACCTTCCGGCTGATGGACCCGCTGTCGCAGCGCATGATGGCGGTGCGCGCGGACATCACCCCGCAGATCGTGCGCATCGCGACGACGCGCCTGAGGAACGGCGCCCGCCCGGTGCGGCTGTGCTACGCCGGGCCGGTGCTGCGCGTGAAGGGCTCGCAGCTCCGCCCCGAGCGGCAGATCACCCAGGTCGGCGTCGAGCTGATCGGCCCGCTGGAGGCCGAGGCGGACGCCGAGGTGATCCTGCTCGCCGCCCACGCCCTGGAAGGGGTCGGGGTGCGGCATCTGTCGGTGGACCTCTGCGTTCCGACCATGGTGGCGCGGGTCTGCCGCGGCCTGGGTCTGGGCGAGGAGGAAACCGCCCGCCTGCGCGAAGCGTTGGACAAGAAGGACGCGGCGGCGGTGACCGCGGTCGGCGGTCCGGCGGCCTCGCTGCTGCACGCGCTGATGGCCGCCTCCGGCCCGGCGGAGCGCGCCATGGAGGTGCTGTCGGCGCTGCCGCTGCCGGAAACGGCGGAGAAGGACCGGCGCCGCCTGACCGACGCCCTGGGCCTGCTGCGCGCCGCGCGCCCGGATCTGACGATCACCATCGATCTGGTGGAGCACCGCGGCTTCGAGTACCAGACCGGCCTGAGCTTCACCCTGTTCGCGCGCGATGTGCGCGGCGAGCTGGGGGCGGGGGGCCGCTACCGCGCCGGTGTGCGTCCGGGCGTGGAGGAGGAGGGCGAGCCGGGAACCGGTTTCACCCTCTACATGGACACGCTCCTGCGCGCCGTTCCGGCACCGGAGCCGGCCAAGCGCGTTTATGTGCCGCATGGCACCTCCTGGGCCGCGGCGGGCAAGCTGCGCGCCGAGGGCTGGGTCACCGTGGCGGGGCTGGCCCCCGTGGCGGACGCGGCGGCGGAGGCCCGGCGGCTGGACTGCGGCCACCGGCTGGACGGCGGCACGGTCACGCCGCTGACTTGAGACTTCACGAGTGGCGACCCCCGCGCCGCGGGGGCGCCTTTGCATGGGCAACGTTTTCTTTCTGCCTTCTTTTTTTGCGGAGACACACATGGCCAACGTGGCGGTGGTCGGCGCCCAGTGGGGCGACGAGGGCAAGGGCAAGATCGTCGACTGGCTGTCCAGCCGGGCCGACGTGGTGGTGCGCTTCCAGGGCGGTCACAACGCCGGCCACACGCTGGTGATCAACGGCGTGACCTACAAGCTGAGCCTGCTGCCTTCGGGCGTGGTTCGGCCGAACAAGCTGTCGATCATCGGCAACGGCGTCGTCTTCGACCCCTGGGCCTTCATCCGCGAAGTGACGGCGATCAAGAGCCAGGGCGTGGACGTGTCCCCCGCCACGCTCCAGGTCGCCGAGAACGTTCCGCTGATCCTTCCGGTCCACAGCGCGCTCGACAAGGCGCGCGAGGAGGCCCGCGGCGCCGGCAAGATCGGCACGACCGGCCGCGGCATCGGCCCGGCCTATGAGGACAAGGTGGCCCGCCGGGCCATCCGCCTGTGCGACCTCGGCGACGAGGCGGTCCTGAAGGAGAAGGTGGACGCCCTTCTGGCCCACCACAACCTGCTGCTCCGCGGCCTGGGTGCGGCGGAGATGAAGCCGGCGGACCTGCTGGACCCGCTGCGCGAGATCACCCCGCAGGTGCTGCCCTACGCCTCGGTCGTCTGGAAGACACTGGACGAGCTGCGCCGCGCCGGCAAGCGCATCCTGTTCGAAGGCGCCCAGGGCCAGATGCTCGACATCGACCACGGCACCTATCCCTTCGTCACCTCCTCCAACACGGTGGCCGGCAACGCCGCCGCCGGCAGCGGCATGGGCCCGCGCGCCGTCGGCTATGTGCTGGGCATCTGCAAGGCCTACACGACGCGCGTCGGCTCCGGCCCGTTCCCGACCGAGCTGTTCGACGACGTCGGCGAGCTGATCGGCCAGCGCGGCAAGGAGTTCGGCGTGGTCACCGGCCGCAAGCGCCGTTGCGGCTGGTTCGACGCCGTGATGGTGCGCCAGGCGGTGAAGACCGGCGGCATCGACGGCATCGCCATGACCAAGCTGGACGTGCTGGACGGCTTCGACGAGATCAAGGTGTGCGTCGGCTACCGTCTGGACGGGCAGGAGCTGGATTACTTCCCGGCCAACGCCGGCGCCCAGGCCCGCGTCGAGCCGATCTACGAGACCTTCGAGGGTTGGAAGGACAGCACCCAGGGCGCCCGCTCCTGGGCGGAGCTGCCGGCCCAGGCGGTGAAGTACGTCCGTCATGTGGAAGAGCTGATCCAGGCTCCGGTGGCCCTGCTGTCCACCAGCCCGGAGCGCGACGACACCATCCTGATGAACGACCCGTTCCAGGATTGAGGTGACGGTCTAGGCCTCAGGCCCCCTCCCTGACCCTCCCCCACCTTCGGTGAGGGAGGGGACTGATCTCCCTCTCCCGCGTCAGCGGGGGAGGGCCGGGGAGGGGGCCCGATGCGACCACTTCCCCCGCGTTAACAATTTGTTTGCCCTTTTCGAGCGACTAAGGCTGGCACACGCTCGCAGGCTCCGGGGATTCGAACGCCATGCCATCCGATGCCATGACCGCAGCCGCCGCGGATCGGATGATGGCGAACGCCGAGCCGGTCAAGCTGGCCGAGCGGTACGAAATCCACCCCAACGCGCCGCTCGCCGCCCTCAACACCATCGGCGGCAACGCCTACACGGCCAAGCCGCTGCGTGACAAGCGGTCCGAAGCCTTCGCCATCATTGGCCACGGCGCCACGCTGGCCCGCACCGACATCGCCGCCACCATTGCCAGTCTCGACAACCAGGCCCACATGCGCCTGCTCGACTGGGGCATGGTGGACTGGCCGGCGAGCCAGGGGCGCCGCCTCTGCATGATCTTCGAGCGTCCGGCGGGCAAGCGGCTGATGAACAGCCTGACCGAGGCCACGGACCCGATCCCCGAAGACCATCTGACCCGCCAGATCATCCACCCGCTGGTCGCGGCGCTGAAGGAGCTGTCGAGCCGCGGCGTGGTCCATGGCGCGATCCGGCCGACCAACCTCTACTACCGCGATCTGGCCTCCAGCAGCCTGATGCTGGGCGAATGCCTGTCCACCCCGCCGGGCTACGGCCAGCCGGTCCTGCTGGAAACGGTGGAGCGGGGCATGGCCTCCCCGGCCGGGCGCGGCTCCGGCACCATGGCCGACGACCTCTATTCGCTCGGCGTCACGCTGCTGCTCCTGCTGCTGGGCCGCAACCCGGTGGCGACCCTTGAGGACGAGGCGATCCTCCAGGCCAAGATCGAGCGCGGGTCCTACCCGGCGCTGGTCGGCCAGATGCGCCTGCCGCTGGCCATCAGCGAGGTGATCCGCGGCCTGCTGGTGGACGATCCCAAGCAGCGCTGGACGCTCCAGGACCTCGACCTCTGGGTCGCCGGCCGCCGCCTCAGCCCGAAGCAGCCGCAGGTGCCGCGCCGCGCCGCGCGGCCGCTGGAGTTCCAGGGGCAGGATTACTGGCATTGCCGGACGCTGGCCCGCGCCTTCGCGCGCCATGTGGCGCCCGCCGCCACGGTCATCGAGGGCGGCGAGCTGGACAAGTGGCTGCGCCGCTCCATGGGCGACGACGCGCGGGCCGAGGCGGTGGCGAACGCGGTGCAGACCGCCTCGACCACCGGCAAGGGCGGCAGCATGGCCGAACGGCTGGTGTCGCGGGTCTGCATGGCGCTGGACCCCGCGGCGCCCATCCGCTACCGCGGCAAGGCGATGATGCCCGACGGCATCGGCACCATGCTGGCCGACGCCTTCCTGCGCGGCGAGTCGCCCCAGCCCTCCGCCGAGGTGCTGGCCAACCAGCTTCCCATGTTCTGGGTGAGCGTGCAGAGCGACTTCCGGCCGGAGTTCGTGCCGATGGTGCAGAACTTCGATCAGGTCCGCGGGCTGCTGGACCGCACGGGCCACGGGCTGGGGGTGGAGCGCGTGCTCTACGAGATGAACCCGACCATGCCCTGCATCAGTCCGCTGGTTGCCAAGCAGATGCCGACCAACCCGGCGGAGCTGCTGCGCGCGCTCGACTGGATGGGGGCGGGGAGCGAGCGGCACAAAGATCCCATCGACCGCCACATCGCCGCCTTTCTGGCGGTGCGGCACCGGCGGACCGACGAGATGCTCTACACCCAGCTCGGCTCCAGCATCGAGCCGATGCGCCGGGTGATCGCCATGCTGACCATCCTGGCCGACGTGCAGGCGCGGACCGGCACCGACGGGCTGTCGCACCTCGCCGCCTGGGTGGTGTCACTGCTCGATCCGGCCTTCCGCCGCTTCCACAGCCGGCCGCACCAGGACAACGTGCGCAAGCAGGCCGACTCCGCGGCCCACAACGGGCGCCTCGGCGATCTGCTGAAGATCGTCGACGATCCGGAGGCGCTGCGCCGCGACAAGCTGGAGTTCGAGGCCGCCCAGATCGCCTACCGCGAGGCCGACGCCGAGATCAACAAGCTGCGGCAGAGCATCGGCGACCGGAACAGCATCATCGAATCGTCCGGGCGGCAGGTGGCGGCCATCGTGTCGAGCCTGCTGTCGACCATCCTGGTCGGCGGCATCATCCTCTTCTTCGCCTTCTGACGGCGGCCTTCAAACCAAGGATCGGGTGGCACCCATGGCGCGCGGCGGCAAGAGCGGCGGAAAGAAGAAGAAGCGCAAGGGCAGCATGCTGACGCTGATCCTGCTGATCATCCCGGCGGGTCTGGTGGTGCTGCCCACCTCCATCCTGTTCGGCATCGGCATGATCCCGACCATCGTCGCCTACGTCACCGACCGGGATCCGGAGAAGTCGGCGCCGATCACCGTCGGCGGGCTGAATTTCTGCGGCTGCATGCCCTACGCCATCGAGCTGTGGAAGCACAACCACACGATCGGCGCCGCCGGCAAGATCTTCATGGACCCGCTGGCCTGGCTGGTGATGTACGGCGCCGCGGCGATCGGCTGGGCGCTCTATTTCGGGATTCCGCCGATGGTGGCGAATTTCGAGGTGATGCGCGCCGAGAAGCGGGTGAGCGCGCTGAAGGACGTGAAGGTCGGGCTCGTCCAGGAATGGGGGCCGGAGGTCGCCGGCGACCTGTTCGACGAGGCGGGCGGCCTGTCGCCGGACGAGCACGACCAGCTGGCCGAGCCCGCCGGGGCGTGAGGGTACCACCCGATCGCTTCCGATATCCCCTCTCCCCGGAGGGGAGAGGGTTAAGAGGAGACCGTCACCCGGCCAGCTTCTGCTCCACCGCGGCGTTGCGGATGGCCTTCTGGAGCTTCTCGAAGGCGCGCACCTCGATCTGGCGGACGCGCTCGCGGCTGATGCCGTACTTCTGCGAGAGGTCCTCCAGCGTGGTCGGGTTGTCGCGCAGGCGGCGCTCCACCAGGATGTCGCGCTCGCGCTCGTTCAGGTTCTCCATGGCGGCGGTCAGCAGCTTGCGCCGCTTGCCCAGCTCCTCATTCTCGGCCAGGGAGATTTCCTGGTTCGCCGTCTCGTCGACCAGCCAGTCCTGCCACTCGCCCTCGCTGTCGGCGCGCAGCGGCGCGTTCAGCGAATGGTCGGGGGCGCCCAGGCGGCGGTTCATGTTGACGACGTCCTGCTCCGGCACGTCGAGCGTCGTGGCGATGTGGCGCACCTGCTCGGGCGACATGTCGCCTTCCTCGATGGCCTGCATCTGGCCCTTGAGGCGGCGCAGGTTGAAGAACAGCTTCTTCTGGGCCGCCGTGGTGCCCATCTTCACCAGCGACCAGCTGTGCAGGATGTATTCCTGGATGGCGGCGCGAATCCACCACATGGCGTAGGTCGCCAGCCGGAAGCCGCGGTCGGGGTCGAACCGCTTCACCGCCTGCATCATGCCCACGTTGCCCTCGGAGATCAGCTCCGACAGCGGCAGGCCGTAGCCGCGGTAGCCCATGGCGATCTTCGCCACGAGCCGCAGATGGCTGGTCACCAGCTTGTGCGCGGCGTCCGAATCCTCGATCTCCTGCCAGCGCTTGGCCAGCATGTACTCCTCCTCCGCCGCGAGCATGGGGAACTTGCGGATTTCCTGGAGGTAGCGCGAGAGGTTGCTTTCGGAACTGATGACCGGAACGCTGGATATCGTCGCCATGTTGGACCCTCTCCGACGGCTGTTGTTCGTGCCTTCTCACGGGCACACGGCCGTTCACTGTTCTGCGCCGCCTCGCCGTCCGCTTGCCCGTTCGATCCGCCGGGGATGGTCCCGGATGCAAGCGTGAGCGTGGGCGGCTGTTGACGCGAAGAATAACCGACTTCTGCGCGCGGGTATAGTGGATTACAGCGATTCTAAGAAATCTGACAAATCTTTAATATCCGTGGGTAGCGGCGCCTGGAAGCGCACCGTCTCCCCTGTTGCGGGATGGCGGAAGGTCAATCCCACGGCGTGCAACGCCTGCCGTGGAAAGCCAACAAACCGCTCGCGATCGGGTTCCGGCAGGGCAGAGGCGTGCTTGCCGCCGGCGCGGCCGGCACGCCCCTTGCCGTAGAGCGGGTCGCCCACGATGGGGTGGCCGATGTGGGCCATGTGCACGCGGATCTGGTGGGTGCGCCCGGTCTCCAGCGTGCATTCGACCAGCGCCAGCGCGGTGCCGAAGGAGCGGACGACGCGGTAGCGGGTGGCCGCGTGCTTGCCGCCGCCGGTGACCACAGCCATCTTCTTGCGGTCGCTGCTGCTGCGCCCGATGTTGCCCTCGATCCGGCCCTCGCGCGGGGAGGGGACCCCCCAGACCAGCGCCTGGTAGGTGCGGCTGAGCGTACGGCCGGAGAACTGCTCCGTCAGCGCGTGGTGCGCGCGGTCGTTCTTGGCGACGACCATCAGGCCGCTGGTGTCCTTGTCGAGGCGATGGACGATCCCCGGACGCCGCACGCCGCCGATGCCCGACAGGCTGTCGCCGCAATGGGCGAGCAGCGCGTTGACCAGCGTGCCGTCCGGATTGCCGGCGGCGGGGTGGACCACCATGCCCGCGGGCTTGTCGATCACCAACACGTCCTCATCCTCATAGACCACGTCCAGGGGAATGTCCTGGGCCTCGGGCTGTGCAGGTTCAGCTTCGGGGATGAAAACGTCGAAAGTTTGTCCGGGCTTGACCTTCATCGACGGGTCGGTGACCGTCCGCCCGCCGCCGTCCTGCACGCAGCCCTTCTCCAGCAGAGCCTGCACGCGCGACCGCGACAGGCCGGGAAGCCCGGTGGCCAGGGCCTTGTCGAGCCGCTGGCCGCCGGCCTCCTCCGGAACGGTCCAGCGCTGCCGCGTGCCTTCGCCGGTTTCGCCGTCCTCCGTTCCGGTGTATTCGTCCTCATCGTCGTCGAATTCGGTGCGTTCGGGCATCGTTCGGCAAAACTCCTCACATTCGCGCGAGAGTGGACCCCAAACCGTGCAGTTCCTCAAGGCACTCGTCGTCATCATGGGCGTGATGATCATCGCCGGCTTCGCGATCCTCGGCGTCGAACTCTACAAGCGCATCAGCGATCCGGAGCGCCGGGCCGCCGCGGAGACCGAACGGGCCGCTCCCCCGGCGGGCCGGACGGAGGAGATCACGCTGGGCCTGCCGGCGGGCGCGCGCCTGGGCGACCCGGTGGCGGTGGGCAACCGCGTCGTCTTCCGCGTCACCATACCGGACGCCGCGGACCGTCTTTATGTGATGGACCCGCGCACCGGCGCCATCGCCGTGACCGTCACCGCCGGAGCCGCCGCGCCATGACCAACGCCTTTGTGCACGATTTCCGCAGCGACAATGTGGCCGGCGCCGCGCCGGAGGTGGTCAACGCCCTGGCCGCGGCCGCAGTCGGGTCCGCCGACCCCTATGGGCAGGACCCCTGGACCGCCAGCGTGACCCGCCGCCTGTCGGCCCTCTTCGAGGCCGAGGTGACGGTGTTCCCGGTCGCCACCGGGACGGCGGCCAACGCGCTGGCCCTGTCGGCGCTGGTGCCACCCTACGGCGCGGTCTACTGCCACCAGGAGAGCCACATCCACGTCGACGAGTGCGGCGCTCCGGAGATGGCCACCGGCGGGGCCAAGCTGGTGCCGCTGGCGGGGGAGGGCGGCAAGCTGACCCCCACGGCCCTGACCGCGGCGCTGGCCGGGGCGGGCATCGGCGTGGTGCACCGGGTGCAGCCCGCCGCCCTCAGCCTGACGCAGGCGACCGAGGCCGGGACGGTCTACCGGCCGCAGGAGGTGGCGGCCCTGTCCGACGTCGCCCACGCCCACGGCATGGCGGTGCACATGGACGGTGCCCGCTTCGCCAACGCGGTGGCCCGGCTGGGCTGCGCCCCGGCGGAGGTGACCTGGAAGGCCGGGGTGGACGTGCTGTCGCTGGGCGGCACCAAGGGCGGCTGCCTCGCCGCGGAGGCCGTGGTGTTCTTCAACCCGGCGCTGGCCGAGGATTTCGGGTTTCTGCGCAAGCGGGCCGGGCATCTGGTGTCCAAGGGCCGCTTCCTGTCGGCGCAGCTCGACGCCTGGCTGGCCGACGATCTGTGGCTGCGGCTGGCCCGCCACGCCAACGCCATGGCCGACCGGCTGTCGCAGGGCCTCGCCGCCCTGCCGGGGGCGGAGCTGGCTTATCCGGTGGAGGCCAACGAGATCTTCGTGCGTCTCCCCGCCGCGCTGGCCGACGGGTTGGAGGCGGCGGGCTACCGCTTCTACCGCTGGGAGGGGGGGCTGCTGCGTCTGGTCACCGCCTTCGACACGCCGCAGGCCGTCGTGAACTCTTTTCTGAAAATCGCCAAAGATCTGTCAGAAAAGGCTTGATCGGGCAGGGTGGGTTCGCTAAAAACCCGCCACGCCGACGACGCCACGTCGTCAGACGACGAAAGACTGTCCCCTTCGTCTAGAGGCCTAGGACACCGCCCTCTCACGGCGGTAACAGGGGTTCGAATCCCCTAGGGGACGCCACTTTCGTTCGGCTGGCAACCGAGCATCGCCCGATGAAGGTCCCCTTCGTCTAGAGGCCTAGGACACCGCCCTCTCACGGCGGTAACAGGGGTTCGAATCCCCTAGGGGACGCCATCCTTTCCGGCATCAACGATCCACGGCCCGCCTTTCGGCGGGCCGTCGTCGTTTTGGGGCCTTGCGTCGTTTTGGCGCCTTGCACCGGCGCCGTTCCGGTACGCCCTCCCGTCAGGTCTTGCGGATCAGGAAGGACATGGAGTCCGCGGTCTCGTAAAGCGGAACGCCGCAGCGGCAGGCCAGCGCCGCGTAGTCGTAATCGCTGCCGCCGCATTTGTAGCAGCGCAGGGGCAGGCGGGTGCGCCGGTACAGCTCGATCCCGGCGATGTCCGCGTGCAGCGCCTTCACCTCGTCCGCCGTGAAGAAATCCTGGGAGGCCAGATTCGCCGCCATGGCGTCGCTCAGCGGCTGCCCCGTCGACCGGATGTGCTGGAGGGCGAGGAGCACCTGAAGGCTGGTGGCCGGCGGCCGGGGGTAATCGGCGCAATAGGCCCGGTACAGGCTGTGCTCCGGGTGGGAGGTGTGGATGTCCTCCAGAATGTACAGACCGCCGCTGCGCAGGTGGGGCAGGGACTGGGTCAGGCACCAGGCCTGATGCTGGGGGATGTGGCTGCCGTCCTCGATGATGAGATCGAATTTGATGCCGTTGGCCCGCAGGCTGCGCCCGATGTGGTCGGGATCGTTCTGGTCGAACCGCACATACTGGATGCGCTCGTCCTGCGGCCAGTCCGGCTGCGGCTCCAGGATGTCGGCGCCGATGATGAAGGCGTCCGAGAACTGGGAGCGCAGCCAGCGGATCGAATCGCCCCGGAACACCCCGTATTCCAGGATGATCCGCACCGGCCCCAGCGTCTGGAAGGCCTGACGGTAGGTGTCGACGTACTGGTGCCAGTAATGCTTGTCGGAGTTCGTTCCGTCCGCGCTGCTCATCGGTGGTCCCCGCTGTCGGCGATGCCCGATCATACGGGAAATCGCCGGGCGGGGCCGCCGAATTGAGCGCGGAAGAGGCGGGCGGCGTCAGCGTTTCGAAGCGCCGCCGGAGCGGGAGACGCTCAGCTCGGCGACCTCCTCCTGCTTGGCGGCGGGCAGGCCGGCGGAGCGCACCACGCTGGAATCGTGGGGGTGGACGCGGCGCGGGTAGACGCTGTGGACCTTGACCACATAGTCCTGCGTCTCGCGGTAGGGCGGGACGCCCTTGTACTGGACCACCGCCCCTTCGCCCGCGTTGTAGCCGGCCAGCGCCAGCGTCACGTTGCCGTCGAAGTAGGCCAGCAGCCAGCGCAGGTACTTCATGCCGCCGCGCAGGTTCTGCTCGGGGTCGAAGGGCTTGGTCACGCCGAATCGCTCCGCCGTTTCGGGGATGAGCTGCATCAGCCCCATGGCGTTCTTTTCCGACACCACATCCACGCGATAGCCGGACTCCACGGCGATCACCGCCAGCACCAGATCGGGGTCGAGTCCGTAGCTGGGGGCCATCTTGGTGACCATGGCGCGGATTTCCTTGGGCGGCATGCGGATCACGCCCCAGCGCACGCTCGGCGGTTCGCAGCGGTCGGGCGCCTTGCCCGCCGCGCTCTTGCCTGAGGCGCTGGCCGGCTTGACCATCTGCGCGGCGTCCTCGTTGCCCAGCAGGGCGGCGCGGCGCAGCCAGGAGCGGCCAAGCTCCTCGTCCTTCGACACCGCGCCACGCCCGGCCAGATGCATCCGCCCGGCGCGGTAGGCCGCCTCCGCGTAGTCCTGGCGGGCGGCCCGGCAATAGAGGGAGAGGGCCATCCGCTCGTCCCGGTTCACGCCTTTGCCGACCTCGTAGCGCATGGCCAGCTCGTACTGGGCGCGGGCGCTGCCCTTGCTGGCGAGCGCCTCCAGCGCGCGGATCGTGCGCTCGCCGGTGTTCTGGAAGACGGGGGGCTGGGCCGCGGCCGTCTGCACAGCCGGTTGGGCGGATGCGTCCTGGGCCATGGCCGGCGAGGCCGTCAGAAAGGACGCGATCAGCCCGCCGGCGGCGAGGGCCGCCGCTCGTTTCGCCGCTTCGACGCGCTTTCCGCCGATTGGTGAGGCCGGCCGGTCTTTCGGCGTATGCGGGAAGATCGCTGCCTTAGCGCCAACGTCCGGCTGTCCGCGAAAGACGTAATGCGATATGGTTCCGGCCCAGAGAGGAAGCGGAACACAATGAAATAAGACTTCCGCTAAGGGACGGAAACGCCGCCTATACAGAGAAGAAGAACCGCTGGCAGCGGATCTGCGGATGGATGAATGAGCGAATTCATCGTTGGCCATAGACATGGCTATCCCGCAAAGGAGATTTGAGGTCGGTTGGTGAAAGCCAGCCGGCCTTTTCCTTTTGAGCAAAGTCATGAAGCCTCCCGTATGTCCGGAGACGATACCTCATCCCCGATCGAATGCTACGGGAGCAATCGGACGATTCATGGCATTTAGGGGTAATCTCGCCAAATTGTTAAGGGGCTTAGCCTTTTTCCCAACTGGCAGCCCCTGTGGCGCGCCATTACGTACTGATGGACCGACGATTGTCGTTGGAGAATCCGGTTATGCCCCGCGCGCATTTGGCGGAAGGCGGGGGCCGGAGCGATGGTTCGGGCGTTCTCAGACGCGCCCGGAATGATCGGGACATCTTTCGGTACACAGGGAGGCAGCGTTCCACCGATGGCGAATCACGTCGCGAGTTCCTTGCGCCGTCCGGCAAGCAGCCCCGCGCCGCTTGACCCCGTCGCCCTCAAGCCGGTGATGGGAAGCCGCCGTGCGGACGAGGACGAGTTGAACGTTGCGGTCGAAGCCGAGGAGGGCGTCGAAGCCGACGATCCGGCCGCCGATGAGGCGGTGGAAGCGTCCGCGGCGCCGCTGACGCCCCCCGATCCGGCGATCATCGCGCAGATCGAGGCGGAGATTCCCCGCCTGCGCCGTTTCGCCCGCGCCATGGTGCGCGACGCCACGCTGGCGGACGATCTCGTCCAGGAGTGCCTGGAGCGCGCCTTGTCGCGCCTGCATCTCTGGCGGCCCGGCAGCAATCTGCGCGCTTGGCTCTTCACCATCCTGCGCAACCTGCACATCAACGGCATCCGCCGCCGGCAGGCCGTCGTCGACATCGACGGGGAAGGGCAGGCGGCGATTGGCGCCGCCCATGGCGGGCAGTTCGTCCGGCTGGAGCTGCGCGACCTGAAGCGCGCGCTCGGGCTGTTGCCGACCGAACAGCGGGAGGTGGTCCTGCTGATCGGGCTGGAGGGCATCTCCTACGGTGAGGCTGCCGACATCCTCGGCATCTCGATCGGCACCGTGAAGTCGCGCCTGTCGCGCGGACGCCGCGCCCTGCGCCAGCTTATGGAAGGGCACAGCCCGACCGACGAGGACTGACCGGTCCTCGTTTCGTCTCCTCCCACGCCGGACGCACAGAGAAACCGGCAACGCTCCGTATGGGGCGTTGCCGGTCAGGTGCGAGGCTAACATCGAGAGGCTTTCGGGGTACTCGCGAGCCCGGCCATCCGTGACGTGGAAGGCCAGGCACGGGCGCGCTGCGGGAAACGCCCGCCCGGACGGTTCCGGGCGGGTGCTGGGTCTAGCGGCGCCTGACCAGGCCCAGAATCAAACTCGCCGCGAACAGGATCAGGAAAAGGAAGAACAGGATTTGCGCAATGCCCGAAGAGGCTGAAGCAATCCCGCCAAAGCCGAGTGCGCCGGCGATCAGCGCGATCACGAAGAAAACAAGTGCCCAGTAGAGCATCCTAACCTCCCTCGCTCGGTCCGAAGCGCGTTACGGCTCGTCCGGCGCGCAGTCTGTTGAAGGTCCTACTCTGTGAAGAGCGTGTCAGTATTGTGCAGAACACGGCACCGCTCGGAAAGGTTCCCGGACCCCGCCTCGGTAAAGAGCTTTTTTTGGGTAGGGTCGGTTCCAAAAGGGGGAGGCTCATCCCGATAACGCTGGCTTGACCGCAACAACCGGCGATGAGCGCTGTTGTCGGGGTCGCCAGCCTGCTTGGTTCCGGCCGGGCGGGCGAAAAGGCGCAGCACCGCCTTGCCGGTGCGAGACGCCCTATCGAGAGAAGAGGATGCCATGAACGCCAAACTGTCCCTCGCCGTTCTCGCCGCGACCCTGGCCGCCGCCCCCGCCGCGATGGCCCAGACCTACCAGAACAACGCGCCTCAGGTGCCCTACGAGCGCTCCAGCCCGTCGGGCCTGCCGACCACCAGCCCGCAGGTGGAAAGCCTGCCCAACGAGCGGGCCGAGCCGTGGAACGATCAGACCCGGAACCGGATGCCGGACGGCCGCATGCCCGACCGCGTGACCAGCGGCAGCGCCGAATCCACCGTCGGCGCCGGCACCGCGGGCACCTACGGCAGCACCGGTACCTACGGGGCGCCCGGCACCTACGGTTCGACCGGGAACATGAACAACAGCATGCCGAACAGCGGCGCGATGGGGACCACCGGGTCGGCCACCGGTACCATGCAGGGAAATCGACAGGTCATCATGAACGTCGACCCGAACACCGCCCGGCGCGCCGAGCGCGGCCAGAACCGCAAGGAGCTGATGCAGACCTCGCTGCTGAACTACTTCAGCGCCGCCGGCTTCACCTCGGTCCGTGACTTCCGCAAGCAGGGTGAGAACTATGTGGCGGAGGCCCAGTCGGCCAACGGCACCTGGAGCACCGTGCTGCTCGACGCCAACACCGGCACGATCTCAGAAATCCGCTGATCCCCGGTCCGCCGCGGCTCACTCCATCAGCTGCGGCCATGATCCGGTCAGGCGGCCGTAACCCGCCGTGACCGACGCGTCGTACAGGGGCAATGGCTGGCGCAGCCGTTGCCCCGCGTCGCGTCCAAGGGTGCGCACCGCGGTCGCCAGCCGTCCGTCCGGTGGCCAGGGGCCGCCGGGGCTGAACGGCACGGTCAGCGCGATTCCCTGTTCCAGCCGCCCGCCGTAGCGGCTCTGCGCGCCTTCCGGACCCTCGGTCCAGGTGACCTGGGCGGACAGGCGGACGCCGCCGTCGAAGGCGCGCATCAGTTCGACCGTGCCGCCCCAATCCCCGCCGAGATAGCGGCCCAGCCGCAGAACCCCCGTGGTGGCGGCTCCCGGCGCCTCCCAATAGAGGCTGGCGTGGCCGGTGTTCCGGCCGCTTTCCGGGGCGAGGCGCAGCACGTCGTCGGGCGGGCGCTTCCAGACGCGGTTGAGGTCGAGCCCGAGCGCCCAGCGCGCCGTCAGGGGCCGGTACAGCGCTTCGGCTCCCACGCCACCAAACATCTCCTCGAAATGGCCGACGGACAGGCGCGTGCTCCAGCGTTCGGAGGGTGCGGCAAGCCATGCGGCGTACAGACGCTCCACCGCGGCGAGGCGGTCGGCGTAGCGCGGCAGGTCGCTGCGCACCGGTTCCGCCGCCGGGATGGCGTTGGTGTCGAGGAAGTGGAGGTTGTGGCTGACGTTCACCCGCAGCCCACCGCTGAGAACCAGCCCGCGCAACGGTTCCGCCGTCAGGACCGCGTCGCCGTAGGTCCGCTGCACCAGCGGGGCGCTCTGCTCGAACAGGCTGGCTTCCACCGTTGGGACGACGGTCAGGGCGAGCCGTGCCGGCCAGTCCGGCGGCGGGCCGGCGGAGCGCTCGACGCGGGCGGTGCGCCAGATCTCCTCGGGGCTGCCGCGCCGGCCGGCCGCCTGCTCGACGGCGCGGCGCGACAGCGTGATGGCGGTGCCGTCCAGCCCGGCGCTGCCGGTGGCGACGGTCAGCCATTCGACCTCCGGCGGCGCGCCATCGGCCAGCAGGCGGGCGGCGCGCCCCACCTCCCGCGCCAGCGGGGCGGTGCCGGCGCCCGCCGGGTCCAACCACAGGGTGGCGCGCTCGCCGTCGATCCGTGCGGAGCGTGCGGGCAGCCGGTGAAGCCGGGCCAGGGCCGCGACGTCCGGGGCGGGCAGGGCGGCGTCCGGTGCGGCCGGGCGGGCGCCGACCGCCGGCGGCGGCGTGCGCAGGGTGGAGTCCGGGTCCTTCCGCGGGTCGAAGCGGGCGGCGAGGCGCAGCATGGCCCGCGATCCCTGTTCGATCCCGGCCCCCACCTCCAGCCAGTTCCAGGGACGGTAGGCCAGACCGGCGTTCAGCGGCAGGCCGGGCTTGAAGGCGGGGTCGTCCTGCTGTTGGGCGCGGAAGCTGTCGGCGCTGTATTCCAGCTTGACGCTGAGCCCCTCCAGCGGCGTGTGCCATTCGACGCCGCCGAACAGGGCCGCACGGTCCCCGGTGAACCACGCCTCCGGCCCGCGCGAGGACGCGTTGAGGGGATCGCGGTCGCGTTTGAAGCGCCCGCCGAGAAAGCGCAACGGGTTGCGGAGATGCCCGTAATCGCCGAGCCCGCCCCAGCCGATGCCCAGGCTGAGATCGACCTCCCACCAGCGCCGCGAAGCGACCAGATATTCCCCTGCGAAACGGCCCTTCCCCGGCAGGTCCAGTCCGGTGCCGGTGACGTCGCGTCCGCCGACAGCCAGCGCCGGCCACCACGGCCCCTCGCGCAGCAGGCGCAGCTTGGCGTCCACCCCCGGCTCGCTGAGGCCGTGCCAGCTCGGGTAGGCGCTGTCGCGCAGCGTCGCCTCCAGGCCCGGCAGAAGCTGCGCCCCGGCGAAGACGTGACGGTGCAGGCCACCGAGAGCGGTCAGCCCGGCGGTGACGGTGCCGTCCGGCAGGCCGCGCGCCGTTGGTGTCTGAAGCAGTCCGGCGGCTCCCCAGTCCGACAGGCTGGGCTCAAGCCCCTCCGCCCGTGCGGGCAGGGCGGCGAAGGTCAGCGCCAGGACGAGGAGAACACGATTCACGCCATGGTGGAGATTGTCGGGAGAGATTCCCGATCCATGGCATTTTCATGCGTATGAATGCAACCAGAAACCGTCTCCCGCCCTGGGGAGAGGGGTCAGAGCGCCTCGGCGACGCAGGTCAGGCCCATCGTCTCCGCGGTGTTGGCGACCGCCGACAGGCAGGTGCCGGAGCGCTCCGGCGGGATCGAGACGGCGAAGCGGATGGTGTAATGACCACCCTCCCGCTCCGGCAGGGTTTGGGCGTCGAGCCGGACGATGTTCGCCTCGAACTGGGTGAAGATCTCCGACAGGCGGGCGATCAGGCCGGGCTGGTCGCCTCCCGACACCTCCACGCGATGGGTGATGCGGGCGAGCGGGCCGGGGTTGGGATCGAAGTCGAAGGGCGTGACCTTGATCTGCGCGCCGGCCAGCTCGGGCAGGCTGGCCAGCCCCTCCTGCACCTCCCCGACCGGGACACCGTCGGGGAGTTCGCAGACCGCCGAGAACTCCGCCCCGGAGCCCATCACCGCAAAGGTCGCGTCGCGCAGGTTGGCCCCCAGCCCGAAGAGATGACCGGTGACCGCGGAGACGAGACCGACGCGGTCGGGGCAGAAGGTCGAAACCAGCGCGAGGGACGACACGGGCGAAACCTCCGATGCTGAAGCCCTCTCCCCCTTGGGGAGAGGGTTGGGTGAGCGGGGCGATGCGCCCGGCAGGGCGAAGAAAGACGCCGGATGAGTCGGCGTGGCGCGCCTTCGGCGCCCCCCTCATCCTGACCTTCTCCCCAGGGGGGAGAAGGGAAACATCAGGCCGCCGTGCCGCCCACGGTCAGGCCGTCCAGGCGCAGGGTCGGCTGGCCGACGCCCACGGGAACGCCCTGGCCGTCCTTGCCGCAGGTGCCGACGCCGGGGTCGAGCTTCGTGTCGTTGCCGATCATCGACACGCGGGTCAGGCTGTCCGGGCCGTTGCCGATCAGCGTCGCGCCCTTCACCGCCGGGCCGAGCTTGCCGTCCTCGATCAGATAGGCCTCGTTGGCGGAGAAGACGAACTTGCCGCTGGTGATGTCCACCTGCCCGCCGCCGAAGTTCTTGGCGTAGAGGCCCTTCTTGACCGACTTGATGATCTCCTCCGGCTCGTAGGCGCCGGGGCGCATCACGGTGTTGGTCATGCGCGGCATGGGGTGGCAGGCGAAGCTCTGGCGCCGTCCGTTGCCGGTCGGGCGCATCCCCATCAGCCGGGCGTTCATGCGGTCCTGCATGTAGCCGACCAGGATGCCGTCCTCGATCAGCGTCGTGCACTGGCCGGGGGTGCCCTCGTCGTCCACGGTGATCGAGCCGCGGCTGTTCTCGATGGTGCCGTCGTCCACGATGGTCACGCCGGGCGCGGCGATGCGCTGGCCCATCAGTCCGGCGAAGGCCGACGTCTTCTTGCGGTTGAAGTCGCCCTCCAGCCCGTGGCCGATGGCCTCGTGCAGCAGGATGCCCGGCCAGCCGTTGCCGAGAACCACGGTCATCTCACCCGCCGGGGCGGGAACCGAGGACAGGTTGACGAGCGCCGAGCGCAGCGCCTCGTCCACGAAGGCGCGCCACGTCTCCGGCTGCATGTAGTGTTCATAGGTGACGCGCCCGCCGCCGCCGTGGCCGCCCGTCTCCATGCGGTCGCCCTCGGCCACCACGACGGAGACGTTCAGCCGGACCAGCGGGCGCAGGTCGGCCACCCGCACGCCGTCGGCGCGGATGATCTGCACCGCCTGCCACTCGCCGCTGATCGAGCAGGAGACCTGCCGCACCCGCGGGTCCTTGGCGCGGGCGTAGGCGTCGATCTCCGCCAGAAGCTTCACCTTGGCCTCGAAGGGGACCAGGGGCAGGGGGTTGTCGGGGATGTAGAGCGCGCGGTTGGTGCCGGCGGGCGGTTCGGCGATGGTGCCGGCGTGCCCGGCCTGGACGGCGCGCACCGTCGCGGCGGCGCGGCGGATGGCGTCCTCGGACAGGCTGGAGGCGTGGGCGAAGCCGGTCGCCTCGTCGGCGATGGCGCGCAGGCCGAAGCCCTGGGTGGTGTCGAAGCTCGCCGCCTTCAGCTTGCCGTCATCCCAGCCCAGCGATTCGCTCTGCGAATATTCCAGATACAGTTCGCCGTCGTCCGCCCCCCGCAGCGCGTCGGCCACCACCCCCTCGACACGGGAACGGTCCAGGCCGGCGCGGTTGAAGAACAGATCGTCGGTGACGGCAAGCGCGCTCATGGGGACTCCGGGGTATCGGTCTATCGTAGGACAACGATGCGGCACCGGCGCTCTCGCACCCGCACCCGCGATGTGGTCTAAGATCAGACTTATAGTGTGGCGACGTGCGGCCCGTCCGGCAAGGCTCGTCGTCCGTGGGCAAAGGGGGCTTGAAGGGGAATGGCCGCGATGACCGACGACGCGCTGGCGATGGGCCGCACCGGCAACGGAGACGCGCGCTCCCTGGCCCACCCCCTGAAGAACCACGCCCTGCGCGTCACCCTGACCAACGAGGTGCACACCCGCCCGCCGGAGGTCCTGTCCACACCGGTCCGCGCCACCATGCTGGCGATGCTGTCGGGGGAGGGCGCGTCGGAGGCCGACCGGCTGCATCTGGAGAAGCTGTGCGACTGGGCCGGCGTGCCGCGCCCGCCCGCCGGGGCCACCCATTACAGCGGCTCCTTCGGCAGCTTCCGCCTGAAGTGGGAGCGGCACACCGAATTCTCCACCTGGACCATCTTCCGCCCCAACGCCGCCGCCCCGGCGGGCGTGCTGGTCGATCCCTTCCTGGAGCCGGCGCTGAACGCGGTGCCCAAGGAGTGGCTGGCCGGACTGCCGGGCGAGCTGATGGTCGGCGTCCATGTCGCCGTGCTCGACGCCGAATCGCCGGAGCCTTCCGCCAACATGCTGGCGGCGATGTTCGGCTCGCCGAGCTACATCGGGACGCGGATCTCCGGGCGGGCGGCGACGGCCTGGACCGACTTCCGCATCCACGGCGACGGCTTCTCGCGCATCCTGATCGCCGACCATGCGATGACGCCCAACCAGGCGGGCCGCGTCGTGCAGCGCCTGCTGGAGATCGAGACCTACCGCGTGATGGCGCTGCTGGCGCTGCCGGTGGCGCGCGGCGTGCTGCCGCGCATCGGCCCGATCGAGGCCGATCTGGCCGACCTGACCGCCCGCATCGCCACCCTGCGCGGCCTGGACGACGAGCGGGAGCTGCTCGACCGGCTGACCCTGCTGGCCGCGCAGACCGAGCAGATCGCCGCGGAGACCGCCTACCGCTTCGGCGCGGCGCGGGCCTACTACAACCTCGTGGAAAAGCGCATCGTCGAGCTGCGCGAGATCCGCATCGAGGGCCTGCCCACGGTGGGCGAGTTCATGGACCGCCGCCTCGCGCCGGCGATCCGCACCTGCGAGGCGGTGGAGTCCCGCCTGCAGGCCTTGTCCCAGCGCGTGGCCCGCGCCAGCGACCTGCTGCGCACCCGCGTGGAGATCGCCGTGGAAGGGCAGAACGCCGAGCTTCTCCTCTCCATGGACAAGCGGGCGCAGCTCCAGCTCCGCCTGCAGGAGACGGTGGAGGGGCTGTCGGTGGTGGCGATCAGCTACTACCTCGTCGGCATCGTCGGCTACGCCGCGAAGGGCGTGAAGGGACTCGGGATGAAGGTCGATCCCGACCTGCTCGTCGGGCTGATGATTCCCATCGTCATCGCCTTCGTCTGGTCCGGCGTGCGCCGAATCCGCAAGGTCATCACCAGCGGGCACTGACCGCGCCAGGGCTTTCCGATTTAACACGGTGGCATGTTACCGCAGCGCAAACGGCGACCGGACGGCGCCGTCCGCGCAAGGTCGCTTGCGTCCCACACCAGGGACGTGCAAGCCTAAAAACTTGATTTTCCGAGACAATTCGCTATACCATCAAACTGCGACAGCTTGTCGCAGTGCGAAGCCGATACGGAAACTCAACTTCTGTTCTGATGCGGGCTTGAAACCGGCATTGCGCCTATGTCCTTCGTGTAGGGACGCCTGACTTGTACCCAAGCGCAATGGAGGGTTAAGCTCGCGCTGCCGGGACCGTGTCGCCCTCAAACGGCACGCTCCCTGCATAGACCGGCACCGCCGCAACGCCCGGCTGCGCAACCGTCTGACAGAGGCGGAACGCACCAGGGAAACAGGGGCGAAGGCGGGTCCGGCGGGAAGGGACGACCGCCGTCCGCGACTGTGGGCGGCGGGCAACGAAGAGGGTGGGGATGAAGACGCAGACCCTGAACGCTGCCGTTCTGGCGGCGCTGACATCTTTGTGTGGATTTGCCGCGACCGGTTCCGCCGCCGAACCCCACCCCTGGCAATTGGGGCTTCAGGAGGCGGCCACCCCGGTCAAGCACGCCATGGACTCGTTCCACGACCTGCTGACGGTGATCATCGTCGCCATCGTCATTTTCGTGGCGGGGCTGCTGGCCTGGGTGGCGCTGCGCTTCAACGCCAAGAAGAACGCCGTTCCGTCCACCACCTCGCACCACACGGTGCTGGAGATCGCCTGGACGGTCATTCCGGTCATCATCCTGATCGTCATCGCGGTTCCGTCCTTCAAGCTGCTCTACCAGGCGGAGCGGGTGCCGGAGGCGGAGATGACCATCAAGGTCACCGGGCGGCAGTGGTATTGGGACTACGAGTACCCCGACCACGGCAACATCGCCTTCTCCAGCTACATGATCCAGGAATCGGAGCTGAAGCCCGGCCAGAAGCGCCTGCTGGAGGTCGACAACCGCGTGATCCTGCCGGTCGGCACGACCGTGCGCGTGCTGGTCACCGCGGGCGACGTCATCCATTCCTGGGCGGTGCCGAGCTTCGGCGTGAAGAAGGACGCCGTGCCGGGCCGCGCCAACGAGACCTGGGTGCGGATCGAGAAGGAAGGCGTCTATTACGGCCAGTGTTCCGAGATCTGCGGCGTGAACCACGCCTTCATGCCGATCGCGGTCGAGGCCGTCTCGAAGGAGGCCTTCAACCAGTGGGTCGAGAAGGCCAAGACCGCTTACGGGACCCCCGACACCAAGCGCGACGTGGCCCAGATGCCGTCCGCCGGGGCCGTCCAGTAAGCCTCACGCTTTGGATGCAGCGGCACCTCAAAGAAAAATCATTCCGCCGACGCGAGGGTTAGAGACATGGCAAACGCCAATCCGGGGGAAGCGCAGGGACACGGCCACGGGCATGACCATGACCACCACATGCCGGGCTTCGTCGAGCGTTGGTTCTTCTCCACGAACCACAAGGACATCGGGACGCTCTACCTGATCTTCTCGGTGATCGCCGGGCTGATCGGCGGGTTGTTCTCGGTCATCATGCGGATGGAACTCCAGGCGCCGGGCTTGCAGTTCGTCGGGGACGGGCAGGTCTGGAACGTGCTGATCACCGCGCACGGCCTGATCATGGTGTTCTTCGTGGTGATGCCGGCGCTGATCGGCGGCTTCGGCAACTGGTTCGTGCCGCTGATGATCGGCGCGCCCGACATGGCCTTCCCGCGGCTGAACAACATCAGCTTCTGGCTGATCGTCCCGGCCTTCCTGCTGCTTCTGGGCTCCGCCTTCGTGGGGCAGGGGGCCGGCACCGGCTGGACGATCTACCCGCCGCTGTCCTCGCCGCTGGGCCACAACGGGCCGTCGGTGGACATGGCGATCTTCGCGCTTCACCTCGCCGGCGCCTCGTCGATCCTGGGTGCGGTGAACTTCATCACCACCATCTTCAACATGCGCGCGCCGGGCATGACGCTGCACAAGATGCCGCTGTTCGTCTGGGCGATGCTGGTGACGGCCTTCCTGCTGCTGCTGGCCGTGCCGGTGCTGGGCGGCGCCATCACCATGCTGCTGACCGACCGCAACTTCGGCACCAGCTTCTTCAACCCGGAGGGCGGCGGCGACCCGATCCTGTTCCAGCACCTGTTCTGGTTCTTCGGCCACCCCGAAGTCTACATCATGATCCTGCCGGCCTTCGGCATCATCAGCCACATCGTCTCGACCTTCTCGCACAAGCCCGTCTTCGGCTATCTGGGCATGGCCTACGCGATGGTCGCCATCGGCGTGGTCGGCTTCGTGGTGTGGGCGCACCACATGTACACGGTCGGCCTGGACGTCGACACCAAGGCCTACTTCACCGCCGCCACGATGATCATCGCGGTGCCGACGGGCGTGAAGATCTTCTCCTGGATCGCCACCATGTGGGGCGGGTCGATCGAATTCCGGGTGCCGATGCTGTGGGCGCTCGGCTTCATCTTCCTGTTCACGGTCGGCGGCGTGACCGGCGTGGTGCTGGCCAACGGCGGCATGGACATCGTGCTGCACGACACCTATTACGTCGTCGCGCACTTCCACTACGTGCTGTCGCTGGGCGCGGTCTTCTCGATCTTCGCCGGCTGGTACTACTGGATCGGCAAGATGTCGGGGCGCCAGTATCCGGAGTTCTGGGGCAAGGTTCACTTCTGGACGACCTTCATCGGCGTGAACCTGGTCTTCTTCCCGCAGCATTTCCTGGGTCTGGCCGGCATGCCGCGCCGCATCCCGGATTACCCGGACGCCTACTGGGGCTGGAACATGATCTCCTCGTTCGGCGCCTATCTCTCCTTTGCGTCCACGCTTCTCTTCGTGTGGATCGCGTACAAGACCCTGCGCAGCGGCGAGAAGGTGGACGCCGCCTATTGGGGGCCGCAGGCCGGCACGCTGGAGTGGACCGTGAGTTCGCCCCCGCCGTTCCACGCCTTCGAGACGCTGCCGCAGGTGAAGTGACCATCGGTTGTGACCATGACGCCGGGGGAGCCGGGATGCTCCCTCCGGCCGGAGGATAGTGAAGTATGACGGACCTGAGCATTGAACGGGTCTCGACAGGTCCGGTCTCCGGATCGACGCCGGGTGACTACATCGAACTGCTCAAGCCGCGGGTGATGTCGCTCGTGGTGTTCACCGGGCTGGCCGGCATCGTGCTGGCGCCCGGGCACATCCACCCCGTGCTGGCGGCGGTGGCGGTGCTGTGCATCGCGGTCGGGGCCGGGGCCTCGGGCGCCATCAACATGTGGTACGACCGCGACATCGACGCGGTGATGTCGCGCACCATCCGCCGCCCGATCCCGTCGGGGCGGGTGGAGCCGGAGAACGCGCTGGCCTTCGGGGTGATCCTGGCCGCGGCGTCGGTCGTGGTGATGGGGCTGGCGGTCAACTGGGCGGCGTCGGCGCTGCTGGCGATGACCATCGGCTTCTACGTCTTCATCTACACCATGTGGCTGAAGCGGCGGACGCCGCAGAACATCGTGATCGGCGGGGCCGCCGGCGCCTTCCCGCCGATGATCGGCTGGGCGGCGGTGACGGGCGGTGTGGAACTGCCTTCCATCCTGCTGTTCCTGCTGATCTTCCTGTGGACGCCGCCGCATTTCTGGGCGCTGGCGCTGTTCCGCAACAGCGACTACACCCGCGCCGGGGTGCCGATGATGCCGGTGATCGCCGGTCCGGACGCCACCAAGCGGCAAATGCTGGCCTACACGCTGGTCCTGCTGCCGGTCGCCGTGGCGCCGTATTTCCTGGGCACCGGCGGCCTTGCCTATCTGATCGGGTCGAGCCTGCTGGGCGCCTTCTTCGTGCTGTGCGCGGTCCGCGTGCTGCGCGCCACCGACGACAAGCCGGCCAAGCAGATGTTCGGCTTCTCGATCCTCTACCTGTTCCTGCTGTTCGCCCTGCTGATGGGCGAGCATCTGGTGAGCGGATTCCTGACGACCGGAGGCGGGGCATGACGATCATGGATGAATCCCACGAGGAACGCCGCAAGCGGCTGCGCGGCCGCAACTACGCGGTGCTGGCCGCGCTGATCGGGCTGGTGGTGATGTTCTACGTCATCACGCTGGTTCGGATGGGCGGGCACTGACCACGGGACGTTGAGCGGACAAACGGCAGGGGAGGAAGCGGCGCCATGAACGACCGGCGAGAAGGCGACAAAGGGCTCCGGCGGAAGAACCGCCTGTTCATGGCCGGGCTGTTCGGCCTCGTCTTCGGGATGGTCGGGCTGGCCTACGCCTCGGTGCCGCTCTACGCGCTGTTCTGTCAGGTGACCGGCTTCGGTGGCACCACCCAGCGGGCCGATGCCGCGCCCGCGCGGCAGGTCGACCGCGTCATCAAGGTCCGCTTCAACGCCGACGTGAACCAGTCGCTGCCCTGGCGCTTCAAGCCGGAGCAGAAGGAGCTGACGGTGAAACTGGGCGAGACGGGGCTGGCCGCCTATCAGGCCGCCAACCGGACCGACCGGGCCACCGTGGGCACCGCGCTCTACAACGTCACGCCGGACAAGGTCGGCAAGTACTTCAACAAGATCGAGTGCTTCTGCTTCACCGAGCAGGTGCTGGAGCCCGGTCAGTCGGTGGACATGCCGGTGGCCTTCTTCGTCGATCCGGCTCTGGCCGACGATCCGGCGATGGAGGACGTGACCACCATCACCCTGTCCTACACCTTCTTCCGCGCCAAGGACGAGACCCAGGTGCTGGCGCAGCACGCGACGCAGGCCGCGGGTGCGAAAGGCACCGGGACCGCGGCGAACTGAGGACAGATCTAAAAAAGAGACAGTCTGAACGAAGAAATCGGGCGAAACAAACCGGGGTTGGAAAGAGACGATGGCCGACATCACGCACGCGCACATGCCGCATCCCCCAGCCTCCGCGCACGGCGCGGGCGAGGGCGCCGGCATCCCGCATCCCTACCATCTGGTGAAGCCGAGCCCGTGGCCTCTTCTGGGCGCCTTCGCGGCCGGACTGTTCGCGACGGGCATGGTCATCTACATGCACGGCGGCGGCTGGCTTCTGGCGGCCCTCGGCTTCGTGTCCATCCTGGGCGTGATGTTCGGCTGGTGGCGCGACGTCATCAAGGAGGCGGTGCGCGAGAAGGCGCACACCCCGGTGGTGAAGATCGGCCTGCGTTACGGCATGGCGCTGTTCATCGCCTCGGAGGTGATGTTCTTTGCCGCCTTCTTCTGGGCCTTCTACGACGCGGCGCTCTACCCGAAGGTGTTCGCCGAGAACCCGCACGGCGTCTGGCCGCCGCCGAACATCACGGTGCTGGAGACGTTCCACCTGCCGCTGATGATGACGCTGATCCTGCTGCTGTCGGGCGTCACCGTGACCTGGGCGCACCACGCGATCCTTGAGGGCAACAACAAGGAGGCGTCGCGCGCGCTGGGCCTGACCGTCCTGCTGGGGGTGATGTTCACCTTCTTCCAGGGCTGGGAATACGCCCACGCCGCCTTCGGCTTCAAGCAGGGCATCTACCCGTCGACCTTCTACATGGCGACCGGCTTCCACGGCTTCCACGTCATCATCGGCACCATCTTCCTGGCGGTCTGCTGGTTCCGCACCATGAAGGGCCATTTCACCCCGCGGAGCCATTTCGGCTTCGAGGCGGCGGCCTGGTACTGGCACTTCGTGGACGTGGTGTGGCTGTTCCTGTTCGTGTCGATCTACTGGTGGGGGTCGCTGGGCGCCGCCAGCGGCCACTGATCCCATCCCTGTCGCCTTGCGAAGCCCTTCTCCTCCACCGGGGGAGAGGGGCTTCCCGTTCCCGAAGGGAGGCGAGTCATTTGAGCACCCACTACACCAGCCCGTCGCCGCTGACCGCCGGCCTGCGCTGTGCCTGCCCGCGCTGCGGACGGGGCAAGCTGTTCGACGGCTACCTGACGGTCAACGAGCGCTGTTCGGTGTGCAATTTGAACCTCGCCCGGCAGGACAGCGGCGACGGGCCGGCGGTCTTCCTGATCTTCATCCTGGGCTTCCTGGTCGTGCCGGTGGCGCTCTGGGTGTCGATGTCGGTGGACTGGCCGCTGTGGCTGCACGCCATCGTCTGGAGCATCGTCG
Source organism: Azospirillum brasilense (assembly GCF_005222205.1). Classification (NCBI taxonomy): domain Bacteria; kingdom Pseudomonadati; phylum Pseudomonadota; class Alphaproteobacteria; order Rhodospirillales; family Azospirillaceae; genus Azospirillum; species Azospirillum brasilense. Next base: position 586,592 of record NZ_CP032345.1, on the reverse strand, counting down.
TGCTCGGGCTGGCGCTCGGCATGCTGCGCCCGGCCAAGGCCTATGTGGTGGCGCTGCAGTACCGCCACCGCCGCAACGAGCTGGAGGATCCGGACGAGTGACCATGACCGCCGCCGCCGAACCCCGCCGCTTCCGCCCCTCGCTGTGGGCGACGCTGATCACCGTGCCCGCCGTGCTGGTCATGCTGGGGCTGGGCACGTGGCAGATGCAGCGGCTGGCGTGGAAGGAGGATCTGGTCCACCGGGTGGAGCAGCGGCTGCACGCCGCCCCCATCCCGCTGCCCGCCGCCATCGCCGATCCGGAGGCGCTGGAGTTCCGTCCGGTGACCGTCACCGGGCACTTCCTGAACGATAAGGAGCTGCTGCTGGTGGCCCGGCCCCGGCAGGGGCAGGCGGGCTACGAACTGCTGACACCCTTGCAGCGCCCGGCCGAGGACGGCGGCGGCGTGGTGCTGGTCAACCGCGGCTTCCTGCCCATGGACAAGCGCGCCCCCGCCAGCCGTCCGGAGAGTCGGGTGGAGGGACCGGTGACCATCACCGGTCTGGTCCGCCTGCCGCAGCCCGCCGGCTGGCTCCAGCCGGGCAACCGGCCGGGCGCGGAGTCCTGGATGCGGCTGGACCCGCCGGCCATGGCGGCCTCCGCCGGGCTGGAGAGGGTCGCCCCGCTGGCGGTCGAGATGACTCCCGACCCCGCGCGCGGCAACGCGCCGCTGAACGGGATTCAGCCCTTGGTCGAGCTGCCCAACAACCATAGGCAATACGCCTTCACCTGGTATAGCCTCGCCGCGACGCTGATCGTCGTCTATGTGCTGTCCCAACGCCGGAGGACCGGTCCGGCATCCTAGGAGTTGCGCCTTATGACAGCCGCCTATCGGGAGTTGGAACGCCGTTTCGCCCGCATCGCCGCCATCGGCGACGCCCTGGGCATCCTGAGTTGGGACAGCCAGACGATGATGCCCGACGGCTCCAGCGACGGGCGGGCGGAGCAGACCGCTACCCTGACCGTGCTGGCGCACGAGCTGCAAACCGACCCCCGCGTGGCCGACTGGCTGGCGGAGGCCGAGGGCGCGGGCGGGCTGGACGATTGGCAGGCGGCCAACCTGCGGGAGATGCGGCGCACCCACCGCCACGCCACCGCTGTGCCCGGCGACCTGATCGAAGCGACCAGCAAGGCGATCTCGGCCTGCGAGATGACGTGGCGCAGCGCGCGGGCGGAGAGCGACTTCGCCAAGCTGCTGCCCAGCCTGTCGGAGGTGCTGCGCCGCGTGCGCGAGTGTGGGGAGGCCAAGGCGGCGGCCATGGGTCTGTCGCCCTACGACGCCATGCTGGACGAGCACGATCCCGGCGCCCGGTCGGAGCGCATCGACGCCCTGTTCGCCGGGCTGGCCGGCTTCCTGCCGGAGCTGATCGGGCGCGTGCTCGACCGGCAGGCTGCCGAGCCGGCGCCGCTGCGGCCCGTGGGGCCCTTCGCCGTCGCCAACCAGAAGGCGCTGGGCGAGCGGCTGATGCGGGCGGCCGGGTTCGACTTCACCCGCGGGCGGCTGGACGTGTCGCTGCATCCCTTCTGCGGCGGCGCCACGGGCGACGTGCGCATCACCACCCGCTACGACGAGGACGACTTCACCAAGGCCCTGATGGGGGTGATGCACGAGACGGGGCACGCCCTCTACGAGCAGGGCCGCCCGCGCGATTGGCTGAGCCAGCCGGTGGGGCTCGCCCGCGGCATGGCGGTGCATGAGAGCCAGTCGCTGATCGTCGAGATGCAGGCCTGCCGCTCGCCGGAGTTCCTGTGCTGGCTGGCCCCGGTCGCGCAGGAGGCGTTCGGCGGCTCCGGCCCGGCCTGGGAGCCGGACAACCTGCGCCGCCTCTACAGCCGGGTGGAGCGCGGCTTCATCCGCGTGGACGCCGACGAGGTGACCTACCCGGCGCACATCATCCTGCGCTACCGGCTGGAGAAGGCGCTGATTGCCGGCGATCTGGCGCTGGCCGACCTGCCGGGGGCCTGGAACGACGGCATGAGGGAACTGGTCGGGGTGGTGCCGCCGGACGACCGGCTGGGCTGCCTTCAGGACATCCACTGGCCGTCCGGCGCCTGCGGCTACTTCCCCAGCTACACGCTGGGCGCCATGACCGCCGCCCAGCTGTTCGAGGCCGCGGCGACGGCCGATCCGGACATCCGTCCGGCGCTGGTGCGCGGTGACCTCGGGCCGCTGGTGGCGTGGCTGGGCGTGAACGTGCACGGCAAGGGGTGCCTGTACGCGTCCGGAGACGAGCTGCTGACCGCGGCCACGGGGCGGCCGTTGGATGCGGCGGTGTTCCGGCGGCATCTGGAACGCCGGTATCTGGGCGCTTGAGCGGAGTCTTGCCCCCTCCCTAACTGTGGAGTGTCAGGAGGTTGTTCATCGGCAGGCGGATTCGGCTGATGGGGGTCTTTTTGCCGAGGCTAGCATGAGGTCGATGCCAGTTGTAGGCGTGCAACCATAGAGGCAGCTTGGCGCCACGCTGATCTGAGTGCTCGTAAGTGTGGGCGTAGGCCCACTCCCGCAGAGCGGTCTGGATGAAGCGCTCAGCTTTGCCGTTGGTCTGGGGTGTGTAGGGCTTGGTGAAGATGTGCTTGACGCCCAGGCGCTTGCAGGCGGTCCGGAATGCCTTGGAGCGGTAGCAGCCGCCGTTGTCGGTCATGACGCGCTCCACCGTGATGCCCAGCGAGGCGTAATAGGCCAGCGCCGCCTCCAGGAACAGCACGGCCGTGTGCTGGCGCTCGTCGGCGTGGATCTGACAGAACGCCACGCGCGAGGCGTCGTCGATGCACACGTGCACGTACTCCCAGCCCACCCCGCGGGCGCGCCGGGAGGCATCGCCGGTGATGCGGTGGCCGATGGTGCCGATACGCCCGAGCTTCTTGATGTCGATGTGCAGCATCTCGCCTGGGCGCTCGCGCTCGTAGCGGCGCACCGGCTCGGGTGGGTCGAGCGCCTTGAGGCGGTTGAGCCCGGCTGTACGCAGGATGCGTGAGACGGTGGCGGCCGAGACGCCAAGCTCGGCGGTGATGCGGCCATAGGTGAAGCGCTGCCGGCGCAGCGCGATGACCCGCTCGGCGGTTGCCGCGGCGGTCTGGCGGGGCGAGCGCTTTGGCCGCGAGGAGCGGTCGTGCAGGCCGGCCACGCCCTCGGCCTTGTAGCGCCGGCACCATTTGCTGATCGTGCCCGGCGAAACCCGCAGCTCGGTGGCCACCGAACTGCGGGTCTCGCCGCCCTCCAGCACCCGCCGCACCGCAATCTCTCGACCGCGCGGGGTCAGTGCGGCATTCTTGTGAATGTCCATTCGGCCCTCCGAAAAAGCTTGAGCGTCGCAACTTCAGCTTCCTCGGTTCCGGCCGAATGGACAACCTCCTGAAACATCACACCTAACCCTTACCCGGTAACGCAGGGGAGGGGACTTTTTCTCCCTCCCCTGCGCAGCGGGGGAGGGCCGGGGTGGGGGCAAGAACGTCGCCGATGCGTGGCCTCCGCGCCGAAGGAAACCGCAAAGTCTGCGGAACGCAAAAGGCTGACCCGTAACCCTCCTTCGTTCCTGCACGCTGCTCCGTGCAATCAAGCGAAAAATCGGAAAAACAGCCTCAAAACAGCGCAAGCACTCGACGCGCCTTCATTGTCTCAAATGTCTTCAAAATCCGTTCTTCCGGACATGGTCACACATGCCTTGGATTGCCGGAATTAAGCAACATTCCTGGCAATATTTCGTTAACCATAAACCGCCAGCCTCCGGCCCAACGCGAATGGCAACGAGGGCTGAGCACAATGGGCATCGCCAAGGGCTTCCTGCACACGGACGGCAACCAGATCGTCGATTCGTCGGGTCAGAACGTCAAGCTGACGGGCGTCAACTGGTTTGGCGGCGAGGGCTTCGTCTTCAACCCCAACGGCATGGACATGCGCGGGTACTGGGGGATGATGGAGCAGATGAAGGAGCTGGGCTTCAACACCATCCGCCTGCCGTGGAGCGACGCGGCTCTGGACGCCGACCGGGCGACGGGCATCGACACCTCCAAGAATCCCGACCTCGCGAACAAGTCCCCGCTTGAGGTCATGGACAAGGTGATCGATTACGCCGGGCGCATCGGCATGAAGGTCATCCTCGACCACCATCGCTCCAGCGACGGTGCGTCGGCCAACGAGAACGGCCTGTGGTACGACGACAAGTACCCGGAGTCGAAGATGATCGAAAACTGGAAGATGCTGGCCGAGCGCTACAAGGGCAACGACACGGTCATCGGCGCCGACCTGCACAACGAGCCGCACGGTCAGGCGACCTGGGGGGGCGGCGACAAGGCCACCGACTGGGCTTGGGCCGCGGAGCGCATCGGCAACGAGATCCAGTCGGTCAACAAGGATTGGCTGCTGCTGGTCGAGGGCGTCGAGATCCACGAGAACCAGTGGGAGTGGTGGGGCGGCAACCTGCGCGGCGCCAAGGACCGCCCGATCGAGTTCGACAATCCGGGCAAGCTGGTCTACTCGGTCCACTCCTACGGCCCGTCCATCCATGAGATGGAGTGGTTCAAGGCCAGCGACTACCCGAACAACCTGCCGGGCCAGTACACCGACAATTGGGGCTGGCTGCTGAAGGAAGACAAGGCCCCGGTACTGGTCGGCGAGTTCGGCGGCAAGCTGGAGACCGACCAGGACAAGGCCTACATGGCCAAGCTGATCGACTACATGAACGGCGACCTGGACGGCAACGGCACCAACGATCTCGGCGCCGGCAAGGAAGGGGCGAGCTGGACCTACTGGTCGTGGAACCCGAACTCGGGCGACACCGGCGGCATCCTGAAGGACGATTGGCAGACGGTCGACCAGACCAAGTACAACGCCATCAAGGAAGGCCTGTTCGACGGCGGCGGCAGCCCGGCCAAGGCCGCCTGGGCTCCGGCGAAGGCGCAAGCTCTGGGTGAGGGTGACATCAACGTCCTGTCCCACACGGTGACCCAGCCGCAGGCGGTGGATCACAGCACCGCCGCGTCGGTGGACGCCGCGCTCGCCGCCCAGACGGTGGAGCTTCCGCCGGTCGATGCCGCGCACGATCCGTCGGCGCTGCACCACGACCCGCTGGACGTCCACACCGGCGCCTGACCGGCGGGCGGAGCGATTGCCCTCGCCCCTCCGCTCACGCGCAAACGAAGTTTGCGCTGACGCGACAGGCGGACCTTTGGTCCGCCGATAGCGGGGAGAGGGAGGGGACCCGCGCCGCAGGCGTGGGGAGGGTGCGGGGGCAGCATGGGCTGATGCCCCCGCACCCTAACCCTCTCCCCAGAGGGGAGAGGGAATGACGGCAGGGATGGCCGCGAGAGTGTATTGCGCAAGCGTCTTGCATAAGAGGGAACCCGCCGCTTGCGCCGCGTGTGGGAGGGCGCTAACTATGCCCGTTCCACAAGAGTCGCCGGCCCGCCACAGCGTCGGCCACCTTCAGGCGTCGGAGAGTGTGCGTTGAAGTACGTCAGCACGCGGGGCCAGGCCCCGGTCCTGGGTTTCGAGGAAGTCCTTCTGGCCGGTCTCGCGCGTGACGGCGGCCTCTATGTCCCGGAAAGCTGGCCGCAGTTCTCGGCCGACGAGATCCGCGCGATGCGCGGCCTTCCCTACAGCGAGATCGCCGTGCGCGTCATGCTGCCCTTCCTGGGCGGCGCCATCGCCGAGGACGATTTCCGGGCCATCGTGACGGACGCCTACGCCAGCTTCGACCACGCCGCGGTGGTGCCGCTGGTGCAGCTCGACCAGCGCACCTGGGTGATGGAGCTGTTCCACGGCCCGACGCTGGCCTTCAAGGACGTGGCGCTGCAACTGCTCGGCCGCCTGTTCGACCATGTGCTGGCCAAGCGCGGGGAGCGGGTGACCATCGTCGGGGCCACCTCGGGCGACACCGGTTCCGCCGCCATCGAGGCGTGCCGCGACCGCCAGAATGTGGACATCTTCATCCTGCACCCGAAGGGCCGCACGTCGGAGGTGCAGCGCCGCCAGATGACCAGCGTCCTGTCGGACAACGTGCACAACATCGCGCTGCACGGCACCTTCGACGACTGCCAGGATCTGGTGAAGGCGCTGTTCAACGACATGGCCTTCCGCGACAAGATGGGCCTGTCGGCGGTGAACTCGATCAACTGGGCGCGCATCATGGCCCAGATCGTCTATTACTTCGCCGCCGCGGTGGCGCTGGGCGCGCCCGACCGCAAGGTGGCCTTCACCGTGCCCACCGGCAATTTCGGCAACGTCTACGCCGCCTACGGCGCGCGGGCGATGGGCCTGCCGGTGGAGCGGCTGATCGTGGGGTCCAACGCCAACGACATCCTGGCCCGCTTTTTTGCCAGCGGCACCATGTCGGCGGCTCCGGTCGTGCCCACATTGAGTCCCAGCATGGACATCCAGATCTCCTCCAACTTCGAGCGGCTGCTGTTCGACCTGCTGGGCCGCGACGGCGCCGCCGTGCAGGCCGCCATGGACGGCTTCCGCGCGGCGGGCAAATTCGCCGTCACCGACGCGCAGCTGGCCGAGGCGCACGCGATCTTCGCCGCGGGCCGCGCCGACGACGCCCGGACCATGGACGTCATCAAGGAGGTCTGGGAGAAGACCGGCGGCTATCAGGTCGATCCGCACACCGCCGTCGGCATCCATTCCGCGGCGACCGCCCCGGTCGATCCGTCGGTGCCGGTGGTGGTGATGGCGACCGCCCACCCCGCCAAGTTCCCCGACGCGGTGGAGACGGCCACCGGCCGGCGCCCGGTCCTGCCGCCGCGCCTGTCCGACCTCTACGAGCGGGAGGAGCGGCTGTCGGAGCTGCCCAACGACGTGGCGGCGGTCCAGGAGTTCGTCGTCGCCCGCGCCCGCGCCGCCAAGGAGGCCGCATGAGCATCCGCGTGACCACGCTGCCGAACGGGCTGCGCGTCGCCACCGACACGATGCCCGGCGTGCAGTCGGTCTCGCTCGGCTGCTGGGTCGGCGTCGGCACGCGCAACGAGTCCGCGAGCGTCAACGGCGTGGCGCATCTCGTCGAGCACATGCTGTTCAAGGGCACCGAGCGGCGCTCCGCCTTCCGCATCTCAGAGGAGATCGAGAATGTCGGCGGCCAGCTCAACGCCTACACGACGCGCGAGCAGACGGCCTATTACGCCAAGGTCCTGCACGAGGACACGGCGCTGGCGCTCGACCTCATCGCCGACATGCTCCAGAACTCGGTCCTCGACAGCGAGGAACTGGTGCGGGAGCGCACGGTGGTGCTTCAGGAGATCGGCCAGTCCGCCGACACCCCCGACGACATCATCTTCGACCATTTCCAGTCCACCGCCTATCCGGGGCAGGCGCTGGGCCGCCCCGTGCTGGGGTCGGCGGAGATCGTCGGCGCCCTGTCGCGGCCGGCGCTGGTCGACTACATCGACGGTCATTATGGCGCGCCGGGCATCGTCCTGGCCGCGGCCGGGCGGCTGGAGCATGACCGGCTCGTCGACATGGCGCTGTCGGCCTTCGACGGGCTGTCCTCCCGCCCGGCGCCGGAGTCCGAGGACGCGCGCTACTCCGGCGGCGACTTCCGTGAGGCGCGGGACCTGGAGCAGATGCACCTCGTCCTCGGCTTCGACGGGGTGGGGGTGCACGACCCGGACTATTACGCCCATTCGGTGATGTCGACGCTGCTCGGCGGCGGCATGTCCTCCCGCCTCTTCCAGGAGGTGCGGGAGAAGCGCGGGCTGGTCTATTCCATCTACACCTTCTCCGGGGCCTACCGCGACGGCGGGCTGTTCGGCGTCTACGCCGGCACGGGCGAGGACGAGGTGGCGGAACTGGTCCCCGTCGTCTGCGACGAGCTGATGCGGGTGACCGAGGACGTGACCGAGGAGGAGGTGGCCCGCGCCGCGGCCCAGCTCCGCGCCGGGACGCTGATGGCGCTGGAAAGCTCCATGTCGCGCTGCGAGCAGCTTGGTCAGCAGCTGCTGGTCTATGGGCGTCCCGTGCCGGTGGAGGAGATCGTCGAGAAGATCGGGGCGGTCGACCGCGAGTCCATCGTCCGCGTCGCCCGGCGCCTGCGCGAGAGCCGCCCCACCGTCGCCGCGCTCGGCCCGATCGGACGGCTGGAGGAGTATGACCGCATCGCCGCGCGGTTCCGGTAAGGGACGCGCCAGGGTGGGAGGGGCAGCATGATCCGCCTGCTCGGCAGTGGTCTCATCAGCCCGCCGGCGGTCCGGCTCGACGGGCCGATCTGCTACATCCGCCCGCCGCTGCCGCGGGACTGGCGCGAATGGGCCGACCTGCGGGCGGACTCCCGCGCCTTCCTCACCCCCTGGGAGCCGACCTGGCCGGCCGACGCCCTGACCCGCGCCGCCTTCGGGCGCCGGCTGCGGCGGCAGGCCCAGGAATGGCGCGACGATCAGGGCTACAGCTTCCTCGTCTACGACCGTGCGACCGACCGGCTGGTCGGCGGGCTGGGGCTGACCAACCTGCGGCGCGGCGTGGCCCAGATGGCGACGCTCGGCTACTGGGTCGGACAGCCTTACGCGCGCAACGGCTACATGTCCGGTGCTACGCGGCTGGTGCTGGATTTCGCCTTCGGGCAATTGGGGCTGCACCGGGTCGAGGCCGCCTGCCTGCCGACCAACGCGCCCAGCCGCGGCCTGCTGGAAAAGGTCGGCTTCACCCACGAAGGCTACGCGCGCGGCTACCTGCGCATCGACGGGGTGTGGCGGGACCATGTCCTCTACGCCATCCTGCGCGAGGAATGGCGGGGCTAGCCCGTCCGGTCGGGGTGCCCCGACCCCAATTCCCAAGGCTTTGTCCCGGCCGGCTTAACCCGCGGTTAAGGGAGCCGGCGCAGGCTGACGGCATGTCCTTCGCATCTCATGAGGCGGATATGTCGTCGAACCCCACCTGGACGAAAGAAAATTCCCTGACTTACACCGTCGAGTTGGACGGGCGCCGCGTCGATCTGCGCTATGAGGCGTCGGGTTTCCAGAGCGGCTGGGCGGTCTACGCCGACAACGAGCTGGTCGAGCGGTGCAGCGAACTGATGCAGGCGCGCGGCCTCGCCCTGGCGATCGCCAGCAAGGGTCCGTAACCAAACTTTGATGAGAGGCCCCGCCGCGTGCCGTGCGGCGGGTCGTGCCCGTGACCGGGAGCGGACGCCGTCAGGCGTGCCCGGCCTCCGCCGACAGCATGGACAGGCTGACGCCGAGCTTGGCGATCGAGCGTTCCCACTTGGTGTCCAGTTCGGGATCGAACAGCAGCGACTCGTCGCAGGGCACGTTCAGCCAGCCGTTCGCCTGGATTTCCGCGTCCAACTGCCCCGGCCCCCAGCCGGCGTAGCCGAGCAGCAGGATGTTGCGGCGCGGCCCGCGGTCCTCGGAAATCGCGCGCAGGATGTCGATGGTCGCGGTCAGCGCCACCTCGTCGTCCACCACCAGCGTGCCGTCCCGCACGTAATCGGTCGAATGCAGGACGAATCCGCGCCCGGACTCCACGGGCCCGCCATAATGGACGGGCATGTTGGCGACCGGCTCCTGGATTTCGATCTCGAGCTGCTCCAGCAAATCCTCGAAGGTGACCGACCCGAACAGGCGATTGACGACGAGGCCCATGGCGCCGTCTTCGTTGTGGGCGCACATATAGATCACGGTCCGCTGAAAACGCGGGTCCGTCATGCCCGGCATGGCGATCAGCAACTGGCCGGTCAGATAGTCCGAGGACTTGGTCAGGTGCGGCATGGGCGCTATCCTTGTGTCGGGGGACGGGCGGACCGTTGGGCGGCCCGCCCGAAGCCGTCTTCGCCCGAGTGTGACAGCACGGGCCAAGCTTTGTCATCCATATACAGCCGCGGCCGATGGGCGGCCCGCTGCGTCTTGATATGAGAACAGTCGGTGCGATGAAAAGGTTTGTTCCGTTCCTGCTCGCCATCCTGGCCTTGGCCGCACCCGGAATGGGGAGGGCGGAGACCGGCGCCTGGGTCAAGTCCGGCCCGGTGGAGGCGCGGCTCGTCGCGTCGGTGCAGGGGGTGGGCGATCTCGCCAAAATCCCCCTGGGGCTGGAGGTCCGGCTGGAGCCGGGCTGGAAGACCTATTGGCGCACCCCGGGCGACGCCGGCTTCGCGCCGCGGCTGGACTGGTCGGAGTCGCGGAACCTCAAGGCGACGGAGCTGGTCTACCCCGCGCCGCACCGCTTCACCGTCCTGGGCTTCGAGACGGCGGGCTACGACGCGGAGGTGCTGTTCCCCGTCGCCGCCACCCCGGCGGAGCCCGGCAGGCCGCTCGACCTCGCGCTGAAGGCGGAGCTGCTGGTCTGCTCGACCATCTGCGTGCCGGAGATGGTGGCGCTGTCGCTGTCCATCCCCGAGGGGCCGGCGACGCCGGGGCCGTCGGCCAACGACATCGCCCGCGCCCAGTCCCTGGTGCCCGGCGACGGGCGGGCGTCCGGCCTGACCGTCACGGCGGTGCGCGGCCAGGGTGCCGCGCTGGAGGTCGAGGTCACCGCCCGCGAGCCGATGGTCGCACCCGACGTGTTCGTGGAGACCGACCCGCCGGTGACCTTCGCCGCTCCCAAGAGCCAGTTCCTCGACGGCGACCGGCGCGCGATCCTGCGGATGGACGCGACCGACCCGCCGCCCGGCCTTGACCTCGCCGGGCGGGCGATGACGCTGACCGTGGTGGACGGCAACCGGTCGGTCGAGGCTCCGGCGACCGCCGCGGCTGGGCTGGGGGGCGCCGGGGCGGCTCCGGCGGGGCTGCTGGCCATGCTGGGCGTCGCCCTGCTGGGCGGGCTGATCCTGAACCTGATGCCCTGCGTGCTGCCGGTGCTGTCGCTGAAGCTGCTGTCCATTGTTCAGCATGGCGGGCGGGCGCCCGCGGCGGTGCGCGCCGGCTTCCTGGCCTCGGCGGCGGGCATCCTGACCTCTTTCCTGATCCTCGCCGGGGCGCTGGTCGCGGTGAAGGCGGCGGGCGGTGCCGTGGGCTGGGGCATCCAGTTCCAGCAGCCGCTGTTCCTCGTCTTCATGGTCGTGCTGGTGACGCTGTTCGCCGCCAATCTGTGGGGCCTGTTCGAGCTTCCGCTGCCGCGCGCCGTGGCCGACCGGCTGGGTGGGCCGGAGGGGCAGGGGCTGGGAGGGCAATTCGCGACGGGTGCCTTCGCCACGCTGCTCGCCACGCCCTGCTCCGCGCCCTTCCTGGGGACGGCGGTGGGCTTCGCGCTGGCCCGCGGGGCGCTGGAGGTGTTCGCCATCTTCGCCGCGCTCGGCGTCGGGCTGGCATTGCCCTACCTGATGATCGCCGCCTTCCCGCGGGCCGCGCGCCTGCTGCCGCGCCCGGGGCGCTGGATGGTGGCGCTGCGCCAGGTGCTGGGCGGGGCGCTGGCCCTGACCGCGCTGTGGCTGCTGTCGGTGCTGGTCGTCCAGGTGGGCGAGGTGCCGGCGCTGGCCGTCGCCGTGCTGATGGGCGGGCTGGTCGCCTCGTTGTGGCTGGGCCGTCGGATGGCGGAAACGGCGCGCTGGGCCGGGGCGGCGCTGGCCGGGCTGCTCGCCCTGGTGGCTTTCGCGGTTCCCGCTGTCTTCGGCCCCTCCGCCGGGGCGGCCCCGGTGGCCGAGAGCACGGCGGCGCGCTGGACCGTCTTCGACGAGGCGGCGATCCGCGGGCAGGTGGCCGCCGGGCGGATCGTCTTCGTGGACGTCACCGCCGACTGGTGCATCACCTGCCAGGCGAACAAGAAGCTGGTGCTGAACCGCGGCACCGTCGCGCAACGGCTGGAGGACGCCGGGACGGTGACCGCCATGCGCGCCGACTGGACCCGCCCGGACGAGGCCATCGCCCGCTACCTTGCCCGACACGGACGCTATGGCATTCCCTTCAACATCGTCTATGGTCCGGGGGCTCCGGAGGGCATCGCCCTTCCGGAACTGCTGACCGAAGGCGCCGTCCTCGACGCGCTCGACCGGGCGTCCGGCAAGATCAAGAGCTGAAACACAAAAAATTGGGAGTTCAGGAGACATGACCATTCAAGTGGGCGACGCCATCCCGTCCGTCACGCTGAAGCATCTGACCGACAACGGGATGCAGGACGTCACCACCGACGCGCTGTTCAAGGGCAAGACGGTGGTGCTGTTCTCGGTGCCGGGCGCCTTCACCCCGACCTGCTCCGCCAAGCATCTGCCGGGCTTCGTCCAGAAGGCCGAGGATCTGAAGGCCAAGGGCGTGGACGACATCGTCTGCCTCGCCGTCAACGACCCCTTCGTGATGCGCGCCTGGGGTGAGAAGAACGGCGTCGGCGGCAAGGTCACCATGCTGCCGGACGGCAACGCCGCTTTGACCCAGGCGCTGGGCCTGACGATGGACGGCACAGGCTACGGCCTCGGCCTGCGCGGCCAGCGCTTCGCCCTGGTCGCCAAGGACGGCAAGGTGACCCATCTCGCCGTGGAGAAGCCGGGCCAGTTCGAGGTGTCCTCGGCCGAGGCCGTGCTGGGCGCCCTGTAAGAGGGCCTGAAATCCCTCTCCCGTCCCGGGAGAGGGGGCCCGCGCAGCGGGCGGGTGAGGGTCGTGCGAGGATCGATAATTGATTCTTGGCCGCACCCTCACCCTCCCGCCGCTCTGCGGCGGGTCCCTCCCTCTCCCGGGGCGGGAGAGGGCGTGTTTGCGGCGTCATCCCGCCGTCGTGCGGTCCCAGGTGGTGTCGGCCACGCCGCGCTCGCGCAGCTTCGCCTTCTGCACCTTGGCGGTCGGCGTCTTGGGGAAGGCGTCCACGATGTCGATGTAGCGGGGCTGGGCGTAGCGCGGCAACTCGCGCTCGGCGTAGGCGGCCACGGCCTCCGGCGTCAGGGTGGCGCCCGGCGCGGCGACCAGCGCGACCATGATTTCGTCCTCCGCCCCCGGAATGCCCGCCGGCACGGCGTAGGCGGCGACCTCCGCCACACCCTCCAGCCGCGACAGCACCGTCTCCACCTCGTAGGACGAGACGTTCTCGCCGCGTCGGCGGATGCAGTCCTTGATGCGGTCGACGAAGGTGACGTAGCCCTCCGCGTCCATCACCGCGGCGTCGCCGGTGTGGAACCACAGGTTCCGCCACGCCTCCACCGTCTTCTCGGGCATCCGGTGATAGCCGGACAGGAAGCCGAAGGCGGCCTTCGGGCGCACCATGACCTCGCCGACCTGACCGCGCGGCACCGGGATGTCGGTCTGCGGATCGCGGATCTCCACCTCGAAGTAACGGTCGTAGACCTTGCCGCAGGTGCCGGGGCGCGGCTTGCCCATCTCGGCGTAGAGGGGGATGTTCACCTCGGTCATGCCATAGAGGCTGATGACGTCGCGGACGCCGAAGCGCTCGCGCAGCACCCGCTCGGTGTCCGCCGGGTTGGGGGCGGCGCCGACGAGGCGCAGCGGGTGGTCGCGGTCGTCCGGGCGCGGCGGCTGGGCCACCACGAAGGCGGTGACGGCGCCCAGCGAGTTGGTCACCGTGCAGCCGTGGCGCCGGATGTCGTCGAGCCAGGAGGACGCGCTGAACCGCTCGCGCAGCACCGCCGACCCGCCGGAGATCATCGCGGCGTAGAGCTGCATGTAGAGCCCGTTGGCGTGGAACAGTGGCAGGCAGATGTAGAAGCGGTCTTCGTCGGTCAGCGCGAAATTGTCGATGGAGCCCAGCCCAAACAGGAAGCCGTGACCGTGCGGCATCAGCACGCCCTTCGACAGGCCGGTGGTGCCCGACGTGTACATGATGCAGGCGTCGTCGCCGGCGCGGGGCAGGGGGCCGTCGTAGGGGGCGGCGTCGCGCCAGCCTTCCAACGCGGTGTGCGGCGATCCTTGGGCGGCACCGGGCACCACAAGCCCGCGCAGCGCGGTCAGGCGGGGTGCGATGTCGGTGATCCGGTCGGCCAGGGAAGCGTCGACCACCGCCAGGGCCGCCCCGGCGTTTTCAAGCTGGTGCTCCAGGAAGCCGCCCTTCAGCTCGGTGTTCAGCGCGACCATGACGGCGCCCAGCCGCCCCAGCCCCAGCCACACGCGCACGAAGTCCAGCCCGTTCGGCAGCATCACCGCCACCGTGTCACCCGGCTTCACGCCCAGCCCCGCGAAGAAGCCGGCCACACGGCCCGCCTGCTCCTGCGCCTCGGCGTAGGTCAGGGACTCGCCGTTGTTCTCTTTGCCGGCGATCATCGTGACGAAGGTCTTGCCGCCGCGTTCAGCGGCCTGATGGGCCAGCACCTCGGGCAGCACCCAGCGGGCTTCGTTCCGCAAATGCGGATACATCTCGGTCTCCTCCCAACGATCTTTCGTCGTTCGTTATGGGAGGGAGCCTAGCGGGGCGGTGGGGCCGCCGTCCACAAACCCTTGAGGATGGCGGCCATTCGCCGGACGGGTCAGCCCCGCCCGGACTGCCGGACCTCGGCGACGCCCTGGCGGGCCAGCGCGTCGGCCCGCTCGTTCTCCGGATGGCCGGCATGGCCACGGACCCAGTGGAACTCGATCCGATGCTGCCGCTTCGCCTCGTCCAGGCGGCGCCACAAATCCTCGTTCTTCACCGGCTTCTTGTCGGCGGTCTTCCAGCCACGGGCCTTCCAGCCGTGAATCCACTGGGTGATGCCGTTCTTCACATATTCGCTGTCGGTGTAGAGCCGCACCTCCATCGGCCGCTTCAGCGCCTCCAGCGCCTGGATGGCGGCCATCAGCTCCATGCGGTTGTTGGTGGTGGCCGGCTCGCCGCCGTACAGCTCCTTCTCCACCCCGTTGTAGCGCAGGATGGCCCCCCAGCCGCCGGGGCCGGGGTTGCCGCTGCAGGCGCCGTCGGTGAAGATGTCGACGACCTTCGGCGCGCCCTTGTCGCCGCCGGTGCCGGTGTCCGTCGTGTCCGTCATGGCGTCAGACCTGATAGCTGCCGCCGTCGTCGAGCGCGTAGTCGCCGAGCCCGCGGACGGTCTGGTGGAAGCGCAGCTTGCGCAGATATTCCAGCGGGTCCTTCGGGCGCACGAAGGCCCCCGGCGGATGGTTCAGCCAGTCGTAGAGGCGCGTCAGCAGGAAGCGCAGGGCGCTGCCGCGGCACAGCCAGGGCAGGGCGGCCAGCTCCGCCGGCGACAGGGGGCGGACCTTCTGGTAGCTGGTCAGCAGCATCCGCGCCTTGGTGGCGTTGAACGACCCGTCGACCTCGAAGCACCAGGCGTTCATGCAGATCGCGATGTCGTAGGCCAGGAAATCGTTGCAGGCGAAGTAGAAGTCGATCAGGCCGGACAGTCCGTCGCCGCGGAAGAACACATTGTCTGGGAACAGGTCGGCGTGGATGACCCCGGACGGCAGGCCGGCGGGCCAGTTGGCCTCCAGCGCCGCAAGCTCCGCCTCCAGCGTGGCGCGCAGGTCGCGGGCCACCTCGTCGGCGCGCGGCGCGCATTTCCCGGCGAGGTCCTTCCAGCCGTCCAGCGACAGGGCGTTGGGACGCTCCATCCGGAAATCGGCGACGGCCAGATGCAGGCGGGCCAACGCCGTCCCCAGCTCCGCGCAGTGATGCGGCGTGATGCGGCGCGGCCACATGCCGGCCAGGAAAGTGACGATCACCGCCGGGCGCCCGGCCAGCTCGCGCAGGGCCAGGCCGTCCGTCCCCTGGACCGGCAGCGGGCAGGCGATGCCCTTGTCCGCCAGATGCTCCATCAGGCCCAGGAAGAAGGGCAGATCCTCCCGCCGGGTGCGCTTCTCATAGAGCGTCAGGATGTAGGGGCCGCGCTCCGTCACCAGGAGGAAGTTGGAATTCTCCACCCCCTCCGCGATGCCCTTGCAGGACAGGACGGCGCCCAGATCGTACTGGGCGATGAAAGCGTTCAGCTCGTCGTCGGTGACTTCGGTGTATACGGCCATGCCAGCGCCTTACCGGGATTCGGGGCGCCGGTCAATGCTGCCGCAACCGTTCACCCCAGGGCCGCTCACAGCGCTATGCCGTCGTAAAGCGCCGTCAGCGGAAGCTCCGCCCCGACGGAGGCCAGCGGCAGCGTGGCGTCCTCCGTGAAATCCTCGACGATCCAGCGCCGTCCGTCGCGGCGCCAGGGCTGCGCCCGGACGGCACGGCTGTCCACCGGAAGCCCCTCCTGCACGGAGAGGATCTGCATGTCGTCGATGTCCATTGTCTGGATGGCCGGCTTCCGGATGGCGGGCGCGCCCATGAACGTCTCCTTCGCGAAGGCCGGTCCCCGGATTATGCGTCCGCCGGGACCGGACGGGAAGGGGCGCCGCCGTCCAGCAGCGACTTCGGCAGCTTGAAGGTGATGTCCTCGAAGGCGGTGCGCAGCTCCTCCACCGTCACGGCGTAGCGGGCGCGGGCGGCCTCGATGACCTCCTCCACCAGCACTTCGGGGGCCGACGCGCCGGCGGTGATGCCCAGCGTGGCGACCCCGTCCAGAGCCGACCAGTCGATGTCCGCCGCGCGCTGGACGAGTTGGGCGCGCTGGCAGCCGTGGATCTTCGCCACCTCGACCAGCCGCTTGGAGTTGGAGGAGTTCGGCGCCCCCAGCACCAGCAGGGCGTCCACCTTCGGCGCGATGGCCTTCACCGCCTGCTGGCGGTTGGTGGTGGCGTAGCAGATGTCCTCCTTCTTCGGTCCGCCGATGGACGGGAAGCGGGCCTGGAGGGCGGCGACGATGCTGGCCGTCTCGTCCACCGACAGGGTGGTCTGGGTGGCGTAGGCGAGGTTCTCCGGGTCGTCCACCTGGACCGTCGCCACGTCCTCCACCGTCTCAACCAGAACCACGGCGCCCTTGGGCAACTGGCCCATGGTGCCGATCACCTCCGGGTGGCCGGCGTGGCCGATCAGCACGATCTGGCGGCCCTCGTTGAAGTGGCGCTCGGCCTCGCGGTGCACCTTGCTGACCAGCGGGCAGGTGGCGTCGAGGTAGAACAGGCCGCGCTGCTCCGCCGCCGCCGGGACCGACTTCGGCACGCCGTGGGCGGAGAAGACCACCGGCACCCCGTCGGGCACCTGATCCAGCTCGTCCACGAAGATGGCGCCCTTGGCCTCCAGGCTCTGCACCACGAATCGGTTGTGGACGATCTCGTGTCGGACATAGACGGGGGCGCCGAACCGCTCCAGCGCCACCTCCACGATCTGGATCGCGCGGTCCACGCCGGCGCAGAAGCCACGGGGGGCCGCGAGCAGGATGGTCAGGGGCGTCTGGGTCATGCGCGTCGTTCCGGTGTCTCGAAAAAGGGGTGTAGGGGTTCGTTCGTCGCAGCGGCGGCGTGGCCTTGTGCCGGCCCCACCGCTTCTCTAAAGTCGTGGCAGAACACACCCTTCCAACCGTTAGGCCAGACCGATGGACCGCCGCCGCGACCGTAATATAGGAACCCCCGCCCGGAAAAGCCCGCGGGCGCTTGCATTTGCGAGTCTGGGTGTTCTGGCGCTCACCGGCTGCTCCGGACTCGGGGGCGGCACCAACGCGCCGGCGGATGCGGCCCTGGCCTGTCCGAAGGTGTCCATCGTCCGCGATTTGGCGGAGGTCACCCAGTTCCGCAACGGCGGCGGGCGTGACCTGACGGACGTGACCTCCCGCGCGGCTCTGGCCGACTATTCCGGCAACTGCGACTACACCAGCGACGGCGTCACGGTGAACGTGAACGTCTTCCTGATCGCGGAGCGCGGGCCGGCCATGCAGGGCAACACGGCGAATTACCGCTATTTCGTCGCCGTCGCCAAGCCGGGCGAGGAGACGCCGACCACCAAGTCGGAGTTCGACACCTCCGTGACCTTCGACGCCGGCAAGCTCCGCTCCGGCAGCCGCGAGGAACTGGCCCCGAAGATTCCGCTGCCCAAGGACGCCAACGGCAAGGACTGGAAGATTTTCCTGGGCTTCCAGCTGACGCCAGAGCAATTGGCCTTCAATCGGGCGCAGATGAAGCAGTAAGCGGATAAGGGACGGGTGCTGAGCCGTTCTCTGAAGTGTTACGGAGTCCGTAAAACTCTATACGTCGCGTGTCAGTGCATTCCGAGCATTGCCGCCTGGAATGCAAGGCGCTGATAGCTTGGTTCTTGAATATAATGCTGTGGCTTCTGCTGTGCAGTCTGTTCCATGGGCTTTCCTGTATTCGTAAAATATTCGCTCTCCTGTCTTCTCTGTGGATAGTAAGCCCCGCCGAAATCGGCGGGGCTTGTTGGGAGGCAAATTGTTTTCCGAGCGTGGGGCGTTTCTTCTGTCTTGCTAACCGATTTTCTGAGCAAAGAAGTAAGTTAGCGATGGGGCGCCTAGGAAGGTTCCATTGGAACTCACATTTTGAGCGCCGCACATTTCAATGTAATCGGTAGTGCCGTTAAGATATACAATGTCCTCGACAGTGCTGTGAATGCGATTGCCGCCCGAACAACTGATGCCTCCATATGCGAAGCCCGCGCTGGCACCATTTAGTTTGAGTAGCACACCCAGCCATGTATCGTTGGTCATGGTCATGGCGATTTGAGCATAAATGAGATAATAGCCGGGGAAATTCGGCCTGAAGCAGTTGTTGGCTGCGTCGAAGCTGTTCCCAATGTCGATGGATGCATGCGATAGCATCACTTTCACAACGGTGGGATGCATTGGGACGCCTGTTTGATTCACCCCATTCAGACTTGCTCGGCACATCACCTGGGATGCCGTCGGCGGTGTCTGGTCGAACAACGCTCGCTCATCCACGATGACGGTGTTGGTGATGGCATCGGTGGTGGTCTGTAGTAACACCCGAGCGACCGGCAGTTTTCCCATAGGAATGGCTGGCGGAGTTAAATTGCTCATCGAACCGGTGACGACGGAAGCAACCCCTGTCGTACGGTCCACCACCACGCGGTCGATGCGGAAGCCAGAGACCGGCGGTGCGAAGGGGCCGACGACCTGCGCCTTCACTTCGGTCAGGGTGGTGCCGTTCAGCAGATAGCCGGGGTCGAGGGCGATGGTTAGATCAGGTGACACCTGGGCGTGCGGGGCGAAGGGGCCGACGATGCGCTGGGCGACGGCCCAATTAGCGGCGCTCTGCGACAGATCGGTCGGGTTGAAGGTTTGGACGGACATGGAACGCTCCTTGAAAGATTGGCGGTTCAGTGAGGAACCGCTGGGCAAATGGCTTCGCGGCGGGCGAAATTAGGACTATCATCCTCTCGTAAGATTTTAAATGCTGCAATACTCACATTTATAGATTAAAATCCTTGACACACCACGCCTGTCGCTGCGACTTCCCCCGTCCGATTCGCTTGGAAACGGGCTGGAAAGCGGCGGAAACGATGCCGTTCGTAGGACGCTTGCCTTAATGTCCGGGTCGGTTAGCCTTCGATGGTCCGCACTGGATTCAGCGATCAAACAAAGGACAGGACTCATGGCCAGCGCACCGGTCGCCGCGACCAAGGAACCCATCATCATCGAGCTGGAAGCCGGCAAGACCTATTGGTGGTGCCGCTGCGGGCGCAGCGCCAAGCAGCCGCTGTGCGACGGCAGCCACGCCGGCACCGGGCTGGAGCCGATGAAGTTCGCCCCCGCCACCTCCATGAAGGCGCGCTTCTGCGGCTGCAAGGCGACCAAGAAACCGCCTTTCTGCGACGGCAGCCATCTGGACCTGAAGTGAGCGTCGCCGGGACCCCAGCGAACCCCGATTGACATTCGCAAAGGTCCCGGTAGGTTAAGCGGCACAAGCCGACGATCCCTCGCGGGAGAGATCACTGGCCGGTTCACCGGACAGTGGCGCCGAAGGAGCAACCGCCCCGGAAACTCTCAGGCAAAAGGACCGCAAGGGGGATAAGGCAACTCTGGAAAGCAGCCCGGTCCGCGCACAGCGGATGACGGCTCACCGAAGGAGTAAACCGGTTGTCGAGGGTTGGACCCCGCCGGTGAATCTCTCAGGTCCAGGACAGAGGGGGCAGGACTCGCGCCAATCCCGGCGCGGGTTGTGCGACCCTATGTCGGAGGACCCGCGTGACCGAGGCTTCTGAGTCCCTCAAGACAACGCCGCTGCACAGCCTCCATCTGGAGCTGAAGGGCAAGATGGTGCCCTTCGCCGGCTACGACATGCCGGTGCAGTACCCGCTCGGCATCCTCAAGGAACACCAGCACACCCGCGCCAAGGCCGGGCTGTTCGACGTGTCGCACATGGGGCAGGTGCGCCTGACCGGCGAGGACCCGGCCGCCGCCCTGGAGACGCTGGTTCCCGGCGACATCAAAGGGCTGGCCCGTGGGCGCATGCGCTACACGCTGTTCCTGAACGAGCAGGGCGGCATCCTGGATGACCTTATGGTCACCAACGCCGGGGATCACCTGTTCCTGGTCGTCAACGCCGCCCGCAAGGACCATGACGTCGCCCACATGCGCGAGCGGCTGAAGGGCAAGGCCGAGGTGGAACTGCTGGACGACCTCGCTTTGATGGCCCTGCAGGGGCCGGAGGCCGCGGCGGTGCTCGGGCGCTTCATCCCCGAAGCGGCCACCATGAAATTCATGAGCTACCTGCCGGCCACCTTCGACGGCATCCCGGTCATCGTCACCCGCTCCGGCTACACGGGCGAGGACGGCTACGAAATCTCCTGCGACAAGTCCGACGCCGAGACCATTGCCCGCGCCCTGCTGGCCGAGGGCGAGGTCGAGGCCATCGGGCTGGGTGCCCGCGATTCGCTGCGGCTGGAGGCCGGCCTCTGCCTCTACGGCCACGACATCGACGAGACGACGACGCCGGTCGAAGCCGGGCTGGAATGGGCGCTGTCCAAGCGCCGCCGGGAGGAGGGCGGCTTTCCCGGCTACGCCATCATCAAGGACCAGCTCGCCAACGGCGCCCCGCGCCGCCGTGTCGGCCTGCAGCCGGAAGGCCGCCAGCCGGCCCGCGAGCACACCGACGTCTGCGACGCGGACGGACAAAAGATCGGCGAGGTGACCAGCGGCGGCTTCGGCCCCACCGCCTCGGCCCCGGTCGCCATGGGCTATGTGGACCGCGCGCACGCCGCCGTGGGCACGCCGGTGCAGCTCATGGTCCGCGGCAAGCCGCTGGCCGCCAAGGTCGCCGCCATGCCCTTCGTGCCGCAGCGCTACTACCGCGGCTGACCAAACAAACACTGAGCGAACAGGGGACAACCATGACCATCAAGTACACCAAGGACCATGAGTGGGTCCGCGTCGAGGGCGATGTCGGCACCGTCGGCGTCAGCGACCACGCCCAGCACCAGCTCGGCGACGTCGTGTTCGTGGAACTGCCGGACGTCGGCCGCCAGCTCGCCCAGGGCAAGGAAGCCGCCGTCGTGGAGTCGGTGAAGGCCGCCAGCGACGTGTTCGCCCCGGTCTCCGGCGAGGTGATCGAGGCCAACGCCGATCTGGAGAACGACCCGTCGCTGGTCAACGCCGGGGCCGAGACCACGGGTTGGTTCTTCAAGCTGCGCCTCAGCAACCCGGCGGAGCTGGACGGGCTGATGGACGAAGCGGCCTACAAGGCCTTCGTGGAAGGGCAAGCCTGAGATGCGCTACCTGCCCCTGACCGAGGCCGACCGGCGCTCCATGCTGGAGGCCATCGGCGTGCCGTCGGTGGACGAGCTGTTCCGCGACGTGCCCGAGGCGGCCCGCCTCTCCGGCCCGATCGAGGGGCTGTCCAACCATATGGGCGAGCTTGAGGTCGATCGCGCCCTGTCGGCGATGGCGGGGAAGAACCTGCCCGCCGGCAGCGTGCCGAGCTTCCTCGGCGCCGGTGCCTACCGCCACCACATCCCGGCGACGGTGGACCATCTGGTGCAGCGCGGCGAGTTCCTGACCGCCTACACCCCGTACCAGCCGGAGGTGAGCCAGGGCACGCTGCAGGTCCTGTTCGAGTTCCAGACCCAGGTCTCGCTGCTGACCGGCATGGACGTCGCCAACGCCTCCATGTACGACGGCGCCACCGCCTGCGCGGAAGCCGTGATGATGGCCAACCGCGTCACCCGCCGGAAGAAGGCGGTGCTGTCCGGCGGCCTGCACCCGCATTACCGCGACACCACGACGACCGACGCCCGCTTCATCGGCTTCGAGACGGTGGTGATGCCGCCGGCCCCGACGGGCGGCGAGGACCTGCTGGCCGCGGTCGATGGCGACACCTCCTGCGTCGTCGTGCAGAACCCCGATGTGTTCGGCCATGTCCGCGACTACACGGAGCTGGGCAAGGCCTGCCAGGCCAAGGGCGCCCTGCTGATCGTCGTGGTGACGGAGGCCGTGTCGCTCGGCCTGCTGACCCCGCCGGGGGAGATGGGCGCCGACATCGTGGCGGCGGAGGGCCAGTCGCTGGGCAACGCGCTGAACTTCGGCGGCCCCTATGTCGGGCTGTTCGCGGTGAAGGAGAAGCTGGTCCGCCAGATGCCGGGTCGCCTCTGCGGCCAGACGGTGGACGCCGACGGGCGGCGCGGCTTCGTGCTGACGCTGTCCACCCGCGAGCAGCACATCCGCCGCGAGAAGGCGACCTCGAACATCTGCACCAACTCCGGCCTGTGCGCGCTGGCCTTCTCCATCCACCTCAGCCTGCTCGGGGAGGAGGGCTTCACCCGGCTCGCCGAGATCAACCACGCCAAGGCCGTTCAACTGGCTGACAAGCTGGCGGCGGTGACGGGTGTCGAGATCGTCAACGGCAGCTTCTTCAACGAATTCACGGTCAAGCTGCCGAAGCCGGCCGCGGAGGTCGTGGAGGCGCTGGCGCAACGCGGCATCCTGGGCGGCGTTCCGGCCTCCCGCCTGTTTGGCGGCGGGCTCGACGACCTGCTGATCGTGGCCGCCACCGAGACCAACACCGAGTCCGACATGGACGCCTTCGCCACCGCCCTCGCCGAGGTTCTGTGATGAGCATGAACAACCAGGGTCGCCCAACTCATATCTCCGGGGGCATCCAGAATTCGGACAGCGCCGTTCCGCAGACCGTCACCGGCAACCGCGGCCTTCAGATCGAGGAGCCGCTGATCTTCGAACAGGACAGCGCCGGGCGTTGCGGCGTCGACCTGCCGGAGGTCCCCGCGGTGGACTCGCGTCTGGGCGCCGTCAAGCCGCGCGGCCGGATCGGCCTGCCGGGCCTCGCCGAGCCACAGGTGGTCCGCCACTACACCCGCCTGTCGCAGAAGAACTACGCCATCGACAGCGGCCTGTACCCGCTCGGCTCCTGCACGATGAAGCACAACCCGCGCCTCAACGAGAAGATGGCGCGGCTGCCGGGCTTCGCCGACGTGCACCCGCTCCAGCCCGAAAGCACGGTGCAGGGGGCGCTGGAGCTGATGGCGGAGCTTGGCCGCTGGCTCGCCACGCTGACCGGCATGGCGGCGGTGACGCTGGCCCCGGCGGCGGGCGCGCACGGCGAGATGTGCGGCATCATGGCGATCCGCTCCGCCCATGACGCCAAGGGCGACCATTCTGGAAATGGGGGCGGCCGCACCAAGATCCTCGTCCCGGAAAGCGCCCACGGCACCAACCCGGCGACCGCCGCCGCCTGCGGCTACGCCGTCGAGGCAATTCCGGCGACCGAGGACGGGCGCGTCGATCTGGAGGCGCTGAAGGCCAAGCTCGGTCCCGACGTGGCCGGCCTGATGCTGACCAACCCGAACACCTGCGGCCTGTTCGAGCGCGACATCATCACCATCGCCGAGGCGGTGCACGCGGCGGGCGCCTATTTCTACTGCGACGGCGCCAACTTCAACGCCATCGTCGGGCGGGTGCGCCCGGCCGACCTCGGCATCGACGTGATGCACATCAACCTGCACAAGACCTTCTCCACCCCGCACGGCGGCGGTGGTCCGGGCTCCGGCCCGGTGGTCTTCGCGGAGTCGCTGGCCCCCTACGTTCCGGTGCCCTACGTGGTGCAGGACAAGGGCGGCGCCTTCCGTCTGGTGGAGCAGGCCGGCGACGGCCCGGCCTTCGGGCGGATGAAGGCGTTCCACGGCCAGATGGGCATGTTCGTCCGCGCGCTCGCCTACATGATGAGCCATGGCGCCGATGGCCTGCGGCAGGTGGCGAACGACGCGGTGCTCAACGCGAACTACCTGCTGGCCCGCCTGCAGGACGTGATGACGCCCTCCTTCGACGGGCCGTGCATGCACGAATGCCTGTTCGACGACCGCTTCCTGAAGGGGACGGGGGTGACCACGCTCGACATCGCCAAGGCGCTGATCGACGAGGGCTTCCACCCGATGACCATGTACTTCCCGCTGGTCGTGCACGGCGCCCTGCTGATCGAGCCGACCGAGACCGAGTCGAAGGCCAGCCTGGACCAGTTCGTCACCGCCCTGCGCGCCCTGGCGGAGCGGGCCAAGTCCGGCGACGTGGCGTATTTCCAGGGCGCCCCGCGACTGACCCCGCGCCGCCGCCTCGACGAGACCGCCGCGGCGCGCAAGCCGGTGCTGCGGTGGACGCCTGCGGTGGAGCCGGAGAAGGTCGCGGCGGAGTAAGGTCTTGCCCCCTCCCTAACCCTCCCCCGCTTCGCAGGGGAGGGGACAAACTCCCTCTCCTGCGAAGCGGGGGAGGGAAGGGGCCCATGCGAAGCATGGGAAGGGTGGGGGCAACAGGCAAGCGCGGTGGGGGCAAGCCCCTCACCGCTGATCCAGCTTCACCTCGATGCGCCGGTTCCGGGCGAGCGCTTCGTCGCTGGTGCCGGGGTCGAGCGGCTGATACTCGCCAAAACCGGCGGCGGCCAGACGGTCCGCCGGAATGCCCTGGTCGATCAGGAACTTGACGACCGAGATCGCGCGCGCCGCCGACAGCTCCCAGTTCGAGGCGAACTGGATGCGCACCGGGCGCGAGTCGGTGTGGCCGTCCACGCGAAGCACCCAGTTGATGTCCGGCGGGATCGTCCGGCCGATCGCGATCAGCGTGCGCGCCAGCTCCGCCAGCCGTTGCTTGCCGGCCTCCTCCAAAGTCGCCGAGCCGGAGGGGAACAGAAGTTCCGACTGGAAAACGAAGCGGTCGCCGACGATGCGCACGTCGGGGCGGTTGCCCAGCGCCTCGCGCACCCGCCCGAAGAACTCCGAGCGGTAGCGGGCGAGGTCCTGCACCTTGGCGGCCAGCGCCTGATTGAGCCGCGAGCCGAGTTCGGCGATCTGGACCTGCTGCTCCTCCGACTTCTTCTCCGAGATCTCCAGCGCGGCGCCGATGCGGGCGAGCTGGTCGCGCAGGGCGGCCATCTGCCGGTTCAGCAGGTCGACCTGCTCGTTCGCCTTGCCGGTCGCGCCCTGCTCGGTGGACAGGGAGGCCATCAGTTCGGTGATTCGGATGTCGCGCTTCTCGATGTCCTTCTGCGCGAGCATCGTCTTCTCGTCGGCGCTGGCGAGCCGCGTTTCCAGCGCCTTGGAACGGTCGCGCTCCCCGCCCAGCTCGGCCAGCAGGGCTTGGCGCTGCTCCTCGGTCAGGTGCTGTTGCGCGGCGGCGGCGGCCAGTTCGCCTTCCAACTTGGTCCGGGCCTCGCGCAGCGCCTTCAGGTCCGCCTGGAGGCTGGCGGCCTCGGCCAGTTTCAGCTCGATGGTTTCCTTGTCGGCGCGGATCGTGCGCTGCAACTCCTCCGCCGCGCGGGTGGCGTGGTCGAGGTCGCCCTGGAGCGTGGCGATGCGGCCGGTCATGGTGTCCCGCGCCGCGACGGACCCCTGAAGCTCCGCCGAAAGCTGGGCGACGTTGATGCGCAGGTCGGCGTTGGCGTCCCGCTCCAGCGCCAGCAGGTCGTTCAGCTCCGCCACCTTGCGGTTCAGGCTGCCGAGCTGCTCGTCACGCCCGGTCAGGGCGGTCGCCATGTAGAACTGGGCGACGACGAAGATCATCAGCAGGAAGATGACCACCATGACGAGGGACGACAGCGCGTCCACCCATCCGGGCCATGCGCTGGCCTCGCGGTGGCCGTTGCGGCGGCTGATGCTGGGCATGGCGGGGTGTCCCTCCGGCGATTGGAACCCCTCTCCCGCCTCGGGAGAGGGAGGGGCCCGCCGCAATGCGGCGGGAGGGTGAGGGTGCGGCACGGAGGACGCGCTGATCCTTGCCTGTACCCTCACCCGGCCGCTTTGCGGCCACCCTCTCCCGGGACGGGAGAGGGGAGACAGGTCAGCGCTGTTCCGATTCTTCGGCCAGGGCGGCGATGGTGCGGGCCAGCAGCTTGATCTCGCTGCGGATCTCCTGCACCGCCTGGACCCGGCCCGTGGACGACTCCTCGACCATGCGGGCGAGGTAGATGTCCATGTTGCGCAGATGCTGGCGCGAGGCGTCGTCGAAGCCGCCGATGGCCGCGTCGGACAGCCGGTCGAGCAGCCCCTTCATCTCCAGCTGGCTCTCGCCGAGGCGCAGGAGGAGCTGCTGTTCGGCGCGCATCTGGTCGGTCAGCGTGGTGAGCCGTTCGGTCAGCGCCATCAGGTTGGCGTTGGCCGAGCGGCGGCCTTCCTCGGCGGTGGCGACGGTGCGCTGGAGCGAGTCGAGGTTTTCCGCCGTCTGTTCCAGGAGCGCCGTCAGATAGGCGGGCATCGACTGGTCGCCGGTCTCCAGGCTGCCGCCGGCCCCGCTGGAGAGGCGGGTGGCGCCGGACAGCCAGTCCTCGACGTCCTGGAAGAAGCGGTTGTGCGCCTGGCTGGCCTGAAGCTCCAGGAAGCCCAGAACCAGCGAGCCCGCCAGACCGAACAGCGAGGAGCTGAAGGCCGTGCCCATGCCGGTCAGCGGCGCCTCCAGCCCGTGCTGGAGGTTGCTGAACATCGCCCCGACGTCGCCGCCCTGCACCGACAGCCCGCCGATCACCGAGCCGACCGACTGCACCGTGTGCAGCAGGCCCCAGAAGGTGCCGAGCAGGCCGAGGAAGATCAGCAGACCGATCAGGTAGCGCGACAGCTCCCGCGACTCGTCGAGCCGCGAGGCGATGCCGTCGAGCAGCGAGCGCATCGACAGCGCCGACAGGGTCAGCCGGCCGCGCCGCTCCCGGAGCATGCGCGCCATCGGGGCGAGCAGCACCGGCTCCGGCGCGGCGACGGCGGGGTTGCCGGACTGGAAATGCTCCAGCCACGCCACCTCGGGCCGCAGCATCAGAACCTGGCGGAAGATGAACAGGATGCCGGCGAGCAGCGTGCCGAGGATCAGCCCGTTCAGCGCCGGGTTGTTCATGAAGGCGGCGCGCAGGGCCGGGAACAGCAGGGCCGTCACGCTTCCCACGACCACCAGGAAGAGGATCATCCGTGTCAGGAAGCGCTCCGGGCGCGTCATCGGGGAAGGCTCCTCAAGAGGGTGGGACGACGGGGCGATGGCGGCCATGGGCACTCTCGTCCAGGGGAAGGGGCAGGCGTCGGTACAGGTTACAGAGAGCGGCTCACTGGTTCAGGAACTCCACGTCCAGCCGATCCGGCGCGCCGCCCGCCGCCTCCATACCCAGGGCGCGGATGTCGACGCGCGTGCTGGCGATGCCGGCGGTCCCCAGCCGTTCGCGCACGGCCAGCGCGCGGGCGAGCGACAGCTGCCGCGCCTCGCGCGCCGTCTCCGGCGTGCCGCTGGCGTAGGAACGGATCTGCAGGCGAAGCTGCGGGTTGGCGTTCATGCGCTCCGCGATGGCGTTCAGACGCGTCTGGGCCGGTTCGGGCAAAGCGGTGGCGGTGCCGTCGAACAGAACGGTCAGCGGCTCCATGCGGGGCTGGGCGGGTGCTGCGGGCGCCTTCGGAGTCGGCGGCGGCAAGGCGGCGGTCTGGGTCCGGTCGGGCGGCGGCGATGCCGCCGGCCGGTTCGCGGCCGGGACCGGAGGCGCGCCTTCCGGCAGGGCCGGCGGCGGTGGCGTGGGACCGATCGAAATCTGCGGCAGGTCCGGCGCCGTCATCAGGGTCGGCGCCCGGAAGACGGGCGGCGGCGGCGGGGCCGGCGGCGGGAAGATGTCGGGCCGCGGCGGGATCGGCAGCGGCTGCGCGTTCTCCAACGTCAGCCCGCCCGTGTTGGCGGCGGCGGTCTGGGGCGGGGCGGCGCTGGTCTGGGGCGGCGCGCCGCCGGGGGAGGAGCAGGCGGTCGCGGCCAGGGACAGCGCCACGGCCGCGGCGGCGGGGAGGACGCGCAGGGGTACCGACCGCCCGGCGGGCGCGTTCGGAGAACGGCTCATGCGTCCGACAATCCTCATGGTGACCAGCGCGTTGTTCCCAGTGACACGGAAAAGCGTTGGTACCATAGCCCTTCGATCGGCGTAGGGACAACGCCCTTTGGGCCGCGCGGCGCGTTTCCCCACCAAAGCGCGGCCCTTGCTACCCCAACGTCATGAAGGGCTTATGGCTCGGCCAGAGGTCAGCCCTGACCGGCGTCCGCCGCCCCGGCCGCTCCGGCGGGAGCGGAGCGCACCTTGCGTTCCGCAGCACCGCGCAGGATCTTGGCGATCGGCAGATGGAAGTGGGCGTTGGCCGCCAGAATCGTGCCGCCGAACACCGGGTTGCGCCCGCCGCCGATCTCACCGACGAAGCCGCCGGCCTCGGTGACCAGAAGCTGGCCGGCCGCGGCGTCCCAGGGGGCGAGCCCGCGCTCCCAATAGCCGTCGTAGCGGCCCGCCGCGACGTAGGCGAGGTCGAGCGAGGCGGCGCCGAAGCGGCGGATGCCCGCGACCTCCTTCATCAGGGCCTCGGCCTCCACCAGGAAACCGGCATGGTCGCCGCGGCCCTTGAAGGGGATGCCGGTGGCGATCACCGCGTCGGCGAGGTTGCGGCGCTCCGACACGCGCAGGCGCTGGTGGTTCAGGAAGGCGCCCTGGCCCTTCTCGGCCCAGAACATCTGGTCGTGCACCGGCTCGTACACGACGCCGGCGACGATCTCGCCGTTCTTCTCCGCGGCGATGGAGATCGCCCAGTGCGGGATGCCGTGCAGGAAGTTGGTGGTGCCGTCCAGCGGATCGACGATCCAGCGGGCGGTCGGGTCGCTGCCCTTGCTGGCGCCCGTCTCCTCCATGAGGAAGCCGAAGTCCGGGCGGGCCTTCTGCAACTCTTCGCGCAGCAGCTTTTCCGCCTTCATGTCGGCGGCGGACACGAAGTCCGCCGGGCCCTTGCGCGACACCTGGAGGTGCTCGACCTCGCCGAAGTCGCGGACAAGGCCGCGGGCCGCCTTTTCGGCGGCGCGGACCATCACGTTGATAAGGGCGGAGCGGGTGGCCATGGGCGTGCTTTATCTCGTGCGGAACCGGAAAAAGAATACACCGGCTCCCGCCTTAAGCGAGAGCCGGTGCGCAGAAAATCAGCCAGGACGGTCAGTCCTTGGCGCGCTCGACATACTCGCCGGTCTGGGTGTCGACGACGACGCGGGTGCCCGACTCGATGTGCGGCGGCACCAGGATCGACACGCCGTTCTCCAGCTTCGCCGGCTTGTAGGAGGAGGAGGCCGTCTGGCCCTTCACCACCGGGTCGGCCTCGGTGATCTGCAGGGTGACCTTGCCGGGGATCTCGACGCCGAGCGGCGCGCCTTCGAAGGACTGCACGGTGACTTCCATGCCGTCCTGCAGGAAGACCTTCTGGTCGCCGATGATCTCGCCGGGGATGGCGGTCTGCTCGTAGCTTTCCTTGTCCATGAAGGTGTAGCTGTCGCCTTCGGCAAACAGGAAGGTCATCTCGTGCTCGTCCAGGCGGGCGCGCTCGACCGTCTCCTGGGTGCGGAAGCGCTCGATCGACTTGTTGCCGGTGCGCACATCCTTCATTTCAAGCTGGATGAAGGCGCCGCCCTTGCCGGGCTGGACGATGGCGGTCTTCGTGATGACCCAGAGCTTCCCGTTATGCTCCAGCACATGGCCGGGACGCATCGTGTTGGCGTTGACCTTCATGACATACTCGTGATTTCCAGGAGACAGGCGGCGCGGAACCTAGCAGCTTGCCGGGCCGGTGGCAACGCCGGGCGGGGCTCAATCCGCGTTCCGTGCCTTCTTTGTCCATTTTCGCCGCCGTTGCCACTCTGCTAAGCAGCACCATTACCCCGTCAGTGAAGGCCATCATGTCCCCCGTCACGCCGTCCTGGGCTCCCGAGACCTTCGCCCGCCGCCGCCCTCATCTGGCCGTGCGCGGCCGCGTGCTGGGCGCCGTCCGCCGCTTCTTCGAGGAGAACGCCTTCCTGGAGGTGGACACCCCGGCGCTCCAGGTCTCGCCGGGGATGGAGCCGCATCTCCAGGCCTTCGCGACGGAGCTGGTGGGGCCGCACCCCGACGACCGGCTGCGGCTGCACCTGCACACCAGCCCCGAATTCGCCATGAAGAAGCTGCTGGTGGCCGGGCTGCCGCGCATCTACCAGATCGCCCACGTCTTCCGGAACGGCGAGCGGTCGGCCACCCACGCCCCGGAATTCTCCATGCTCGAGTGGTACCGGGCGGGGGAGGGCTACCGGACGCTGATCCGCGACTGCGAGGATCTGGTGCGCGAGGCCGCCGTCGCCGCGGGGCGGACGCGATTCGACTTCCGCGGCATGACCTGCGACCCCTTCAAGGAGTGGCGGGTGCTGACCGTGCAGGACGCTTTCCGGGAATACGCCGGGATCGACCTGCTGGAGACCTTCGACGGCAGCCACGACCCCGACCCGGCCCCACTGGCCGCCATGGCGCGGGCCATCGGCATCGCTCCGCACGACGGGGACCGCTGGGAGGACATCGTCTTCCGCATCATGTTCGAGCGGATCGAGCCGCATCTGGGCGCGGGCGTGCCCTGCGTGCTGACCGACTATCCCGTCTGCATGGCCGCCCTGTCGCGCCCCAAGCCGGAGGACCCGCGGCTGGCCGAGCGGTTCGAACTGTACGCCTGCGGCCTGGAACTCGCCAACGCCTTCGGCGAACTGACCGACGCCCGTGCCCAGCGCGCCCGCTTCGAGGCGGATATGGACCTGAAGGAGCGGATTTACGGCGACCGCTTCCCGGTGGACGAGGATTTCCTCGCCGCGCTGGAGCACGGCATGCCGGAGTGCAGCGGCATCGCGCTGGGCTTCGACCGGCTGGTCATGCTGTGCAGCGGGGCGGAGCGCATCGACGAGGTGCTGTGGCTGCCGGTGGCGGGGGGCTGACCCCGCACGCCACCGGCGGCACCATCATCAGGCGGTGACGTCGATCACCACGCGGCCGCGCACCTGACCGGCGAGTATCTGGCCGGCCAGTTCCGGCAGCTTCGACATCGGCTCCACCGTGTACATCGCCTTCAGGTGGGACTTGTCGAGGTCGCGGGCCAGCCGCGCCCAGGCGCGCTCGCGCCGCGACGCCGGGGCGGCGACCGAATCGACGCCGATCAGCGTGACGCTGCGCAGGATGTGCGGCAGCACCGTTCCGGGCAGGTCGGCGCTGCCCGCCAGCCCGCAGGCGGCGATGGCGCCGCCCCAGACGGTCTGCGACAGGGCGTTGACCAGCGTGATGCCGCCCACCGAATCGACGCCGCCGGCCCAGCGCTCCTTCTGGAGCGGCGGGCCTTTCTCCTGAAGGGCGGCGCGGTCGATGAAGCCGGTGGCGCCGAGGCCGGACAGATATTCGTGGGTCTCGGGCCGTC
Organism: Azospirillum brasilense; assembly: GCF_005222205.1. Classification (NCBI taxonomy): domain Bacteria; kingdom Pseudomonadati; phylum Pseudomonadota; class Alphaproteobacteria; order Rhodospirillales; family Azospirillaceae; genus Azospirillum; species Azospirillum brasilense. The sequence continues at coordinate 555,193 of NZ_CP032345.1, read as the reverse complement.
CGGTGGAGGCGGTGACCGGATAACCGGCCTTGGCGAGCAGGGCGACCGCGACGGAACCGACACCGCCGGCCGCTCCGGTGACCAGAACCTCCTTGCCGCCGGGCTGGATCGTGCCCCAATCCTCCAGCGCGTCGACGCAGAGCGCCGCGGTGTAGCCGGCGGTGCCGATGCCCATCGCCTCTTCCGGCGAGAAGACGTCGGGCAGGCGGGTCAGCCATTCCGGCTTCACGCGCTGGAACCGGCTGTAGCCGCCCCACTGGGTTTCCGACAGGCCCCAGCCGTTGACGATCACCTTGTCGCCGGGCTTCCAGTCGGCGGAGCGCGATTCCACGACCGTGCCGGCGAGGTCGATGCCGGCGACCATCGGCAGCTTGCGGGCGATCCGGCCCTTGCCGGACACGGCGAGGCCGTCCTTGTAGTTCAGGGTGGAGAAGGCGACTTCGACCAGCACGTCATGGTCGGGCAGGTCGGTCAGGCTCAGCGGCTTGAAGCCCCCTTTGGGCTTGCCGTCGGCGTCCTCGATGACGAAGGCGGTGAAGGTGTCGGCCATGCGGATTCCTCTCCCGGGACGGGTTCTTGATTGGGGGAAAGCCTAGCACGGACGCGGCGACGGGCAAGAGGCGGGGACGGTGGAGCGAACGGGCGGCGCCCGCGCGCTCCACCGGGGTGCGGATCAGAAGGTGATTTTGGTCTGGAGCGCGATCACATCCACATGGGCCTTGTAGTCGGCGGACAGATTGCCGCGGAAGGCGTCGCTGCCCGTCAGGTTGTCGCGCAGGTCGATCTTGGCCTTGTTGGCGAAGATGTGGCTGTAGCCGATGTCGGTCCGGATGCTGTCCGTGAACTGGTAGCCGGCGCCGATCGACACCCAGTAGCGGTCCTCGTCCGGGATGCGCGGCGTGCGGTACTGGTCGCTGACCGGGGTCTGGTCATAGGCCACGCCGAAACGCAGGGTCAGCTTCTCGTTCCACTTGTAGGCGGCGCCCAGCGCGAAGAACCAGGAGTCGTCCCAGTTCTCGTCGGTCACCGTGTCGGTGCGCAGCGGGTTGCGGTAGCGGATGCGCAACTCCTTGAAGCGCGACCAGTTGGTCCACTGCGCGTCGGCCATCACGGCGATGGAACTGGTCAGCTCGTGGTAGGCGCCGAAGGAGATGATGTCCGGCGTGGCGACCTTCGCCCGCACCGGCGACCCGGCGAAGCTGGCCTGGAGCGCCGGCACGGCCGGCACGGCCTCGAACTTCGAATCGCCGTCCAGCTCGTGGAAGACGGAGGAGCGGTAGGAGACGCCGAAGCGGGTGCCCTTGGCCGGCTCGTATAGCATGCCGGCGGTGAAGCCGACGCCCCAGTCGTCGCCCTTCACCTCGCCCACGCCGTCGCGCGAGCCCGGCGCGATGGGAACCCCGGTGGCGGCCAGGATGGAGCCGAAGTCCACAGCTTGGCTCAGCCGCGCCTTGGCGTACTGGAACTGCAGGCCGCCGGCGATGGTCAGGTCCGGCATCAGCCGGTAGGACACGGTCGGGGAGATGTTGATCGTCAGCAGGCTGGAATGGATGCCGTGGTAGCGGCCGGTCCAGCTTTCCGGATAGTCGGTGGACAGGCCCCAGGGCGCGGTGATGGCGAGTCCCAGCTTCACGTCGGGCGACACCGTGTAGGCCAGATAGCCCGACGGGATCACCGCGTCCATGCCGATGTCGCCCGGGTCGGAGGTGCCCCGGATGGCGCTGCCGCCCAGCCGCGTGGCGCGGGTGCCGCGGGCGTTGCTGGTCTTCGAGGTCGGGAACACGCCGCTCAGCACGCCGACCGCCTGATTCCCCTCGATGGTTCCCAGGGCCGCGGGGTTGAAGAACAGGCCGGTGGCGTCGCCCATGCCGTTGGCGGTGGCGCCCGCGAAGGAGGTGCCCTGGCCCGAAGCGCTCTGCTCCTTCAGCAGATAGCCGGCCGCACCGGCCGGCAGCGGTGCCGCGATGGCGACGGCGGCGGCAGCGGCGAGCAGATTCCCCTTCAGAGACCCTTTGGACATGCGTTTCTCCCCAATTTCGTTATTTGACGCAATGATACACAGATTGACGTTAACGTAAAGTGGTCCCGCTGAAAAAATGTTGGGCCAACAAATTGTGCGCCCGATGGTGTGCGTGGGGGAGGGAAATGCCCGCGGCGGTCGATTCGCCGCGGGGCCGAAACGGAGGGTTTCTAAGGGGCGTTCAGCCCAGCCAGCCGGCGACCATGGCCATGCCGGCACCGATCACGCCCTGGGCGTCGGTCCAGATCAGCTTCGCCGTGATGGCGATGGAGGCGACGACCAGCATGGGCCGCACGATGGCGGCGCCGTTGCGGATGACCATGTGGGCGCCGATCTGCGCGCCGATCATCTGGCCCAGCCCCATCAGCAGCCCGGCCACCCAGGCGATCTGCCCGCCGGCCAGGAAGAACAGCAGAGCGGCGATGTTGCTGGTGAAGTTCAGCACCTTGGTGTGGGCGGTCGCCTTGCGCAGGTTGAAGCCGAGCAGCGAGACGAAGGCGATGGCGAAGAAGGTGCCGGTGCCCGGCCCGAAGAAGCCATCGTAGAAGCCGATCCCCGTCCCGGCGAGCAGGGCGAATCCGCGCTCCCCGATGCGCTGCTGCGCGTCGATCTCGCCGGCCTTCGGCGAGACGAGCAGCCAGATGGCGATGCCGATCAGCAGCACCGGGATGACGTTGCGCAGGAATCCCGGATCGATCATCTGGACGATGACGGCGCCCGCCGCGGAGCCGACGAAGGTGCAGCCGATCATCACCGCCATGTCGCGCGGCTTCACCTCGCCGCCGCGGGTGAACTTCACCGCGGCGGAGAAGGAGCCGAAGCTGGATTGCAGCTTGTTCGTCGCCAGCGCCTGCGCCGGCGACAGGCCGGCCCAGAGCAGGGCGGGGAGGGTCAGAAGCCCGCCGCCCCCGGCTATGGCGTCGACGAAGCCCGCGACAAGGCCGACCGCGAACAGCGCGGACAGCGTCTCGATGGAAAGGAGGTCCATGATCCGGCGGCGGCCTTCGTCACCCTTCGGCCGCGGCGATGGCGGCGTTGAGCGCCTTCACGGCGGCCCCCGGCCCGTCGGGGTGGTTCCACACGGCGCCGACCACGGCCAGGAAGTCGGCCCCGGCGCTCACCAGCGGCCCGCAATTCTCCTGGGTGATCCCGCCGATGGCGACGCAGGGGACCTCCATCAGCTCCGACCACCACCGAAGCAGCTCCGGCTCCGCCTTGAATTCGGCGTCCTTGGTGGTGGTGGGGAAGAAGGCGCCGAAGGCGACGTAATCGGCCCCGGCCTCGCCCGCTTCCATGGCGAGATGGCGGCTGTCGTGGCAGGTCACGCCGACGATGGCGTCGTTGCCGACGATCCGCCGCGCCTGGGCGTAGGGCGTGTCCTTCTGCCCGACATGCACGCCGTCGCAGCCGGTTTCGCGGGCCAGTTCGGGGTGGTCGTTCAGGATGAAGGCCACCCCGCGGTCCTGGGCGATCGGGCGCAGGGCGTCGCAGGCCCGGCGCACGGCGTCGTCGGAGCAGTCCTTCAAACGCAACTGGACGCAGGCGACATCGCCCGCGTCCAGCGCTTCGGTCAGTTTCGGCGCGAACGCCGCCGGCTCCAGGGCCGGCGGCGTCACGAGGTAGAGCCGGCAGGCGGTTTCGGTCACCCGAGGCGATCCTTACTCTTTGCCCTGGTAGATCTTCATGATCCGGTCGAGCAGCTTCAAAGCATCCTCGCGCGGGCGCTGGAAGGCGTTGCGGCCGATGATCGAACCGTTGCCGCCGCCGTCGCGGATCGCGCGGGCGTCCTCGAACACCGCGTCCTCGCCCTTGGTGGCGCCGCCCGAGAAGACCACGATGCGGCGGCCGTTGAAGGCGCACTGCATGATGTGGCGGACGCGGTCGGCCTGGGTGGCGATCGGGATGTTCTTGGACTCGTAGACCTTCTTGGCCTCCGCCTGCTCCAGATGGGCCGACGGCAGCTTCACCTTGATGATGTGGGCGCCGAGCAGCGCGGCCATGTGGGCGGCGTAGCCGATCACGTCGATGGCCAGCTCGCCCTCCTTGGAGACGGTGCCGCCGCGCGGGTAGGACCACAGAACGGTGGGCAGGCCGACCGACTTGGCCTCCTTCGACAGCTCGCGGATCTCCTCGTACTGGTCGTACATGGCGTCCGAGCCGGGGTAGATCGTGAAGCCGATGGCCGAGCAGCCCAGGCGCAGCGCGTCCTGCACCGAGGCGGTCACCGCCTGATCGGCGTCCTCCTTCTGGCGCGACAGGCTGTTGGCGCTGTTCATCTTGAGGATCAGCGGAATCGAGCCGGCGAAGGTCGAGGCGCCGGCCTCCAGCGACCCCAGCGGGGCGGCGTAGGCGTTGCAGCCGGCGTCGATGGCGAGCTGGTAATGGTAATGCGGGTCGTAGCCCGGCTCGTTCGGCGCGAAGCTGCGCGCCGGGCCGTGCTCGAAGCCCTGGTCGACGGGGAGGATCACCAGCTTGCCGGTGCCGCCCAGCTTGCCTTCCATAAGAATGCGCGCAAGGTTGGCCTTGACGCCCGGGGTGTCGCTTTCGTAGTTCGCAAGAATTTCCTTAACACGACGAGTGAGCTTCATCTGGCTCTTCCCCTTGGGGTTTCTGTCGGAAATGCGGCCCTCATAGCCCAGCGCGGGACTCTTTGCAACGCTGGCAGGGGTGTAAGGCCCTCATCCGCGGCGCCAAAAGGGCCAACCCGGGAGGGCAGGTAGGGGCCTCGCCGAAGGGCGTCCCTCAGCCGATTTATGTCACAGAACAGACTGCACGATGACGTAGAGGCCGTATCCGGCGCCCAGCGCCACGGCCCAGGCACCGGCGGCCAAGCCGGCCCAGACGACGAGCAGGCGGGCGCCGCGGATCTTGTCCACCTGCGGCGCGGGGAAGCGCGAGCCGCGGGGGAGCCCGTCCGGCCTCTCCGGATGGAGCAGGGCGGAGTCCTCACCCTTCAGCGGTGTGGCGTCCGCCTGGGGCCGCAAAGGCGTGGTCGTGGTCATGGGGGTGGTACCGCATCGTGATGACGAAATCACCATACACCACTTTTGATCGTGCGGATTCGGGGAAAAAGCGGTATCGCCTTGGGACTATTCCGTGACATGGCCATCGTCTCGCCCGCTTAGCCAACTCTGGCAGGCGCGCCGGGGATCGCGGGCATTGCGCAGGTCGAGCGCTTCGGGAAGCGCCTTTAGCAGGCGGGCGCCGTGCTGCGCGGCAATGTCCGCCAGCCGTTCGGCGACGTCCGCCCGTCCCGTGAACAGGACCGTGTCGATGCCGGAGGTCAGCGCGGCCAGGGCGTCGCCGGGGCGGTCGGCGCAGTCGAGCACTGCCGTCATCGCAACCGACGGGTGCCGGGCGGCGGCGCGGGCGATGACCGCGCCGAACCAGCCGGCCCCGGCGAAGGCCGCCGCACCGGGCGCGCTGACCAGAAGAAGCGGAACGTCGAGATCCGCCGCCGCGGCGCAGGCGGCGGCGGCGTCGGTCAGGCTGTGGATGCGGATGGGGCGGGGATGTGGGGCCGGGGCGGTCATGACGGGAAAAACAGGGCAGGCATTCCCTCAACCCGATTCCGGGAATTGAGGCAGGTCAAACCGCGGGGACGGAGGCGGGGCTATCCTTCCATCCCACGCACTCCTGGGGTCGCCGCCGATGATGGACTATAAGGGCTACAAGGCCCAGATCGATTTCGACAACGACGCCGGCATCTTCGTCGGCGCCGTCATCAACACGCGCGACGGCATCACCTTCACCGGCCGCTCGGTCGATGAGCTGCGCCGGGCCTTCCGCGAAGCCGTGGACGACTATCTGGCGATGGCCTGCGACATGGCCGGCAACACCGAGCAGCCCTATTCCGGCAAGCTTGCCATCCGCGTCAACCCGATGCTCCACCGCGCCATCGCCACCTGCGCCGAGCGCGAGGGCAAGAGCGTCGCCGCGTGGGTCGCCGATCAACTGACGCACGCCACGGGAATCAACGCCGTCAAGGCAGGGTGACCGCGCACCCGTCGTGGCGGCGTGGTCATGAAAAAGGGCGCCCGGAACGGGGCGCCCTTTTCCTTTGGCAGCAAGCCGTGGAAGGCTTACTTCGCGTTGGCCATGGCGACGGCGGTGTCGCTCATGCGGTTGGAGAAGCCCCACTCGTTGTCGTACCAGGTCATGATGCGGACGAAGTTGCCGTCGATGACCTTGGTCTCGTTCAGCGCGAAGATCGAGCTGTGCGGGTCGTGGTTGAAGTCGGTGGAGACCAGATCCTCGGTGTAGGCGCCCAGGATGCCCTTGAGCGGGCCGTTGGCGGCCTCGCTGATCGCCTTGGTGATCTCCTCCACCGAGGTGGCGCGCTTGGCGGTGAACTTGAAGTCCACGACCGAGACGTTCGGGGTCGGCACGCGCATGGCGGTGCCGTCCAGCTTGCCCTTCAGCTCGGGCAGCACCTTGCCCACCGCCTTGGCGGCGCCGGTCGAGGTCGGGATCATGTTCAGCGCCGCGGCGCGGGCGCGGTGCAGGTCCTTGTGGTTGGTGTCGACGATGCGCTGATCCCCCGTGTAGGAGTGGATCGTCGTCATGAAGCCCTTCTCGATGCCGATCAGCTTGTTCAGCACGAAGGCCACCGGGGCCAGGCAGTTCGTCGTGCACGACGCGTTGGAGACGATGCGGTGCTCGGCCTTGAGCTGGTCGTGGTTGACGCCGTAGACCACCGTGATGTCCTCGTCGGTGGCCGGAGCGGAGATCAGCACCTTCTCCGCACCCGCCTCCAGATGCTTGGCGGCGTCGGCGCGCTTGGTGAAGATGCCCGAGCATTCCATGGCGATCTGGATGCCCAGATCCTTCCACGGCAGCTTGGCCGGGTCACGCTCCTGCACGACCTTGATCGAGTGGCCGTTGACGATCAGCTCGCCGTCGCGGGTCTCGATGGTGCCGGGGAAGCGGCCGTGGACGCTGTCGTACTTCAGCAGGTGGGCGTTGGCCTTGAGGTCGGCCAGGTCGTTGATCGCCACGACCTCAACGTCGTTGCGGCCGCTCTCGTAGATGGCCCGCAGAACCAGACGGCCGATGCGGCCAAAACCGTTGATCGCTACCCGAACAGCCATTGTTTTTCCTCCAGTCTGGCATTCCCCGACCCCAACCATCCGGCCTGGGGCGGTAACTCCCGGCCCCGGATGTGTGGTCCGGGGCGGTGATTGTCAGCCCCGGACCGTCGGCCCGGAGCCCGATCCCGCGAACGCTCGCTCTTTTACAGGCGCGCCTTGGCCGCGGCGACCACGGCCTCGGCGGTAATGCCGAAGTGCTTGTAGAGTTCCTGATAGGGAGCCGACTCGCCGAAGCCGCTCATGCCGACGAAGGCGGTGGCCGTGGCGCCCGGATAGCCGAGCCAGCGGTCCCAGCCCTGGCGGATGGCCGCCTCGACCGCGACGCGGACGCCGCTGCCGAGCACGGAGGCCTTGTAGGCGTCGTCCTGCGCCTCGAACAGCTCGAAGCTCGGGATCGACACCACGGCGGCGCCGATGCCCTCGGCCTGGAGCGCCTTGCGGGCCTCGGCGGCCAGCGAGACCTCCGAGCCGGTGGCGAGCAGCGTCACCTTGCGCTCGCCCTCGGCCTCGAGAATCACGTAGCCGCCGCGGGCGGAGCGGTTCTCCGCCGCGTGCTCGGTGCGCAGGGTCGGCACGTTCTGGCGGGTCAGCGCCAGGACGGACGGGCCGTTGACGCGCTCCAGGGCGATCTGCCAGCACTCCGCGGTCTCCACGGCGTCGGCCGGGCGCAGGGTCAGCAGGTTCGGGATGGCGCGCAGAGCGGCCAGATGCTCCACCGGCTGGTGGGTCGGGCCGTCCTCGCCGAGGCCGATCGAGTCGTGGGTCATCACGAAGATCGAGCGCTGCTTCATCAGCGCGGCCAGACGGATCGACGGGCGGCAGTAGTCGGCGAACTGCATGAAGGTGCCGCCGTAGGGGATGACGCCGCCGTGCAGCGCCATGCCGTTCATGACGGTGGCCATGCCGTGCTCGCGCACGCCGTAGCGGACGTAGCGGCCGTTGAACTCGCCGCGGCCCTTCACGTCGGCGGTGTTCTTCGCCTTGGTGTTGTTCGACGGGGTCAGGTCGGCGGAGCCGCCGATCATCTCCGGCACCGCCGGGACCAGAACGTCGAGCACGTTGCCCGAGGCGACGCGGGTCGCCCAGCTCGGCTTGTCCTCCGACACCTTCTTCTTGAAGGCGGCGATCAGCTCGTCCAGGCCGGCCGGAACGCCGCGGTCCATGGCCGCCTCGAAGGCCTTGCGGGCGGAGGGGTCCATCGCCGCGACGCGCTGCGCCCAGTCGGCGTAGGCGGCGTCGGCGCGGGTGCCGGCGGCGCGCCAGGCGTCCAGCACATCCTGCGGGACGACGAAGGGCTCGTGCGGCCAGCCGAGATTCTCACGGGTGGCGGCCACCTCGTCGGCGCCCAGCGGCGAGCCGTGGCAGCCGTGGGTGTTGGCCTTGTTCGGGGCGCCCTTGCCGATGATGGTGCGGCAGGCGATCAGCGTCGGCTTGTCGGAGGTCTGCGCGGCCTCGATGGCCTTGGCGACGGCTTCCGGATCGTGGCCGTCGACGGTCGCCGTGTTCCAGCCGTAGGAGCGGAAGCGGGCCGGCGTGTCGTCGGTGAAGCTGAGGTCGGTCGAGCCGTCGATGGAGATGTGGTTGTCGTCCCACAGCACGATCAGGCGGTTCAGCCCGAGATGGCCGGCCAGCGAGCAGGCCTCGTGGCTGACGCCCTCCATCAGGTCGCCGTCCGAGGCGATGACGTAGGTGTAGTGGTTGATCAGGTCGTCGCCGAAGCGGGCGTTGGTGATGCGCTCCGCCAGGGCGAAGCCGACGGCGGTGGAGACGCCCTGGCCGAGCGGCCCGGTGGTCATCTCGATGCCGAGCGACGGATCGACCTCCGGATGGCCCGGCGTCAGGCTGCCGAGCTGGCGGAAGCGCTTCAGCTCGTCGATGGTCATCCGCTCATAGCCGGTCAGGTAGCCCAGCGAGTAGATCAGCATCGAACCGTGGCCGGCCGACAGGATGAAACGGTCGCGGTCGGCCCAGGCCGGCTGCTTCGGGTTGAACTTCAGGAAGCGCGTGAACAGCACCGTGGCCACGTCGGCCATGCCCATCGGCATGCCGGGGTGACCGGACTTCGCGGCCTCCACCGCGTCCATGGACAGCGCGCGGATGGCGTTCGCCATGGTGGTGATGGGGGCGGGCGGGGTGGCGGCGGAAGCAGCGGACATCGGGCAGGGTTCCTGAAGAATGTTCCCGTGGGCAGGCGGGCAAGTCGAGCGGGGTTGGGCCGAACGGGGTCGGGCAACACCGATTGGGCGGGAAACCAGGGGTTCCCGCAGGACGCGCGCACCATGCAGAACCCGTGTCCGCAGGTCAACACGGGAATGGGGATGGCGGCCCGGCTTTCCGCGCATTTTGGCGGCGCCGTTTCCAGCGCAATCTGCGGCGTAATTCCGGTTGACGGGGCGGCGTGGTCGGCCCAACTGTAGCGCTCGGCATTTTATGCATGTGCGAACTGCTGACCCGTTAGCCGTCCATCCGTCCGTCAAGGTTCCCCGCCCATGGATTCCCTGAAAGCCGCGCTCGACCGCCTCTCCAAGGCCGTGGATCGTCTGGAGCATGCCGCGTGTGCCCGCGAGGAACGGGTGGCCAAGCGCGAGCAGGAGCTGAGCGAGTCCCTGCGCGAGGCCCGCATCGAGCAGGCGCGCGCCCAGGAGAACGCGGAAACCGTGTCGAAGCGTCTGGAGGCGGCCATCGGCCGTCTCGAAGCGGTTCTGGAGAATTGAGCCATGGCCCAGGTGGACATCGAGGTGAACGGGCGCGCCTATCGCGTCTTCTGCCAGGACGGCCAGGAGGCCCGCCTGCGTGAGCTGGCCGGTTTCGTGGACGCCAAGCTGAAGCAGGTGACCGGCGGCGGGAAGTCCGGGTCGGAGGCGCAGATGCTCGTCCTCACCGCCATCGTCATGGCCGACGAGATGCAGGACGTGATGGCCGGCCGCGGCCTTGCCCCGCTGTCCACGGTCAACGAGGCCGAGGTGGCCGCCGCCGTGGACAATGTCGCTTTGCGCATCGAAGAGGTTGCCGCGCGGCTCGAGCGCGCCTAAGTTAGCTCTTGGAAGGTCGCTGCCTGGTTCGTCAGGTCGCAATAATCCCCAGGGCCGATAATCTTAGACTCTCGGGAGCTGTCCCTGTCCGGACCCTGGTCCGGTTACACGGCGCCCACCTGCTCTGCAGGTCATGGAGGATAAGCAATGCCAACGGCCAAGGCGGCACCTTCCGCCTCTCCCCTGATTTTCCGCGACGTTCCCAAGCGACGATGACCGACCCGCGCGCGGCCAAGGACGCCGCCCGAGCCCAGGCGCGCGCCCGGCGCGACTCCCTCAGCGACGACCAGATGCGCGCTTTTGCCGCGGATGCCCTGCGCGAGCGCTTCCTGGAGGAGCTGGTCCGGCCGGGGCTCGTCCCCGATGGCCCGATCGCCGGTTACTGGCCGCTCGGTTCGGAACTCGACGCGCGGCCTCTGCTGCTCCATCTTAAGACGGGCGGGCGCTCCATCGCGCTTCCGGTGTCCGGGCCGCGCGGGCAGGCGTTGACCTTCCGCGACTGGGACCCCGTGCTGCCGCTGGCCGCCGGCCGCTACGGCATCCAGGAGCCGGGCGCCGACCGGCCCGAGGTGGTTCCGGCGGTGCTGCTGGTGCCGATGCTGGCCTTCGACCGCAGCGGGCACCGGCTGGGCTACGGCGCCGGCTATTACGACCGGACGCTGGACGCTTTGCGTGCGATCCGTCCCGTCCTGGCGGTCGGCATGGCCTTCGCCGTGCAGGAGATGGACGCGGTGCCCCATGGGGCGCACGACGAGCGGCTGGATTGGATTCTGACGGAGCGCGAGACGCTCCGCTTTACGCACTGAAGGTTGGGGACGATGCGGCTTTTGTTTCTCGGTGACGTGGTGGGGCGGACGGGACGCGACGCGGTGATCGCGCACATGCCGATGCTGCGCGACCGGCTGGACCCCGACCTGACCGTGGTCAACGGCGAGAACGCCGCCGGCGGCTTCGGCATCACCGTGAAGATCGCCGAGGAGTTCTTTGCCGCCGGCGTGGACGTGGTGACGCTGGGCAACCACAGCTGGGACCAGAAGGAGCTGGTGGCGGCGATCGACCAGCAGCCGCGCATCATCCGCCCGCTGAACTACCCGGAAGGCACGCCGGGGCGCGGCTTCGTGCTGCTGCAGGCGCGGGGCGGACGCAAGGTGCTGGTCATGAACGTGATGCTGCGCCTGTTCATGGACCCGCTGGACGACCCCTTCGCCGCGGTGGACCGGGTGCTGCGCGCCCACCGGCTGGGTCCCAACGGCGCCGACGCCATCCTGGTCGACGTCCATGGCGAGGCGACCAGCGAGAAGATGATCATGGGCCATTTCTGCGACGGCCGCGCCTCGCTGGTGGTCGGCACGCACAGCCATGTCCCGACGGCGGACCATGTGGTGATGAAGGGTGGCACCGCCTATCTGACCGACGCCGGCATGTGCGGCGACTACGACAGCGCCATCGGCATGAAGAAGGAAGTCGCCATGGCCAAGCTGATCCGCAAGCTGCCCACCGAGCGGCTGAGCCCGGCGGAAGGTGAGGCCACCGTCTGCGGCTGCTATGTCGAGACGGACGACCGCACCGGTCTCGCCACCAGCATCCAGCCGGTGCGTCTCGGCGGGCGGCTGAGCCAGTCCATGCCGGTCCGGGGCTGAGCGGCGGCGCCGGTCGGGCCCCCGCGCGGCGCAAAAGGGGCGCCCCAATACTGCCATATTGACTTTCTATATGGGTAGGTGTCGTCTCCGGCGCCGAAGGCGTGCGGTGGCGCACAAAGGCTGGTACATGTGTCCCACCGCTTATTAAGCTGTTTCACAAGACCTTGTATCTTTGAATCCATCTGGGGCTCGTTCGACGCATGGCCGGTCATAGCCAATTCAAGAACATCATGCACCGCAAGGGCGCGCAGGACGCCAAGCGGTCGAAGATCTTCAACAAGCTCGCCCGCGAGATCACCGTGGCGGCCAAGGGCGGCCTGCCGGACCCGGCGGCCAACCCGCGCCTGCGCGCCGCGATCACCGCGGCCCGCACGCAGAACATGCCGCGCGACCGCATCGACCGCGCGATCAAGCAGGGCACGCCGGGTGGCGGCGATGACGCGAACTACGAAGAGGTGCGGTACGAGGGCTACGGCCCCGGCGGCGTCGCGCTGATCGTCGACGCGCTGACCGACAACCGCAACCGCACCGCTTCGGAAGTGCGCTCCGCCTTCACCAAGTACGGCGGCTCGCTGGGTGAGACGAACTCGGTCAGCTTCATGTTCAGCCGCGTCGGCGCCATCTACTACCCGGCCGCGGCGGCGGCGGCGGATGCCGTGTTCGAGGTGGCTCTGGAAGCCGGCGCCGAGGACGTGGCGTCCGACGAGAACGGCCATGAAGTCACCACGACGGTGGAGAACTTCGCGGTCGTGCGCGACGCGCTGGAGGCCAAGTTCGGCGGTGCGGAGAGCGCGCGCCTGACCTGGAAGCCGCTGAACACCGTGGCCCCGTCCGAGGACGCCGCCGCCAGCCTGCTGAAGCTGCTGGACGTGCTGGAGGACAACGACGACGTCCAGACCGTCGAAGGCAACTTCGACATCTCCGACGAGCTGATGCAGAAGCTGACGGCCTGATCTCAGGCCGCGGAGCGGAGGGAACCGGGGTGCTTGGGCAGGCCGGAAGGAGCGGGGCGGCGCAACAGCCGCCCGTACGCCTGTTGGGGCTGGACCCCGGCCTCCGCCACACCGGCTGGGGCGTCATCGACGTGTCCGGCAACCGGCTGACCCATGTGGCGGACGGCGCCGTCCATTCCGACGACGGCCGTCCGCTCGCCGAGCGGCTCTGCCAGCTTCACGAGGCGCTGACCGAAGTGCTGGAGCGCTACCGCCCCGACGAGGCGGCGGTGGAGGAGACCTTCGTCAACAGCAACGCGGTCTCCACGCTGAAGCTGGGGCAGGCGCGGGCGGTGGCCCTGCTGGTTCCGGCGTTGGCCGGGCTGTCGGTGGCCGAGTACGCCAACAACATGGTGAAGAAGGCCGTGGTGGGGCAGGGCCGGGCCGACAAGACTCAGGTGCAGGCCATGGTGCGCCTGCTGCTTCCCGGCTGCGCCATCACCACCCCGGACGCCGCGGACGCGCTCGCCGTGGCGATCTGCCACGCGCATCACCGACAGTCCCTTCTGTCCTGGACACCGGCGTCTTCCCTCTCCCCCCGGGGAGAGGGAAGGGTGAGGGGGCGCAACTCCTGGCGCGCGGCAAAATGGGCGGCGTTACCCCCTCACCCCAACCCTCTCCCCTGGGGGGAGAGGGGGAGTGGGGAGTCCTGGCGCAAAAGAAGTCGTCCGAGGTTCAGACCGTTCGGGCACGTCAGTTGCGGCGTGATTCCACGGACGTCGAAAAGTTGCTGTGGCAGCGGCTGCGGAACGCCCAGATGGGGGCGAAATTCCGCCGTCAGGAACCGATATTGGGTTTTACGGTGGACTTCGTGGCCCACGACCACCGTCTGGTCATCGAACTGGACGGTGGACAGCATGCGGATCGCGTCGAACAGGACCAGCGCCGGACCCGCATGCTGGAGCAGGCGGGTTTCCGCGTGCTGCGCTTCTGGAACAACGAATTGAACGAGAACCTGGACGGGGTCCTTGAAACGATCAAGGCCCGCCTCGACGAAACAACCATTCTGCGGCGCCAGCCGTCCGGCAGGGAGTCACTTCCATGATCGCCAAACTCACCGGTGTCGTGGATTCGGTCGGGACCGACTGGGTGGTGGTGGACGTCAACGGGGTCGGCTATCAGGTCGCCTGCTCCAACCGCACGCTGTCGCGCATGGCGGTGGGGGAGCGGCGGGCGCTGGTCGTCGAGACCTTCATTCGCGACGACCGGATCACCCTCTACGGCTTCGCCGATGCCGGCGAGCGCGATTGGTTCCGGCTGCTGACCACCATTCAGGGCGTCGGCTCGCGCCTCGCCCTGTCGATTCTCGGCGTGCTCGATCCCGACCAGCTCACCCGCGCCATCGCCGCGCAGGACAAGACGGCGCTCACCCGCGCCGACGGCGTGGGGCCGAAGGTGGCCGCGCGCATCGTCAACGAGTTGAAGGACAAGGTGGGCAACCTCACCCTCGGCGCCTCGGCCTCCGCCGCTCCGGCGGCGGGCGGCAAGGCGGCGCCGGCGGCGGGCGGCCCCGACAACATGGTCATGGCGGACGCCGTCTCGGCCCTCGTCAACCTCGGCTACGGGCGGTCGGAGGCGTTCGGCGCCGTCGTGGCCGCCGGGCGCAAGCTGGGCGACGGGGCCGGCGTGTCGGAGCTGATCCGCCATGGCCTTAAGGAACTCAGCCAATGACCGCCGACCAGAACGGCTCCGATCCCGACCGGCTGGTGCAGCCGGGGCGGGGTGCCGGCGACTCCGGCGAAGCCTCGATCCGCCCGCTCTCGCTCGCCGAGTTCATCGGCCAGCGGCAGGCGCGCGAGAACCTGTCGATCTTCATCCAGGCCGCCCGCGCGCGCGGGGAGGCGCTGGACCATGTGCTGCTGTTCGGCCCGCCCGGCCTGGGCAAGACGACGCTGGCCCAGATCGTTTCGCGCGAGCTGGGGGTGGGCTTCCGCGCGACCTCCGGCCCGGTCATTGCGCGGGCCGGCGACCTCGCCGCGCTGCTGACCAACCTGCAGCCGCACGACGTCCTCTTCATCGACGAGATCCATCGCCTTAATCCCGCCGTGGAAGAGGTGCTCTATCCCGCCATGGAGGATTTCCAGCTCGACCTCATCATCGGCGAAGGCCCGTCGGCGCGGTCCATCCGGATCGACCTGCCGCCCTTCACGCTGGTCGGCGCCACCACCCGGTCCGGCCTGATCACGCGCCCGCTGCGCGAACGGTTCGGCATTCCCGTGCGGCTGCAGTTCTACGAGCCGGACGAGTTGGAGCTGATCGTCCGCCGCGCCGCGGGCGTGCTCAACATGCTCATCACCCCGGAAGGGGCGCGGGAGATCGCCAACCGCTCGCGCGGAACGCCGCGCGTGTCGGGGCGCCTGCTGCGCCGGGTGCGCGATTTCGCCGCGGTGGCCGGCGTGCCGGAGGTGGACGCCCGGATCGCCGACGCCGCCCTGACCCGGCTGGAGGTCGACCGGCTCGGCCTCGACAGCATGGACCGGCGCTATCTGGGCATCATCGCCAACAATTACGGCGGCGGCCCGGTGGGCGTGGACACGCTGGGCGCGGCACTCGGCGAGCAGCGCGACGTGCTGGAGGAGGTGGTGGAACCCTACCTGATCCAGCAGGGCTTCCTGCAGCGCACCCCGCGCGGGCGCATGCTGACCGACCAGGGCTTCCGCTATCTGGGCCTCAACCCGCCGTCGGCGCCGACCCGTCAGTTCGACCTGCTGGACCGGCTGTCGGAGGCCAACCCGGACCCGGAGGACGGCGATGTCTGACCGTACCGGGATGGCGAATCTTTCGGGCTGGTTTGACGAGAACGCGCAGCACAGGCTGCGCTTGCGGGTCTACTACGAGGACACGGACGCCGGGGGTCTGGTCTATCACGCCAACTACCTGCGCTTCTTCGAGCGGGCGCGCACCGAGATGCTGCGGCTGACCGGATTCACCAACGCCGGGCTTGCCGAAAGCGACGGTGTGTCATTTGCGGTACGACGGGCGGAGATCGATTTTGTCGCTCCCGCAAAGCTCGAGGATACGCTTGAAGTGGTGACGCGAATCACCGATACCGGCGGTGCCTCCTTCGCAGTTGCACAACTTGTCCGTCGCGACGGCCGTGACCTCGCGCGGGCGGTGATTCAGCTGGCGATGATCAATTTGGCCGGTAACCGGGCCGGACGTCCCGCGCGCCTTCCGGCGCCGGTCCGCGAGGCGCTCATCGATTTGTACAAAAGGCAGAAGCGAGACTGACTGCGATGGATCTGAATTCCGCCCAGGTGGTCGGGGCCGCGGCGAAGGCTCACGACATCACGATGTGGGGCCTGTTCTGGCAGGCCGACCTGATCGTCAAGGTCGTGATGCTGATGCTGCTGGTTGCCTCGGTGTGGTGCTGGGCCATCATCATCGAGAAGCTGATGCGCATCCGCCGCCTGAACGCGCAGGCGGACGCCTTCGAGGAGAGCTTCTGGTCCGGCGGCTCGCTGGACGCGCTGTACGACCGCATCGGGCAGAACCCGAGCGATCCGATGTCGGCGACCTTCGCCGCCGGCATGCGCGAGTGGCGCCACGCCGCCGACCGCGGCATCGGTTCCATGAAGGGCTCGCTGCAGCAGCGGGTCGAGCGCGTCATGTCGGTGACCATCGGGCGCGAGATGCTGCGCGCCGAACGCTACATGACCTTCCTGGCGTCGGTCGGTTCGACGGCTCCCTTCATCGGCCTGTTCGGCACGGTGTGGGGCATCATGAACTCCTTCACCTCCATCGCCGCCTCGGGCAACACCAGCCTCGCCGTCGTCGCCCCCGGCATCGCCGAGGCGCTGTTCGCCACGGCGCTGGGTCTCGTGGCCGCCATTCCCGCCGTGATCTCGTACAACAAGTTCACCACCGACCTCGGCCGCTACGCCGACCGGCTGGAGACCTTCTCGGGCGAGTTCTCGGCGATCCTGTCGCGCCACCTCGAGGAGCGGGGAGCCGCCTGACATGGGAGCCCAGCTCGCAGGAAAGGGCGGCCACGGTCGGGGCCGCCGCCGCGGATACCGCGCGATGGCCGACATCAACATGACGCCCTTCATCGACGTCATGCTGGTGCTGCTGATCGTCTTCATGGTCGCGGCGCCGCTGCTGACCGTCGGCGTGCCGGTCGATCTGCCGAAGACCAACGCCGCCCCGCTGGAGGCGCAGAAGGACCCGCTGTTCGTGACCGTCCAGTCCGACGGCCGGGTCTATGTGCAGGAGACGGCGGTGGAGACGGCCAACATGGTGCCGCTGCTGATCGCCGTCACCAACAACAACCCAGACGCCCGCATCCTGGTGCGCGGCGACGCGAAGATCGCCTACGGCAAGATGCTGGAGGTGATGGGCACCATGAGCGCCGCCGGCTTCAAGAAGGTCGGGCTGGTCGCCGAGATGCCCAGCGGGCCGGGCGCCACCGGGCCGCGCGTCGGCGGCTCGGCGCAGCGCTGAGACGCCACGGCGAGTTGAAGGCTGACCCATGCGCAAACCCCTGATCGCCTCGGCAACGCTGCACGTCGCGCTGGTCGCGCTGTTCGTGCTCGGCATGCCGCCCAGCGATCGCAAGCTGGACATCCCCGAGTCCATCCCGATCGAGATCGTGGACATGGGCGAGGTGACCCAGGCCGCGCGCGTCGACAAGGGCGAGCCCAAGCCATCGGCGCCCAAGCCGCCGGTGCCCGAGGCCAAGCCGAGCCCGCCGGCCCCCGCGCCGCCGGAACCGGCCAGCGAGCCGCCCCCGCCGCCGCCCCGGCCCGAGCCGAAGGTTCCGGAGCCGCCCAAGGTCGCCCAGGTGCCGCCGCCCCCGGCGCGCGAACCACCGCCGCCGCCCAAGCCGGCACCGCCCCCGCCGCCGCCCGATCCGGAGCCGGCGCCGGTGGTCAAGCCGCCCGAGCCCAAGCCGGAGCCGAAGCCGCAGCCTCCGAAGCCGGAGCCGCCCAAACCGGAACCGCCGAAGCCTGAGCCTCCCAAGCCCGAGCCCCCGAAGCCGGAGCCGAAGAAGCCCGAGCCGCCGAAGCCGGAACCGGCCAAACCGGAACCGCCCAAGCCCGAGCCGAAGAAGCCCGAGCCGGCCAAGCCGGAGACGCCGAAGGCCGAGCCGAAGAAGCCGGAGAAGCCGCCGGAGAAGACCGACGCGCTGGCCGACCTTCTGAAGAACGTTCAGAAGAACGCCCCGGCCAAGCCGGCGGCCTCGGAGAGCAAGGCCGACGCCAAGCCGACCCAGCAGGCCGCCGCCTCGTCGGCGCCGTCGGGGGCGGCGAAGGCGGTGAACGGTCCGGACAAGCCGTTCAAGCCGTCCGGGCGCGCCATCGACGGCATCCGCGGTGCGGTGAGCAAGAACTGGAACTTCGACCCGGGCCGCAAGGACGCCGGGAACATGCAGGTGGAGATCATCGTTGAGCTGGGCCGCGACGGTTCGGTCCTCAACGCGACGATCAACGAGAGGTACCGCTCCCGCTACATGTCGGACGCGGCCTTCCGGGCATCGGCCGACGCCGCGCTGCGCGCGGTGAAGCGGGCCAGCCCCCTGCCCATCAGCGAGTTCTCCGGCGACTTCACGCCCGCCCGGTATGAAGAGTGGCGTTACTTCGTGTTCAATTTCGACCCGAGGGACATGTTCTGACGATGACGAAGAAGACGAGGCTCCTGCTGAAGGCCGCCGGTTGCGCCGGCGCCCTGCTGCTCGCCCTCGGCGTCGCGGCGCCCGCCCCGGCCCGCGCCGAGGTGCGAATCGACATCACCAAGGGCGTGGTCGAGCCGCTGCCGATCGCCATCACCAGCTTCGCCGGTGCCGGCGGGCGCGAGGCGCAGGTCGGCTCGGACATCTCCAAGGTGGTCGCCGCCGACCTGGAGCGGTCGGGCCTGTTCCGTCCGCTCGACCCCAAGGGCTTCCTGCAGACCCCCGACCAGCTCCGCTCCGGCGAACCGCGCTACCAGGACTGGCGCGCCGTCGGCGCCCAGGCGCTGGTCGCCGGCAACACCACCGCCATGGGCGACGGCCGCATGAAGGTCGACTTCCGCCTGTGGGACGTCGCCGCCGGCCAGTACATGCAGGGTCTGAGCTACACCGCGACCGCCGACAGCTGGCGCCGCATCGCCCACATCGTCGCCGACGCCATCTACAAGCGGCTGACCGGCGAAGAGGGCTACTTCGACACGCGCATCGTCTATGTGGCCGAATCCGGCCCGGCCAACGCGCGCAAGAAGCAGCTCGCCATCATGGACCAGGACGGTGAGAACCATCAGTTCCTGACCGACGGCAAGAACCTCGTCCTGACGCCGCGCTTCTCGCCGGCGACCCAGGAAATCACGTACATGTCGTACTTCAACAAGAAGCCGCGCGTGTACCTGTTCAACATCGACAGCGGCCGCCAGGAAGTCCTCGGCGACTTCGTCGGCATGACCTTCGCCCCGCGCTTCTCGCCGGACGGCAACAAGGTCATCATGAGCATGGCGCAGAACGGCAACACCGACATCTACGCCCTGGACCTGCGCACCCGCCGCCAGACCCAGCTCACCGATTCGCCGGGCATCGACACCGGTCCCAGCTACTCGCCGGACGGCCAGCGCATCGTCTTCGAGTCGGACCGCGGCGGCAGCCAGCAGCTCTACATCATGAACGCGGACGGCTCGGGACCGAAGCGCCTGACCTTCGGCGAGGGCCGCTACGGCACGCCGGTGTGGTCGCCGCGCGGCGACCTAATCGCCTTCACCCGCCAGCGGGGCAGCAACTTCGCGCTCGGCGTGATCCGTCCGGACGGCACCGGCGAGCGCATCCTGACCGAGTCGTTCCACGTGGAAGGCCCGACCTGGGCGCCGAACGGCCGCGTGCTGAGCTTCTTCCGCGATGTTCCGGCCGGCGACGGCCGCGGGCGAAGCGCGAAGCTCTACACCATCGACGTGACGGGTGCAAACGAACGCCGTGTGATCACTCCGCTCGACGGCTCCGATCCCGCATGGTCGCCCTTGATTCCCTAGTGGAGTAGCCCTATTTTGCGCGCGCAAGAACGACGCTCAAGACGAAGGCCGGAGGTCGGTACTTCCGTCGGGGTCTGGCGGAAGTCGGCGGCGTTCTTCCTCCACAATCCGGTCAAAACACATCGTGTCGCTTAGGGGGTCATTTAGCATGCGTATCAAGTATCTGAGCCTGATCGCCGCCGTCGCTCTCGTTGCCGCTTGCGAAACCGCTCCGAAGGATGCCGGCAACGCTTCGGGCAATGGCGCCGCCACCCAGTCCAGCATCCGTCCGGGCTCGCAGGAAGACCTGGTCGTCAACGTCGGCGACCGCGTGTTCTTCGGTCTCGACCGCTACGACCTGGCTCCGGAGGCTCGCGCCACCCTGGACCGTCAGGCTTCCTGGCTGAAGCAGTACCCGAACGTCACCGTGACCGTCGAAGGCCACGCTGACGAGCGCGGCACCCGCGAGTACAACCTCGCCCTGGGTGAGCGTCGCGCCAACTCGGTGAAGAACTACCTCGTCGCCGGCGGCATCAACGCCTCGCGCGTCAAGGTCATCTCCTACGGCAAGGAGAAGCCGGCGGTCCTCGGCTCGAACGAGGCCTCCTGGGCGCAGAACCGCCGTGGCGTGACCGTCGTCGACTAACGACGGCGCCCGTCCGGGTTCCAAGGAAAACGCCGCTCCGGAGCGATCCGGGGCGGCGTTTTCCTTTGGGGATGTTGGGAGGGGAGGGATGTTTTGCCCCCACCTCGGCTTTCCCCCGCGCGGGAGAGGGTGCCTTATGCGAAGCGGGGGAGGGTCGCGGACGGGGCAAGGCCCGGATCCATCGCTGACGCTGAATGCAGAACGCAAAAAGCCACGCAAGCCGGCCTGCGGCTGCGCTTCAGCATTCTCAAAGAAATTAGAAGGGGGGAGGATGGTGCTGCCAGAGAGGATTGAACTCTCGACCTCTCCCTTACCAAGGGAGTGCTCTACCACTGAGCTACGGCAGCGCCGGGACGGTGATGCTGGCCTGGAAGAACTTGCGGGGAAGAACTTGCGGCCAACCGTCGAAGTGGCGCGGTTTATGCCACAGGCTTTGCCGCGATGCAAGCGGTGAAGTGCCTTCGCGGCAAAGAAAAATGGGCGGGAAAATCCCCGCCCATGATCACTTCCGCCGCCCCGTCCATCAGTCGGTGCCGCCCTGGTTCAGGGCCCCGGCCCCGCCGCCCGCCGCGGGGGTGCCGAAGGCGCTCGGCGGCGGCAGGACGGCCTCCGCGCGGAAGTCGGGGACGATGTTCGTGAGGATCGTCATCACCCGCTCGGCGTCGCCGGCCCGCGCGGCCGTTTCCAGCTCGCCCAGCGCGCGGTTGATGAGGGCGTAGTCGATCACGCGGGGCGAGGCGAGGAACACGCCGTCGGCCTCCGTGCGCGTCGGCGCCTCGGTCGAGGTCAGGATTTCCTCGAACAGCTTCTCGCCGGGGCGCAGCCCGGTGAACTCGATCTTGATGTCGTGGCCGGGCCGGTAGCCGGCCAGCCGGATCATCTGCCGGGCGAGGTCGACGATCTTCACCGGCTCGCCCATGTCGAGCACCAGCACCTTGCCGCGATCCTCCAGGCGGGCCACGCCGTGGGCCGAGGCCTGGAGCACCAGCTCCACCGCCTCGCGCACCGTCATGAAGTAGCGGCGCATGTCGGGGTGGGTGACGGTCAGCGGGCCGCCCTTGGCGAGTTGGCGGGTGAACAGCGGCACCACCGACCCGCTGGAGCCCAGCACGTTGCCGAAGCGCACCGTCATGTAGCGGGTCGCCGTCTCGCCGCCGTCGCGCGGCGGCAGCATGTCGAGCGCCTGGCAGTAGCACTCGGCGAAGCGCTTGGTGGCGCCCATCACGCTGGTCGGGCGGATCGCCTTGTCGGTGGACACCAGGACCATCGCCTGACAGCCGTTGGCCCGCGCCGCGTCGGCGACGTTGCGGGTGCCGATGACGTTGGTCAGCGCGCCTTCCGCCGGGTTGGCCTCGACCAGCGGCACATGCTTCAGCGCCGCGGCGTGGAAGACCATGTGCGGGCGCTGCGTCTGGAACAGGCGGAAGATGCGGTCGCGGTCGCGCACGTCGGCGATCACCGCCTGGAGCGCCAGGGCGGGGAAGCGCTCCCGCACCTCCATCTCGATGCTGTAGAGGTTGAACTCCCCGGCGTCGACGAGGGTCAGCGTCTCCGGCTCGAGGGCGGCGATCTGGCGGACCAGCTCGCTGCCGATGGTGCCGCCCGCACCGGTGACGACGACGCGCCGTCCGGTGACGAGGCTGGCGATGGCGCCACGGTCGAGAACCGCCTGGGGGCGGCCCAGGAGATCCTCCAGCGCGATCGGGCGCACCTCGATCTTGCCTTCGCCCAGAGCCGACTTGAACTCGGTCAGGCTGGGCAGGCGGGCCATGGACAGGCCCAGCGATTCCGCCTGCTCCAGCAGGTCGCGCAGCACGGTGCCGGGCACGTCGGCCTGACCCTTGGCGACGATCAGGCGCTGCGGGCGGTCGCCGCGTTGCGCCAGATCCTCGACCACGCGGGGCAGGTCGTCGGGGCCGCCCAGCACGGGCACGCCGCGGATGGCGTGGCCGATGCGCCGGTTCTTGTCATCCAGCAGGCCGACCACGCGGTAGGCGGCGCCGGCGTTCTGGTCCAGCGACCGGATGAACAGCTCCGCCGCGTCGCTGACCCCCAGCAGGAGCACCGGAATGCGCGGCACGCCTCCCGCGTCCCGATCGTGGAGGCCGAGACGGCGGTCTTTCAAAAGGCGGTAGGCGAAGCGCGGACCGCCCAGCAGGACGAGCTGCACGAACCACAGGATCACCGGCAGGGAACGCGGCAAGGCCTCCAGCCGGGTCAGCAGGAACATGACCGCCAGGAAGCAGAGCACGACCGTCGTGACCGCGCGCAGGAGCTGCGCCAGATCGGGGACGGAGGCGTAGCGCCAGATGCCGCGGTACAGGCCCGAGAAGCGGAACACCACCGCCGCGATCAGCACCAGGATGGGCAGCCCCGTCAGCAGCGGGTCTCTGTATTCCTGGAATGCCTGCTCGCCCACGCGCAGATACAGGGCCACGACCAGGGCGACGGCCGTCATCGTCAGATCGTGCAGGTAGACGAGGGACGCCCGCGGAGACGGGATACGCATGCGCTTTACCTTAGACTATCGCTTCGCCGGGGCCGTTCCCTTTCGGGAAATCCCAGCCCCATCCTGGCCGTTCAGCCGCGCACAGCTTTGAACCATTCGGCGGTCAGGCGCAAGCCGTACGCGGGGTAGCAGGGCGGGCGCCAGTTCAGCGCGCGGCGGATGGCCCCGTCGTCGATCACCAGCGAGCCGGCGACGCGGTCCAGCATGGCCTCCCGCCGGGCCAGCCGCGCGGCGAGCGCCAGCAGGGACGGCGGCACGGGCAGAAGGCGCGCGGGTTTGTCCAACGCCTCCGCGATGGCCCGCACCAGCTCCGCCGTGGACATCGGGCGCCCGTCATGGACCAGGAACCGCCCGCCCGCCGCCTGCGGGTGGGTCAGGCACTCCTGGATGGCGTCGGCGAGATTGCCCACGAAGATCAGGCTGCGCCGGTTCTCCAGGGCGCCCAACGGCAGGGGGATGCCGCGGTCCACCGCCTGCATCAGCCGCAGGAAGTTGCCGCCCACGCCGGGGCCGTAGACCAGCGGCGGACGGATCACCACGGCTTCCAGCCCGGTGCGGGCCGAGATCTCGGCCAGCGCCCGTTCGGCCTCCAGCTTGGAGATGCCGTAGGGGGAATGCGGATCGGGCTCCGTCTCCTCGCTCAGCTCGTCGGGGCGGCTCTCGTCGGCCAGCGCCTTGACGCTGCTGAGATAGACCATCCGCTTGACGCCCGCGGCGGCGGCGGCCTCGGCCAGCACGCGGGTCCCGGCGGTGTTGACGCGGCGGAAGGCGGCCAGCGGATCGGATTCGCGGTCGCGCATGACATGGACGCGGGCGGCCAGATGGACCACCGCGTCCATGCCCTGGAGCGCGTTGCCCCAGGCGGTGGCGGGACCGATGTCGCCGATGGTGACGGTGTCCGCGGCGTGCGGAACCTGAATGTCAGGGCGGCGCACGACGGCGCGCACGCTGTGCCCGCGCTCCACCAGCAGGGGGATGACCGTCCGCGCGACGAAACCGGTGGCCCCGGTGACCAAGACGCGCATCACGCCGCCGCCCGCACAGGCCGCGCCAGCACAGCCAGCAGCAGCACGACCGCGGCACCTCCCGCCGGCAGCACCGTCCAGCCGAGCGCCAGCGACGCCACGGCCAGCAGAAGCAGCGTGGCGTTCAGCGCCAGGACCAGCCGAACCACCTGGGCGTGGTTGCGCCCGCGCTGGGTGGCCTTCTGATAGAAATGCTCGCGGTGGGCCTGCCAGACCTTCTTGCCCTCGGCCAGACGGCGCAGCAGGGTGATGGTGGCGTCGGCCAGGAAATAGGCGGGGATGAGCAGCGCCGCGACCCACAGCCCCGACGCCGCCAGGACCAGCAGCAGCCATCCCAGCGTGAAGCCCAGCGGCACGCTGCCGACATCGCCCATGAAGAGCTTGGCGGGGTGCCAGTTCCACACCAGGAAGCCCAGCGCCGCCCCCGCCGCGGCCAGCCCGTAGAGGGCCAGCGCCGGGTCGAGCGCGCCGAGCGCCGCAACCAGCGCCAGTCCCGCGCCGATGGACGCCGCCTCGCTGCCGGCCAGACCGTCGATGCCGTCCATGAAGTTGAACAGGTTCACGAACCACAGCCAGCCGATCGCGGCCACCAGCCGGTCCGCCCAGAAGGGCAGCAGTCCCTGGAAAACCAGACCGTCTCCGGGAAGAGGGCCGCCGGGAAGGGCGCCCCCGGGAAGCGCGGTCAGCCCCGCGACCACCGCGGCGATCTGTGCGAGGAACCGCGGCGCCGGACCCAGCCCGCGCCGGTCGTCCATCCAGGACACCGCCATCAGCGCCACCGTTCCGGCCAGAATCGGCAGCGCCCGCAGCGGATGGTCCGCCGTCATTGCGATGAGCGTCCAGACGGGCAGAAGCGTCAGCATGACGCCCCAGCCGCCGCCGCGCGGCGTCGGGATGGAATGGCTGGAGCGGTCGTTCGGGTGGTCGAGGATCGCCTTGCGCCGCAGGTAGGCGAGCACGCGCCCGGTGAACAGCCAGGACAGCGCGAAGCTGCCGGCCAAGGCGAGGAACAGGGCCAGGGGGCCGCTCATGATGCCTCCGCGACCGGGGCGGTGCCGGGCTGGGTGGACGCCAACAGCCGATGGTACAGCTCGACCGTCTTCGCGCCCACCCGGTCGGACGCCATGTCGGATTCGACCAGACGCCGGCTGGCGGCGCCGAAGCGCCGGCGCAGGGCGGAGTCGCGCACCAGCACCTCCAGCGCGTCCGCCAGGGCCGCGGCGTCGTCCGGCGGGACCAGCAGGGCGTTCTCGCCGGCGTGCGCCACCTCGCGGCAGCCCGGCACGTCGGTGGCGACGATGGCCCGTCCGCAGGCCGCGGCCTCCAGCAGACTCTTCGGCAGCCCTTCGCGGCGGGAAGCCAGCACGGCGATGTGGCAGCGCGCCCAGACCTGCCGCACGTCGGCGCTGTGGCCGGGCAGCTCGACGCCGGGCAGGGCGGCCCAGCGGTCCAGTTCGGCCTGGGTCACGGAAGTCGGGTTTTCCGGATCGGGCGTGCCGGCCAGCAGCAGCCGGACGTCCAGCCCCTTGGCCCGCAGGGTCTGCTGCGCCTCGACCAGCGGACCGACCCCCTTGTCGGCCAGCAGGCGGGCGACGCAGCCCACCGTCACCGGCGGCTCCGGCGGCTCGGGAAGCACCTGATAATGGGCGGTGTCGACGCCCGAGCCGCGGATGATCCAGGCGCGCTCGTCGGGCAGCAGCCCGGCGGCCACCAGAGTCTGGCGGTCGTCCTCGTTCTGCAGGATGGTCAGGCTGTTCGGGCGCTTCAGCACGGTGCGCAGCAGTGGGCGGGCGGCGGCCCCGGCGACGCGGGACTTCAGCCCGCCGGTGCCGAGGAAGGCGGAGCCCAGCCCGGTCAGCGCGTTCACCACCGCCGGCACCCCGGCCAGCCCGGCGGCCAGCCCGCCCAGCAGCACCGGCTTCATGGCGACATGGTGGACCAGATCCGGGGCTTCCCGCCGATACAGCGCGGCGATCTCCGCCACGGCGGACAGGGCGCCCGCCGGGTTGATGCTGCGGCGCTGCCAGGACAGCGGCAGCACGCGGAAACCCTCCGCCTCGATGCGGGGGCCGTGCTTGTCGACGCGGGTGGCGACGGCGACCTCGAACCCGGCCTCGCGGGCGGCGCGGGCCATGGGCAGGCGGTGGGACCAGAAATACCAGTCCTCCGTCACCAGATAGATCAGCTTGCGGCCGGCGTTTGCGGGTCTGCTGCTCACGGGGCGGGCCTCAGGCAATGCCGTGATAGTCCTTGTACCACGCGATGAAGCGGGGCAGGCCGACGTCGATCGGCGTCTTCGGCTCATAGCCCAGGTCGCGGCGGCTCGCCTCGATGTCGGCGGTGGTTTCCGGCACGTCGCCCATCTGCAGCGGCTCCATGACCTTCACCGCCTCGCGGCCCAGCGACTCCTCGATGATGCCGATGAAGCGCATCAGATCCTCGGTCCGGTTGTTGCCGAGGTTGTAGACGGTGTGCGGCGCGCCGTTGGCGTCGGCCGCCGCCGGGCGGTCCAGCGCCGCCAGAACGCCCGCCGCGATGTCCTCGACGAAGGTGAAGTCGCGCTTCATCCGGCCCTCGTTGAAGACGCGGATCGGGCGGCCCGCCATGATCGCGTCGGCGAACAGGTAGGCGGCCATGTCCGGACGTCCCCAGGGGCCGTAGACGGTGAAGAAGCGCAGGCCCGTCGCCGGGAACTTGTAGAGGTGGCAGTAGGCGTAGGTCATCATCTCCGCCGCCTTCTTCGTCGCGGCGTAGATGGACATGGGGGAGTCGACGCGGTCCTCCACCGAGAAGGGCATCTTCTTGTTGGCGCCGTAGACGGAGGAGGTGGAGGCGTAGACGAAATGCTTCAGCTTCGGCATGCGCCGCGCGGCTTCCAGCATCGCCACCTGCCCGGTGACGTTGGCGTCCACATAGGCGTAGGGGTTCTCCAGCGAATAGCGCACGCCGGCCTGGGCGGCCAGATGCACGACGCCGGTGGCCTCGGCGAAATCGGGGGCCAGCGCCTCGATGGCGGTGCGGTCGGACACGTCGGCCTTGACGAAGCGGAAGCCGGGGCGGGCGGCGAGGCGGGCCAGCCGCGCCTCTTTCAACGCCACGGAATAGTAGTCGTTGAGGTTGTCGATCCCCAAAACCGTCTCGCCGCGATCCAGCAAGGCCGCCGCGACGTGCGAGCCGATGAAACCGGCCGCGCCGGTGACCACGATCGTCATATCCACCATCCTTGACCGGCCCGCGCCGGCCTGGCGCTTGCCTCAAACGTAACGCGCGTCAACAGCCCGTCTTATGCCCGACCCGGGGATCGGACGCCAGTCCGCAAACATCCTCCGCCGCTTGACAGCCGCCGGGCGCACCCGATCTACTGCCGCAACCTTAATCACGTTGCCGAGCCGGACATCCATGCCGCCGAAAAAGAATCCCGCGAACCTCAACCCGCTGCAGCTCAAGACGCTGACCCTTCTTCAGGAGCTTGCCCGTCTGGAGCAGAAGCCGGTCGAGGGCGAGGAGGGGGCCTTCCAGGTCACCAATCTGCCGCACGCCCATGGCAACCACTTCCACCTGGGCAGCGCGGTCGTCGCCTCCCGCGACGCCACTGGCCTGACCAACGAGGCCGTCTGGACCATCCTCGAACGCAAGGGCATGCTGCGCCGCGATGCCGGCTACGGCGTCGTGACCGCCGAGGGCATGGCCTATGACACCGGCCTGCGCGACAGCATCCTGCACCGGTCCGACCACTAAGGGCGAGGGCGCGCGCCGTGTGCGGCATCTGCGGCTTTCTGGCCGGTTCCAGCTCAGGCCCGGGCTCCGAGTCCGGGCTCGAGGCCACAGCACGGCGCATGGCCGACACCATCGCCCACCGCGGCCCCGACGGGGACGGCGTGTGGGCCGATGGGGAGGCCGGGGTCGCGCTCGGCCACCGGCGGCTCGCCATCGTGGAGCTGTCGCCGCTGGGCCGCCAGCCGATGGAGTCGGCGGACGGGCGCTGGGTCATCGCCTACAACGGCGAAATCTACAACTTCCAGGACCTGCGGGCGGAACTCGAATCCGCCGGCCACCAATTCCGCGGCCATTCGGACACCGAGGTGCTGCTGGAGGGCTGCGCCGCCTGGGGTGTCGAGCGCACTGTGCGACGTCTGGTCGGCATCTTCGCCTTCGCCCTGTGGGACCGCCGCGAGCGCACGCTCTTTCTGGTGCGCGACCATCTGGGGGTGAAGCCGCTCTATTGGGCGCGGATGGGCGGGGCGCTGCTGTTCGGCTCCCAGCCCAAGGCGCTGCGCGCCCATCCGGCCTTCGCGGCGGAGATCGACCGCGATGCCTTGTCCGCCTATCTCCGTTTCAGCTACGTCCCGGCGCCGCACAGCATTTACCAGGGCGTCCACAAGCTGGAGCCGGGCAGCATCCTGACCGTCCGTCCGGGGCGCGAACCCGAGCGCACCGTCTATTGGGACGCCGGCGACGCGGCGCGGGCCGGCATCGCCGACCGGCTGTCGCTGTCCGACGCCGAGGCGACGGACGCACTGGAGTCCCTGCTCAAGGACGCGGTCGGGCGGCAGATGATGGCCGACGTGCCGCTGGGCGCCTTCCTGTCCGGCGGGATCGACAGCTCCACCGTCGTCGCTCTGATGCAGGCGCAGAGCGCGCGGCCGGTGCGCACCTTCACCATCGGGTTTGGCGAGGACGGCTACGACGAGGCGGTGCACGCCCGCGCCGTCGCCGCCCATCTCGGCACCGAGCACACCGAGCTTCGGGTGGAGGCCAGCCACGCGCTGGAGGTCATCCCCAAGCTGGCCGACTGGTACGACGAGCCGTTCGCCGACAGCTCCCAGATCCCGACGCTGCTGGTGTCGGAGATGACCCGGCGCTCCGTCACCGTGGCCCTGTCCGGCGACGGCGGGGACGAGCTGTTCGCCGGCTACAACCGCTATCTCACGGCGCCCGCCTTGTGGCGGCGCATGGCGCCGCTGCCCGCCGGGCTGCGCCGGGGCGCCGCCGGGCTGATCCGCGCCGTCCGGCCTGCGGGCTGGGACGCGCTGGCCGGACTGATCCCCGAGGGGCGGCGCCCGCGCCAGACCGGCGACAAGCTGCACAAGCTGGCCGGCGTGCTGGACGCCGCCGGGCCGGACGCCATCTACCGCCGTCTGGTCAGCCAGTGGCAGGCCCCCGACGCGCTGGTCCGCGGCGGGCGGGAGCCGCATGGTCCGGCCTGGGACGATGGGCTGGCGGCGGGCATCCCCGATTTCGTCGAACGGATGCAGCATCTCGACAGCGTGACCTATCTGCCGGACGACATCCTGGCGAAGGTGGACCGCGCCAGCATGGGCGTGTCGCTGGAGGCGCGCGTGCCGCTGCTCGACCATCGGGTGGTGGAGTTCGCCTGGCGCGTGCCGCAAGCGCAGAAGCTGCGCGACGGCAAGGGCAAGTGGCTGCTGCGCCAGGTGCTCTACCGCCATGTGCCGCCGGCCCTGGTGGAGCGGCCGAAGGCCGGCTTCGCCATCCCGCTGGACGGCTGGCTGCGCGGCCCGCTGCGCGACTGGGCGGAGGATTTGCTGGACGAGGGGCGGCTGCGCCGGGAAGGCTTCTTCGACCCCGTGCCGATCCGCGCCTGCTGGGCGGAGCATCTGGCCGGGACCCGCAACAACCAGCACCGGCTCTGGAACGTTCTGATGTTCCAGGGCTGGAACCGCCGCTGGGGCAGCGCCGCCGCCCCGGCCCCGCTTGCCGCGAGCGCCGCATGACGACCGACGAGACGACCAAGACTCCCGCCGCCACCCCACCGAAAAAGGACGACAAGCAGGACCGGCTCGCCGCCCGCTTGCGCGAGAACCTGCGCAAGCGCAAGGAACAGGCGCGCGGGCGCGAAAAAGACGGACAGCAGGCCTGATCCATCATGTACGCAGTTCAGATCGAGGTGGTGGGAACCTGCAACCTCCGGTGCCCTTCCTGCGCGGTCGGCAACGCTGACGGTGGGCGGCGGACCGGCAGCATTGGCGGCACGATGCCGCTCGACCGGTTCCGGCAGACCCTCGACTGGGTGGACGGCTGGATCGAACGCGACCCGGCCGAGGTTATGGTCTGCCTTTACAGCTGGGGCGAACCTTTCATCCACACGGCCTTGCCGGATCTGATCGCCGAGGTGAAACGGCGCGGCTATGTCGCCGGGATTTCCAGCAATCTCAACCATGTCCGCAACCTCGACGCGGTTCTTCAGGCCGGGGTGGACGAGATCGTCGTCAGCCTGTCGGGCTTTTCCCAGCCAGTTTACGAACAGGGCCATACCGGCGGGGATATCGAGACGGTCAAGCGCAACATGGCGGCGCTGTCCGAGGCGATCGACCGGACGGGCAGCGCGGCCCGTGTCCTCGTGCATTACATCACGTACCGACACAATGCCGGCTCGGACGAATTCTCCGCCATGGCCGCCTATTGCGAAGAGCTTCGATTCGAGTTCGTGCCGTCCCTGGCCTTCTTTGCTCCGGTCGAGAAGCTTGTGGAAATGGCGAGCGGGCGCGTCTTCCCCAACGACGCCCCGATCCTGAGCCGGCTTGTGGTGCCGGTCGAGGAGCAGCTTCGGATTGCCGCGGCAGCGCCGGCCGGCGGTTCCTGCTCGCTCATCGAAGAGCGGATCGACATCGATGTGGACGGTGCGTTGAAGCTGTGTTGCTCAAGCTACGACCGTCAGTTCAACGTCGCCCCAGCCTTCGACGGTCTGGCGGTGGCGGAGGTGAACCAGCGCCGCCGGGATAGTGCGCTTTGCGAATCCTGCGGATCACGCGGAATCGATCGCATCTTCACACGGGCTGATTACGCGGAGTGGTGCGCGCGGGCCAATCCGGTTTTCGAGGCGATGGGGGTGCCGGTGCGGAGCGTCGGTCCTCACCTGATCGCGCATGACCGCCCGACGGAGAGCATGTTGCTCGCCCTCGTCAACGATGCCTTGATCGGTGGGCGTCTGGCGGAAGCCAAGGCGTCCTTTTCCGAATTGGAGCGGCGGCTGGAAAGCAAGTATGGGCCGCGAGGGACGAGCGTCGAAGCCGTCGCCGACTATGTCCAGGCCGGGGGGCGAAGGTTCGGGCGTGAGATCCCCATCGATCCGCTCGGACTCTTCTGCGCGGCGGGGCTGGTCGCGCAAATGCACGATGGAGATATCCCGCGGGCGCGTGTGATCTTCGAGACCTTGCGGGGCATGGCCGACCGGTTGGTCGGGGCAGGAATTTATGGCCGGACGGCGCGGGCCATGCAGCCGCAGATCGCCCAGTCTTGCGCCGCCTTGGCCGAGCCGCCGCCGGCAGCGGCAGCGAGCCCCGGGAACGCCTCGGCTCCCGTTCCACCGCCGTCGTTTCTGCGGCGGGCAGCCCGCCGATTGCGGGCAGCCCTTACAACCTGACCGTTTCGCGGCGACCGATTTGCCGCATTGGGTTCGCTCCGGCACCCGCGCTATCGTCGGCTGTCCTTCAAAACGGCAAAAGCGAAACGGCGGGGCAGGGCCATGGTGGTTGACTCGGCGCGGGCGCGCCTGTGGGGGTATGGCTGCATCGTCGCCTCCGCCCTGCTGTTCGGCGTGGCCGGGACGGCGGCCAAGATGATGTTCGTCGCTTCCATGCCGCCGCTGGTCATGATCGCGGTGCGCGCCATGGTGTCCGCCGCCGTGCTGGCCCTGATCATGCTGGCGCTCGGCCGGCCGATCCGGGTGCGGCGGGCGGACCTGCCGTTCCTGGGGGAGCTGGCGGTCTGGCTGACGCTGGTCAACCTGACCTTCTTCTACGCCATCGCCCTGACCAACGTGGCGCTGGCGCTGATGCTGGAATACACCGCGCCCATGCTGATCGTGGCCGCCGGGCTGCTGCTCGGCACCCACCGGATGAACCGGGCGGTGGCGCTGATCCTGGCGGGCAACGCCGCCGGCTGTTTCCTGCTGGTCGGCGCCTACGACCCGGCCCTGTGGTCAGGCAACGCGCTGGGGGCGGCGGTGGGCATGCTCTGCGCCGTGTGCTTCGCCGCCTACAACGTCCGCTGCGCCCACGGCCACCGGCGGGGGCTGGACAGTTGGTCGATGACCTTCTGGCCCTTCTTCCTGTCGGCGCTGTTCTGGCTGCTCACCACTCCAGCGATCGATTATGCGGCGGTCGAGGTGACCTGGGAGACGGTCGGTTTCGTCCTGTTCATCGGTGTCTTCGGCACGGTGGCGCCCTACTGGCTCTATCTGGAAGGGTTGAAGACGATCGAACCGTTCCCGGCGACGGTGATCGGCATGCTCGATCCCGTCTTCGCCGGGGTGACGGCCTTCCTGCTGCTGGGCGAGAGCTTCGAGCCGCCGCAACTGGTCGGAATGGCGGTGGTCTGCGCGGTGATCGTCTTCCTGAAGCGCAACGAGTCCGCCGTGCAGGCTATTCCCCGTCCTGCCGCAGAGCCTTCCTGAGCCAGATCTGCGTGTGCCCCGGCGGGTAGCCCTCCATCTCCGCCCACACCGCGTAGCCCTGCTTGCGGTAGAAGCCCGGCGCCTGGAAATCGTAGGTGTAGAGGCGCGACCAGCGGCAGCCGCGTTTCACCGCTTCCTCTTCCGCGGCGGCGAGCAGGCGGGCGCCCAGGCCGCCGCCGCGCCGGCCGTCGTGGACCCACAGGTAATCCACATACAGCCATTCCCAGTTCGTGTATCCGGTCAGCCCGGCCATCAGCGCCCCATCCGCATCGCGGACGGTCACCAGGAGGTCCCGCAGGTCGTAGGGGGCGGTGAAGCGCTCGTTGAAGGCGCGCAGTTCGCCGTGGATCTGCTTCACCTCGTCCGGGTCGAGCCGCCCGGAGAGGGAGAGGGTCAGCCCGGCCATCAAATCGTCCCGGGCACTGTGCCGGGCGCTGTCCTGTGTCACGCGGTCCGTCCTTTCAATTGCGGCGGAAGAAGGGCTTCCATGAGAAAAAGCCTCAATTCCATCCCTTGAGCGCGCCCGCATGCTCCGCTACAACGCCTGACAGATTCAATCCCCGTAAGACCGGAGGAGTCCGACGATGATGGGCATCACGCGGACCCTCGGACCCGCAAGATGGCCTAATCCGCCGGGCTTCGGCCTTTTCGACAGCATCTGACCGGACAAGACAGCTTCATGGACAAGATCCGCATCCGCGGCGGCAAGCCCCTTCACGGGTCGATCACGGTCGGGGGCGCCAAGAACGCGGCGCTGCCCCTGATGACCGCGGCGCTCCTCACCGACGGGACGCTGACGCTCACCAACCTGCCGATCCTCGCGGACATCAACACGCTGTGCAACCTGCTGCTCCAGCACGGCGTCGCGATCCACATGGCCGGGGCGGGCGGGGATTGCGCCGGCCGCGTGGTGGAGTTCACCGCGCGCGACATCACCAACACCACGGCCCCCTACGACCTCGTCCGCAAGATGCGGGCGAGCGTCCTGGTGCTCGGCCCGCTGCTCGCCCGCTGCGGCGAGGCCAAGGTGTCGCTGCCCGGCGGCTGCGCCATCGGCGCGCGCCCGGTGGACCTGCACATCAAGGGCCTGGAGGCCATGGGGGCGGACATCCGCATCGAGGGCGGCTACATCGTCGCCAAGGCGCCGCCGGGCGGCCTGCGCGGTGCCGAGTATGTCTTCCCCAAGGTGTCGGTGGGCGCCACCGAGAACCTGCTGATGGCCGCCACGCTGGCCCGCGGCACCACGGTGCTGGTCAACGCCGCCCGCGAGCCGGAGGTCACCGACCTCGCCGAATGCCTCGTCAAGATGGGCGCGAAGATCACCGGCATCGGAACCGACCGGCTGACCATCGTCGGCGTCGATCGGCTGAACGGCGCCCGCCACATGGTGGTGCCGGACCGCATCGAGACCGGCACCTACGCCATGGCGGCGGCGATGACCGGCGGCACGCTGGACATCCTGAACACCCGCATGGACCTGATCAAGGCGGCGGTGACCGCCCTGGTCCCGGCGGGCGTCGAGTTCACCGAGATCGAGACCAACGGCCAGACGGGCATTCGTGTCTCCCGCGCCAACGGCGAACTGGTCGGCGTGGACGTGATGACCGAGCCCTATCCCGGCTTCCCCACCGACCTTCAGGCCCAGATGATGGCCCTGATGTGCACGGCGAGGGGTGCAGGCATGATCACCGAGACCATATTTGAGAATCGGTTCATGCACGCGCCCGAGCTGACCCGCATGGGAGCCCGCATCACGGTGCACGGTTCCTCCGCCCTCGTCCGGGGTGTGGAGCGTTTGACCGGCGCGCCCGTTATGGCGACGGATCTCCGCGCGTCGGTGTCGCTGGTCCTGGCCGGTCTTGCGGCGGAAGGGGAGACGACGGTCAACCGCGTCTACCACCTCGACCGCGGCTACGAGCGGCTGGAGGACAAGCTGGCGGCTTGCGGCGCGGACATCGAACGCATCCGGGCGGAGGACGACTGACGGCGTCCTGCGCCCGCTCAGCCGTCCACAGCGAAGGGAAGCTCATGTCCGCCACGCCGATCCGCCTGCGCGCCCAGGATGCCGAGGATCTGAAAGTCGTCTCCGCCTGTCTGCAGGACGCCATCCTGCCGATCGGCGACATGTGCTTCCTGCCCGAAGAGGCGCGCTTCGTGCTGGTGGCCAACCGCTTCAAGTGGGAGACGGCCGACAAGCGCCGCCCCGGCCCCACCGCCGACGACGACCATCTGACCCCCTTCGAGCGCGTCAATTGCGGCGTGCGGATCGAGGGGGTGAGGGCCGTGAAGCTGCGCGGCCTCGACGTGAGGAACCGTGCGCAGATCCTGGAACTGCTCTCCGTCGAGGCGGCCGACGGCGCCCTGGTCCTGAATTTTGCCGGCGGCGCCTGCGTCCGGCTGGAAAGCCCGTCCTGGACCTGCTTCGTGGAGGATCTGGGCGAACCCTGGCCCACCGGCTGCAAGCCCTGCCATCCATTGGAAGACGAACAATAACCGGGAGACCGCCATGAAGGCGCGGGTGAAGTGGGTTGATGGGCGGATGTTCGTCGGCGAGTCCGGCAGCGGCCACGCCGTGGTCATGGACGGCGCGCCGGAGGCGGGCGGGCGCAACCTGGGCATCCGTCCCATGGAAATGCTGCTGATCGGCATGGGCGGCTGCACCGGCTTCGACGTGGTGATGATCCTGGAGAAGGGCCGTCAGGCCATCACCGACTGCGTGGCCGAGATCGAGGCCGAGCGTGCCGAGACCGACCCCAAGGTCTTCACGAAGATCCACGTCCATTTCGTGGTCACCGGGCGCGGCCTGGACCCGGCGAAGGTGGAGCGCGCCATCGCCCTGTCGGCAGAGAAATACTGCTCCGCCTCGATCATGCTGGGCGCCACGGCCGCAATCACCCACGATTTCGAGATTGTCGAGGCGCCTTAAAGCGGATTGCAATCCGCTTTGGACCGCGACGGCGGTCCCGGTCGCACATGCGACCGGAGCCCGCCAGCCAATAAGGCGATGTGAGTCTAAGAATGAGGCGATGTGAGTCTAAAGCGAACGGAAGTTCGCTTTAGGCGTTAGCGGAACCGGCGGGCTTCGGACGGGTTGGGACAGCGTCGATGTCCGTCCATGGAGCCCTGCCGCCATGTCCACCGATCCCGTTGCCGGCCGGACCCGGCCCGTCGTCGTCGTCACCGGAGCGTCCGCCGGGGTCGGGCGGGCGACGGCGCTCGCCTTCGCGCGGGAATGGGGCGCGGCGGTCGGGCTGATCGCCCGTTCCCGCGTGGCGCTGGAGGCGGTGGCGGCGGAGGTCGAGCGGCTCGGTGGCACGGCGCTGGTGCTGCCCGCCGACGTCGCCGACGCCGAGGCGGTGGAGGCCGCCGCCGAGCAGGCCGAACGCACGCTCGGCCCCATCGACGTCTGGGTGAACAACGCCATGGTGACGGTGTTCGGGCGCATCCGCGACCTGACGCCGGAGGAAGTCCGGCGGGTGACCGAGGTGACCTACCTCGGCTCCGTCCACGGCACGCTGGCGGCGCTGCGCCGCATGCTGCCGCGCGACCGCGGCCTCATCCTGCAGGTCGGGTCGGCGCTGGCCTACCGCTCCATCCCGCTCCAGGCCGCCTATTGCGGGGCCAAGAGCGCCATCCGCGGCTTCATCGACAGCCTGCGCTCCGAACTCATCCACGACGGCAGCCGCCTGCAAGTGACCATGGTCCATCTGCCCGCCGTCAACACGCCGCAGTTCGACTGGGCGCGCAGCCACATGCCGCGCCGGGCGCGGCCGGTCGGCGCCATCTTCGACCCGGACGACATCGGCCGGGCCATCGTCCGGGCCGCGGCGGACCCCAAGCGGGAGCACTGGCTGGGCTTCACCACCGCCGAGGCGATCCTCGGCACGCAGGCGCTGCCCGCCTACGCCGATTACCGGGTGGCCTTCACCGCCTTCGAGGGGCAGGAGACGGAGGAGGCGGAAGCGCCCGGCCGGCCCGACAACCTGTTCGAGCCGGTGCCGGGCCTGCACCGCACGCACGGGCGCTTCACCGGGCAGGAGGAGCGCCTGTCGCTCAGCACCACCGGAACCGCCGCCCGCGGTTTCGCTTTCCTCGCCGGCCTCGTGGTGGCCGGAGGGATCGGCTACGCCGCGCGCGCGGCCCTGCGGAAGGAACGCGCCTGATGGCGGCGATGGGTCAGGGCGTGATCAGCTTCAGCCCGAGGATGCCGGCCACGATCAGCGCGATGCAGCCGAGCCGCAGGATGTCGGCGGATTCCCCGTAAAGCAGGATGCCCAGAATGACCGTGCCGACCGTTCCGATGCCGGTCCACACGGCGTAGGCGGTGCCGAGCGGCAGGGACTTCAGCGCCATCCCAAGCAGGGCGAGGCTGATGACCATCGACGCCACGGTCAGGGCGGTGGGAATGGGACGGGTGAACCCCTCCGTCTGCTTCAGGCCGACGGCCCAGCCGATTTCGAAAAGGCCGGCGAAAAACAGGATGACCCAGGACACGGAACACCTCCGATGGATTGGAGGCAGGGTCGTCCCCGCCGAACTCCCCACGCCCGACATGGATGTGACATGGCGGGGCGTGCCGTGATGAGGTCGTCCTCACGGGAGGGCGACCGGGATATAGGGATGCGGGCGGTCCGGTCAAGGCCCGTAGTCAAGGCTCCTGGTCAACGCCCTTGGTCAGGCGCCGTCCCAGCGATGGCCGCTGTCGGTCTCGCACAGCATGGCGACCTCGCGGCGCGGGCAGCGGCGGTCGTCCAGCGGCAGGACGGTGAAGCCGGACGCGGGGCGCTCGCGGGTGGCCGGCTGCGACGGGGAGGAAGGCTGGGAGGGCGTTGCGGTGCGGCGGGGCATGGCGGTCACCAGGGTTGGAAGGGTGGTTCGCTCCACTCTAGCCGTGGTGTTCCGCCCGCGCTGTGGCGGGCCTCACAGGATGGCTCAGGCCCGCTTGCGCTCCGCCGCGTCCTTGGGCAGGAACAGGCGGCAGGTCAGGACCGGCCCGATCTCGTAGCCGTTGACGCGCGGGAAGCGCTGGGCGATGCGGTCCAGCGCCTCCTTCTGGTTGGCGGCGACGACCAGATAGGCCCGCCCGTCGCGCCAGGAGGCGGCCATGGCGCCGCTGGTGAAGAGCGCGTCGGGGGCGCGGCGGACCGCCACCTCCCAGATGGTTCCGGGCCGAGCCTCCAGCCGGTCGAAGACGTGGAAGAGTTCCATCGGCGCCTGCTGGACCGCGTCGAGCTGCCGTTCCAGGACCTCGGCCTGCCGCTTGGCGTCCGCCAGCGCCTCCTCCAGGCCGCCCAGCGCTCCGCGTGTCGTCTCCAGCGTCTTCCTGGCCTCCTGGAGGCGCTGCTCCATGGTCCGGATGTCCTTTTCGACGGTGGCGATCTCGTCGCGCGCCGCGCGGACGCGGCGTTCGCCCATCCGGTTCACCAGGACGCTGGCCGCCAGCAGCAGCAGCGCCCCGTAGAGGATGATCGCCGTCATGGGGACACCGGCCGCCCGCTGTCGTTGGCCCCGCTTCCCGCCGGGATCAGTGGGATCGTCTCGGGCCGCGAGGACAGGACGCCGTTGCGCGCGCTGAAGGCGCGCTGGAGCATCGCCGCCGCCGCGTCCGGCGTGTCGGCCCAGACGCGGGCGATGTTCCGGCGGTCCCAGATCGCCCGCGCGAACAGCATGCGCCGGGGATCGAGCCGGGCGAAATCCGGGACGGTGCGCAATTCGCTCTCATAGCGCTGGGCACCGCTCTGCGCGTCGCCGATCTCATGCACCAGGGCGATCTTGGACGCCTTGACCGACGCGATCAGGCCGGTCAGGCGCCCGCGCTCGGCGATCAGGCGGTCGAGCGACTCCTGCCGGGAAGCGCTTTCGGCCTGGGCGTCCTCGATCCGGCGGTTGAGGGCGGCGAGATCGGCGGCCTGGGCCTCCAGCTTCCGCCGCACCAGCGCCTTGCGGCTGCCGGTGGTGGTCAGGCGCGAGGCCTCGTAGACCACGGACAGGCCGAGCGCGCCGATGCACAGGACCAGAACGGCGAGGGCGAAGGTGTCCATGTTCATCGCATCACCATCCCGACCATCAGCGCACCCCCGGAGCGCCGGGAACGCCAGCCGACCCGGCCATGGGAAGCCCCAGCCGTTCGGCGGGCGCCGGGTTGCGGGATTGTCCGGTCCGCCGCGCGGCTTCGAACAGCTCCCGCAGGCCGCGGTCGGAACCGCGCGCCGGACCGCCGCCAGGCGCGGGACGGCCCAAGACGCCGCCGTCCGTCTCCTCGCTGTGCGCGGTCAACCACGCGGCGGCGGCATCGACCAGAGGCAGGGGCAGCAGCGCGCGAAGCGCCGCGCCGAGCAGCGGGTCGCGGCGGGTGTAGAGTCCGGCCACCGCGAACAGGGCCATCGCTTCCGGCGGGACGCTGTCGTTGGCCAGCGCGCCGCGCACGCAGGCCAGCAGTTCGTCGATCTCCATGTCCGGCGCCCGCCGGCCCAGCGTCCGCCATCCGTCGGACAGGCGCAGCGCGGCGGCCAGCGTGTCCACGTCCATGCCGTCCAGCGGCCGGAGCATGGACACTCCGCCGGGAATCGCCAGGGTGCTGGCGGCGCGCATGCGGTGGCTGTTGGCCTCCTCCAGGAACAGGGCGAGCGCGGCGGGGTCGGTGCGCAGCGCGTCCAGGACGGCCAGCGAGCGGTCGCGCAGAACGTCCGCCCAGTCCACCATCTCCGGCGAGGTCAGCACCCGGTCGAGGGCGCCGTCGCGCAGCCGGTTGTCCAGACGGTTCTGCACGGTGGCCGGCAGGTCATCCATGCGCCGCGACAGGGCCGGCCACCAGCCGGCGGTGTCGAGGACGCGGATGCAGCCGGGCAACGGCTCCGCGACCGACAGCAGGACCGGGTCGCGCAGCATCACCGGCTCCAGCCAACGCGCCCAGAGCCGGCGCGTGTGCGCCTGCCGCCGGCTGGACAGCAGGCCAAGGAGCATGGCGCGCACCGGCAGCCCGGCCGGCCGGTCCGCAGCCCGCGACGCACCGGGGCGGTGGTCGAAGCGCGACAGGAACCGGCGGAACGCCGCGTACCGTCCGGCGGGTGCGCCGTCCCGGCTCGTGCCGTCCAGGGTCGTGGTGCTCGGGGTCATGCCGTCCAAGCTCCTGCCATTGGAATCCCCATTTTTGAGGTCCCCGCCCTTGGTGTCCATGTCCATACGCGGGCAAACTCCCTCGTTTTCGGAGAGTATAAAAGATTACAGTAATACTTGGGTATGCATCAAAGGGCAGAATCGGCCCAAATTCGTGCTGGGTTCCTCTAATGCATGACGTTTTGTGACAATTTGCTACACCCCTGGACGGGTCGGCTTAGGTCTCGTACCGCTTTGGTGCCTTCCTTGTCCGTCGATGCGGAACCATTTGGGTAGGTCATGCGTGGAGGAGAGCATGGGCCAGGATATGGACGAAGGTCTGGACGACGAACCGTTGTTCGGACCCGACGACGGCTTTGCCGACGACTCCACGGCCAACGCCCGGCCGGCGGACCCGTGGCCCGTTCTGGTGGTCGACGACGATCCCCAGGTCCATACCATGACCGAGGTGCTGCTGCGCGATTTCGAGTTCGAAGACCGGCCGTTCGAGGTGGTCAGCGCCCTGTCGGCCGCGGCCGCCCGGTCGCTCCTGCTGACCCGCCCGGACATTCCGGTGGCGCTGCTCGAC
The DNA here is from genome assembly GCF_005222205.1 of Azospirillum brasilense. Taxonomy (NCBI): domain Bacteria; kingdom Pseudomonadati; phylum Pseudomonadota; class Alphaproteobacteria; order Rhodospirillales; family Azospirillaceae; genus Azospirillum; species Azospirillum brasilense. Next base: position 515,191 of record NZ_CP032345.1, on the reverse strand, counting down.
GTGGTGATGGAGACGGACGACGCCGGCCTGCGTCTGGTCCGCTTCATCCGCGAGGATCTGAACAACCATCGCATGCGCATCATCCTGCGCACCGGCCAGCCCGGACAGGCGCCGGAACGGGACGTGGTCGTCGCCTACGACATCAACGACTACAAGGCCAAGAGCGAACTCACCGCCCAGCGCCTGTTCACCACGCTGGTCAGCGGCCTGCGGGCGTGGCGCGACATCGTCACCATCGAGCGGCACCGCCAGGGGCTGGAGCGCATCCTCGCCGCCTCCGCCCCGCTGTTCGAAACCCGCTCCATGCGAACGCTGGTGGAAGAGCTGGTGGACCAGCTCAGCAAGGTCGTGGACCACAGCGGCGGCGCCATTCTGGCCTGCCGCATGGTGGACCGCGGCGACGGCAAGACGCGGGCCGCCCTGGTCGCCGGTTCCGGCCGCTTCGCGCGGTTCGTCGGGCGGCCCGCCTCCGACGCCCTGGAGCCCGATCTGACCGCCCAGGTGGTCGCCGCCTTCGAGACGCAGCAGAGCAGTTTCGGGTCGGCCCGCTGCGTCCTCGCCTTCCGCACGCGGGAGCACGGGACGACGGTCTTCGCCCTGGAGCGCAGCGAGCCCTACCGCGAAGACGATCACCGTCTGCTGGAGCTGTTCTGCGCCCGCGTCATCATCGGTTTCGACAATGTGTGCCTCTATGAGGATCTGGTGGCGCTGAACCAGTCGCTGGAGCGGCGCGTCGGCGAGCGGACGGCCGAGCTGGCCGCCAACCAGGCCGCCCTGGTCGCCGCCAAGGAGCGGGTGGAGCGGGCGCTGGAGGCCGAACTGGTCGCCCGCGAGCAGCAGCGCCAGTTCGTCACCATGGTCAGCCACGAATTCCGCACGCCGCTGGCCATCATCGACAGCGCCGCCCAGATGCTGACGCTGCGGGCGGAGCGGGAGACCCCGGACTCGCTGGAACGGCTGCGCGTCATCCGCAGCAGCGTCCAGCGCCTGACCGGGTTGATCGACACCCATCTGACTGACGAGCGCCTTCAGGCCGGGACGCTGAGGGTGCAGCGGGCCGAGGTCGATCTGAGGGCGCTGCTGCGCTCGGTGACCGAACCCTTCCGCACCGCCTATTCCGGCTGCGACTTCCACCTGGATCTCGATCCGCTGCCGCCCGTGGTGATGGCCGACGGGCATCTGCTGGGCATGCTGTTCAGCAACCTGCTGAACAACGCCTTCAAATATTCGGACAGCGACTGCCGGATCGCCGTGCGCGGTCGGATGGACGGCAGCATGGCGGTGGTCGAGGTGGCCGACCAGGGGCGCGGCATCCCGCAGCACGAATTGCCCCTGCTGTTCGAGCGGCATTACCGGGGGACCGGTTCGGCCGGCGTGCCGGGGACGGGCATAGGGCTGCACACGGTGCGGCAGATCATCCTGCTGCACGGCGGCTCGATCAGCGTCGAAAGCACGGTCGGGCAGGGCAGCGTCTTCCGTGTCCGTCTCCCGCTGAAAAGCTGACCGCGTCCGGTCGGCCGCCGCCTTCCCTTGATAATCCTTCCAGCGCGGCGGACGGAAATGTAACGTGCTCATAACAAGGCCGACGCGATTGCCGGAAACCGCTCCGGACCCTTCTGACGCGGCGGGCGGCCTTTTCGCACTCCAACGGAAGAACCGTGGACTCCATTATGCTCGCTCAGCAATATGCCGGGATCAAACGGGACCTCGACGAAAAAGGCATCATCTTCTCGTTCAGCGGCTATCTGTCCGAGGGGATACTCTATTCCCTGGGAGAGGCGTTGCGGGAAAAGATGACCCTGGAGGAAACCGACGGCCCGACGGTCCGCCGGGTCTTCGCCGTCTTTGTCGAGCAGATGCAGAACATCATCCGTTACTCGGCCGAGAAGATGACCGGCGCGCGCGAGAAGCCGGTCGAGCTGAGCGCCGGGATGGTCACCATCGGCATGGAAGGCGGGAAGGTCTTCATCGTCTGCGGCAACACCGTGTACAACGCCGATGTGCCGCGCCTGCGCGACCGGCTCGAATATCTGAAGGGCTTGGACAAGGACGCCATCAAGACCTATTACCGGGAGCAGCTGCGCGAAACCCCGGAAGAGGGCGCGCGGGGCGCCAACATCGGGCTGATCGAGATCGCACGCCGCGCCAGCGAACCCATCGAGTATGATTTCCTCGAAATGGACGAAGGCAAAAGCTTCTTCTGTCTCAAGGCTCGGATCTGAAAGCGGCTGTGGACATCCGGACGACCATGGAATCCCTGAAATTGCCCGCGACGGGCCGGACGCCCGAAGTCGATTTCGACTTCGCCCAGGGCGTGCTCCGCCTCAGCGGCGAGTCCTATCCCGACGACGTCGCGACCTTCTTCGGCCCGATCTTCGCCGCTCTCCGCGCCTTCCTCGCCGAGGCGGGCGGCCACCCGATCCGCTTCGACATGGAACTGCTGTACTTCAACAGCTCCAGCGCCAAGGCCCTGATGAACATCTTCCAGATGCTGGAGACGGCGGCCGGCAACGGGCGCAGCATCGCCGTCACCTGGTGCTACGAGGAGAACGACGATTCGATGCAGGAGCTGGGCGAGGATTTCGCCGAGGATCTGCACCACGTCGCCTTCACCCTGAAACAGATTCCCGCAGACGGGGCGCCATGACCTTCAACCTCTTCGCCGCTGAGGAGCTGGCCATCGAGCAGGCCCGCCTTCTGGGTGAGAGGCTGGGCGCCGCCGCGCCCGAACTGCGCGCCGACTTCGAGGCTCTGGTGGAGGCGTTCCAGCGCAGCACGCGCGAGCAACGCCGGCTGGTCCGGGTCAGCGACCGGCTGCAGGCGCAGCTCGGCTCCGCCAACCAGGAGCTGGAACGCCGCCGGCAGGAAGCGGAAACCGCGCTGGCCGATCTGCGCGAGGCGCAGGAAGCGATGGTCCGCGCCGAGAAGCTGGCCTCCCTGGGCGCCCTGGTGGCCGGGGTGGCGCATGAGATCAACACCCCTGTGGGCATCGCGGTGTCCTGCGCGTCGCACCTGTCCGACGCCACCGCCGGGCTGCGCCGGCGCGCCCAGTCCGGCGAGCTGAGCAAGGCGGACTTCTCCCGCTATCTCGCCACCGCCACCGACACCACGGCGCTGATCCTCACCAACTGCGAGCGGGCGGCCAAGCTGATCGCCAGCTTCAAGCAGGTGGCGGTGGACCGCGCCAGCGCCGAGCGGCGGGCGGTGAACCTCAACCGTTATATCCAGGAGACTCTGGTCAGTCTGGAACCGAAGCTCCGCCAAGGCCGGCACGGCATTTCCGTCTCCTGCCCGGACGGGCTGGTGGTGGACAGCTATCCGGGTGCGCTGTCGCAGATCCTGACCAACCTTGTGATGAATTCGGTCACCCACGCCTTCGTCGACGCGCAGGGCGCGGAGGGGCAGGGCGGCGCCCTGTCGATCACTGTGCAGGAGCCGGAGCCCGGCACCGTGCGGCTGGTCTACACCGACGATGGCCGGGGCATTCCAGCCGACCACCTGCCCCGCATCTTCGACCCCTTCTTCACCACCCGGCGCGGCGAGGGAGGCAGCGGACTCGGCCTGCACATCGTGCACAATCTGGCGGTCGGTGCGCTGAAGGGGACGATTTCGGTGGACAGCGCGCCGGGGCAGGGAACGCGCTTCGTCCTGACCTTTCCGAGAAGCACTCCTCCGGACGACGCGCCCGCCTGAGCGGCGCCGGATCGCCCCGATTTCAGACCACCCGGATTTCAAACCACCCGGACTTCAGACCACCCGGACTGGGGCGGAGAACACATAGCCGACGCCGTGGACCGATTTGACCGGGGCGGTTTCGCCGATGGCGTTTTCCACCTTATGGCGCAGACGCCCGACCACCGTGTCGATCGAACGGTCGTCGGGGTTCCAGCGGCGGTTGTAGAGCGCCACGGAGATCTGGTCGCGGGTCGCCGGCTGGCGGGCCTGCCCGGCCAGCAGCGAGACCAGCTTCATCTCCATGCTCGTCAGGCTGACGCGAACGCCCGCCGGGCTGGTCAACGCCCAGGCCGTGGCGTCCAGGATCCAGCTGGCCTCGTCCGTTGCGGGCGGGCCGGAGGACTGCGGAGACAGCGGTGCGGTGGTGCCGTTGCTGGTCTCCAGACGGCGAAGCAGGGCTTTGGCCTGGGCTTCCAACTCGCGCATCTCGACGGGCTTCACCAGATAGGCGTCGGCCCCCAGTTCCAGCCCGACCACCCGGTCCACGGTGGAGCCGCGGGCGGTCACCATGATGATTCCGATGGCGGGATTCTCGCGCAGCCGCGTGGCGATCTTGAACCCGTCTTCGCCCGGAAGGTTGACGTCCAGAACAACCAAGGATACCGGGCGTGACGCGATCTGCTCGTCCAGTTCGCGTCCATTCTTCGCTCCGATCGCGTCGAAGCCGCAACTGCGCAGGTACTCGATCATGTCACGTCGCAGAGACGCCTCGTCCTCGACGACAACGATCGTAACGGCCGCCATCCCCTCTGCTCCCCCGTTACCGGTGCTTATTGTTCATAGGGCCGGCGCGGAAACTATATGAAGTCGAATGGTAAATCGAGTGACTTCGGCCCGCAACGGCCCCCTGCTGCACTATTACGCAATCTTTCGAAGGGTAGTTACGCGATTTCCCACAGGGTGTTCCGCGTCGGGGCCGCCGGATCGTCGGCCAGCCGGACCCGGAAGCCGATCATGGTGATGTCGTCGCGCTGCGGGCGGTCGCCCTGGAAGCCGGACAGGCAGGCCTCGATGCGCTCCTTCTGCAGGTCGAGCGGCAGGGCGCTGCACTCCTCCACCACGCCGTGCAGCCGGCGTTTGCCGAAGCTCCGCCCCCGTTCCCCGCCGCACTGGTCGGTCAGCCCGTCGGTGCAGATGTAGAAGGTCTGGTCGGGCAGCAGGTCCAGGCTGTGATTCGTGAAGGCCGGGGTGGGGCCGGACGCGCGGTAGCCCAGGCTGCGGCGCTCGGCGCGGATCTCGGTCAACCCGCCCGGCCCGGCGATGGCCAGGGGCAGGCGGGCGCCGGCATAGACGAGCCGCCGCCGCGCCGGCTGGACGTAGCACAGCGCCAGATCCAGCCCGTTGTCGAAGCCGCCCTCCCAGCTTGCCGCGTCGCCGTCCTGATGCAGCGCCGCCCGCACCTTGCCGTCCACCATGCCGAGCAGCGCCGCGGGATCGGCGGCGCCCATGCCGTCCACCACGTTGTTCAGCACCGCGCTGGCCGTCATGGTCATGAAGGCGCCGGGGACGCCGTGGCCCGTGCAGTCGGCCACGCCGATGAGGAAGCCGTCCTCTACCTCGCGGTAATAGTAGAAGTCGCCGCTGACCACGTCGCGCGGACGCCACAGGACGAAGTGCTGGGCCAGCCCGCCCTCCAGAACCTCCGGCTTCGGCAGGATGGAGGACTGGATCAGCTGGGCGTAGTTGATGCTGTCCATGATGCGGCGGTTGATGTCGGCCAGCGCCTCCGTCCGCTCCTGGACGCGGAACTCCAGCGTCTGGGTGTAGTCCTGGACGGTCTCGGCCATGCGGTTGAAGGTCTTGGTCAGGACGCCGATCTCATCCTCCCGCTCGGTGGCGAGGCGGGCGCCGTAGTCGCCCCGGGACACCGCCTGGGTCGCCTGGGTCAGCCGCCGCAGCGGGCGGAGCACGACGCGGTTCAGCATGACGCTGATGATGGCGATGGCGGTGATCAGGGACAGCAGAAGCAGCCCGCCCACCGGCAGCAGCGCCTCCAGCGTGTTGCGGTGGACCTCCTCCGTCGAATAGAGCAGGCGCAGCGTTCCCACCTGCCGGGTCACCCCGTCGCGCCCCCGCAGATCGATGACCTTCTCGACGGTGGTGGAATCGGCGGAGGTCCTGGGGTCGCCGGACACCGCCATCGGTTCGCTGCGCCCCGGCTCGAAGACGGAGACGGCGAGGATGGCCGGGTCGCGCTCGCGCAGCGAATCGATGATGTTGCGGACGGCGCGGTCGTCGATCTCCCAGATCGGGTTGGCCAGCGCGTCCGTTTGCATGGCGGCGACCAGCTGCGCCCGCTTGGTCAGAGCCGAGACCTGCTGGTGTTCCACGATGTTGGCCGACACGGCCACGGCGACCATCCCCACGGCGGCGGCGGTGACCAGGATGACGCTGCCGATGCGGGTCAGCAGCGAACGGTCGTGCCGTCCAACGGCGAGGGAGCGCAGCTCGGTCACGGGCTGATTCCCTGCCGCGCCCACAGCGCCGGCAGGGCGCCGCTGCGCTCCAGCCGGTCGAGCGTGCCGTTGATCCAGGCGATGCCGACCGGACCGTCGCGGCGGACCAGAATGGTGTGCTCGTAGATCTGATCGGTGCGGTCGGACACCAGAAGCAGCGGGGCCATATCGGGGTTGGCCTTCAGGAACTGCGCCAGGAAGGAGCGCGTGACGATGGCCAGCGCGGCGCGCCCGGCGGCGACGCTGCGCACGTTGCCCTCATGCGTGACGGTCAGCCGGGTGTTGAAGCGCTTCTCCAGCACCTCCGGGTCGGCGGTCATGCCGGCGAAGGCGTAATGGTAGCCGAGCCGACCGAGGATCGTCTTGTCGTCCAGCCGGTCGAAGTAGCTCTGGTCCATGCCGGGACCGGCCTTGGCGACGAACACCTCCGCGTCGCGCAGGAACACCCGCGAAGCCTCCACGGGGCGCCCCTTCCAGCCCCAGGCGAGGCTTTCGAAGGCGATCATATCGAAGCGGCCCCGCTCCATGTCCTCGTAACGCCGCTGGGGAGAGGTGCGGACCAGTTCGAATCGGAAGTCGCTCTGCTCCGCGTTCAGAAGGTCGAGCAGGGCCTGGGTGACGCCGCCGCCGGACTCGGTGACGTAGGGGGGGAACTCGTAGCCGCCGACCTTGACGGTCACCGGAGCGGTCGCGGAGTCGGCGGTTGCCGCAAGGCCGGACGACGGAAGGCCGCCCGCCGTTAGTCCGGCGAGCGCCAAGGCCAGTATCGTCCGGCGGGCAACCGCTTCTGCCATCCTCAGCCCCGATGCTGTTCGCACGGCTGTGCGAAAAATCCACGGCATTTTACCAATGTATGCGCGTATGCAGCAATCTTTGTCATTGAATGTGAAAGAATAATTTTACCATCAGGCCGCTTCCGTTTCCCGTTCTTCCTCGGCCAGCGCGCCGATCTCGTCACCGCTCAGCGTCTCGCGCTCCAGCAGGGCGGCGGTGATCCGCTCCAGCGCCGCGCGGTCGGCGGCGAGAATGCGGCGGGCGCGCTCCATCCCCTCGTCGGTGATGCGGCGGACCTCCTCATCGATGCGCCAGGCGGTGCGTTCCGAGCGCACGACGGCGGGGTCGTTGCCGGCGTGGGCGACATAGCCGATGGCGTCGCTCATCCCCCAGGCGGTGACCATGCGGCGGGCGAGATCTGTGGCGGCGCGGAAATCGGCCTCCGCCCCGGTGGTGACGGCGTCCGGGCCGAAGACCAGATCCTCCGCCGCACGCCCGGCCATGGCGACGGCGATGTCGGCCAGCAGCTTGGCGCGCGACACCGACACGCGGTCGCCTTCCGGCAGCCGCACCACCATGCCCAGCGCGCGGCCGCGCGGGATGATCGTGGCCTTGTGGATGGGATCGGCCTCCGGGCAGCGGATGGAGACCAGCGCGTGACCGGCCTCGTGATAGGCGGTCAGGCGCCGCTCGTGGCTGGAGAGGGCGAGGCTGCGCCGCTCGTTGCCCATGAGGACGCGGTCCTTCGCCGCCTCGAAATCGGCCATGCCGACGATGACGCGCCCGTTGCGCGCGGCGGACAGGGCGGCCTCGTTGGTCAGGTTGGCCAACTCGGCTCCGGAGAAGCCGGGCGTGCCCCGCGCCACCGTGCGGACGCAGACGTCAGGGGCGAGGTGCAGCCGGCCGGTGTGGACGCCCAGGATGGCCTCGCGCCCCGCCACGTCGGGCAGCGCGACGTGGATGTGGCGGTCGAAGCGGCCCGGCCGGGTCACGGCGGGGTCCAGCATCTCCGCGCGGTTGGTCGCGGCGATCACCACCACCTCGCCGCCGTTCACGATGCCGTCCATCTCGACCAGGAGCTGGTTCAGGGTCTGCTCCCGCTCCGAATGGGAGTTGGATTCGCCGCGCTTGCCGGCCAGGGCGTCGACCTCGTCGATGAACAGCAGACAGGGGGCGGCGGCCCGCGCCGTCTTGAAGACGCTGCGCACCCGCGCGGCACCCAGCCCGACGAACATCTCGACAAAGTCGGAGCCGGAGACGGTGAAGAAGGGCACCCCGGCCTCGCCGGCCGCGGCCTTCGCCAGCATCGTCTTGCCGGTGCCCGGCGGGCCGACCAGCAGGATGCCCTTGGGCACGCGGGCGCCGGCCATGGCGAAGCGCCGCGGGTCGCGCAGGAACTCCACGGTCTCGCGAAGCTCGTCCTTGGCCTCGTCCACCCCGGCGACGTCGGCGAAGACGGTGCCGGTGTCGCGCGGGCGGACGCGGGTGGCCCGGTTGCCGCCGAGGAACTGCCCGCCGCTGAGCAGCAGCGCGCCGATCAGCAGGCCGATCACCAGGAAGGGGGCCAGCTTCTCCAGGACCGAAACGGTGCCGGAGACCAGCCCGCCGGCCTCCTCCTCGAAGGCGATGGCGATCTTGCGCCCGCGCAGCTCCTTCAGCAGGTCGTCGGTGACCGGAACGACGGCGCGCAGCCGCTGGCCGTCCGGCGTGACGGCGTGCGCCCCGTCGCCGCGGAAGGTGACCGAGGCGATGTCCCCCCGTTCGGCCGCCGCCACCAAGTCGCTGTAGGTCGCGATCTCCTCGGCGCCGTCGCGCGTGTAGTCGGTCCAGGCCGCGAAGGCGAACCATCCAAGCAGAAGCGCAGCAACAACGGCGAGGGCGGTCAGGTACTTTTTCGGGATCGGCGGCATGGCGTCCTACGAAAGCAGCGAAAACCGTTTCCGGCACATCGCCATCATTGATGAAGGCGCCACCGCCCCGCATCAACCGCATTCGGTCCAGGACTTTTCTTTGACCCAAAAGTAACGAGAGGGTTAATGGCCCGGAGTCACTCCAGCCCGGCCTTCTTGCGCACGTCGTAGCTGCGCGTCCGCGACCATTCCTCCATGAACTTGACCAACTCCGCGTCGGGCGGGTCGGGGAGGACGACCTTCAGCTTCACATACTGGTCGCCGGCCTGCTTGGTCGCCTGGTTCATCACGCCCTTGCCGCGCAGCCGCAGGGTGGAGCCGGTGTTGGCCCCCGGCTGGATCTTCAGCGCGACCGGACCGCTGACGGTGGGCACACGGATGGTGGCGCCGAGAACCGCCTCGTTCAGGGTGATCGGCACCTCGACATGGATGTCGGCGCCCTGGCGGGTGAAGAAGGGGTGCGCCTCGACATGGACCTCGACGATGGCGTCGCCGGCCCCGAAGCCGCCGGCGCCGGGAAGCCCCTGGCCCTTCAGCCGCAGCTTCGCCTGATCCTCGGTCCCCGGCGGAACGGCGACGTCGATGCTCTTGCCGTTGGACAGACTGATGCGCCGCTTGGTGCCCTGGGCCGCCTCGACGAAGGGCACGGAGACCGAATAGTTGATGTCGCTGCCGCGCGACCGCGAGCCGCCGCCGGCAGCCCCGCCCGCGGCGCCGCCACCGGGCCCCCCGCGCTTGCGCCCGCCGCCGAACAGGTCGGAGAACCAATCCTCGCCGCCGAAGAAGGAATCGTCCCCGGCGCCGCCGGCCCCGCTGTAGGCGCGGCTGCGCCCGGCGTTGGCGCGGGAGCGGCCGCCGAAGCCGTGATGCCGCTCCTGGCCCGAGGCGTCGATCTCGCCGCGGTCGAAGCGGGCGCGCTTGTCGGAATCGGACAGCAGCGTGTAGGCCGCCGAGATTTCCTTGAAGCGCTCCTCGTTCGCGGCGTTGCCGGGCTTCAGGTCGGGGTGGAACTCCTTGGCGAGCTTGCGGTACGCCTTCTTGATGTCGTCGGCGCTCGCGGAGCGGGTGAGGCCGAGGATTTGATAAGGGTCACGCATGCTTTCCACGGACAGAGTTATTCCACCCCGAAGCCCGGGGATACGGCATTACGAATTGGCGACAATCTTCCACGTACCGTCGGCCTGTTTGCAAGCGGTTCCGTAGGCCAATTCGGTCTGGCTCTTTGTGGTTACCGTTTGGTGGAACTCCCGGCAATACTGACCGGCGTTGTTGTAGCCCTCGCGCGTCGTGGTCAGCGAGCCGTAATGGCCCGTCGCCGGGTTGGTCCAACCGATCTTCTCGCCGACCGGGGCGGCGTAGGCGCGCTTGGCCGCGGTCTCGGCGGCGGCGGCGTCCGACGGCTCGATCGCCGCACCGCCGATGAAGGCGCCCAGCAGCGGGCCGGTGCCCGAGGAGGCGACCTTGCCCGACGCGCTGCCATAGGTCGACGAGATCCGGCCGCCGACGGTCTCCGCGTTCTTGGTGGCTTCCTTGGAGGTGCTGACGCAACCCGCAAGCAGGGCGATCGCCATCGCCGCCGGGACGAGCTTCTTCACGAACATCGATGCTGCCTCGAAAGGTTGGGAGCCGGCATGCCTTGCTACTGGCGCACCGGTGGACACTCATATATGCGAGGCTATCCTATCTGTGAATTGGGCATATTTGTGAACTGGGAAGACGCTGTGACCGGCGCCGAAACCCAACGTTGAAACCATGGGCCGACGGCCGCGCTACGAGGGGACAATGAGCGAATCCAACGACCGGGACCCGTACGCCCTGTTCCAGGACTGGATGGACGAGGCCACCCGCAGCGAGATCAACGATCCCAACGCCATGGCCCTGGCCACCGCCGACGCGCAGGGGGCGCCGTCGCTGCGCATGGTGCTTCTGAAGGGCATCGACCCGCGCGGATTCGTCTTCTACACCAACACGGAGAGCCGCAAGGGCGAGCAGCTTCTGGCCAACGCCAACGCCGCCCTGTGCTTCCACTGGAAGACGCTGAAGCGCCAGATCCGCGTCGAGGGCGCGGTGGAGCAGGTGTCCGACGCCGAAGCCGACGCCTATTTCGAAAGCCGTCCGCGGGAAAGCCGCATCGGCGCCTGGGCCTCGCAGCAGTCGCGCCCCCTGGAGGGCCGGTGGGAGCTGGAGAAGCGGGTCGCCCAGTTCGCCGCCAAGTTCGGCCTGGGCGCCGTGCCCCGCCCGCCGCACTGGACCGGCTTCCGCATCCTGCCGCGGCGAATCGAGTTCTGGCAGGACCGGCCCTTCCGCCTGCATGAGCGGATTCTGTACCTGCGCGAGGGCGACCCGGCGGCGGCGGAGCCGGCGCGCTGGACGACGGAGCGTCTTTTCCCGTAAAGGACCGGAGGGTCACCGCATAAGAAGACGCTTATGAGCGAATCGCGTTCGCACCGGCTGCGCCGGTACGCCACCTACGCCAGCGTGTCGGTGTCCCTCACGCTGATCCTGGCGAAGCTGGCGGCCTATCTGGCGACCGACTCGGTCAGCATCCTGTCGTCGCTGATCGATTCCAGCACCGACATGATGGCCTCGGTGGTGACCCTGTTGGGGGTGCGGACGGCGCTGCGCCCGCCGGACGAGGCGCACCGCTTCGGCCACGGCAAGGCGGAGGCGCTGGCCGCGCTGGCGCAGGCCGCCTTCATCGGCGGTTCCGCGTTGTTCCTGACCATCGAGGCGGTGCGCCGCCTCATCACCCCGCAGCCGGTGGGCGAGGGGGCGGTTGGCATCGCCGTGATGCTGCTGTCCATCCTGCTGACCGCCGGCCTGATCACCTTCCAGCGCCATGTGGTGACGGCCACCGGCTCGGTCGCGGTGGGGGCGGACCGGCTGCATTATTCCGGCGACCTGCTGATGAACGCGGCGGTCATCCTGGCGATCCTGCTGACGGGATGGACGGGCATCAGCGCCTTCGATCCGCTGTTCGGTCTGGGCATCGCCGCCTTCCTGCTCTACGGCGCCCGCAAGGTCGCGAGGGAGGCGCTGAACGTCCTGATGGACCGGGAGCTTCCGGCGGAGGAGCGGGAGCGCATCGCGGCATTGGTGACGGCACAGCCGGACGTCGTGGGGATGCACGACCTGCGCACGCGCAGTTCCGGCGTCGGCGCCTTCATCGAACTGCATCTGGAACTCGACCCATCGCTGTCGGTCGCCAAGGCGCACGACATCACCGACCGGGTGGAAAACCGCCTGAAGGACGTCTTCCCCGGCGCCGAGGTCCTGATCCACCAGGAGCCCGCCGGTCTTCAGGACGATCGGCTGGACCACCGTATTGCCGAGGGCCAGGGCACCGAGGGCGGTGCCGGCTGACGCTTTCTCCGCCTTCGGTTGCGAGCGGGTTACCGAAGCGCAATAATTGAGCATATTGCCTTTTAGAATGACCCTTCCTTCGTTGCGCATTTGTAAGGGTTCGGTAATAATTGCATTGGATTTTAGCGCTCTGCGCATTCTTGTGAAACGGATGGCGGAAAAATGGACAGTGCGTTCGGCGGCCGCTCTCATTTGATCGCGGACATTGCCACCGAAGCGGGCAATCTCGGCATCGAGATCGCGGACATCGCGGGCCATGTGGAGGAGGTCAACGGCCGCCTCGGCCATCAGGCCAACGTTTTCGCGCAGTTGCGCGGCACCGGAAACAAGATGTCGGAGAGCACGCAGCGCATCTCCGCCGCCGCGACCGTGGCGCGTTCCGTGACCGAGCAGGCCCGGCAGGAGGTCGAATCTTCCCACGACCGGGTGCAGCGCTCCATGGATGACATCCATGCCCTCGTCGCCGCGGTGGGGGGCATCGAAGGCCAGATCGCCGGCCTCCAGGAGGCGCTCGACCGCGTCGGGCGGGTTGCCAAGGAAATCTTCGTCATCGCCAAGCAGACCAACCTGCTGGCGCTCAACGCCACCATCGAGGCGGCCCGCGCCGGGGAGGCCGGGCGCGGCTTCGCTGTGGTGGCGAACGAGGTCAAGGCCCTCTCGAAGAAGACCAGCGAGGCGACGACGGAGATCGACGCCACGCTGAAATACCTGAACGACCAGGCGCAGCGCCTGATGGCTGAAAGCGCGTCCAGCGCCGGCAAGGCCCGGGCGGTGAGCGAGGGCACCACCGCCATCGGCGCCGTCATCGAGACCGTCGGCCGGGCCATGTCGGAACTGAACGGCGAGACCGACAAGATCGACGCGGCCTCCTCCGAGATCGGCGCCAATTGCGACGAGCTTCAGCACGAGATCGACGACCTCGCGGTCGGCGTGCAGCTGTCCAGCGACAATCTGGCCCAGGCGCGCGACCGCGTGAACACGCTGGTCGGGATGAGCGAGCGGCTGATCGGCATCACCGCCGAGTTGGACGTGGAGACGGTCGACACCCCCTTCATCCGCATGGTCACCGACGCCGCGTCGCGCATTTCCGCCGATTTCGAGGACGCGCTGTCGCGCGGCGAGGTGCGTGAAGGCGACCTGTTCGACAGCAATTACCAGCCCATTCCCGGCTCCAATCCGCAGCAGCACATGACCCGCTTCACCGAGTTCTGCGACCGCGTGCTGCCGAGGGTGCTCGATTCGCTGCTGGGGCAGAGCGAGCGCATCGTCTTCTGCGTGGCGGTCGATTCGAACGGCTATCTGCCGACCCACAACCGTAAGTTCAGCCAGCCCCAGGGGAGCGACCCCACCTGGAACGCGGCCAATTGCCGCAATCGGCGCATCTTCAACGACCGGGTCGGCCTCGCCGCGGGGCGCAGCATGAAGCCGTTCCTGCTCCAGACCTACCGGCGCGACATGGGCGGCGGGAAATACACCCTGATGAAGGACGTGTCGGCGCCGATCACCGTGCGCGGCCGCCATTGGGGCGGGCTGCGTCTGGCCTACAAGGTCTGAGCGGCGGCACGCCCGCCGTCCGGGGCGTGCCGTGAGGCCGATGGCGCCGCCGCCTGAACAGTTTTGAATTGGGTACCATTGAGTGTTGCGGTTTCACGATTGCATCCATTGAATGCGGCCGGGGTGGGTTGCGGATGGTCGGCTGAACCGGACAAACATGGTCGTTCGGTCATCCACGGGCGTCATCACTGATGATCCTGGGAGGTGATGTTCATGCCCGAGCGAATCGTGGCTTTGTCGCGTGCCGTGTCCGATCTCGCCACGCGCAAGATGGATGAGATCCAGGCCGTTACGAACACGACCAAGATCCTGGCGCTCAACGCGCTGATCGAGGCGACGCGCGCGGGGGAGGCCGGACGCGGCTTCGCCGTGGTGGCCCAGGAGGTCAAGGCGATCTCGGAGCGGATCACCGGCATCGGCGGGGAACTGCGTGCCCAGATGGCGGTGCAGACCGACGAGTTGAACACGCTGGGCAACCGGCTGGTCTCTCAGCTGCGCGGCGGGCGGCTCGCCGATCTGGCGCTCAACATGATCGACATCATCGACCGCAATTTGTACGAGCGGTCCTGCGATGTGCGCTGGTGGGCCACGGACCGCGCCGTGGTCGACTGCGCCGCCGATCCGTCCGAGGCCGGGCGCCGTCATGCCGCGCAGCGGCTGGGCGTGATCCTGGGCGCCTACACGGTCTATCTCGACCTTTGGGTCGTCGACGCCAAAGGCGTGGTCCTGGCGAACGGGCGGCCCGACCGCTACCGCCGTCCGGTGGGTGCGTCGGTCGCGTCGGAATCCTGGTTCCGCGAGGCGATGGCGACCCGCAGCGGCGCCGAATTCGCGGTGGCCGACATCGGCACCAACGAGCTTCTGGACCGCGCCACCGTCGCCACCTACGCCACGGCCATCCGGGCCGGCGGGGAGGAGGGCGGCGCCGTCATCGGCGTCCTGGGCGTCTTCTTCGACTGGCAGCCCCAGTCGCAGGGCGTGCTCGACTCCGTCCGGCTGACCGACGAGGAGCGTTCGCGGACCCGCTGCCTCCTGCTGGACAGCCGTCACCGCGTGATCGCCGCGTCCGACCGCCGGGGCGTCCTGACGGAGAGCTTCCCATTGCGCACCGGTGCCCAGGGGCAGGGGAGCTATGCCGATGACCAGGGGCGCGTGGTCGGCTTCGCCGTGACGCCGGGCTATGAAACCTACAAGGGACTCGGCTGGTTTGGAGTGATCGTCCAGGACTCCGTCAGTCATTGCGAGTAAGCGTGTCGGATTGCAGCAATTCGAATCTTTTGAAGGTCGCGTCTGAAATGTTAGCGAAACACCGCCGTGGTGCAGTTGAGCCACGGAAAGGTGTTTCGCATGCAGGCTCTCAGGCAGATCGTGACCGTACCGGAACAGGAAGACGACCTCGTCGCGGAGGCGATCCGCGACGTGCTGGTGGCGGACGTCATCGATCAGGCCACGAAGGATCGTTTGGTGGACGGGCTGACCGTTCTGAAGGCCGGACTTCCCTGCTCGGACGCCGGATGCGCCGGGTGTTTCCATCGCCGATCCTGCGAGCGGTTCATCGAAAGCATCCTGTGGACCAGCTGACCCTACGCCGACGGACCCCAGGCCATCGGTCAGGTCCAATCCGGAAGGGGGCGGGCTCCCTCTTTGGAACCGGCGGGGCTGTGACGGTGATCACCGCGTAAGCCGAAAACCATGCTAAAATGCCGTCTTAACGGTCCCCGCCAGCCCACTCGATGCGGTGCGGTGGTCCGGAGATCGGTTGTCTTGAGGGCGGTATGGGCTTTTCGGTGACCTTCTGGGGGGTGCGGGGCACGGTTTCCTGCCCTCTGCCGTCCCATATGGGCTTCGGCGGCAACACGAGTTGCGTGGAGGTCCAGGCGGGCGACCAGCGCATCGTCATCGACGCCGGCACCGGCATCCGCATGCTCGGAAAGCGCCTGCTGAAGGAGGGGGCCAGCGAGGCGACCCTGCTGATGAGCCACACCCACCTCGACCACATCTGCGGCTTTCCCTTCTTCGCCCCGGCCTACAGCAAGGGCTTCCACCTGCGCATCGTCTCCGGCCATCTGAACGGCACCCCCGGCATCGAAGCGGCCATGGCCCGGCAGATGGAGCGCCCGCTGTTCCCGGTGCCGATGCGCACCATGGGAAGCAACATCGTCTTCGACGAGATCACGGCGGGCGACCAGTTCGCGCTGGGCGAAGGGGTTCAGGTCCGCACGGCACGGCTGAACCATCCGGACGGCGCCACCGGCTACCGCATCGAGCATCTGGGAAAGTCCTTCGCCTATGTGACCGACACCGAGCATGTGCCGGGCCACCCCGACCGCAACATCCTGGACCTGATCGACGGCGCCGACCTCGTGCTCTACGACAGCACCTACACCGACGAGGAATGGCAGAACCGCATCGGCTGGGGCCATTCCACCTGGACCGAGGGCGTCCGGCTGGCCCAGGCGGCCAGGGTGAAGCGGCTGGTGCTGTTCCACCACGACCCCGACCATGACGACGCCGCCATGACCGCCATCGAGGCGGCGGCCCAGGCGGTGTTCCCGGACTGCTTCGCCGCGCGGGAAGGGATGACGGTCACGCTGGCCTGACCTCGGCTTGGCGCCTATGGTCTGACCCGGTGTCGGGCCGTTATAGAGGGGCTTCCACCACCCCGCAGCGAACCCCCATCCATGCCCATTCCCTTCCTGGCCGTCCCGCCCATGACGCTGACGGTCGTCGCGCTGTTCGTCGTCACCTATGTGGGCATGGCGCTGGGGCGCTTTCCCGGCCTGCGCATCGACCGCACCGGCATTGCCCTGGTCGCGGCGATCCTGCTGCTTGCCGTCGGGGCTCTGGAATCGGGGCAGGTGACGGAGGCGATCGACTTCCCGACCCTGTTCATCCTGTTCGGGCTGATGGTGCTGTCGGCCCAGTACGCGGCCAGCGGCTTCTACGACTGGTGCGCCCTGCGGGTGGCGCAGGCGGCGCGCTCCCCGGCGCGGCTGCTGGCGGTGACGGTGGCGGTGGGCGGCGGCCTGTCGGCGATCCTCGCCAACGACGTGGTGGTCTTCGCCATGACGCCGATGCTCTGCGTCGGTCTGCTGGCCCGCCGGCTCGACCCGCGGCCCTATCTGATCGGTCTGGCCGGGGCGGCGAACGCCGGGTCGGCGGCGACGGTGATCGGCAACCCGCAGAACATCCTGATCGGCCAGATAGGCCATCTGGATTTCTGGCGCTTCCTGGCGGTCTGCGGGGTGCCGGCGCTGGTCGGCCTCCTGGTGGTCTACGCCGTGGTGTGGCTCGCCTGGCGGGGCCGCTTCGGCGAGCCGGACGATGGCGCGGCCGGGCAGGGCGGGGCCGAGCCGGTGACGCTCGACCGGGCGCAGCTCGGCAAGGCGGTGGTGGCGACCCTCGTGCTTCTCGGCCTGTTCACCACCGACCTGCCGCACGAGATCGGCGTGCTGCTGGTCGCCGGGGCGATGCTGATCAGCCGGCGGCTGGCCTCCCGCGGCATGCTGGGCATGGTCGACTGGCACCTGCTGGTCCTCTTCGCTGCGCTGTTCGCCATCAACCACGCGCTGAAGCTGACCGGCCTGCCCGCCGAATTCGTGTCGGGGCTGGAGGCCGCCGGCTGGCTGCCCGACCGGCTGGCGGTGATGACGCCGCTCGCGCTTGCGGCCAGCAACAGCATCGGCAACGTGCCGGCGGTGATCCTGCTGCTCGCCGCCTGGCCATCGCCGCCGGAGGGCGCGCTCTACGGGCTGGCGATCCTGTCCACGCTGGCCGGCAACCTGCTGATCCCCGGCAGCCTCGCCAACATTATCGTGGTGGAGCGGGCGGCGGCCTCCGGCGTCCGGCTCGGCTTTCTGGAGCACGCCCGTTGCGGCATCCCGATGACCCTTTTGTCGATGGGATTCGCCGTTCTGTGGTTGTGGGGCACCGGCTGGATGCGTCTGAGCTGATTTTTCTCCTTATGGGCTATGCGAATGGTGCCGCCCCTCTCCGTCCGGGGCATTGCCCTCTCTTCGCAAAGCAAAAAACTTGGGGTGGCCTCTTCGAGGTGCAGCCCCAAGGCACAGACGCCCAAAAGACGAAGGACGGAAACCGTATGTCAGAAGCCCAGACGCCCCGGACGCTGGACACCGGAGCCCAGGAACGGCCTCGGGAAACGCCCTGGGAGACGCCGGTCGTCGCGGTGGTGGTCACCCACAACCGTCTGGCCCTGCTGAAGACCTGTCTGGCGGCCATCCACGCGCAGGAGCCGCGGCCCGACCGCATCGTCGTGGTGGACAACGGCTCCAGCGACGGCACCGCTGAATGGCTGGCCGAGCAGCGGGCGGTGATGCCGGAGCTTCTGGTGGTCCGGCAGGCCAACATCGGCTCCGCCGGCGCCTACCACACCGCCTTCGCCACGGCGCTGGAACTGGGCGCCCGCTGGATCTGGAGCACCGACGACGACGGCATCCCGGCGCCCGGCGCGCTGGCCGAACTGCTGCGCCAGGGCGAGCGGCACGACCTCGACCTCGTCGGGCCGACCGTGGTCGCGGCGGAGGACCGCGGCGATCTCGCCTTCACCATGCAGGGCTTCACCAAGGCCGACGCCTTCACCGCCGCAGCGCAGGACGGCATCGTGCCGGGCACCATCGCTCTGTTCAACGGGACCCTGCTGCGCCGCCGCGTGTTCGAGCGGATCGGCAACATCAAGCGCGAGATGTTCATCTGGGGCGACGAGTGGGAGTTCACGCTGCGCGCCCGCCGGGCCGGGCTGCGCGACGGGACGGCGGTGCACGCCCTGCACGTCCACCCGCGCAACCGCCGCACCCAGCGCCCGCTGGCCGGCGGTTTCCTGGGCACAGTGGAGGAGATGCCGGAGAACCGCGCCCCCTATTTCTTCCGCAACATGGGCTACATCCACGCCACCTATGAGCGCAAGTCCATCGCCCGCATGATGGTCAAATACACGCTCTACTATCTGCTGCACCGGCGCGCCGACGTGAAGGGGCTGCGCGGCTTCTGGACCCATTACCGGGCCGGCCTGCATAACCGCTATCCGCAGGACCTGCAGGCGTCGCCCACGGCGGCCGCCCCCGCCGCTCCGCCCCAGTCTTTCCCGAAAAGCGTCTGAGGGGGGCCGCATGTTCAGGGATTACACCCTCGACGGTCGGGCGGCGTCGCGCGCCGAGGCCGCGTATGTCTGGCCCGCCGCCCTGCTGATCCTGGTGGCGGCCTCGATCCCCGTCTGGATGTTCGAGATTCCGGCGCTGGGCGACTACGTCAACCACGTCACCCGCATGTACGCCCTGGCCCATCTGGACCAGGACCCGGCGCTGGCGCAATTCTACATGGTGCGCTGGGCGATCATCCCCAATCTGGTGATGGACATCGTCGTGCCGCCGCTGGCCAAGCTGATCGGCGTGCACACGGCGAGCCGGCTGTTCGTCACCGCCAGCTATCTGGTGCTGGTGACCGGCTCCATCGCGCTCTACCGCGCCGTCTGGGGGCGGGTGGAACTGGGGCCGCTGGCCGCCGGGCTGTTCCTCTATACGCTGTCCACCTACATGGGCCTGTTCAACTACCTGTTCGGGCTGGGGCTGGCCCTGTGGGGAATCGCCGGCTGGATCGTGATGCGGGAGCGCGCGCCCTGGCAGCGCGGGCTGGCCTCGCTCGGCATCGTGCTGCTGCTGTTCATCTCGCATCTGTTCGCCCTCGGGCTCTATGGCCTGACGCTGCTGTCCTCTGAGGGCTGGCGGCTGTGGCGGAGCGGCGGCTGGCGTGAGCCGCGGCGGGCGCTGCCGGACGCGCTGGCTTTCGGACTGCCCTTCCTGATCGTGCCGCCGCTGTTGATGATGAGCCCGTCGTCCGGCTTCGCCGACGCGGTGCTGTGGGTCGGCACGGCCAAGCTGATGGGCTTCGACTTCCTGTTCGGCGGCTACGCCGACACGGTCGGCTATGTGACGGGGATCGCGGTCGGGCTGGGCATCGCCTGGGGGCTGTGGAGCGGGGCGTTGCGCGTCCATCCGGTCGGCGCCATCACCATCGCGCTCGGGCTGGTGGTCTACGCGGCGATGCCGCTGGTCCTGTTCGGCTCCTGGTTCGCCGACAGCCGCCTGCCCATCGGCATCGCCTTCGTCGCGTTGGGCTTCGTGCGCTGGGAACTGGCGACATCGGCCATGCGGGCGGCCTTCCTCTCGGTGGTGGTCGCGCTGTCGCTGCTGCGCAGCGCCGACGCCGGGGTGGGGCTTGCCAAGGTGGACCCGCTGCTGGAGGAAGTGCGCCAGTCCCTGCAGCGGATCGAGCCGGGCAGCACCGTGCTCGCCACCTACGCCGACGAGACCCTGCACAAGTCGATCTTCCGCGCCACCCAGTTCACCGACGACCGCGCCCTGTCCTTCGGCCTGCACCACGCACCGGTTCTGGCGCTGATGGAGCGCTCCAGCCTCGTGCCCATCGCCTTCACCCATCCGGGCAAGCAGGTGCTGCTGCTGAAGCCGGACTACGCCGACCTGGACGGTGATTTCACCTACATGCCGCGCATCGGCTACGTCGCCGACGCGGTGCGCCAGCCCGGCTTGCGCGACAACCATTACTGGGCGGACTGGCCCCGGCGCTTCGGCTACGTCTACGTGCTGTTCAGCGAGCCGGGCCGCGCCAACCCGGTGCCGGAGCATCTGACTCTGGTGCAGGAGGGGCGGTACTTCCAGCTCTACAAGGTGAAGTGAGCGGGTGCGGTTGCCCCCTCCCTAACTGTGGAGTGTCAGGAGGTTGTTCATCGGCAGGCCGATTCGGCTGATGGGGGTCTTTTTGCCGAGGCTAGCATGAGGTCGATGCCAGTTGTAGGCGTGCAACCATAGCGGCAGCTTGGCGCCACGCTGATCTGAGTGCTCGTAAGTGTGGGCGTAGGCCCATTCCCGCAGAGCGGTCTGGATGAAGCGCTCAGCTTTGCCGTTGGTCTGGGGTGTGTAGGGCTTGGTGAAGATGTGCTTGACGCCCAGGCGCTTGCAGGCGGTCCGGAATGCCTTGGAGCGGTAGCAGCCGCCGTTGTCGGTCATGACGCGCTCCACCGTGATGCCCAGCGAGGCGTAATAGGCCAGCGCCACCTCCAGGAACAGCACGGCCGTGTGCTGGCGCTCGTCGGCGTGGATCTGACAGAACGCCACGCGCGAGGCGTCGTCGATGCACACGTGCACGTACTCCCAGCCCACCCCGCGGGCGCGCCGGGAGGCATCGCCGGTGATGCGGTGGCCGATGGTGCCGATACGCCCGAGCTTCTTGATGTCGATGTGCAGCATCTCGCCTGGGCGCTCGCGCTCGTAGCGGCGCACCGGCTCGGGTGGGTCGAGCGCCTTGAGGCGGTTGAGCCCGGCTGTACGCAGGATGCGTGAGACGGTGGCGGCCGAGACGCCAAGCTCGGCGGTGATGCGGCCATAGGTGAAGCGCTGCCGGCGCAGCGCGATGACCCGCTCGGCGGTTGCCGCGGCGGTCTGGCGGGGCGAGCGCTTTGGCCGCGAGGAGCGGTCGTGCAGGCCGGCCACGCCCTCGGCCTTGTAGCGCCGGCACCATTTGCTGATCGTGCCCGGCGAAACCCGCAGCTCGGTGGCCACCGAACTGCGGGTCTCGCCGCCCTCCAGCACCCGCCGCACCGCAATCTCTCGACCGCGCGGGGTCAGTGCGGCATTCTTGTGAATGTCCATTCGGCCCTCCGAAAAAGCTTGAGCGTCGCAACTTCAGCTTCCTCGGTTCCGGCCGAATGGACAACCTCCTGAAACATCACACCTAACCCTCCCCCGCTACGCAGGGGAGGGAACTGCCGCCGCTTCGCGGAAGGCACCCTCTCCCGCAAAGCGGGGGAGGGCCGGGGTGGGCAATGACGTCCCTCAGGCCGCCCCTTCCGCTCCCCAAACGAACTGATCGAACATCGGCTGGATCACCGTCTCGCCGATGTCGCGGGTGATGAAGACGATCTTGGAGCGGTGATCCTCGCCCGGCCATTCCTGGAGCTGGACCGGCGGGTGGAACATGTGCTGCACGCCGTGGACGACGACCGGCAGCGGGCTTTCCTTGACGTTCAGCAGCCCCTTGATGCGCAGCAGGTTCTCCCCGCCGGTGGCGATCAGGGCCTCCATGAAGTCCACGAAGTTGTTCCACGGGATCGGCTCGTCCACCACCATGCAGAAGGCGCGGATGTGGTCGTCGTGCCGGTTGGCGTCGTGGTGATGGTGCTCGTGCCCGCAGTCGGGACCGCAGGCGTCGCCATGCTCGTGGTCGTGGTGATGATGGTCGTGACCGTGATCATGGTCATGCCCGTGATCGTGGTCATGGTGATGCTTGGCCTGCTCGTCGCGGTACGCCTCCTCGCGGAGCCAGCGCGCCACGTCGGGGCTCTTGGTGTCGGGGTTGTAGAGGCCGGCGTCGAACAGCTGCTTCGGGTCCACCTCGCCGAAGGCCGCGGGGATCTGCGGGGCCGCCGGGTTGATCGCTGTCAGACGCTGACACAAAGCGAGCGTCGTGTGCGGCGTGGCGAGGTCGGTCTTGGTCAGCACGATGCGGTCGGCGACGGCGGCCTGCTTCACGCTCTCCGGCTGGCGGTCGAGCTGACTGGCGCCATGCACCGCGTCCACCGTGCTGATGACGCCGTCCAGGCGGAAGCGGGCGGCCAGCAGCGGGTCGCTCATCAGCGTGTGGATGATCGGGGCCGGGTCGGCGAGGCCGGTGGTCTCCACCACCACCCGGTCGAACTCCGGGATGTCGCCGCGCACCCGCTTCAGGAACAGGTCGCGCAGCGTGTCGACGAGGTCGCCGCGGATGGTGCAGCACAGGCAGCCGCTGTCCATCAGCACCATGTTCTCCGACGCCTTGGCGACCAGCAGATGGTCGAGCCCGACTTCGCCGAACTCGTTGATGACCACGGCGGTGCGGGCCATGCCGGGATGGTGCAGGAGCCGTTGCAGCAGCGTGGTCTTGCCGCTGCCGAGGAAGCCGGTCAGCACCGAGACGGGGAGGCGGGGCGCCGGCGTGGCGGTGGGGTTGGGTGCGGCGGTCACGGGGTCTTCTCCTGGCAGTCGGTGCATGTGCCGCGCACCTCGACGGTGGGACGGCTGACCTGGAAACCATGCTCGGCGGCGATGGTGCCGATGGCGGCGCGGATGCGCGGGTCGTCGATTTCCACGGCGTTGCCGCAGGTCTCGCACACCAGGAACTGCCCGGAATGGACGGCCCCCGGCGCGGCGCAGCCGATGTAGGCGTTCAGCGACTCGATGCGGTGGACCAGCCCGTGCTCCACCAGGAACTCCAGCGCGCGGTAGACGGTCAGCGGGGCGGTGGCCTTGCCCTCGCGCTGGCTGAGGTCCTCCAGGATGGCGTAGGCGCCGCGCGGCTTGTGGCTGTTCCAGACCAGTTCCAGGACCTGCCGGCGGAGCGCGGTCAGCCGGGCGCCGCGCTCCGCGCACAGGGCGTCGGCGCGCGTCAGCGCGTCGGCGATGCAATGCGCGTGGTCGTGCCCATGGGCGGTGGCCGGGCCGTCGGTGGGATGCGGGTTGGCGGTCATGGCGTTATCTTATTACATCGCCGGACGCCGACACCAGACAAACCGGACAAAGAAGAAGGGCGGCCCCGGACGCGGGGGCCGCCCTTTCAAGGCGTGTCGCTGGATTAAGGGACGGTCATGCGTCCGGTCAGAGACCGATCACGCCGCCGTCCTTCTTGGTGATGGCGACCACCGACGGGCGCGGCGGCATGTTCGGCTTGAAGTCCGGCCAGCGGGTCGCCGGGTCCTCGAAGGAGGAGAGCTTGCCCTTGAAGCCTTCCCACTGATCGACGCCGTCGGTGGCCGGGTGCTGCACGGCGACGAACAGGGTCCTGTCGTCGGTGGTGAAGCAGGGGCCGCACATCTCGGCACCCACCGGCACGCGGTAGAACATCTTGGACAGGCCGCGCAGGTCGCCCTCAGTCTCCACGGCCCAGACACCGTCAGCGGTGCCGGACGCCTTCTTCCAGTTCTCGCCCTGGTCGGTGGTGATCCACAGGCGGCCGCGGTGGTCCACCGCCGCGTTGTCGGGGCAGGAAAACCAGCCGTTGGCCGAGGTGTCGGCGTGGAACTGCGCGCCGACCTTCTCGTCCGCCGGGTTGCCGCCGCGGACCAGGATCGTCCACTCCGCCTTGGTCGAGGCGTGGTTGCCGTTGTCCGGCAGGATCTCGACGATGTGGCCCCAGTTGTTCTCGGCGCGCGGGTTGGTCGCGTCCACCTGCTCCGGCTTGCGGCGGGAGTTGTTGGTCAGGATGACGTAGACCTTGCCGGTCACCGGGTTGACCTCGATGTCCTCCGGGCGGTCCATCTTGGTGGCGCCCAGCGCATCGGCGGCGAGGCGGGCGTTGATCAGGACGGTGGCCTGGTCGGGGAAGCCCTTCTCGGCCGTCAGCGGGCCCTGGCCGTGGACCAGCGGCAGCCATTCGACCGAGGCATCGGCCTTGAACTTCGCCACATAGAGCGTCCCGGTCTCCAGGATGTCCATGTTGGCGGCGCGGTTCCTCGGGTCGAACTTCTTGGCCGCGACGAACTTGTAGACATAGTCGAAGCGCTCGTCGTCGCCGGTGTAGGCGACCACGGTGCCGTCCTTGCCGAGCGCGATCTGGCAGGCCTCATGCTTGAAGCGGCCGAGCGCCGTGCGCTTCTTCGGGGTCGCGGTCGGGTCGTAGGGGTCGATCTCGACGATCCAGCCGAAGCGGTTGGACTCGTTCGGCTCCTTGGCGATGTCGAAGCGGTCGTGATGGACGCCCCAGTTGTACCATTCGCCGGGGAAGCCGTAGCGCTTCAGCGCCTTGGCGTTCGGGTTGGTGTCCTCGACCTTGCCCCAGAAGTAGCCGTTGAAGTTCTCCTCCGCCGACAGCCAGGTGCCCCAGGGCGTCATGCCGCCGGAACAGTTGTTCAGCATGCCGCGGACCATCGTGCCGGTCGGGTCGTAGCTGGTCTTCATCAGGGCGTGGCCGGCAGCCGGGCCGGTGATGGCGCAGGGCGTCTCGCCGGTGATGCGGCGGTTGTAGCGGGAGTCCGCCACCGTCACCCACTTGCCCCTGACCTTGCGGATCTCGACGACGGTGCCGCCGTGGGCGGCCATCTCGATGTCCACCAGCGTCTTGGTCATGCGGGCGAACTTGTCCTTCTGCTGCTCCACGCCGACGCCGGGGAACATGACCTCCTCGTCGGTGTACTCGTGGTTCACGCACAGCAGGGCGCGGTCCGGCGACTGGGAGCCGAGCGGCAGCGGGGCGTAGCCGACGAAGTCGTTGTTGTAGCCGAACTGCTTCGACTGCGCCTCGGCGGTCTGGTTCATCGGGTCGAAGGCCGGCGCGCCTGGGACCACGGGATCGCCCCAGCGGATCAGGATGTCGGCGTTGTAGCCGGATGCCACGTGATGGTCGGCGTCCACGCCGTGCGCCACCTCCTGGAAGGAGAAGCTGGCCTTGGCCGGGCGCGGGGCGCCGGTCACGGCAGCCCCGGCCTCGCGGGTCGGGGAGAGCAGGGCGGCCGGGCCGATCAGGGCGCTGACCGCCGCACCGCTCAGCATGCCGCGCATCATGTCGCGGCGGCCGAGGCGGGCGTTGATGACGTCGCCCATGGTCGGGTTTTCGGACGGGTTGGAGCCGATGTCCTCGCGGCCCTCGAAGGTCAGATACTTGGTGCCCTTCTGGGGCAGGTCATGCGTGTCCATCGGTGTGCCTCGTCTCTTTCCGCAAATTTATTTGGGGTTGGGCGGGCGCACCTTACCGGGGGCCTGTGACGGTTTCTTTGCACTCCCATGAAGGCGGAATGAAAACGCATGGTCGGGTTTACGATCCCGCAACGATCAATCGCCGGCCTTCTTGATCTCGTTGAAGGCGGCCAGCGCGCGGTCGCGGGCCGTGCCGTGGTCGACGATCGGCCGCGGGTAATCCTTGCCGATCTTCACATTCGCCTGCCGCAGCGCCTCGTCCGGGGCCTCCCACGGCTTGTGGATCCAGCGGTTGGGCAGCTTTGCCAGTTCCGGCACATAGCGCCGGACATAGGCGCCCTCCGGGTCGAACTTCTCCCCCTGAAGGATCGGGTTGAAGACGCGGAAGAAGGGGGCCGCGTCGGCGCCGCAGCCGGCCACCCACTGCCAGTTGCCCGCGTTGTTGGCGATGTCGGCGTCGACCAGCGTGTCCCAGAACCACGCCTCGCCCTCCTGCCAGGGGATCAGCAGATCCTTGATGAGGAAGGAGCCGACGATCATGCGCACGCGGTTGTGCATCCAGCCGGTCTGCCAGAGCTGCCGCATGCCGGCGTCCACGATGGGATAGCCGGTGCGCCCGCGCTGCCACGCGCGCATGCCCGCCCTGTCCGTCTTCCAAGGGAAGCGGGCGAAGCGGGTGTCCAGCGGCGTGTCCGGAATGCCCGGCTCCTCCCGCAGCAGATGGTGGTTGAACTCCCGCCAGCCGAGTTCCCGCAGGAAGGCCTCGGCACCCGCGGCCAACTCATGCCGCTGGTCGGCGGCGTGGCGCGTGGCGTGCCAGATTTGCCGCGGCCCGATCTCCCCGAAGGCGAGGTGCGGCGACATCGCGGAGGTCCCGTCATGGTCGGGGCGGTCGCGCTCGGTCGGGTAGGCGGCGACCGGCCCGTCCAGGAAGTCGGCCAACCGCTCCCGCGCCGCCTCCTCGCCGGGCTCCCAGCGCTCGCGCAGGCCGCCGGCCCAGTCGGGCGCGCTGGGCAGCAGGCCCCAGTCCTTCAGCGACTCGCTGGACACCGGCTTGGCCGGCGGCGTCAGCTTGCCCGGCGCGCGGGTGGGGCGCGGCGGCTCCGGCATCGACAGCAGCGCCTTCCAGAAGGGCGTGAACACCCGGAAAGGCGTGTCAGACTTGGTGCGGATGGTCCCCGGCTCGTAGAGCAGAGCGGCGTTGTGGGGGTGCACCGTCACGCCGCGGGCGCTCAGCCGCTCGCCGACCCGGCGGTCGCGGGCGATGGCGGTCGGGCCGGCGCGGCGGTTGCACAGCACGGTGTCGGCGCCGGTCTCTTCCGCCAGCGCCGCCAGCACGGCGGCGGGGTCGCCGCTGCGCAGCACCAGCGGCGAGCCGAGCTTGTCCAGCGCCTTGCCCAGCCGCTCCAGACTGCCGTGCAGCCACCAGCGGGAGGCGGCGCCGGGAAGCCAGGGGTCGTGGGCGTCCGTCTCACGGATGTAGACCGGGATGACCGGCGCCCCATCCTCCGCCGCGGCGCTGAGCGCCGGGTTGTCGGCAAGGCGAAGATCGTTGCGGAACCAGACGAGGATGGGGGATTGATCGGTCGTCATCGGCCAACTTTAAGGAAATGGACAGAAGAACGGGCATGCCAAAACGCCGCAGCCAATGACCACGGACAATGGCTCTTGCTACGCGGTGCCGATTGCTCCGGATCACCGCGACGGCAAAAATTTTTCCTGGGAAAATCCTATTGACCGCGATTTTCGCGCCGCTATTTCCGCTTTCGCTGCCACGACGTGGAGCCGAGGCACGGCGGCCGACGGCGCCGGTTCCACGGTCGGGGGAGGAACGAGACGCCATCCAATGGAGGAAATGACATGTCCCGCCTGTCGCGGCTGCTGACCGCCGCCACCGTCGCCCTGCCGCTGTCCTTCGCCACCGTCGCCGCGAAGGCGGCGGACATCGTGGACACCGCCGTCACGGCGGGCCAGTTCAAGACGCTGGTCCAGGCCGTCCAGGCCGCCGGGCTGGCGGACACGCTGAAGGGCAGCGGTCCCTTCACCGTCTTCGCCCCGACCGACGAGGCCTTCGCCAAGCTGCCCGCCGGCACCGTCGAAAATCTTTTGAAGCCGGAGAACCGCGAGAAGCTCCGCTCCGTACTCACCTATCATGTGGTGTCGGGCAAGGTGACTTCGGCCGATATCGCCGGCAAGACGGCATCGCCGAAGACCGTGCAGGGCACCACCGTGGACATCGACGCGACGAAAGGCGGCGTGATGGTGGACAACGCGAAGGTCGTGAAGCCCGACATCATGGCGTCCAACGGCGTCATCCACGTGATCGATACGGTCATGATGCCGAACTGACGTTCTGCTTTTTCATTGAGGTCCCTCCTGCCGGACGTTTCACCGCCGGTTCCGGCAGGACCACTCGCCCGGAGAGTTCCCCCGACTCTCCGGGCTTTTTCTTTTTACGCCTTATCCGGGAGAGCCTTATCCGGAGACAGGCGGCTGCGCGGGAAGCGATGGACCTTGCCGCGGGCCAGCAGATGCACCTCGAACCGCGCCGCCAGCAGGCCGGACACCGCCGGGTCCAGCACGTTCAGCCCGCCCGCGAAGGCGCCGAAGGCCGGCAGGATCAGCTTGCCCCCGTCGAAGGCGAAGCAGCGCTCCCGCACCCGCCGGCCCGGCACGACGACGGCGGCCACCGGGTGCAGATGCCCCGACAATTCGCCCACCGCGCCCGGCAACGCCTCGTGCCGGAAGGTCAGAGGGCCGAGCGTCAGCTCGTCCAGGATGCGCCCGCCGAACCCCTCCGGCGGTTCCGGATCGTGGTTGCCGGTGACCCACAGCCAGTCCGCCACCCGCCCGGTCAGGTCGCGCAGCCGCGCCACGTCCCCCGCCTCCATGCGGCTCGCCGCCCGGCGGTCGTGGAAGCTGTCGCCCAGGCAGATCACCCGCTCCGGGGCCAGCCGCTCCACCAGATCCGCCAGCCGGCCGAGCGTCGCCCGCGTGTCGTAGGGCGGCAGCATCCGCCCGCGCGCCGCGAAGGCGGAGCCCTTCTCCAGATGCAGGTCGGCGACCACCAGCGTCCGTTCCGCCGGCCAGACCAGCGCGCCGGAGGCATCGGGGGCGAGTGCCGCGCCCCGCAGGGTCATCGTCGTGTCCATGTCCCTCACAACGTCAGCCGGCCCTGTGCATCACGGGGCTCATCACGGGGCGAATCCAGCTCCGGCATCGCTTCCGCCACCAGATCGGCGGCGGCCTGCTCCAGAAGCTCGTCGGTGGCGGAGCCGTCCACCCGTTCCCGCCCGATCTCCAGGATGACCGGCACGGCGAGGGGGGAGATTCGGTCGAGGTCCTTGTGGGTGATGCGGCCCTTCACCCGGACCAGGAAATCCGACAGGCGCCGCACGTCGGTCAGCCCGCCCGCCGCGTCGGCGCGGGTGGCGCGCAGCAGCACATGGCCGGGATCGTGCTTGCGCAGCACGTCGTAGATCAGGTCGGAGGAGAAGGTCACCTGCCGCCCCGACTTCTCCTGCCCGGGATGGCGGCGGTCGATGACTCCGGTGATCAGCGCCACGTTGCGGAAGGTCCGGCGCAGCATGGAAGACTCGTCCATCCAGGCTTCCAGATCGTCGCCCAGCATGTCCTGGTCGAACAGCCCGTCCATGTCCTTCGGTGTGCGCAGCGACCACACCGCCAGCACATAGTCGGTTGCGACGAAGCCGAGCGGGCCGCAGCCCATCCGCTCCATGCGGCGGGTCAGCAGCATCCCCAGGGTCTGGTGCGCGTTCCGCCCCTCGAAGGCGTAGACAACGAGGAAGCGCTTGCCCGCCTTGGGGAAGCTCTCCACCAGCAGCCCGTCGCGCGCCGGCAGGACGGAGCGCCAGCGCTGGAGCCGCAGCCATTCCTGCACGTCCTCCGGCAAGCCGGGCCACTGCGCCGGGTCGGCCAGCATGGCGCGCACCCGGTCGGCCAGCGCCGTGGTCAGCGGCAGCCGCCCGCCGGCGTAGGCCGGCACCTTCGGCTCCCCGGTGCCGCCCTTGGCGACCTGCGCCTCCATTTCGCGGATGCCGAGGAACTTCAGCAGCTGCCCGGCGAAGACGAAGGTGTCGCCGGGGGTGAGGCCCTGGATGAAATGCTCCTCCACCTCGCCCAGAACCGGGCCGCGGCTCAGGCGCACGCGCAGCATGGCCTCCTGCGTGATGGTCCCGACGTTCATGCGGTACTGCCGCGCCACCGCCGGCCCGGCCACCGCCATGCGCCCGTCCTCGCGCAGTTTCAGCCGGTGGAAACGCTCGTAATTGCCGAGCGCGTAGCCGCCGGTCGCCACGAAGTCCAGCACGTCGTCGAACTCGTCCCGCGCCAGCCCGGCGTAGGGGGCGGCGCGGACCACCTCGTCGTACAGGTCGTCGGGCCGGAACGGCTCCGCGCAGGCCATGCCGAGCATGTGCTGAGCCAGCACGTCCAGCCCGCCGGGGCGGGGCCGCTCGCCGTCCAGGCTCATGGCCGCCACGGCGTCGAGCGCGGCGCGGCATTCCAGCACCTCGAACCGGTTGGCGGGGACGAGCAGGGCGCGGCTCGGCTCGTCGAGCCGGTGGTTGGCGCGGCCAATGCGCTGGACCAGCCGGCTCGCCCCTTTCGGCGCGCCGATCTGCACCACCAGATCGACCGCCGCCCAGTCGATGCCGAGGTCGAGCGAGGAGGTTGCCACCACCGCCCGCAGCTTGCCCGTCGCCATGGCGGCCTCGACCTTGCGCCGCTGCTCCGCCGCCAGCGAGCCGTGGTGGAGCGCGATGGGCAGGGTGTCGTCGTTGAGGCGCCAGAGTTCCTGGAAGACCAGCTCCGCCTGGGCGCGGGTGTTGACGAAGACCAGCGTGGTGCGGTGGGCGCGGATGCGCTGGTACACCTCCTTCAGCGCGTGCATGGCCATGCGGCCGGACCAGGGCAGCCGCTCGCGCGTCGTCAGGATGTCCACCTCGGCGGAGGCGCCGGCCCGCCCGGTGACCAGCCGCACATCGCCGCCATCCGCGTGCCCGGTCTTGGACAGCCAGCCGAGCAGCTGCGCCGGCTCAGCCACCGTGGCCGACAGCCCGACCCGCCGGGCCTGCGGCGCCAGCCGGGCGAGCCGCGCCAGCCCCAAGGCCAGCAGGTCGCCGCGCTTGGTTCCAGCGAGCGCGTGCAACTCATCCACGATGACGCAGCGCAGGTGCCGGAAGATCGTTGCCGCGTCGGCGTAGGCGATCATCAGCGCCAGGCTTTCCGGCGTGGTCATCAGGATGTGCGGCGGGTTGGCCCGCTGTCGCCGCCGCTTGGATTCGGGCGTGTCGCCCGTGCGGGTCTCGGTGCGGATGGGCAGCCGCATCTCGGCGACGGGCTCTTCCAGATTGCGCTGGATGTCCACCGCGAGCGCCTTCAGCGGCGAGATGTAGAGCGTGTGCAGCCCCTCGCGCGGGCGCTCCGCCAGATTGATCAGCGAGGGCAGGAAGCCGGCCAGCGTCTTGCCGCCGCCGGTCGGCGCGATCAACAGGGCGCTGTCCCCGGCGACCGCCGCCTCGACCATGGCGAGCTGATGCGGGTGCGGCGCCCAGCCCCGCGACCGGAACCAGCCCTGGACGTTGGGGGGGAGGAGGGGGGAGGGGAGGTCGGGCATGAAGGACCGGGTGATTCGCTGAGACCGGAAAGAATAGTGTCGCGAATCGAACGGAGCAAGAACGGCAGCGCTTTTGCGTCCCGTTGACGGCTTTCGAGGCTGTGGTATTTTGGGAGGCAAGGAGGTGATGCGCCTTCGGTCTCCTGGAGGCGGAGCCGGTTTCCCGACCCCGCCCATTGGTTCCTTAGCGATCGTGGTCCTGGTTGAAGCCGGCTTCGAACTCGAACTTCATCCGGAACCAGAAGCGTCGGAGCCACTTCAGGTACTTTTTCAAGCGCTTCACCTCCTCTCGGATGCCGGACGGGTAGGGCCCGTCGGCACGCAACATCCGAAGGAATGCGTGGGCGCGGTCAACCGGGGATATGGCTCGGTGGAGTGGCCGCGGCACTTGGGCGCGTTGTTGAGGTGGGGAGGTTTTGCCCCCTCCCTGACCCTCCCCCGCTCTCGGCGGACCGAAGGTCCGCCTGCCGCGTCAGCGCAAACCTTTGGTTTGCGCGAGAGCTTCGCAGGGGAGGGAATTAAGCGCCGGTCACGATGCGGACGTGGATGGGTAGGAGGATCGTGCCGCCTTTCGCCTGCGCGTCGAAGCGGCGGGTTACCTCGGCGTCCAGGGCGGCGCGCTGCCCGGCGGTGAGGTCGTGCAGACGGTGGCCGAAGCTCATCTCCAGCGTGGCGCGCCAGAAGGGCTGGCCCTGGGGGACCTTGCGGACCGGGGTGATGTCGGTCTCGCTCACCGTGGCGAAGCCGGCGGCGCGCATCGCCTCCGCCAGAAGGCCGGGGGCGGCGAAGCGGAACAGCGGGTCCAGGCTGCGGTCCTCGCCCAGTTGGGCGGCGACGGCGTCGCCCACCGTGTCGAACAGGGCGTTGCCGGCGCGCGGCCCCCAGACCATGAAGGCCGCCCGCCCGCCGGGGCGCAGAACGCGCCGCAACTCGGCCAGGGCCGCCGTCACGTCGGGAACGAACATGATGCCGAAGCGGCAGGTCACCCGGTCGAAGCTCGCCGCGGCGAAGGGCAGGGCGGTCATGTCGGCGGCGGCGAAGGCCGGGCGCAGCCCGTCGGCGATGCCCGCGGCGCGGCGCCGGGCGCCGGCCATCATGCCGGGCACGAGGTCGCTGCCCACCACCAGCCCGTCCGGACCTGTCCGCAGCGCGGCGCTCAGCGCCGGTTCGCCGGCGCCGGAGGCGAGGTCCAGCACCCGGTCGCCCGCCGTCACCCCGGCGGCGTCCAGCAGGGGCTGGTTCAGCTTGTCGGCCAGATCGGCCATCGGGTCGGCCCAGCGGTCCCAGGCGTCGGCGCTGGCGGTCCAGCGGGCGCGCTCGGCGTCGCCGTCGATGGGGCGGTCGGACAAGTCGTGCATGGTCAGTGAAGGAGCCTTGCGGTGCCGGTGATGCGGGGGGCGGAATCGGCGTCGCGCAGCCGCTCGTTCAGCGCCGCGACCTCCTCCGCCAGCTTGCGGTTCGCCTCGGTCAGGGCTTGGACGCGCCCCTCGGCGGCCTGCTGCTGGGCGTTCAGGGCGGCGACGTTCTCGGCCAGTCGGCGCATCTGCTGGGCTTGGCGGGCGCCGCCCTCGTTGACGCTGCGGCGGATCGAACCGACGGCGGCGAGCACGATCACGCTGACCGTCGCACCCGTCAGTAGGGCGGCGATGGCCAGAGCCCAGACCCAATCCCCCGATGGCAGTTCCATGGCCGAAGCCGCCCCTGCGTTGCGTCCGGACCATCGGGAACGACCGTCCGGTGGACGAAGGGTTTCAGCATCCAATGAAATGTCGAGTGGGTCAAGCCGGGCGCCGGAACGGAAAAGGCCCGGCCGTTGCCGGCCGGGCCTTTCGTGAGGCGATTGCTGCGCTCTGCGGTCAGGCGACGGTGTCGTCGACCGGGCGGGCGGCCTTGGCGCGCATGTCCTTCAGGTGGTCGCCGAAGGCGCGCAGGACCGGCATGATCCGCTGCATCTGGTCCGACGTGACGTGGGCGTCGGTCTTCAGGACGATGGTCGGCGCTTCCGACATCAGGCGCTTGGAGCGCATCGGGCCGACCTTGTCGTCCATGAACATGGACAGCCCCATCAGAATGCCGAGCGTCACGTCATCGGGCGCCTTGGGCAGAGCCAGCACGTCGTGCAGCTCGTTGAGGAGGGTGTAGGCGACGATGGACGTGCGTTCGATGGTGTCAACGTCGGCGGCCATGGACATCGGCGTAATCCTTGAGGCGCTGAAAGTGTGCGATATGGCCAAAGGTTAGCGCTCGGATCGTAACCAAACTGTTAACCATCCCTCACCCGAGTCGCCACGAGTCGCTTTTTTCGAGTCGCAATCCCCGGTCGCCGAATCAGGAGAGTCGACTCATGCCTCCGCGTGAATCGACTTGGTGGTCATGGCCCGCTCCACCCGCTCGATGGCGGCCATCACCGCGTCCGGGCGGGCGTGCTGCGGCATGTGCCCGGTCTCCGCCAGCAGGTGCAGCGTCGATCCCTTCACCGCGTTGTGCAGCTGCACCGCGTGGGCGTGGGGATCGACGATGCGGTCCTCCCGTCCCGCGACGATCGACATCGGGCAGCGGATCTCGGAATAGTGCGGCGCCATCGCCGCCACGCCGGGAATCAGCGCGGCGAGCTGGGCGGC
Source organism: Azospirillum brasilense (assembly GCF_005222205.1). Classification (NCBI taxonomy): domain Bacteria; kingdom Pseudomonadati; phylum Pseudomonadota; class Alphaproteobacteria; order Rhodospirillales; family Azospirillaceae; genus Azospirillum; species Azospirillum brasilense. The sequence goes on along the minus strand of NZ_CP032345.1, from coordinate 481,444 downwards.
CGCCGCCTCCAGCTGCGTCGGGCGCAGCAGAAGGTCGGGAGGCAACTCGTTGTAGCGGGGCGGCACGGGGTTCGGTTCGAAGATGCGGCGCATCATCGCCGGCAGGATCAGCCGGTCCAGCGGCGGCAGGACGGTGTGGCTGAGCAGCGGACCGGCCACTGGAATGGCTGGTCCCATCATGGGGAGGAAGTCGAGCCGCGGGGTTGGGTGGGTGAAGGCCGACAGGATGACCAGACCGCCGATCTCCTCCGGGAAATCCAGCGCCCAGGCCAGCGCCACCGCCCCGGCCAGCGAATGGCCGACGACGATGGGACGCTCCAGCCCCAGCTTGCGGGTGGCGGCGCGCAGCAGCGCGGCCTGGGCGGCGGGGGCGGCGTCGCGCCGCGGCGTCGCCTCACTGTAGCCATGGCCGGGCCGGTCGAAGCAGACGCAGCGCCGGTGCCGGGCCGCCTCGTCCAGAACGCTCAGCGCCCAGTCGTCGGCGGTGGTGCCGTTGCCGTGCAGGAACACCACGGGGGGCGCCGTGCCGTCCTTCGGCCCATGGTCGAGATAGTGCAGGCGGGTGCCGCCGACACTCATGAAATGCCCGAACGGCGGGTGTTCCCGCTCCGCCCGGCTGGTGCGGCGGCGGGTGTCCAGCCACAGGCCGGCCAGCAGACCGGCGGCGAGAGCCAAGCCGCTGCGCATCAGCGGACCCTCCGAGTGCACGCTTGCGGTGCGACGGAACAGCGTGTGGGATGCGGCATGGCTGGCCTCCTCCGTGTTGCGGGACAGGGGTGCAACAGGAGGTGGGTGGGGCGGTTCCGGTGCGCAGGGCCGCCATGTCTCAACATTGTTTCCACAAATTAAACTAAAATCTTATCATTCTGCGGACACAAGGACGGGAGAACCGTCCATCGTTCGGAATTGGATCGACGCCATACCATGAAGCTTTTTTCCAAAGCGGGAGTATCGCGATGAGCGCCGCCGCCAAGCAGCAGCCGACCCCAGCCGCGCCCGACAACGCCGTTCCGGCGGGCGCGTCCCTGCCCGCCGTCTACACCGACCTGGGCCGCATCATCGAGAGCATGACCCGGCGTTTCCTGGACGTGCTGCGGATGGAGCTGGCGCGGATCGGGATCGACGACCTCAGCCCCGGTCAGGCCCTGATGCTGATCAACATCGGCGGCGAGGAGCTGTCGGTGCGCGATCTGCTGGAGCGCGGCTACTATCTCGGCTCCAACGCCTCCTACAACCTGAAGCATCTGGTCGAGGCGGGCTATGTCGACCGCTCCGCCTCGCAGCGTGACCGGCGCACGGCGCGGCTCCGTCTGTCGGAGCGCGGCCTGAAGCTGTGCGAGGCGCTGCGCGGGCTAGAGGCGGTGCGGGGCGAGGCGCTGATCCGCAGCGACGAGGAAGCCGCCGATCTGGAGACGACATACCGCACGTTGCGCCGTTTGGAGCGGGCGTGGAGCGATCTGATCCGCTACGATACGCCGGAGTATTGATCCCGAGCGTCCGTTCCGGAAGACCCAGCGCATGTCACAGCGGTCCCTGAGCCAGAAGGATGTCGAACGCCTGCTGGCTGCCCCAGATGCCCAGGCGCGCATCGACACCATGACCCATCTGGTGCGCGACCTGGAGGCGGGGGACCTCGCCGAGGCGGAACGGGCGCTGGCCATGGACATCCTGCAACGCTTCGCCGCCGACGCGGTGACCGCCGTGCGCGAGGCGGTGGCGTGGCAGATCCACAACTCCTCCCTGCTGACCGAGGGGCTGGCGGAAAAGCTGGCCCGCGACGTGGACCGGGTGGCCTTCCCCATCCTGCGCCACGCGGAGAAGCTGAGCGAGGGCTTGCTCCTGGACATCCTGCGCGAACGGCGCCCGGCGAAGGAACTGGCCATCGCCGGGCGCCGCTCCGTCCCGCCCGCGGTGTCCGACGCGCTGGTGCGCAACGGCAACGTCATCGTCATCACCGAGCTTCTGCGCAACCGCGGCGCCGTCATCCCGGAACCGTCCCTGCACAGCGTGCTGGACCGCTGGGGCGGCGTCGCCACGGTGAACGAGGCGATGGCGGCGCGGCCCGACCTGTCGGCGGCGGTGGTGGAGAAGCTGATCCTCTTCGTGTCGGAGGAGATCCGCAACCGGCTGATCCGCACCCACCGGCTCAACCCCCGCCTGATCGGCATCCTGGTGGAGCGGGCGCGGGAGGCGGCGACCCTGCTCCTGCTCAAGCCGCTGACCCCGCGGGAGGCGGACGTGGAACTTCTCGCCCGCCATCTGCTGATCCGCGGGCGGCTGTCGGCGCCGCTGCTCTTCCGTGCGCTGTGCGCCGGGGAGATCGCGCTGTTCGACGCCGGGATCGCGGTGCGCGCCAACCTGCCGCCGGAGAACGCCCGTCAACTCGCCTGGGACGGCGGGCCGCACGCGCTGAAGGGGCTGTTCGCCAAGGCGGGCCTGTCCTTCACCCTGCTGAAACCCTTCCGCGTCGCCATCGCGGTGGCGAAGGCGATGGACTACCGGGGCGGCGACGAGGGCCGTGAGCGCTTCCAGACGGAGGCCATCGCCACCCTGTTCGACGCCTGCGGCAACAGCCAGGACCGCGAGATCGACGACCTGCTGCTGCAACTGTTCGACCAGACCTCGGCGGAGGTGATCGAAAAGGCGCTGGAGCAGGCGGGGATGCCCTTCTCTCCGTTGAACAGCTGAGTCACAGGCTGAAGAAGGTCTTCAGGCGGGCCAGCAGGTCATGCTCGGTCGTCGTCTGGGGCACGGCGGTGGGGGCGGTGGCGCGGCGGTGGGCGTCGTTGCGGCGCTGGCGCAGGCCCATCAGGTCGGCCAGCCGGGCGGCCAGCTCCGGACGGCGGCGCAGGACGGGGTCGAGCGCCTCCTTGTCCAACTCGTAGACCACGGCGTCGGTGTTGGCGATCACCGACGCGCTGCGCGGCTGGCCGGTCAGCAGCGACATTTCCCCGAACACGTCGCCCGGTCCCATGTGGTCGAGCAGGAGCGTCCGCCCCCCGAAGGCCCCGCGCACGTCCAGCGCGCCCTCGGCCACCAGGAAGAGGGAGGTCCCGGTTTCGTCCTGGCGGACCACCGCCTCCCCGGCGGCGACGTGGCGCAGATGCATGCCGGAGGCCAGCTCGTCGATCTCCTCCGGGCGGAAGGCGGCGAACAGGTCCACATGGGACAGCAGGTCCCGCCCCAGCCCCAGCGCCGAACAGGGCGGCGGGCGGTTGCTGCGGCGGCGCATCTCCTGCTTGGGGCTGGCCGGCTCCAACCCGGCGCGGGCGAGATGCTCCAGGATGGTGGTCGCCACGGCGTCGCGGGTGGCGGCCAGCCGGGAATAGTCCGCCACCCAGAAACGCGCCTGATAGGTGACGCCGTTCAGGGTGATGCTCTCCACGACCACGTCGGGCCGCGGCTCGGTGGGGACGGTGTCGCAGCAGACGATGGCCGACAGGATGATCCGCTTGGCGCGGGCCACCGGCACCTCGGCGTCGAGGGTCACCGGCACCCCGGCGCGGAAGCCGCTGCCGGGCTGGCTGAAGTTGGTGATGCGGTTGCCCGCGGCCAGCCCGTTCGGCACCACCAGCGCCGTGCCGTCCAGCGTCACCAGACGGGTGGCCCGCCAGTTGATCTCGTCCACCCGCCCGGTGACGCCGGGTGTCAGCTCCACCCAGTCGCCGATGCGGTAGGGATGCTCGACGTTCAGCGCGATGCCGGAGAAGATGTCGGCGATCATGTTGCGCAGCGCGAAGCCCAGCACCGCGATCACCACGCCGGAGGTGGCGACCAGACCGGTCACCGGCTGGCCCAGCACGAAGGCCAGGATGCCCAGCACCGCCAGCCCGTAGAGCAGCGCGCGCAGCAGGTCGGTCAGCAGGCGCGGCATCGGCGTGGCGCGGGCGTTGCGCGCCACCACGAGGTCGACGACCCGCGACCCCAGCCACGCCGCTCCCAGCCACGCCACCGCGGCGAGCAGCGAGGCCAGCGCGTCCGCCACCATGACGCCCGCGACAGGGGTGATGTGGCCGGACAGCCAGGGGCGCTGCCCCGCCAGACCGGCCGCCCCGAGGGTCAGCAGCGCCGGGGCCAGAAGATGGCGCAAGCCGAGGCGCGGCGGCGCCCCGGTGGGGCCGACGGGAAGCGGGGCGAGGCGGGATGAATCGGGCATGCGGGACCGGCAACCTCCTGCCCCGTGACCTTCGCACCGCGAGCGGAACCGTCAAGCCCAAAATAGGAATAGGCGAAGCGGCCCCGGTCTTCGCGCAAAATGGGGTGGTTGGGGAATGCCATCGCTCCTTAATATTCGGAGGGTGGAGAGAGAAAGGATGAGGTCCGAAAAACCGCGAACATTGTCCGCCCACCAAGCATAAGATTGAAATTCCCAAAGAGAAGAGCCAGAAGAGCGAGGTGTCCATGCCTCATGCCGCCATGATCGTGGCGGCCGCGCTGCTCCTGTTGCCGGGCGCGGCGTCGGCCCAAAGCGCGAACGCTCAAAGCACGAATGGACGGGTGAAGGCGCCGGAAGGGGCGCGCGCCTACATCATGTGGCCGTCCAACGGCACCACCATCTCCGGCGGAAAGCTGTGGGTCCGCATGGGCTTGCAGAACATGGGCATCGCCCCGGCCGGCATCCGCAAGGAGGACACCGGGCACCACCACCTGCTGGTGGACTCCGATCTCGCCACCTACGACGAGCCGATCCCGAACACCAAGCAGTCGCTGCATTTCGGCGGCGGCCAGACGGAGGTGCGGCTGGAACTGCCGCCGGGCCGGCACACGCTCCAGATGATCCTGGGCGACGCGGATCATGTGCCGCACGACCCGCCGATCATGTCGCAGAAGGTCACCATCATCGTCCCTTAAGGGCATCGTCCCTCAACGGGAGCGCGACAGGGAGGAAGTCATGATGCGCACCGCCGCCGTCCCGGTCCTTCTGGCCGTCCTGCTCGCCGCCGGGCCGCTGGCCGCGCAATCGTCGCCGGAGGCCGACCCGCTCGACAAGCCGCTGTCCGACACCACCAACACGCCGCAGCCGGCCAGCCCGGGGCACGAGCATGAAAGCACCCCCTCCACCCCCGACGCCGCGAAGTCCGGGCGGACGGCGGCGCCGAAGGACGCCTATATCTATATCGGCTGGCCCAACGACGGCGAGGCGGTGAGAGGCCGCTTCAAGGTGTGGTTCGGCCTGCGCAACTTCGGCGTGGCGCCGGCGGGCGTGCGAAAGGACAACACCGGCCACCATCACCTGCTGGTGGACACCGACCTGCCGCCGATGGACGAGCCGATCCCCAACAACCGCAACTACATCCATTTCGGCAAGGGCCAGACGGAAACCTACCTGGAGCTGCCGCCGGGGCGGCACACGCTCCAGCTTCTGATGGGCGATGCGGAGCACATCCCGCACGACCCGCCGATCCTGTCCAAGAAAATCACCATCACCGTGCGTCCGGGCGGCGACAGCACGCGCGTGTCAGTGCGTTGATCTGGCCCGCTGATCCAGCCGGGTAAACGTCCAGGGAGTGAGGCCATGGGAATTGTCGGGCGCACCGGTTTCGCGAGGGTGGCGGCTGTCGCGGCGCTCCTGCTTCTCGGAGCCTGCGTGACCTCGGGCGAACAGGCGACCGTGGTCCAGAAGCCGAAGACCCCGCCCGTGCGCACGGTGTCCAACTTCAGCGAGGCGCTGCGCTGCATGGACACGCTGATGTGGAACCATGGCAAGCGCGACATCTTCATCACCTCCAACGGGATCCCCGACGCCACGGGCCGGGTGGCCGGCGGCACCAAGGAGATGCTGATCACCGCCGTGTCGCGCATGTCGGAGCGGTCGAACGCCTTCCGCTTCGTCGATTTCGAGCCGACGCTGGACGACGTGAACGCGCTCTACTGGATGATCGGGGTGCAGCCCAACTTCCGCGCGCCGTCCTATTATGTCCGCGGCGCCATCACCCAGCTCGACGACAATGTGGTGAGCGAGGCGGCCAGCGCCGGCATCTCGCTGCCGACCTTCGACTTGGGCATCTCCGCCGATCAGGTGATGTCGGTGATCTCGGTCGACCTGAACATCGGGGAACTGGCGACCCGCCAGATCATCCCCGGCCTGTCGGCCAGCAACTCGCTCGCCATCATCTCGTCGGGCAAGGGGGCGGACGCCGGGGCGGTGATCGGCAAGGCCGGCCTTTCCTTCAACGTCTCGCTCAACAAGTCCGAGGGGCTGCATCAGGCGGTGCGCACGCTGATCGAGCTCAGCACGATCGAGGTGCTGGGCAAGATGACCCGCACCCCCTACTGGCAGTGCCTGGGCATCGACCAGACCAACCCGGCCTTCGCCGGGCAGGCGCGCGACTGGTTCGACGGCATGGCGCCGTCGCAGCGCGTCGCCTACGTCCAGCGCGTCCTGCTGGCCGAAGGCTATTACGACGGTCCGGACAGCGGCCAGCTCGACGAGCGCACCCGCGACGCGATTTCCCGCTATCAGGCGGACAACGACCTGATCGCCACGGGGCGCATCGACTTCGACCTCTACCAGCGCATGCTCGCCCAGCCCAGCGGCCAGAAGGGGCCTGGGGCGCCGCGCCTGCAATCCGTGTCGAACGCGGGCGGGGAGGGGCTGCCGCGCGCCACGCCGGCGCCGGCCGGGGCACCGCCCGATCTCGTCCTCAGCTCCGACCGCGGGCCGCAGCCGCGCTACCGCGCCGGGGAGGCGCTGGTGGTCAAGGTGCAGCCGACGGCCAACGGCTTCGTCTACTGCTACTACCAGGACGCCGCCGGGTCGGTGGCCCGCATCTTCCCCAACCGCTTCCAGCCCGACAGCTTCGTCCAGGCCAACCAGCAGGTCGAGGTCCCGCCGGGGGCGCAGAAGCCCTTCAACCTGCGCATGGACCGTCCCGGCGCCTCCGAGACCATCGCCTGCGTCGTCTCGCCCGACGAACTCGGGACGCGCATCGCCGACCGCTACAAGACCGAGGACCTTCAGCCCATCCCCGGCGCGACGCTGGCGGACGTGGTGGGCGCCTACGGCAGCATCCAAGGGACCAACGTGCGCAGCCGGCAGATGGCCGTGCAGGTGCTGCCCGCCGTGTCGGCTCAACGATAGGGATTGTGGGCCGGCTCACAGCGCGGGGATGGGGGATGGGGTAGAGAAGGGGGCAGCCGAACATCACGCCAGATCATGGCGCCGAATCATGGGAGACCAGCGATGCCGCGACCGACCTCCAAGACCATCGCCCGACGGCTGAACGGCGTGGCGCTTCCCGCTCTGGCCCTGCCGATGATCGCCCTGGCCTGCATGGCGGTTCCCGCGCGGGCGCAGACCGTCGAGGGCTCCGGCGGCAACCGGGTCATGATGTTCGAGCGCCCGCCGACCGTGGACGAACTGCGCGAAGCGGTGAAGCCCGGCCCGGCGCCGACGGACGGAACCGAGCAGCCGAAGATCCGCACCCGCAGCATCGAGATCATCGGCGGCGGCATGAACAGCGCCAACCGCCCGCGCCCGACCGACAGCGTCAACTACGGCACGCCCGCCCAGCAGCAGGCGACCCCGCAACAGAGCTACAGCCCGCCGACCACCCCCGTGGCGCAGCCGGACCCCGCGCCCCAGCCCAAGCCCAAGCGCGCGCCCGTGCAGGAGGCCGCGGCCCCGCCCGTCGCCCCGCCGCCGGCCGCGCCGCGCCGTTCCAACGGCGTGCAGCCGGCCACGCTGTCCGCGCCGGAGACTGCGGCGGAGACCCGCCCGACCAACGGTTTCGGCTTCCGCATAAACTTCGCCTTCAACTCCGCCGACGTGCCGAAGGAGTTCTATTCCTACGTCGACGCGGTCGGTGGGCTGATGTCGCAGGACCCGCAGCTCCGCCTCGTCATCGAGGGGCACACCGACGCCGTGGGAAGCGATCAATACAACCTCGCCCTCTCCGAGCGCCGGGCCGTGTCGGTGGGCGAGTATCTGGTGCGCGTCCATCACATCGAGCCGCAGCGCATCGCCATCGCCGGCCTGGGCAAGAGCCAGCCGCTGACCCCCGACCCGACCGACAGCCGCAACCGGCGCGTCGAGTTCCGGCCCATCCAGTGACCCAGGGGGAAGGGAGAGCGCGCCATGATCCGGAAACTCCTGCTCCTGGTGGCGATCGCGGCGCTCCCCCTCGTCGGGGGCGCCGCCGACGCGACGGTGGTCCGCAAGAGGAGCAGCGACGCGGGCGTGCAGCCCGGCGGCCTCGACGTCGGGGTTCCCAAGGGCCGCGTGCGCATCCAGTGCTGGCAGGACGGCGAGAAGATCATCGACGAGAGCGATCTGAACGTCCTGTCGCTCAGCGTCGCCAGCCAGTTGAACGCGCTGCGTTTCCGCCGGGCGGGCGAGCCGGAGAACAGCCTGGCCATCGTGACGCGGAACCGGACGTCGTGCCTGTTGAGCCCGAAGGAATGATGGGAGTATTGCCCCCACCCTGACCCTCCCCCGCTTCGCAGGGGAGGGAATTGGTGCTGCATGTACAAAAATCCCTCCCCTGCGAAGCGGGGGAGGGAGGGGACCCGCGAAGCGGGGAGGGTGGGGGCAATGCCCCCATCAACTCCGCTCTCAATGCACGCTGACCAGTTCCATGCCGTGCTCCTGCAACGTCGCCCCCGCCGACGCGCGGTCGGTGTCCAGCCACAGGCAGGTGCCGTTCGCGGCGTACACGGCGTAGGCGGGCAGGCCGTCGATCTCCACCGACCGGAGATAGGCGACCTCCAGGATTCCATGACGGGCGAAGCGGTCGTCGAAACCGTCGGCAACGTCTTCGGCTTTGGGACGGCGGGCGGTCATGGTCGGTCTCCTCGGGCGTAGGGGCGGACCAACGGGGCGCCGGTCCTGCCCGGCACTCTAGGGGTCTGGACCGGGCCGCGCTGTGGCGCCCGCCACACTCATTACGTCGGAGGGGGCCAACTCCTGCGCAACTTTGTGCTGCGCCTCACAGCGGCCGCTGTCTTCCGCCGTCTAGCCTCGACGGGCCGGCGCTTTGGCCGGCGCGCATCATTTCGGAGGTCCGACCATGCCCGTCCGTTCACGGCGCCAGCCCTTCTTTGGGCCGGGTCCGCAGCCCCGCCCTTCCCCCTTCGCCGCCTGGACAGGCGTCCGCGAAACGCCAATGATTCCGCGATCCCCGCCGGTGGAGGCCAGCATGGCGCACAGGACCCTGAGCGGACTCGTGGCGGCGGCCCTGACCCTGGCCGCCGTCGCGGCGGTCGGTCTCACCACCGGCCGCGCGGCGGCGGAGCCCGCTGTGGTCGTCGCCTCCACAGCCCCCGGCTACGCCCAGGGGCAACTGGTCCCCGACGGCGCGGCGGTCAGCGTGCCGGACGGCGCCAACGCCATGTTCCTGTTCGCCAACGGGCGCATGCTGCGGGTCAAGGGGCCGTTTGACGGGCCGCTGGACCGTATGCCCGACGCCTCGGGCTGGACCGGCGTCGGCAGCCTCGTCGGCGGGGAGCGCTTCTTCCAGACCGACCTGGGCGCCGCCCGCGCGGTCGGTACCCCGATGCAGAAGGGGGAGGAGCAGGTCTTCACCCTTGATCCCGGCCGCCCCGGAACCCAATGCGTGAAGTCCGGCGGCACGGTTCTGCTGCGCAAGCCCGCCGACCCGGCGCTCATCCCGGCCACCCTGCGCGCGGAGGGGCGCGAGGCCACCTCCACGCTGCGCTGGGACAAGGGAGCCGCGGTGCCCTGGCCGCGCGAGTTGCCGATGACCGACGGCACCGCCGTCTCCGTCGCCGGGCCGGACGGGCGGGTGCGCCACAGCCTGACCCTGCGCGTGATCGCCGCCGAAGGCGTCGGGGCAGGGCAGGGCGCGGAGCTGGCCGTCCGGCTGGCCGGCGCCGGCTGCGCCGCGCAGGCGGCGGCCCTGCTCGACCCGGTGCGGGACAGCGTGGCGCCGCTGAACCTTTATCTCGCCACCGACCGCGGCCTCTACCCGACCTACCGGTCCGGGGAGGCGGTGACGCTGGTGCTCCAGACGAACCGGGACGCGCATCTCTACTGCTACCTGCGCAACACGCGCGGCCAGTTGACGCCGATCTACCCGCCGGGGCCGTCGGCCAGCTCGCTGCTGGAGGGGCACCATACCCTGACGCTGGCCGGCGACCGCATGCCGGTGCCGCTGCGCGCGGCGGAGCGGTCGGGGAGCCTGTCCGCCGACCAGGAGGTGCGCTGCTTCGCCGCCGGGCGCGATCTCGGCGCCGACCTGCCGGGTCGGCAGGACGCCTTCCGGCCGCTGACCGACGAGGCGGCGGCCCGGCTGGAGCGGACGCTCGCCTCGCTGAAGCAGACCGATCTGGTGATGGCGCAGGTGATCCTGCGCGTGGAGTGAGGGCGCCGCCGTTGGGGACATCGGGGGGCAGGCTGGATTGGGTGAAAGCCCCATGGCTCGCCAGAGAGTTCGCCAGAGGATTCGTGGGGTTGGCCGCGGTGGTCGGCGTGTCGGCGGCGGCGCTGGGGCTGACCCGGCTGGTGCCGCCCCTGCGCTCCGCCGACGAGAGCTTCCGCGACCTCGCCATCGCCTACTTCACGCCGTCCGCCCCGCAGCATCCCGGCATCGTGCTGGTCACGCTGGGGGAGGACCTGTTCGCCACGCTGGCCTGCCGGTCGCCGGTCGACCGCGGCTTCCTCGCCGATCTGGTGGGGACGCTGGAGGCGGCCGGGGTGCGGGCGATCGGGCTGGACATCCTGTTCGACCAGCCGACCCTGCCGGCGCTCGACGAGCGGCTGCGCCAGCGCATCCAGCGCGCCACGGTGCCGGTGGTCGCCATCACGGCGCTCGGCGACACGCCGCTGACCGAGGAGCAGCGGCGCTACCTCGGGCGGTTCCTCGACGGCATCCCGCACGGCCACGCCAACCTCGCCAAGGACCGGCTGGACGGCACGGTGCGCTGGCATGTGCCGCGCGGTCCGGACGGGCTGCCCAGCTTCCCGGCGCGGATGGCCCAGGTCGCCGGAGGGACGGCAAGGGGGGAGGTCCCGGCGGAGCCCTTCCGCATCGACTGGCACGCCCGCCCGTCGCCGGATGCGCCGCCCTTCCCGACCTATCCGGCGGACATGGTGGGGATGCTGCCGCGCGGCTGGCTGGCCGGGCGGATCGCCGTGGTCGGCACCGTCCTGGTCGGGGTGGACCAGCACCGCACGCCGCTGTCGGTCGCCGGTCTGTCCACGCCGGGGGTCGAGATCCAGGCCCACGCGCTGGCCCAGATCCTCGACGGACGGACCAGCCGCGACCTGTCCGACGCCTGGGTCGTCGCGCTGGTTCTGGCGCTGAGCGCCGCGGGGGTGGCGCTGGCCTTGGCCGGCTGGCCGGTGTGGTTGCTGGTGCCGGCCAGCCTGCTCGGGCTGCTGGGGCTGTGGGCGGCGGCGCTGGCGCTGTTCGCCCAGGGCGGGCCGCTGGTGGCGATGATGGCGCCCTCGGCGGCGTGGCTGGGTGGCATCGCGGCGATGACCGCGCATCTGTCGCTGAAGGAGCGCGCCGACCGCCGCAGCCTGATGCAGCTGTTCGCCAACCACGTCTCCCAGCCCGTCGCCGACGAGATCTGGCGGGAGCGCGCGACCTTCCTGGCCGGCGGACGCCCCCGCCCCCAGGAGCTGACCGCCACCGTCTTCTTCTCCGACATCGAGGGCTTCACCACCGTCTGCGAAGCGCTGGAGCCGGAACCGCTGATCCTCTGGCTGGAGGGTTATCTCGACGCCATGGTGCGGGTGGTGGCCGCGCATGACGGGATCGTTCTGCGCTTCATCGGCGACGCCATCCTGGCGGTCTTCGGCGCCCCCGTCGCCCGCACCACCCAGGCGGAGATCGACGCCGACGCCGAGCGCGCCGTGCGCTGCGCCATCCAGATGGGGCGGGAGCTTCGGGAGCTGAACAAGCGCTGGCAGGCGGAGGGGTTGCCGGCCATCGGCATCCGCGTCGGCATCCACACGGGGCCGCTGGTGGCGGGCAGCCTGGGCGGGTTGCGGCACATGGAATATTCGCTGCTCGGCGACACCGCCAACACGGCGGCCCGGCTGGAGGCGCTGGGCAAGACGGTGAGCATGCGCTCCTCCCCCCATTGCCGGATCGTCATCGGGGAACCCACCTGGACGGCGGTGCAGGGCACGGTGGCCGGGCTGCCGGTCGGCGAGATGGCGCTGAAGGGCAAGCGCAAGGCGGTCCGCGCCTGGCTGGTCCTCGACCGGGAGGGGGAGGAGGTGCGGCCCGCGGCGGAGGCCGGGGAGTGACCGGGCTTCTCCGTATTCGGGATTAGGCTGAATGAACGCTTGGTACGCAGGAATCGAAATATTAACCTGGGGAGAGCGGCAATTTTATGCCGATGGGTGCCGGGTATGGGGTGCGCAACCGCCTTCCCACCATGGAGCCGGCCGATGTTCGACGGACCCTCGACGCAGCATCGTTTGGGCAGGGACCTCTGGTCGCTCGCCTTCGTCCTGCTGTTGCTGGGCCTTCTCGGCTGGGCACCAGGGGCGTCAGCCCAATCCGCTCCCCCTCAATCTCCGCCGCCCCAGGCCTCCCAATCACCGGAGAAGCGCATCGCGCTGGTCGTCGGCATCGGCAAGTACGAGTTCGCGCCCGAACTCCAGAACCCTGTCAACGACGCCAAGGCCATCGCCGAGGCCCTGCGCAAGCTGCAGTTCGACGTGGACGAGAAGTTCGACATGGACAACCGCGGCTTCGAGCGGGCGTTGCGCGACTTTGGCATCCGCGCCTCGCAGGCCGACGTGGCGGTGATCTTCTACGCCGGGCACGGCATCCAGGTGGGCGGCAACAACTACATCGTCCCGGCCGACGCCAGGCTGGAGCGCGAGCGCGACCTCGTCTACGAGGCGATGCCGCTGAACCTGATGCTGGGCGAGCTGTCGCAGGCGCGCAAGCTGGGCATCCTGATGCTCGATTCCTGCCGCAACAACCCCTTCGTGGACCGGCTGAAGCAGGCCGGGCAGAACCGCATCCAGGTCAATTACGGCTTCGCCCGCGTCGACGATACGCCGAGCGACACGCTGGTCGCCATGGCCACCCGCGCCGACCAGCTGGCCGAGGACGGGCAGAGCGACCACAGCCCCTACACGGACGCGCTGCTCCAGCATCTCCAGACGCCAGGGCTGGAGTTGAGCCTGTTCTTCCGCAACGTGCGCGACACCGTGCGGCAGGCGACCAACGGGCGGCAGGAGCCCTACATCTTCGGCTCGCTGGGGGCTGCACCCTTCTACTTCAACCCGCGCCCGCCCAACCGCCCGCCGGTGCTCGGCGAGATCCGTCCGCTGGAGCTGTCCGACCGCGCCGACGCCGAGCCGCTGCGCATCGGGCGCCCGACCGATCCGGACGACGACCAGCTCTTCGCCCAGATCTCCGGCCTGCCGCGCGGCGGCAGCGTGCGCATCGGCGACCGTACCGTGCTGATCGGCGACTACCTGACCGTCGAGCAACTCGCCGCCACCAGCTTCAAGCCGGACGCGACGATGGTGGGGGACGCCGGGCGCTTGGACTTCGCGATCATGGACGGGCGCGGCGGCGTGGTGCGGGGCGGGGTGGCGATCACCATCAAGCCCAGCAACCGCCCGCCGGTCGTCGCCGGGGCGCGCACCGTCCGCGCCCTGCCGAACCTCCTGGCCATCGAGCCGCCGGCGGACCCCGACGGCGACCCGCTGACCATCACCGTCACCGCCGTGCCCGACCGCGGCAAGGTGCGCGACGGCGCCACCCTGGTCCGTCCCGGCGACCGCCTGCCGGCCGAGGGGCTGACCCGGCTGACCTTCGACCCGGAGCAGGAGCGGGCCGGGGCCGCCGGCGCCTTCACCTATCAGGTGGAGGACGGCAAGGGCGGCAAGGCGACCGGCACCGTGGCGCTGGAAATCGCCCCGCCGGGCGCCACCCCGGCGGCGCCGGTGCTGGAGGAATCGCTGTGGCAGATGGTCAAGGGCAGCCGCGAGCCCGCCGACTTCGAGGCCTTCCTGCGGCTGTTCGGCAACGGTGCCTACGCCAAGCCGGCACGGGAGAAGCTGGGCGCGCTGGCCCCTGCCGCCAAGCCGCCGGAGGTCGCGTCGGCTCGGCCGCCGCCACCGACCCAACCGGCTCCTCCTCCGGCTTCGCCCCCGGCCCCCGCTCCGGTCGTCGAGGCTGCGGCACCGACTCCACCGGCACCGACTCCACCGGCACCGCCGCAGCCGGCCCCGGCGCCGGAACAGGTGGCCGCGGCGCCCCCGAGCGGCAACGGGAACAGCGCGGTGCGCAACCACAGCAAGTCGGCCAGCTTCCAGGATTGCCCGGACTGCCCGGTGATGGTGCGCATCGCGCCCGGCAGCTTTAGCATGGGCAGCGACCAGGGCGACCGCTCGGAGCGTCCGGTGCACAAGGTGACCATCGTCAAGCCCTTCGCGCTCGGCGCCTACGAGGTGACGGTGGCCGAGTGGCGCGCCTGCGTCGAGGGCGGCGGCTGCACCGGCGGCATGCCGCGCATGACCAAGCCCACCGACAACACCCCGATCCACAACATCTCCTGGCTGGAAGCCCAGGCCTACGCGAAGTGGTTGAGCCAGAAGACCGGCCAGCGCTACCGCCTGCCGTCCGAGGCGGAGTGGGAATACGCGGCGCGCGGCGGCACGACCGGCCGCTACTGGTGGGACGGGCAGACGGGGACGCTCGCCAACTGCAAGGACTGCGGCGGCGCGCAGGAACGGCTGACCCCGGCCTCGGTCGGCAGTTACAAGCCGAATCCCTTCGGGCTGCACGACATGAACGGCGGCGTGGCGGAGTGGGTCGCCGACTGCTGGCACGCGGACTATGCGGGCGCGCCGACGGACGGCAGCGCCTGGACGTCCGCCAACTGCCGGGAGCGCGTGTTGCGCGGCGGGTCCTGGCGGGGCGGTTTGGCTGACATCACCGACACGGCGCGCCTGTTCTACGATCCCGACGTGCGGTATCTGAACAACGGGATGAGGGTGCTGCGGGAGTTAAATTGAGGGGGAGTGGTTGCGTCGGGCCCCCACCTTAACCCTCCCCCGCTGACGCAGGGGAGGGGACTGCCGCCGCCTCGCCAAAATCTCCCTCCCCTGCGCAGCGGGGGAGGGCCGGGGTGGGGGCACCACGCGACACCCTACCCATTCGCCTCGGCGATCTCCTCCAGCGCGTTACGGTCGAGCAGGGTGATCCGCCCGGATTCCACGGCGATCACGCCGTTGCGCTGCCATTCGCCAAGCAGCTTGTTGATGCTTTCCCGCGAGACGCCAACCAAGCATCCAAGCTGTTGCTGCGACAGCTTGATGTCCAGCTTCAGCCCGCCCGGCGCCGGCTTGCCGAACACGTCGGCGAGACGCATCAGCGCGCGGGCGAAGCGCGACGACGCCTCCAGGAACAGCGTGTCCTCCAGATGCTCGCTGGTCTGGCGCAGGCGCTTGCACAGCACCGTGATGAGTTGCAGCGCCACCGCCGGGCGCTCGTTGAGCAGCGGCACGAACTTGGAGCGGTCGAGCACCAGCAGGTCGGTCTCCTCCAGCGCCACGGCGTCGGCGGTCCGCGGCTCGCCGTCGAGCAGGGCGATCTCGCCGAACAGGCCGCCCTTGTTGATGATGTTCAGCACCAGCTCCTTGCCGTCGGTGGAGTGGGAGCAGATCTTCACCCGCCCGCGGATGACCGCCATCATGCTGTCGCCGGGGTCGCCCTTCTGGAAGATGACCGCGCCGGGCCGGAAATAGGCCAGCCGGGCGCTGGCGGCGAGGCGTTGCAACTCCGGCTTCTCCAGATGCTTCAGCAGGAAATGCCCGGACAGCACCAGTTCCTTGTCGAACGCGATCCGCACCGTCGTCATGGTCGCCCCCATACGGCTCGATGCCGGACAGTGTAGCGGGCGGACGGCCCGCAACCGCGGCGCCAGAGGCGGTAACGCGCTCGCCCGCCCCTGCCACGTTCTTGCGGGCATAGGGGGAAGGACCGACCAAAGGTGAATCTTGTTCTGCCCAATGGTTCGTGACTACCATCATCAGCAAGGCGTCCGGCATGAGGCGCCGGCCCTGACTCAGGGACCGCAGAACAGGGAAGGAGACGAGCGTGGACGCCACCACTCCGTCCGCAGGTCTGTCCAGGCGCACGGCCAACCATGTGCCGCTGACGCCGCTGGACTTCCTGCGCCGCTCCGCGATGGTCTATCCGGACAAGACCGCCGTGGTCTACGGCCCCCTGCGGCGGAGCTGGTCGGAGGTCGAGCGCCGCGCCCGCGCGCTGGCCTCCGCGGTGAGCCGGGCCGGCGTCCGGCCGGGGGAGGTGGTGTCGGTCCTGGCCTTCAACACCCCGGCGATGCTGGAGGCGCATTTCGGCATTCCCGGCGCCGGGGCGGTGCTGAACGCCATCAACACGCGGCTCGACGCGCCCGCCGTCGCCTTCATCCTGGAGCACGCGGAAAGCCGCCTGTTCCTGGTGGACCGCGGCCTGTCCGCGGTGGCCCGCGCCGCGCTGGAGCGCATGGCGGCCCCGCCGCGGGTGGTGTGGATCGACGATCCGGCGGCGCAGGACGCCGACCCGGTGGGCGATCTGGAGTATGAGGACTTCCTCAAGACCGGTGATCCCGAGGCGCCCTGGCGCATGCCCGAGGACGAGTGGGAGTCCATCGCGCTCAACTACACCTCCGGCACCACCGGCAACCCCAAGGGCGTTCTGTACCATCACCGCGGCGCCCATCTGAACGCGCTCGGCAACGTCATCACCTTCGGGCTGCGCCCCGACAGCGTCTATCTGTGGACGCTGCCCATGTTCCACTGCAACGGCTGGACCTACCCCTGGGCGGTGACGGCGGTCGGGGCGACCCATGTCTGCCTGCGCGCCGTCGACCCGGCGGCGATCTTCCGTCTGATCGCCGAAGAGAAGGTCACCCACCTCTGCGGCGCGCCGGTCGTGCTGACCATGCTGATCCACGCGCCGGACGCGGTGAAGCGCGCCTTCGACCACGGGCCGGTCCAGGTGGCGACCGGCGGGGCGGCGCCGCCCAGCGCGGTGATCGCGGGGATGGAGCGGATGGGCTTCCGCCTGACCCACCTCTACGGCATGACGGAATGCTACGGCCCCTCCACCGGCTGCGCGTGGCAGGAGGGCTGGGCGGAGCTGCCGCTGGAGGAACGGGCGGTGAAGATGGCCCGCCAGGGCGTGCCCAACGTCACCATGTCCGAGCAGACCGTGCTCGACCCCGACACGGGCCGCGAAGTGCCCGCCGACGGCGAGACGCTGGGCGAACTGGCGCTGCGCGGCAACACGGTGATGAAGGGTTACCTGAAGAACCCGGCGGCGACCGACGAAGCGCTGCGCGACGGTTGGCTGCACACCGGCGACCTCGCCGTGCTGCACCCCGACCGCTACGTCGAGATCAAGGACCGCGCCAAGGACATCATCATCTCCGGCGGCGAGAACATCGCCTCGCTGGAGGTCGAGGAGGTTCTCTACAAACACCCCCACGTCATGGAGGCCGCCGTCGTCGCCCGTCCCGATGCGAAATGGGGCGAGACTCCCTGCGCTTTCGTCACGCTGAAGCCGGGATCGGAGGGGCGGGTGACCGAGGCCGAGGTGATCGGCTGGTGCCGCGACCATCTCGCCCATTTCAAGGCGCCCCGGACGGTGGTGTTCGGGGCCCTTCCGAAAACCTCGACTGGGAAGATCCAGAAGTTCGTGCTGCGCGAGCAGGCGAGGGGGTTGTGAGAGGGGAGTGGTCGCATCGGAGCCCCCCTCCCAAACCTCCCCCCGCTTCCGCAGGGGGAGGAGCTTGTTCCCTCCCCTGCGAAGCGGGGGAGGGTTAGGGAGGGGGCCCGACGCATGAACCTCATCTTCACAGACTCAGGACCTCCATGACCCTCACCCTCACCAACCGTACCGCCCTGGTCACCGGGGCCTCTTCCGGCCTGGGCCGTCACTTCGCGGGCGTGCTGGCCGCGGCGGGCGCCCGCGTCGCGCTGGCGGCAAGGCGGCGCGAGAGCCTGGACGCCGCCGTCGCGGAGATCGAAGCGGCGGGCGGGCAGGCCATCGCCGTGCCGCTCGACGTCACCGACGCCGCCTCCGTCCGCAACGGCGTCCGCGAGGCGGCGGGCGCGCTCGGCGGGCTGGACATCCTCGTCAACAACGCCGGGGCCACCGTCGCCAAGCCAGCGCTCGATTACGCCGAGGAGGAGTGGGACCGCGTCATCGACACCAATCTGAAGGGCGCCTTTCTCACCGCGCAGGAGACGGCGCGCGTGATGAGGGAGCAGGGGCGGGGCGGGTCGATCGTCAACATCGCCTCCATCCTCGGGCTGCGGGTGGCCGGCCATGTCGTGGCCTACACGGCGTCGAAGGCCGGGCTGGTGCAGATGACCCAGGCGCTGGCCCTGGAATGGGCGCGTTACGGCATCCGCGTCAACGCGCTGGCCCCTGGTTACATGGAAACCGACCTGAACCGCGATTTCCTGGCGACCGACGCCGGGCAGGCGCTGATCCGGCGGGTGCCGCAGCGGCGGCTGGGGCGGCTGGCGGACCTCGACGGGCCGCTGCTGCTGCTCTGCTCCGACGCGTCGGCCTACATGACCGGGGCGGTCGTGCCGGTGGACGGCGGTCACTTGGTCAGCAGCCTGTAATCAAGAAAAAACGACGGAGAGGACCCGAACCGATGGATTTCAGCCTGCCCCCGCCGATCGAGGAGTTCCGCCGCCGCGTGCGCGCCTTCGTGGAGGAGCGCATCCTGCCGCTGGAAGCCGACCCGGCCTCCTACGACGCGCATGAGAACATCGCGCCCGCCCTGCTGGAGCGCCTGCGCGGGGAGGTGAAGGCCGCGGGGCTGTGGGCACCGCAGATGCCGAAGGATCGCGGCGGGCAGGGGCTGGGCATCGTCGGCATGGCCGCCGCCTACGAGGAGATGAACCGCTCCATCTTCGGGCCGGTCTGCTTCAATTGTGCCGCACCCGACGACGGCAACATGCAGCTTCTCAACAAGGTGGCGACCGAGGCGCAGAAGGAGCGCTGGCTCCAGCCCATCGTCGACGGCAAGGTGCGCTCCGCCTTCGCGATGACCGAGCCGCATCCCGGCGGCGGTTCCGACCCCTCGATGATGAAGACCCGGGCGGAGCGCAAGGGCGACCGCTGGGTGATCTCCGGCCACAAATGGTTCATCACCGGGGCGGGCGAGGCGCAGCATTTCATCCTGATCGCCCGCACCTCCGACGACAAGCGCAAGGGGCTGACCGCCTTCCTGTTCGACAAGGACCAGCCCGGCTGGGAGATCGTCCGCCGCATCCCGATCATGGGGCCGGAGGAGCATGGCGGCCATTGCGAGCTGCGCTTCGACGGGCTGGAAGTCTCCGACGAGAATGTCCTGATGACGGTCGGCGACGGGCTGAAGGCCACGCAGATCCGTCTCGGCCCGGCACGGCTGACCCATTGCATGCGCTGGACCGGCCTGTCCAAGCGGGCCATGGAGATCGCCGCCGCCTATGTGCGCGAGCGCGAGAGCTTCGGCACCACGCTCGCCGGTCACGAGGGCGTGCAGTGGATGATGGGCGACGTCGCCATGCAGATCGAGATCGGGCGGCTGCTGGTCATGAAGGCGGCGTGGCAGCTCGACCGCGGCGACTTCGCCCGCAAGGAGGTGTCGATGGCCAAGGTCCATGTCGCCGACACGCTGCACAAGGCGGTGGACACGGCCATCCAGCTCTGCGGGGCCAGGGGCTATTCGAAGGACACGGCGCTGGAGTGGATGTACCGCTACGCCCGGCAGGCCCGGCTGGTGGACGGGGCGTCGGAGGTCCACAAGATGGTCCTGGCGCGATTCTACATGGACGAGGGCGACGGCTTCTGGGCCTGGGGGTGATGGGATGGGCGCACTGATCGACGGGGAAAGCCGGCCGCGGCTGGAATCGTGGCTGGCCGGGGCGACCGGCGCGACGCGCGTGTCGGTGGCCGACGAAGGCACCCTGGGCGGGGGAGCCATCTCGCTCAACCTCGCGGTGACTCTGGACATCGACGACGGGCCGCAAGCCGGGCGGCACGCCTGCGTGCTGCGCGCCCAGCCGGGCGGCGGCGCGGCGTCGTCCGGCATGAAGGCCAGCATCTCCAAGGCGCAGGAGTTCGCCGTGCTGCGCGCCGCCTTCGGCGCCGGGGTGGCGGCACCCGAACCCATCGCCGCCTGCGGCGACCCGGCGGTTCTCGGCGCCGACTTCTACATCATGCGCCGCGCCGAGGGCATCGGCGCCGGGCACAAGGTGGTGAAGGCCGACCAGCCGCAGCGCGGCCTCGCCCGCGAGCTTGGCCGGCAGCTCGGCCGACTGCACCAAGCCGGGCCGGACACGCCGGGGCTGGAGGGTCTGCCGGTGCCGGCCGCGTCGCCGGCGCTCGACTGCGTCCACGCCTATCGCGACTGGCTGGGTGATCTGGCGCTGCGCGACGCCGTGCTGGCCTGGGGCCTGCGGTGGCTGGAAATCCACGCGCCGCCGCCGGGCGAGCTGGTGCTCTGCCACCGCGACTACCGCACCGGGAACTATCTGGTGAAGGACGGCGGGCTGACCGCCATCCTGGATTGGGAGTTCGCGGGATTCAGCGACCCCATGGAGGATCTCGGCTGGTTCTGCGCCCGCTCCTGGCGGTTCGGGCGCCACGACCGCGAGGCGGGCGGGCTGGCCGCGCGGGAGGATTTCTACGCCGGGTACGAGGAGACCTCGGGCCGCCGGGTGGACCCGCGGGCGGTCGCCTATTGGGAAACCGCCGCCTACATGCGCTGGGCGGCCATCGCGGTCCTCCAGGGGCGCCGCCACACCTCGGGCGAGGAGCCTTCGCTGGAACTGGCGCTGACCGGGCGGATGCTGCCGGAGATCGAATTGGACCTTTTGCGCCACATCCACGGGCTGGGGCTGACGGCGTCCGCCCCGGCGACGATGGGCGCCGCGCCGTCCGGCGATGCCGACGAAGAGAGGGTCGCCTGATGCGCACCAGCCCGAACGCCCAGGAACTTCTGGGCATCACCGCGGAAACCTTCCGGACGGACCTGCTTCCCCACATCCCGCCGGCCCAGCGCTACACGGCGCTGATGATCGCCAACGCGCTCGGCATCGTGCAGCGCGAGCTGGCCGGCGCGGACGAGGCCGGCCACGCCATGCTGGCGGCGCTGGCCCTGCTCTACGGCGAGGACGCCGACGACAGCCTGTCGGGCGCCGACCTGCGCCAGCGGGTGGAGGCCCTTCAGCACCGGCTGTGCATCGAGATCGCCGCGGGCGACTTCGACCACGACGGTCAGGATGTGCTGATGGAGTGCCTGGAGGAGATCGTCCAGGCCCGGCTGGGCATCGCCAACCCGAAGCTGTTGCGGGGGTAAAAAGTGTTCCCCTCTCCCGTCCCGGGAGAGGGTGCCCGCGAAGCGGGCGGGTGAGGGTCGAGCGAGGATCAAGGCGCCGATCCTTGCTGGTACCCTCACCCTCCCACGCTCACGCGTGGGCCCCTCCCTCTCCCGGGACGGGAGAGGGGAACGAAGGATGTGGGCGTCACTCCGCGATCGGCTCGTAGAATTCCGGGCCGAAGTCGGCGGCTTGGCGGCTGGTCACATTGAAGGGTTTCTTCAGGCCGCCGCGGAAATACCGCTTCACCAGATCCTGCCACGTCTCCACCGGGTCCACGCCGCGCTTGGCGCAGAGATGGCCGAACCAGCGGCGCCCGGCGGCGACGTGGGTGATCTCCTCGTCATGGATGGTCTGGAGCAGAGCGGCGCTTTCCGCATCGCCGAACTCGCGCAGGCGGCGGACGGTCTCCGGGGTGACGTCGAGCCCGCGCGCCTCCAGCACCATCGGCACCACGGCCAGCCGGGCGGCGAGGTCGTGGGCGGTGGTGGTCGCGGCCTGCCACAGCCCGTCATGGGCCGGCAACTCGCCATAGCCGGAGCCAAGCTGGTTCAGCCGCTCCTCCAGCATCTGGAAATGCCGGGCCTCGTCGTCGGCGACCTGCACCCAGTCGTCGGTGAAGCCCTTGGGCATCCCCTCGCCGACGAAGCGGCACACGATGTCCCAGGCGAGGTCGATGGCGTTCAGCTCGATGTGGGCCAGCGCGTGGAGCAGGGCGAGGCGGTTCTGCGCGCTGCCGCCGCGCCCGCGCTTGGGCATGTCGCGGGGCAGCATCAGCGGCGGGCGCTCCGGACGGGCGGGGCGCTCCGGCGGGACCAGCGCGCCGAACGCAGTGATGCGTCCATCGCGCCACGCCGCGGCGTAGTCCCGCGTCAGGCGCACCTTCTCCAGCGGCGCCGCGGTGGTCAGCACCGCGACGGCCGCGTCACACAGCGTCGTCACCATCCATACGCAACGAAATGGGGGTTCACGATGTCGGCCTTGCCGTAGAGGAAGGGCGAGCCGTCGGGCTGCTCCACCCGGCCGCCGGCGGCGGCGAGGATGGCGTGGCCGGCGGCGGTGTCCCATTCGCTGGTCGGGCCGAAGCGGGGGTAGAGGTCGGCCTTGCCCGACGCCACCGTGCAGAATTTCAGGGAGCTGCCGCAGGTCACCCGGTTCTTCACCGTGTAGCCAGCCAGGAAGCTGTCCAGTTCGCTGCCGCTGCCGTGGGAACGGCTGGCGACCACCGTCAGCCCGTCGGGCGGCGGCTTGCGCACCTGGATCGGGTAGTCGTGGCGGCCTTCCACCCAATGAACCGCGGTGCCAGCCCCGCAGGCGGCGTAGAGGTCGCCGGTGGCCGGCGCGTAGACGACGCCCAGAATCGGGCGACCGCCGTCGATGAGGGCGATGTTGACGGTGAATTCGCCGTTGCGGCTGATGAACTCCTTGGTGCCGTCGAGCGGGTCGACCAGCCAGAACCGCCCGCCGGAAATGTCCGGCCGGTGCCCGGCGGCCACGGCCTCCTCGGCCACCACCGGAATGCCGGGGGCGATGTGGTGCAGGGCCGGGGTGATGACATGCTCGGCGGCCAGATCGGCCTGGGTGACCGGACTGCCGTCGACCTTTGTGGCGGCGTCGATGCCGTCGTTGTAGAAGCGCAGGATCACCTGACCCGCTTCGTGGGCGATGGTCCGCACCTTGGGCAGCAGGCTCGCCGCGGCGGTGTCGGTCATGGGTGGTCCTCCGGTCGGCTGGTGTGCGAACGGTCACCATAGCGCGCCCGGATGGTGGGCTGGAAGGCTGGAAAGGGCGGGAAGGATGGGAGAATGCGGATGAAGGCGGGCTGGCGCGCCATGGAAACGGCGGACTTGGACCGCGTGATGGCCATCGCCGAGGTCGTGCACCCCGACTACCCGGAGGATCGCGCCGTCTTCGCCGAACGTCTGGCCCTTTATCCGGAGGGCTGCGCGATGGCGGAAGTTCATGGGGCGGAGGCGGCCGGAAGCTGCATCGGCTACGTCGTCACGCATCCGGGTCGGCTGGGCGTTCCGCCGCCGCTCGATTCACCGCTCGGCGCGCTGCCGGAGGCGCCGGACTGCCTCTATCTGCACGACGTCGCCCTGCTGCCCGAGGCGCGAGGACTGGGGTTGGGAGTAGCCGCCCTGGAGCGCATGAACGCGCTGGCGGCGCGGCAGGGGTTTCGCTGGCTGGCCCTGACCTCCACCCCCGGCGCGCGGGCCTTCTGGGATGCGCAGGGATTCCTGCCCCATGACGGTGGGGATGGGCTGGCGGCCAAGCTCGCCTCCTACGGCGGCGGGATGACCTATATGACGAGACCGGTGGAAGGCTGATGCTGCGCGGTTGATGTAATTTGTCGAAAATTGCATCTATCGTGGTGGGCAGGGACTCGATTTGCGGCAAGTTGTCCGACCCCGGCGGGCGGTTCGGGATGCTATCTTGCGGCGCTCCCCTACCTTCAGCACAGCCGTTATCGGCAGGCCTCCCATGCAGCCATCCGCCCGCTTCCCGTGGAAGTCCGAATACACGGTCGGAAACGAGTCCATCGACGAACAGCACCGGACCCTTCTGGAATTGGCCGGGCTGCTGCACATGGCGGTGGCGGCGGGGCAGGGCTACAAGATCATCCAGAACGCCTTCGCCGCCCTGGTCAAGTACACGGGGGAGCACTTCTCCGACGAGGAACAGTTCTGGATCGACGCCAAGAGCGGCGCTGTCGAGAAGCACAAGCGGCTGCACCGGGAGATCACCGAAGAGCTGCTGGCCCTGAGGTTCGAAGGGCCGTACGGGGTCGTCTTCTGCACGCCCAACGAATTGACCAACTGGGTCGAACACCGCCTGATCGCCCATTTCATCGAAGAGGATCAGGGGGTCTACCGGAACCTGACCCAAGGCGCCAAACGGAAGCGGACCTCCGCCTGACGCCGGCACTGCCTCCGATGGTGGTCCGCCATCGCAGGTTTCGCGTCCAACGTTGCCTTTGCCGTGGAACGGACCCAACTCTAACTGGTTTATGATGTGGCGCGGCTGCCGGATGGGCGCGGGATTTCCTGCCCGTCCGACGGCCCCGCTCCACCAGACCAGCGGAGCGACGGCGGCGGTATGAAGAACTCGGACAATGGCCGGATCGATCGGAACGACACGCTCTGGTACAAGGACGCGGTCATCTATCAGCTTCACGTCAAGGCGTTCTTCGACGCCGACAACGACGGCATCGGCGACATCGCCGGACTGACGCAGAAGCTCGACTACATCCAGGAGCTTGGCGTCACCACGCTGTGGTTGCTGCCCTTCTATCCCTCGCCGCTGCGCGACGACGGCTACGACATCGCCGACTACAAGGCGGTCAACCCGTCCTACGGCAATCTCCAGGATTTCAAGCGCTTCCTGCGCGAATGCCACGACCGCGGCCTGCGCGTGATCACGGAACTGGTCATCAACCACACCTCCGACCAGCACCCGTGGTTCCAGCGCGCCCGTCAGGCCAAGCCGGGATCGAACCATCGGAACTTCTACGTCTGGTCCGACACCGACCAGAAGTACCAGGGCACCCGCATCATCTTCTGCGACACGGAAAAGTCCAACTGGACCTGGGATTCCGAGGCGCAGGCCTATTTCTGGCACCGCTTCTACTCGCACCAGCCCGACCTGAACTTCGACAATCCGAAGGTCCTTCAGGAGGTGCTGAACGTCATGCGCTTCTGGCTGGACATGGGGGTGGACGGGCTGCGGCTCGACGCCGTGCCCTACCTGAAGGAGCGCGAGGGCACCAACAACGAGAACCTGCCGGAAACCCACGACGTCCTGAAGGCGATCCGCACGGAGATCGACAAGGGTTACGGCGACCGCATGCTGCTGGCTGAGGCGAACCAGTGGCCGGAGGACGTGCTGCCCTATTTCGGCGACCTGGAGAAGGGCGGGGACGAATGCCACATGGCCTTCCACTTCCCGCTGATGCCGCGAATCTACATGGCCGTCGCCATGGAGGACCGGCACCCCATCGCCGACATCATGCGCCAGACCCCGGACATCCCGGACGAATGCCAGTGGGCCATCTTCCTGCGCAACCATGACGAGCTGACGCTGGAGATGGTCACCGACCGGGAGCGGGACTATCTCTGGGACTTCTACGCCGCCGACCGGCGCATGCGCATCAACCTGGGCATCCGGCGGCGCCTCGCCCCGCTGCTCCAGAACGACCGCCGCAAGATCGAGCTGCTGAAGAGCCTGCTGCTGTCGATGCCGGGCACGCCGGTGCTCTATTACGGCGACGAGATCGGCATGGGCGACAACATCTATCTCGGCGACCGCGACGGCGTGCGCACGCCGATGCAGTGGTCGCCCGACCGCAACGGCGGCTTCTCCCGCGCCGACCCGGCGCGGCTGTATCTGCCGGCGATCCAGGACCCGATCTACGGCTTCCAGGCCATCAACGTCGAGGCGCAGCAGCGCAGCCCGTCGTCTCTGCTGAACTGGATGAAGCGGCTGATCGCGGTGCGCCAGCAGCACAAGGCCTTCGGGCGCGGCAGCTTCCAGCTCCTCTATCCTGGCAACCGCAAGGTCCTGGCCTATCTGCGCTGCCATTCGACGGAGGAGGGCGACGAGGTCATCCTCTGCGTGGCCAACCTGTCCCGCTCCGCCCAGGCGGTGGAGTTGGACCTGAAACAGTTCCGCGGCCGCGTTCCGGTGGAGATGCTGGGCCGGACGGTCTTCCCACCGGTCGGCGATCTGCCCTACCTGCTGACCATCCCCGCCTACGGCTTCTACTGGTTCGCGCTGGCCGCCGAGGCGGCGCTGCCCTCCTGGCACGAGACGATGCCGGAGCCGGTGCCCGACCTGCTGACCATCGTCGTGCGCGACGGCTGGCAGAGCCTGATCAGCGGCCGCGCCGGCGAGGAGCTGGCGCGCGACATCCTGCAGGCCTACCTGCCGCAGCAGCGCTGGTTCGCCGCCAAGGACCGCCGCATCGAGAGCGCGCACATCCCGATGTTCGCGCGGCTCAACGGGCCGGGCGACGGCTTCATGATGGTGCGGGCCGACGTCTCCCTGAGCGGCGCCAAGCCGCAGTCCTACTTCCTGCCGCTCGCCATGAGCTGGGAGGAGAACGCCGGCAACACCGGCTGGCCGCTGCTGCCCTTCACGCTCGCCAAGGCCCGGCGCGGCCCGCGGACCGGCGCCATCTACGACGCCATGCAGGCCGACGCCTTCACCCGCAGCCTGCTGGCCGCCCTTCGCGAGGGCCGGGAGGTTCCGGCATCGAGCGGGCACCTGCGCTTCTCGCCCACGGCCTGCATGGCCGACCTTGCGGTGGATGACGAGACCGAGATCCGCCGCCTCGGCGTGGAGCAGAGCAACAGCTCCATCCTGGTGGGCAGCCAAGCCGTGCTGAAGGCGTTCCGCCGCCTGACCCCCGGCGCCCATCCGGAACTGGAGGTCGGACGGTTCCTGACCGAGGTGGCGGGCTTCCAGAACACGCCGCCGCTGCTCGGCTCCGTCGAACATGTGGCGGAGGACGGCACGCCGACCGCGCTGTTCGTGCTCCAGGGCTATGTCCGCAACCAGGGCGACGGCTGGAGCAGCACCGTCGATTCGCTGGTGCGCGATCTGGACGACATTCGTCTCGGCCTCACCCACGATCCGGAGGAGCCGACCGAGGGTGAACCCTTCGGCATGCACGCCGCCATGATGGCGACGCTCGGCCAGCGCACGGCGGAACTCCATTGCGCGCTGGCCAAGCGGACCGGCGACCCGGCCTTCGACCCGGAGCCGGTCACCGCCGACGACCTGAAGGGCTGGGGCGAGGCCGCCCGCCGTCAGGCCGAGGCCGCCTTCGCCGCGCTGCCCGGCGCCCTGGACCGTCTGGCCCCCGCCGTGCGCGAGCAGGCGGAATCGCTGCTGGCCCGCCGCGCCGACGTGATGAATCGGCTGGCCGAGCTGGCCGACACCCCGCCGCAGGGCGACAAGACCCGCATCCACGGTGACTACCATCTGGGGCAGGTGCTGCGCGCCCAGAACGACTGGTACATCATCGACTTCGAGGGCGAACCGGCGAAGTCGCTGGAGGAGCGCCGGGCCAAGCACAGCCCGCTGCGCGACGTGGCGGGGATGCTGCGTTCCTTCAACTACGCCACCTGGGCGGCGCTGTTCCGGATCGACGAAACCGGCGTTCTGGAGGAGGCCGGGGCGGTGATGGAGGCGGCGCTCGATTGGGAGCGGCGCAGCATGCAGAACTTCCTGGAGGCTTACCGCGCCGCCATGGGGGCCTGCCCGGACGTGCCGGACGGAACCGCAACGGACCGCCGTCTCCTCGCGCTGTTCCTTATGGAGAAGGCGCTCTACGAGATCGCCTACGAGGCCGCCAACCGGCCCAACTGGATCGGCATTCC
Organism: Azospirillum brasilense; assembly: GCF_005222205.1. NCBI lineage: Bacteria > Pseudomonadati > Pseudomonadota > Alphaproteobacteria > Rhodospirillales > Azospirillaceae > Azospirillum > Azospirillum brasilense. The sequence goes on along the minus strand of NZ_CP032345.1, from coordinate 453,736 downwards.
GGTGAAGGGCGTGCTGGGGCTTCTGGACGGCGAGTCCTGAGGCGAAACCCGAAACGGGACATAGGACGCCGCGGGCGTGGTGTGACAAACGCCCCGGCGCTATGTTCACACCCCAAGAACGAGCAAGGGTAGGGGAAGGTCAGCCGATGCCGAACGACATCCGAACGGGAAACCGTGCCAAGGCGCAGGAGGCGTCGCCGAAGGCCGTGTCGCCGTTGAGCGGCGGCATCGAGGCCATCGTCCGCGCCGACCACGGCGATCCCTTCGCGATCCTGGGCATGCACCAGACCGGCAAGGACCAGCCCGTCGAGGTCCGCGCCTTCATCCCCGGTGCGGAAAAGCTCTGGGTGGTCGACAGCGCGTCCGGCGACCCGGTGGGCGAGGCCGACAAGGTCCACGACGAGGGCTTCTTCGTCGCCGTCCTGCCCGACCGCAAGGAACGCTTCCGCTACCGCCTGCGCGTCCAGTTCCCACTGGCGACGGTGGAGTTCGAGGACGCCTATCGCTTCTGGTCCGTCCTGGGCGAACTGGACATCCATCTGCTGGCCGAGGGCACTCACCTTAAAAGCTTCGAGCGGCTGGGCGCCCACCCGCGGGAGATCGACGGCGTGGCCGGCGTGGCCTTCGCCGTCTGGGCGCCCAACGCCCGGCGGGTTAGCGTCGTCGGCGATTTCTGCGAGTGGGACGGGCGGCGCCTGCCGATGCGCAAGCGGATGGAAGCCGGCGTGTGGGAGATCTTCGTTCCCCACGCCACCGTCGGCCAGCGCTACAAGTTCGAGATCAAGGGGGCGGGCGGCGACCTGCTGCCGCTGAAATCCGACCCCTACGCCTTCCAGGCGGAGTTCCGCCCCCAGACCGCCTCGGTCGTGCACGGGCTGCCGTCCTACGACTGGCAGGACGCCGAGTGGCAGCGGACCCGCTCCGCCAGCGCCGACCTGACCGCGCCGATTTCCATCTATGAGGTCCATCTCGGTTCCTGGGCGCGGGTGCCGGAAGAGGGCGACCGCTTCCTCACCTACCGGGAACTGGCCGACCGGCTGGTGCCCTATGTGAAGGACCTGGGCTTCACCCACATCGAGCTGCTGCCGATCACCGAGCATCCCTTCGACGGCTCCTGGGGCTACCAGCCGATCGGCATGTACGCGCCGACCAGCCGCCACGGCACGCCGGAGGACTTCAAGTATTTCGTGGACGCCTGCCACGCGGCGGGGATCGGGCTGCTGCTCGACTGGGTGCCCGGCCACTTCCCGACCGACCCGCACGGGCTGGGCTGGTTCGACGGCACGCACCTCTACGAGCACGCCGACCCGCGCCAGGGCTATCACCAGGACTGGAACACGCTGATCTACAATTTCGGCCGGACGGAGGTGCAGAACTTCCTGCTCGGCAACGCGCTGTTCTGGCTGGAGCATTACCGGCTGGACGGGCTGCGGGTCGACGCCGTGGCCTCCATGCTCTACCTCGACTACAGCCGCAAGGCCGGCGAGTGGGTCCCGAACCGCTTCGGCGGGCGCGAGAACCTGGAATCCATCGCTTTCCTGAAGCGGATGAACGAGCTGACCTACGGCCAGAACCAGGGGATCATGACGGTGGCCGAGGAGTCCACGGCCTGGCCGGCGGTGTCGCGGCCCGTCTATCTCGGGGGCTTGGGCTTCGGCTACAAGTGGAACATGGGCTGGATGCACGACACGCTGGAGTATATGGCGAAGGACCCCATCCACCGCCGCTACCACCACCACCAGCTCACCTTCGGCCTGATCTACCAGTTCTCGGAAAACTTCGTCCTGCCGCTCAGCCACGACGAGGTGGTGCACGGCAAGGGCTCGCTCATCAACAAGATGCCCGGCGACGACTGGCAGAAGTTCGCTAACCTGCGCGCCTATTACGGCTTCATGTTCGCCCATCCCGGCAAGAAGCTGCTGTTCATGGGCGGCGAATTCGGCCAGTGGCGCGAATGGAGCGAGGCGCGCAGCCTGGACTGGCACCTTCTGGAGGAGCCGCTGCACCAGGGGCTGCACGCGCTGGTGCGCGACCTGAACCGGATGTACCGCGGCCTGAAGCCGCTGCACCAGACCGACTGCGACCCGGCGGGCTTCGAATGGATCGAGGCCAACGACAGCGACAACTCGATCCTCGCCTTCCTGCGCAAGAGCGGGGAGGATCCGGAGCACCATGTGGTGGTGGTCTGTAACTTCACCCCGCTGCCGCGCGACGGCTATCGCGTCGGCGTCACACTGCCGGGCCGCTACGAGGAGGTGCTGAACACCGACGCCCCCGAGTATGGCGGCAGTGGTGTCGGCAACGCCGGCGGCGTGGCGAGCGAGGAGACGGAATGGCACGGCCGTCCGCACTCCATCAGCCTGACCCTGCCCCCGCTGGGCACTCTGGTGCTGGAGCGCAAGGCCGGGTAGGGGCAGCGTTTCGATCAAAGGGAGAAGGGAGGAGCGGCGTTCCGCACTTGACGTGACCGGCGTGCCGCTCCTTTATTGCAAGAGGTGGCTATCCGCTTCGGCTAGGTCAGCCGCTGCGCCGATGCAAGCCGCTTGCGGTTCCGCCCGATCTCCAGTGCCCGTGGTGAGTCTGCCCTGATGTCCATCTCCACCGCCACGCGCACCGCCGTCTGGCCCGGCAAGCCCTATCCCCTCGGGGCGAACTGGGACGGCTTCGGGGTCAACTTCGCCCTCTTTTCCGCCCACGCCGAAAAGGTCGAGCTGTGCCTGTTCGACCAGACTGGTCAGCGCGAGGTCGAGCGGGTCGTCCTGCCGGAGCACACCGACGAGGTCTGGCACGGCTATCTGCCCGACGCGCGGCCCGGCCTGCTCTACGGCTACCGCGTCCACGGGCCGTACGAGCCGCTGGCGGGGCACCGCTTCAACCCGAACAAGCTGCTGCTCGACCCCTACGCCAAGGCGCTGTTCGGGCCGTTCCGCTGGTCGGACGCCCATTACGGCTACCGCGTCGGCTCGACGCGCGAGGATTTGTCCTTCGACCGGCGCGACAACGCCCGTGGCATGCCGAAGTGCCGGGTGGTCGACCGCGCCTTCACCTGGGGACACGACCGGCACCCGGCGGTTCCCTGGTCGGACACGGTCATCTACGAGACGCATGTCGGCGGCTTCACCATGCGCCATCCGGAGGTGCCGGCCCCGTTGCGCGGCACCTTCGCCGGCATGTCCACCCACGCGGTGATCGACTATCTGAAGGCGCTGGGCATCACCTCGGTGGAGTTCCTGCCGGTGCAGTCCTTCGCCGACGACCGGCATCTGGTCGGGCAGGGCCTGCGCAACTACTGGGGCTACAACAGCGTCGGCTTCTTCGCGCCCGAGCCGCGCTACATGACCACCGGCGTGCTGTCGGAGTTCAAGACCATGGTCGCCCGCCTGCACGAGGCGGGGATCGAGGTCATCCTCGACGTGGTCTACAACCACACGGGCGAGGGCAACCATCTCGGCCCCACCCTGTCCTTCAAGGGCATCGACAACCTCAGCTACTACCGGCTTCTTCCCGACAGCCCGCGCTTCTACATCAACGACACCGGCACCGGAAACACCCTGAATCTCAGCCACCCGCGCGTCCTCCAGATGGTCATGGACAGCCTGCGCTACTGGGTGACGGAGATGCACGTCGACGGCTTCCGTTTCGACCTCGCCACCGTGCTGGCGCGGGAGCCCTATGGCTTCGACCCCGGTTCGGGCTTCCTGGATGCCGTGCGGCAGGACCCGGCGCTGGCCGACGTGAAGCTGATCGCCGAGCCGTGGGACGTCGGTCCCGGCGGCTATCAGGTCGGCAATTTCCCGCCGGGCTGGGCGGAGTGGAACGACCGCTACCGCGACACCGTCCGCCGCTACTGGCGCGGCGACGACGGCATGCTGCCGGAGCTGGCGGGGCGCATCGCCGGCTCGTCGGACCTGTTCGAGAAGCGCGGGCGGCGGCCCTGGTCGTCGGTGAACTTCGTCACGGCGCACGACGGCTTCACCCTGCACGACCTCGTCTCGTACAACGACAAGCACAACTGGGCCAACGGCGAGGACAACCGCGACGGCCATTCCGCCAATCACTCCTGGAACCACGGGGTGGAGGGCGACACCGACGACCCGGCGATCCGCGAGGCCCGCGCCAAGCAGAAGCGCAACCTGCTGGCCACCCTGTTCCTGTCGCAGGGCACGCCGATGATGCTGGCCGGCGACGAGATCGGCCACAGCCAGAAGGGCAACAACAACGCCTATTGCCAGGACAACGAGACCTCCTGGCTCGACTGGGCGCGGCTCAAGGGCGAGGGCGGGCCGATGCTGGCCTTCGTCAAGCGGCTGATCACACTTCGCAAGGCCCATCCGGTGCTGCGCCGCCCGGTGTTCCTGCACGGCCGCCGCACCTCCGCGGACGGGCTGAAGGACATCGTCTGGTACACGCCGCAGGGGGTGGAGAAGTCGGCGGAGGATTGGCGCAACGGCCACGCGCGCTGCATCATGCTGCTGCTGAACGGCCATGCCGGAACCTACACGGGGGTGGACGGGGCGCCGCAGGACGATGGGGTGCTGCTGATCGTGCTGAACGCCCACACCGACACGGTCAACGTCACCCTGCCGGAGGTTCCCGACGCGCGCGGCTGGCGCTGCGTGCTCGACACCCGCGTGGCGGACGGGGCCGGTGACGGGCGGATGCAGCTCGCCGGGCGGACGATGCCGGTGGACGGGCGGACCGCGCTGGTGTTCGTGCAGGTCGAATCGCCCGGTCGTTGATGCGGGTCAATAGGCGGCATTTTCCGCCTGTGCTAACGTCGGGACCGGGGGTGGGTCCTCCACCTCCGGTTTTCGCGGAACCGACGCATGCCCGACTACGACTTCTCCCTGGTTGATGCGGCCATCATCGACACGCAGTCCAACAGCCAGCGCGTCCTGCGCGAGGTGTTGGCGCGGCTGGGGATGAAGCGGACGGCGGTGCATGGCTCGGCCCAGGAGGCCGGAGAAGCGCTGACCGCGGCCACGCCGGACCTGATCCTGCTCGACATCGATGGTGAAGAGCCGGAGGCGCTGCGCCTCATCCGCCGCCTGCGCAACGAGCCGGACACCCGCAACCCCTACGCCTGCATCGTCGCCACGACGTGGCAGCCGACGCCGCTTCTGGTCATGCGGGTCACCAACGCCGGGGCGGACGACCTGCTGGTGAAGCCGGTCTCGCCCAAGAAGGTGCAGGACCGGCTGGCCGCCCTGATCGAATCGCGCAAGAAGTTCGTGGTGACCGCCGACTACACCGGCCCCGACCGGCGCAAGTCGCCGCGCGAGGGCGCCCAGGTGCCGCTGCTCGACGCGCCGAACACGCTGCGGCTGAAGGCGACCAACCGCTGGGCCCACATCAACGCCCGCCAGCTCATGGCCGAGGCCAACCACTTCGTCAACGAACAGAAACTGCTGCGCATCAGCGTCCAGGTCGCTTTCCTGATCGAGTTCGCCGCCACCGGCCTGACCGCCCGTCCACCGGAGCGCATGGCGGTGGAGCATGTGGCCCGCGTCCCGGCCTTCCTCGACGACCTGCTGCGCCGCCTCGACGACCTGAGCGAGCCTGGGCCGGCGGAATCCGTCGCCAAGTCCCTGAAGATGATGGCCGAGCGGCTGCGGCTCCACGCCGAATCGGGCGCCGTCGCGGCGGAGGAACTGGAGAGCGCACGCTCGCTCGCCCGCGACCTGATGCAGGCGGTGGATTCGAACCGTTCTCTGGAAGCGATGATGGCCGAGGTCGCCGCCGCCGTGACCGGCTACCGTACCCGCCTGGAGCAGATGGCGCAGGCCAAGGCGGAGGCCGCGAAGGCCGCGGCGACTGGTGTGCAAAATGCACAGGTTTCGGGTGTGAGAGATGATGCATCGATCGTGAGCTGATGTATTTGAAGCGCTTCAGTGTCTCTCTGTGCAAAATAGTGGATGGAAACAATGGGCGGATTTTTTTGTCAGATGAATAGGCCTCTGGCATTTTTTTCAGTTCTTGCGATGGTAGCGTTGTCAGGGTGTGATGAATCGATTCGGTCTGTTGTCGGCGAAGCATCGTCAAGCAATATTTTGTTCAATTCTTACGAGATGGTTCTCAAGAATAAGGCTGGCGTAAATGCCAAGCTGATTTCTCTGAGCGTTTCGCGGGAATGGGAAAAGGAAGGGGATCGGAGGAAATTAGAAACAGCCAATTATTTCAAAGGGATTATTGGGGGTAGGCATTCAAGGGAAAATGCAGTTTTTCGTATTGTGCCAAAGATAGATGGAGTTAGTAACTTCCAAGATTTTTTTAAATTCCAAGCCGGTGCTATGAAGGAGTTTTGTGTAACAGAGCCTCTGTTTTTCGTGGATAATAATTCTGGAAAATTTCCTGCATATATGACGGCTGACTGGAGCGAGTATTGCCAAATATCACGTGGAGGGACGAGCGAATTTCTAATCGGAAGGGTGTTTGATATCGATACAGCATTCGCATTTGTTTATATTTTGGACACCACGAGGGCGTCCGATGTGCTTCAGAACGTGCCACTGGACGCATTGAAAGGTTGGCTTGAAGACGGGCGTTCGAAACTGGACGCTTTTCGTGTGATGGCGCTGTCTATTGAGGACGCGAAGAAGCCCTGAAAGTCGTGCTCCAAGGCCTAACCCGGATCATCCAGAGTTGCGGCGCGTTGTCACCCTTGCCCCGTCGCCGCGCGCGAAAGCGTTGCGGTCAATATGGAAATTCGAATGTTCGGGGCTGGACGGAATCGGCCCGACGCGCAATGCTCGCGCGCAGGCCGTTTTGGCCAGAATGACGCCACCAAGACGCCACGACCGATAACCGCGGGGACCCCTGAATGAGCGATCTCGACCGGCTTGCCGAACGGCTTGGCATCGAGCCCTTCTACCATGACATCTGGGGCAACCGGCGCGAGACCTCCGACGCGACGAAGCGGGCGCTGTCCGCCGCCATGGGCTATCCCGCCGGCAGCGGCGAGGAGTTGGCGGCGAGCCTGCACGCGGTGGAGGACCGGGCGTGGCGGCGCATGCTTCCCCCCGTCCTGGTGATCGACGAGGGCGCGCCGCTCAGCCTCGCCCTGGCCGTTCCGGCCGGGCTGGAGGACGCCGAGCTGACCTGGACGCTGACCGAGGAGGGCGGGCTCGCCCACCGCGCGTCGCTGCGCGTCGGCAACCTGCCGCTGGCCGACCAGCGCGTGCTCGACGGCGTGGCCTACGAGCGGCGGACGGTCTCGACCCGCCTGCCGCCGACCCTGCCGCTCGGCTATCACCGGCTGTCGGTGGTGATCCGGCCCCAGGGCGTGGGCGGCGCGCTGGAGGGCGGCACGGTGCTGATCGTCGCCCCGCAGCGCTGCCTGACCGTGGAGGACGTGGTCCCCGGCGGACGCACCTGGGGCATCGGTCTCCAGCTCTACGCGCTGAAGAGCGGCGACGACTGGGGCATCGGCGACTTCGACGACCTCGGGCGCTTCGCCGAGACGGCGGCGGGGCTCGGGGCCGGGCTGGTCGGGCTCAATCCGCTGCACGCGCTGTTCCCGGCCGACCCCAACCACATCGGCCCTTATTCGCCGAGCAGCCGGACCTTCCTCAACATCCTTTACATCGACGTGGAGAGGGTGCCGGAGCTGGCGGCCACGCCGCAGGCGCAGGCTCTCATCGCCTCGGAGGAGTTCCGGCAGCGGCTGGCCGCCGCGCGGGCGACGGAGCTGGTGGACTATCCCGCCGTCTCCGCCCTGAAGATGCCGGTGCTGGAGGCGCTGCACACGACTTTCCGCGCGCTCGGCGGGAGCGACGCGCGGCGCGAGGCGTTCGAGACGTTCCGGCGCGAGATGGGCGAGCCGCTGCGCCGCCACGCCGTGTTCGAGGCGCTGCACGAACATTTCTACCGCCGCGACCCCTCCCAGTGGATGTGGCGGAGCTGGCCGCCGGCCTTCCAGCACCCGGACAGCCCGGAGGTCCAGGCCTTCGCCGCGGAGCAGGCCGAGCGGGTGGAGTTCTTCGAGTATCTGCAATGGGAAGCCGACCGCCAGCTGGGCACGGCTGCGGAGCGCGGGCGCCGGGCCGGGCTGCCCATCGGCTTCTACCGCGACCTCGCCGTGGCGGCGCATCCCGGCGGGGCGGCGGCCTGGGGGGAGTCGGACATCCTGGTGCAGGGGGCCAATGTCGGCGCGCCGCCGGACCAGTTCAACATGAAGGGGCAGAACTGGGGCCTCGCCCCGCTGTCGCCGGTGGGCCTGCGCGAATCAGCCTATGGCAGCTTCATCGCCATGCTGCGCGCCAACATGCGCCACGCCGGGGCGCTGCGCATCGACCACGTGATGGCGCTGCAGCACCTGTTCTGGATTCCGGCGGACGGCAGCGACGGCGCCTATGTCGAGTACCCGTTCGAGGATCTGCTGCGGATCATCGCGCTGGAAAGCCGGCGCAATCGCTGCATCGTCATCGGCGAGGATCTCGGCACCGTGCCGGAGGGCTTCCGCCCGGCGCTGGAGCGGGCGGGCATCCTCAGCTACCGCGTGCTGTATTTCGAGCGCAGCGCCGACGGCGGCTTCAAGGCGCCGCAGGAGTATCCGGCCGGGGCCATGGTCACGGTGACCACCCACGACCTCGCCACCTTCAAGGGCTTCTGGACCAACCGCGACCTCGACTGGCGCGCCCGGCTCGACCTCTATCCCGACGAGGCGGCGCGGAACAAGGATGTCTGGGACCGCGGCGTTGACCGCTGGTGGATGCTCCAGGCGCTGGAGCGGGAAGGGCTTCGCCCGGCCCGCTATCCGAACAACGAGGGATCGCAGCCCTTCTCGCGCGAGCTGATGGAGGCGGTGCACCGCTACCTGTCCCGCTCCCCGGGCCGCATCGCCATGGTGCAGATCGAGGACGCGCTGGGCGAGGTGGAGCAGCCGAACCTGCCGGGCACCGTTGACCAGCACCCCAACTGGCGCCGCCGCCTGGGCGTGCCGGTGGAGGCGATGGCCGAGGATGAAGGGCTGCGCCGGCTGGCCGAGGCGGTGCGCGGCGAGCGGCCCTGAAGCCAGCCGAACCGGAAGCCGATTGCGATCCTGCGCTATTGGCTTACACTTGGAGGCAGTCGTCGGGCAAAAGAACAGCGCGCCGCGCGCCATGCCGCGCGGCCGATCAAGACGGAGGGGTAGATGAAAGGTGATCCGAAGGTTATCCGGCACCTCAACACGATTCTGACGAACGAGCTGACGGCCATCAACCAGTATTTCCTGCACGCCCGCATGTTGAAGAACTGGGGCCTGCACCGGCTGGCGGGCAAGGTCTACGAGGAATCCATCGGCGAGATGAAGCACGCCGACAAGCTGATCGAGCGCATCCTGTTCCTGGAAGGTCTTCCCAACCTTCAGGACCTGCACAAGCTGAAGATCGGCGAGGATCTGCCGGAGATGTTCACCGCCGACCTCGGCATCGAAAGCCACAACCGCGGCAACCTGTTGGAGGCCATCGCCGATTGCGACGCGGTGCGCGACTATCAGAGCCGCGAAATCTTCCGGGAGATCCTGGAGGACACCGAGGAGCACATCGACTGGCTGGAGACCCAGCTCGACCTGATCCAGCGCGTGGGCCTGACCGCCTACCAGCAGGAGCAGATCTACGGCGAGGATTCCTCGTCTTAAGCGATGGGGAGCTGTCCGTCGCCTAGACGGACACCCCAGCCGACGTCCCGGCCGCATAGGCCGCGGCGTCGGCCTTGCGGTAGGCGGTGATGGCGGCGGACCAGGGTTCGATGTGCAGGCCGCTGCCCATGGCGTCCTGATGGATGCTCTGCGCGATGAAGCCGGCGTTGGGCATGGCGCTCAGGCGCGGCGACGCGCCGGTCACCGGCCGGTCACCGGCCTCCGCGTCGCCCAGCGCGAATGTCGCGGAGGAACCGGCACGGCCGGCGCGGTTGCCGTCCGCTCCGCCCAGTTCCGTCCGCTGTCCGCTTTTCAGCGCATCGTCGGCCGCCGAGACATCGTCGGACCGCCGGCGTTCCTGCTCCCCCGGCACACGCCGGATCGGCTGCACCGCGATGGCCTCGCTGGCCAGCATCTGTCGAATCTTGCTCATCCCGGAAAGGGGTTGAGCGTTCGACGCCGATGATAGGGACAGGATGCTGGACACGGGGGGCAGGGCGGGTTGGGGTTGAGCCTCGACCCGCATGGTATCAGCGCAAACCTTCCCGATGCCTTAAAAAAATCGGTCAGGGGTCATGGCGCCGTGGTGGCTGTCCGTCCGACGGCGCCGGGTGACGCGCTTCGAAGGGTTTAAGACCCCTTGCGGCCACGGACATTGCGGCGGACGACCGACTGCGCCTCCACGATCAGGTCGCTGCCGCCGAGGACGCGGGTGAACAGCGCCTTGACGGTTGCCCGGCCGTGCACCGTCAGCACGCCGCTGTTCGTATCGTCCTCGATCCTCAGCGCCGCGGCGTGGGCGCCCAGGAAGCTCTTGGAAAAGGCGTTGTCGAAGAAGGTGCGGATGTGGCCGTCGCGCTGGTCGTCGAACATCACCCGCCCGCCGGCCAGGGCCGCCGCGTCCACCGCCTGCGCCAGACGGGCCTGCACCGCATAGCCGCGCACCGTCTCCAAGGTGTAGCCGGCGCCCACCGCCAGGGGGAGGCCGAGGGCGACGATCAACGCCAGCGCAAGCCTGCGCCCGGACCGCCGTTCCTGCCGATGCTGGAGCGCGTAAGGGTGGTAGACCATCACCATCGCCGGACCCAAAAAAATGTGAAGGAGAACGCAAGATCAAATCTGCCGAATTTGCCTTAATGAGCGATTAACAGCGTTCGAATAAGTCTTTGAATGTTTAAAAGCGCGATAACGACAGCGTGTGTTCGTTCGCGGTTTCTCTCATTATTATTTTGAGTTGCGTAAACCTTTTTATCGTTATGGGAATAAAATGGTTCGAAATTCGTATTAAATCTTGTGGCTGCGCCAGCGTGAGGGAGCCGCCAGGGACGATAAGGATTTCGCGCTGCACCGGAAGGGGAAAAAAGAAGGATCGGCCATGCGGCTGGGTGATGCGCCGAAAGGATACGGGAATAAAGCCGTCCGCCCCAGCGTCCAGGAGCCACCATCGTCTGAACAACAAGGCAGGGGGAGGGCGTCCATGGTCCGCACCATCTTCGGGGCAGGTGTCGGCGCTGCGATTTCGGTGGCTGTGCTGCTGTCGGCATCCCCGGCACCGGCGCAGACATCCGCCGGTTCCGCGGGCATGAGCTTTTTCATCACCAGCGCCGGGCCGGGGAAAGGCGCCGATCTCGGTGGCCTGGAGGGAGCGGACCGCCACTGCCGGCAATTGGCGCAGGCCGTCGGGGCAGGGGGCCGCGACTGGAAGGCCTATCTGTCCACCCAGGCGGCGGACGGCCGGCCCGCGGTGAACGCCCGCGACCGAATCGGCGCCGGCCCCTGGCAGAACGCCAAGGGGCAGGTGATCGCCCGCAGCGTGGAGGATCTGCACGCCACCAATGGCCTGACCAAGCAGACCGGGCTCACCGAAACCGGCGAGACGGTCAAGGGCCGCGGCGATACCCCCAACACCCACGATATCCTGACCGGCAGCCAGCCCGACGGCACGGCCTTTGCCGGCGCGGAGGACCGCACCTGCGGCAACTGGACCCGCAGCGGGGCGGAGGGCGCCGCCATGGTCGGCCATCACGACCGCATGGGGCTCGGCGACGACCCGCCGGCCAAATCCTGGAACAGCTCCCACCTGACGCGGGGCGGATGCAGCCAGGATGCCTTGAAGAGCACGGGCGGCGCGGGGCTGCTCTACTGCTTCGCGGCGGATTAGCGGGGCAGGAGCGGGAGGGCTGACCCGCCCGCTCCCTTTCCGCCGGCATCCGGGAGCGTTACAGTCGCGCCATTCGTACGGTGTGTGGAGGCGGCCCGATGCGGGGCGGGGCGTGGCGTTCGGCGGTGCTGGGCTTTGCGGTGGCGGGCTTGGCGCTTGCCTTCCTGGGGGTGGAGATCGGGCGGCTGGCCGTCGCCGACCCGGAGCGTTCCCTGCTGGACATGGGGGCGGTCGGGCTCGGCGTGCTGGCGCTGTGGATGGCCTTCGCCCGGCTGAACCGCCATTTCCGCGATCTGGGCCGGCTGCGCGAGACCTTGTCGGCGTGGCGCGGGCGCAGCGCCGCTTCCCTCGCCGCCGACGCCAAGGAGGACGAGGCCGGCGACCTAGCGCGGGCGGCGGCGGAGGCGCTGCGCCATGGCCGCCACGGCGAGAACCGTCCGGGCGAGCGGCTGGCCGGCGTGATCGCCGCGCTGGAGGAACCGGTGGTGGTGCTCGACGACTTCGGGCGGATCGACACGCTGAACCCCGCGGCCTCGGCTCATCTGGGGCTGGAGGCGGGGGCCGACATCTACGATCACCTGTCGCGCCCCGAGTTGTTCCGGGCCATCGAGCGGGCGCGCGAGGACGGCCAGATGGTCTCCGCCCTGCTGCGCCGCGCCCAGGGAGGAGAGGTGCCGGTGCGGATCAAGGATCTGGGACTCCAGTCGGGGATCGCCCTGGTCTTCCCGGCGAAGGCGGGGGAGGCGCCGCCGCTGCTGTCCGGCGAGCGGCTGCTCCTGCGCCCCAACGCCCGTCCCGTCCATCTCGGCGACGAGGACCCGCTGATGGCCCTGCCGATGGTCAGCCTGTGGGTCGCCACCGCCACCGCCGCCGCACCCGTCACCGGGCGGGCGGAGGAGGGGCCCGTCGTCGCGGTGGGCACGGTGCGGATGGTCGGGCCGCGCGTCTTCCGCAGCCTGTCGCTGGAGCTGTTCATCGATCCCGGCGCGCCGATCCCGGCGGAGGGCACCGCGGTCCACGGCGTGACCGCGGCGATGGTGGAAGGCGCGCGCCCCTTCGCCGCGGCCTGGCCGGTGATCGCCGACGCCCTGCGCGGCTGCGCGGTGGTCGGCGTGGGGGTGGAGGCGTCGCTCGCCACGCTGGCCCGCGCCTGCCGCGACGCCGGCCAGCCGGAACCGGAGGCGCCGCCAACGCTCGACCTCGCCCGGCTGGCCGCGGCCCTTGATCCGGCGCTCGAAGGGGCCTCGCTGGAGCGGCTGGCCGCCGCCTTCGGCATCGCCACCGATCGCCGCATGGGGCCCTTCGCCCCCGCGCTGGTCGAGGCTGAACTGGCGGCCGTCCTGCTGAAGCAGCTTGACCGGCGGGGGATCGCCACGCACGGGCAGGCGCGGGCGTTCGCCGCCGGTCAGGCCGGCGCGCTGCCGGAGTGACCCTTGCCGGAGTGGCTCCTTACCGCCATTTCGGGCGCCGCCCGGCCTTCAGCGCCTGCACCGCCTGATCGAGCGTCTGCAGGAACTTCGACTTGTCTTGCTGGCTCATCGGCTTGTTGCCGCCGCTGACCACGCCCATGTCGCGCAGATCCTGCATCAGCGCGCGGGTGGCGATGGCCGAGCCGATGCTGTCGTCGGTGAAGGGGCGGCCGGTCGGGCCGATCACCACGGCGCGCTTCTTGACGCAGCGGTCGGCCAGCTGGATGTCGGCGGTGACCACGATGTCGGCCTCAGTCGCGTGCTCGGCGATCCAGTTGTCGGCGGCGTCGAACTCCGACCCGACGACGACCAGTTCCGACAGGCATTCGTTGGGCAGGCGGAGCGGGCCGTTGCTGACGATCCACACCTTGATTCCGTTGCGCCCGGCCACCCGGTAAATTTCCGACTTTACCGGGCAGGCATCGGCATCCACATAAATCTCGACCACCCGGCTTCCCTCCTTCGCCGTTTCATGCCGCGTCCTTATGCGCTAAAACCCTGAGCGAGCGAAGTGGCGCCGCGGATGGCGTCCTGGATTTTTCCTTTTTGTGCAGAAGGGTCGGAGCGGCGCATGGCGTCCTATCAATATGTCTATGTGATGAAGGGCCTGTCCAAGGTCTACCCCGGCGGCAAGAAGGTTCTGGACAACATCTGGCTGTCCTTCCTGCCCGGCGTGAAGATCGGCGTCCTCGGCGTCAACGGCGCCGGTAAGTCGACCCTGATGAAGATCATGGCCGGCCTGGACAAGGACTATTCGGGCGAGGCCTGGGCCGCGCAGGGCGCCAAGGTCGGCTACCTGTCGCAGGAGCCGCAGCTCGACCCGACGAAGACGGTTCAGGAGAACGTCCTGGAGGCCCTGGCCGAGACCAAGGGCCTGCTGGACCGCTTCAACGCCGTGTCGGAGGCGATGGGCGACCCGGACGCCGACTTCGACGCGCTGATGGCCGAGCAGGCCGAGCTTCAGGAGAAGATCGACGCCGCCGACGCCTGGGACATCGACCGCACGGTCGAAATCGCCATGGACGCGCTGCGCTGCCCGCCGGGTGATTCCGACGTGACCAAGCTGTCCGGCGGTGAGCGGCGCCGCGTCGCCCTGTGCAAGCTGCTCCTGGAGAAGCCCGACCTTCTGCTGCTCGACGAGCCGACCAACCATCTGGACGCCGAGTCCGTGGCATGGCTGCAGAAGCACCTGGAGGACTACAAGGGCACCGTCGTCCTGGTCACCCACGACCGCTACTTCCTCGACAACGTGACCGGCTGGATTCTCGAACTCGACCGTGGGTCGGGCATCCCCTACGAGGGCAACTACTCCTCCTGGCTGGAGCAGAAGCAGAAGCGCCTGGAGCAGGAAGGCCGCGCCGAGGAGGCCCGCCAGAAGCAGCTCGCCACCGAGCTGGAATGGATCCGGCAGTCCCCGCGCGCCCGTCAGGCCAAGAGCAAGGCCCGCATCTCCGCCTACGAGACCTTGCTGGCCGAGAGCGGCAAGGAGACGACGGGCGAGGCCCGCATCGTCATTCCGACGCCGCCGCGCCTGGGCAACGTCGTCATCGAGGCCGAGAGCATCAACAAGGGCTTCGGCGACCGCCTGCTGATCGACGGCCTGTCCTTCCGCCTGCCGCCGGGCGGCATCGTCGGCGTGATCGGCCCGAACGGCGCCGGCAAGACCACCCTGTTCCGCATGATCACCGAGCAGGACGGGCCGGACGCCGGCACCTTCCGCGTCGGCGAGACGGTGAAGCTGGGCTATGTCGACCAGAGTCGTGATTCGCTGAACCCGAACAAGACCGTGTGGGAGGAGATCTCCGACGGGCTGGACATCATCGACCTCGGCAAGAAGTCGATGCCCAGCCGCGCCTACGTCTCGTCCTTCAACTTCCGCGGTCCGGACCAGCAGAAGAAGGTCGGCCAGCTCTCCGGTGGTGAGCGCAACCGCGTCCACCTCGCCAAGATGCTGAAGTCCGGCGCCAACGTGCTGCTGCTCGACGAGCCGACCAACGACCTGGACGTCGACACGCTGCGGGCGCTGGAAGAGGCGCTGGAGAGCTTCGCCGGCTGCGCCGTGGTCATCAGCCACGACCGCTGGTTCCTCGACCGCCTCGCCACCCACATCCTGGCCTTCGAGGGCGACAGCCATGTGGAGTGGTTCGAGGGCAACTTCGAAGCCTACGAGGCCGACAAGAAGCGCCGTCTGGGCGAGGATGCGGTGAATCCGCATCGCATCAAGTACAAGCCGCTCGTCCGTTCGTAACGGCGGCCCCGGCGACCCCCCTCTCCCGCCGCGGGAGAGGGGGGCTTCCGGTCACCCTTCCAGCTTCTGATGCTCCAGGAAGGCGGTCTTCAGGAGCTGCTTGAGATCGTCGCCGTACTGGTGGAAGCGCACGGACACCTGCCCCTTCCCGACGCCCTTGTGCACCACCACCATCCGCGCGGTGGCGAAGACGTCCTCCCGCCCGGCCATGGACAGGCGGCCCTCGATCGTCTCGCCCTCCTCGAACAGATTGTCCGGCGCGTAGAGGCACACCCCGCCGATCGACCAGTTGCGGGAGGAATGGGCGCCGCGCTCGGTCCGGATCACCAGACAGGGCTGGGCGTAGCGTTTCTGTGATCGCCGCTCCACCGGTGCCGGGGGCGGCGGCGGCGCGGTATGCACCGCCACCGTGATCCCCGTGCCGTCGAGCTTCGCCCCGCCCAGCTTGGCGGAACGCAGCACCGCGTCCTCCATCCGGGCGTCGCGCAGGTCGGCGCCGGTCAGGTTCGCGCCGTCGAAGTTGGCGGGCCAGGGACGGTCGCCGGACAGACGGGCGGGGCGGGCGTCGGCGCGCGCCAGCACGGCACGGGACAGCCCGGCGCGGCGGAGGTTGGTGCCGTTCAGGCAGGCCTCCGTCAGGTCGGCCCCGATCATCTCGGTGTAGGAGAGGTCGGCCATCTCCAGGCTGGCCTTGCGCAGCCGCACCCCCATCAGACGGCAGCGGCGCAGCCGGGCGGCGGCGAGCACGCGCCCGGTCAGGTCGGCCCCGATCACCGACACGAGGTCGAGATCGAGATGGCGGCCCTCCGCGCCGTGGCTGTTCACCCACCGCTCATGCTCGGCGACGGCCTCCAGGAACGCGCCCGACGGCATCGGCTTGTAGGCCGGCCTGACGATGGCGTTCTGGGGAAGGGAGGCGGGCAGGTAGTTGCGGTCGAGCGTCGCCTCGTCGATGGTGGTGCCGTCGAAGGTCACGCCGTCCAGCGTGGCGCCCCAGAAATCGGCGCCGACCAGGACGGCCGCGGTCATGTCGGCGCCCGTCAGGTCGGCGTCGTTCAGGTCGGCGCCGCTGAGGTCGCAGCCCGTGAAGTTCGCGCCGGCCAGGATGGAGCGCTCCATCTTCGCCTCGGTCAGGCGGGTGACGCCATCGCTGCGCGGCTTGTCGTCGGTTCCGTTCATCAGCGACCCGGCGCGGAAGTCGGCGCCGCGCAGGTTGGCGTCGGTCAGGATGGCCCGGTGCAGGTTGGCGCCGCGCAGATCCGCCCCGATCAGCGTCGAGGCGGTCAGGTTCGCCCCTTCCATGTCGGCGCCGAACAGGTCCGCCTGCGAGAGGTCGGCCCGGACGAGGCGGGCGCCGACCAGATTGGCCCCGGCCAGTTTCGCCCCGTTCAGGTTCACCCGGTCCAGGTTGAGATTCGAAAGATCGCGGAAGCTGAGGTCGGCCCGCCGCCCGCCGCGGCGCGTCAGCCACGTCTGATGGGCGAGGATGATCGCCTTGATCTCGTCGATCTCGTTCGGAGTCCGGTCGGCCATCGGATAGGGCGCCCGCTGCTGCAACACACAAGAGAGGCTTCGGGCGCGACCATACCCCTTCCGACGGGGTTCGTCACGGAATCGCCGTTCGGACCTTCATGAAAAAAGGGGCCATGAAAAAGAGGCCATGAAAAAGGGCCGCCCGAAGGCGGCCCTTTAGATGGTCCGGTCGTTCCGGGCGTGCGGAGCGAAGGATCAGCCGGCGCTGCCCACCTTCTGGCGGAGCGCCTGGAGCAGCCCTTCGACCCGTCCGCCGTTCTGGCCGATGACCGAGGCGAATTCCTGGCGCTGCGTCACACCCATGCTGACGCCCTCGACCACCACGTCGATGATCTTGTAGGAGGTGTCGCGCTTGCGCACGCGCCAGTCCACATTCACCGGCGGGCCGTTGGGACGGACGATCTGGGTGGAGACCATGGTGTCCGCTTCGCCTTCCACGCGGGACCCGGTGATCCGGAAGGTCTCGCCCGAATACTCGACGAAGCGGTCGGCGTAGGTGTTGACGATCAGCCGCTCGAACAGCTTCTGGTATTCGTCGTGCTGCTGCGGCGTGGCGGAATTCCAGTAGCGCCCCAGGACCCAGCGACCGATGTAGGCCACGTCGAAGCCCTGATAGAGCAGGGTGCGGAAGCGCTGCACCGCCTGATCGCGCGACAGGCTCTTGTTCGAGAAGGTGGCGACGGCCTCGTTCCCCAGGGACTGGATGAACGCGGTCGCGCCCGGATCGGCCGATTGCGCGGCGGCGGGACGGGCGGCCCAGCTGCTCACCGCGAGCAGGGCCGCGCACACGAGAAACAGGCGACGTGTCAGCATGGCAAGGCAAAAGTGGCTGCCGCGGGGGCTTTGTCAACACTCAATCGGTTAAAGGACCGGGCGCGGACGGTCGCATCGCGGCAGGCCTCCTCCTTATTTCTTGGCGGGTTCGTCGAAATCGGGGAACTCCGGCGTCGCCGGTGCGATGTCGTTGGCGATCGCGGCGCGGCGCTGCTGCGCGTAGAGGCTGCGGGCCGTCGCGTAGAAATCCAGCGAGTTCTTGCGCAGGTCGTCGATCTCGCGCAGGAGCTGGGAGCGCCGGTCCAGACCGGCGGCGGCGGTCCGCCCGTACATCGCGTTGTCCGCCCCGGCGGCGTTGGTGCCGATGCGGAACGGGTCGGCCAGCGTGTCGACGCCGTAGCCGAGCGTGTCGCGGACGTTCGACGGGCCGAGGAACGGCAGCACCACATAGGGGCCGGGGCCGACGCCCCAGACGCCCAGCGTCTGGCCGAAATCCTCCGGACGGTCGCCGATTCCGGCTTCCGTCGCCACGTCGGCGAGACCGCCGAGGCCGAGGATGGTGTTGGTCATGAACCGGCCGGTGGCGACCTGGGCGCCTTCGAAATCACCCTGCAGCAGGTTGTTGGCGATGTAGAGCGGGCCGAGCAGGTTCTGGACGAAGTTGTGCACCGCCTGGCGCAGCGGGTCGGGGACGACTCCCACATAGACCTCCGTCGCCGGACGGATCAGCAGGATGTCCGCGGTCTCGTTGACGGCGAAGACGAATCGGTTGGGAATCTCCAGCGGATCGCTGACCGTGACGTCGGCTTCGTTGCTGCCGGGCGCGGTAGCGCAGCCCGCCATGCCGAGGGCGACGACGGCCACGGCGGCCGAGCGAAGAAGGGAGCGGGAGAGGTTGGCCAGCTTCATCGGCGACGGCTCTTTCTGGGACACGACTTTGGGCGGGGCATCCGATTCCGCGGCCCCGTCGCGCCACGTCGGAAGGTGTCGACCCCTCGCCGGGCGGCAACAGGCGCTGCCGGACAGGACATCGCCCGGAAAATCCGTGCGATCCCTTTGTTCCGTGCCTAACACAGGCGCCGCCTTTTGACCAGCGTGCCACGCGAGGTCACCATACGGATACCGCCCTATGTGGTAGGATTGCCGCGCCCTTCGCGCGCCGACCGGTCGTCCCGTCCGCCGCCCCCGCCCGATTGAAAGGGGTGGCGGCGAAAACGTGTTTACGCTGCATAAAGATATCTTTATATCTGTATCCCGCATGGCGGGCCGCGGTGGCCGGCCGGCCCTTCGGGGCGATTCGGGACGGTGCCGGCGGTCATGGACGAACTGCTTGCGACATTGAAGGCGGCGGCGGAGACCACGCGGCTTCGGCTGCTGGCGCTGTGCGCTCATGGCGAGCTGACGGTGACCGAGCTGACCCAGATCCTTGGGCAGAGCCAGCCGCGGGTGTCCCGCCATCTGAAGCTGCTGTGCGACGCCGGTCTTCTGGATCGTTTCCGGGAGGGCACCTTCGCCTTCTACCGGCTGACGGAGCGCGGCGCCTCGGCGGAACTGGCGCGCGTGCTGGTGGACGCGATCCCGTCCGACGACCCGACGCTGACGCTGGACCTGGAGCGGCTGGAGGCGATCAAGCGCGCCCGCTCCGAGGCGGCAGCCAGCTACTTCCGCGAGAACGCCGCCCGCTGGCACGAGATCCGCTCCCTCCACGTCCCGGAACGCGAGGTGGAGGAGGCGCTGCTGCGCCTGATCCCCGCCGACGGGATCGGGGATCTCCTGGACATCGGCACCGGCACGGGCCGCATGCTGGAGGTGCTGGGGCCGCGCGCCCGGCGCGCCGTGGGCGTCGATCAGTCGCGCGAGATGCTGTCGATCGCCCGCACCAAGCTGGAGGACACGGCGCTCCGCCATTGCCACGTGCGGCAGGCGGACATGTACCAGCTTCCCTTCCCATCGGGGTCCTTCGACGCGGCAGTCGTCCATCAGGTGCTGCATTTCGCGGAGGCGCCGGCCGATCTGCTCGCCGAGGCGGCGCGCGTGCTGCGGCCCGGCGGCCTGCTGCTGGTGGTCGACTTCGCTCCCCACGCGTTGGAATCCCTGCGGGCGGAGCACGCGCACCGACGGCTGGGCTTCTCCGACGCCGAGGTCGCCGCCTGGTGCCGCCATTGTGGTCTGGACTGCGGTGCCGTGGTGCATCTGCCGGGCGAACCGCTTACCGTATCCATCTGGCCGGCGGTGCGCGCCGCGAAGGGCGCATCCCAGGCCGACCCCTCCATCCTCTCCATCAGCGGAGCCCAGTCATGACGTCCGGCATCCCGTCGGTCAGCTTCGAATTCTTCCCGCCCAAGACGGAGAAGATGGAACAGAGCCTGTGGCAGGCGATCCAGCGCCTTGCCCCGCTCAGCCCCTCCTTCGTCTCGGTGACCTACGGGGCCGGCGGCTCGACGCGCGAGCGCACGCACAACACGGTGACGCGCATCCAGAAGGAGACGGGCATCCCCGCCGCCGCCCACTTCACCTGCGTGGGCGCGACGCGCGAGGAGATCGACGCCATCGCCCGGACCTACTGGGACGCCGGCATCCGCCATCTCGTGGCCCTGCGCGGCGATCCGCCGGAGACCGAGGGCGGGGTGGGCGGCCGCTACGTGCCGCACCCCGGCGGCTACGCCTACGCCGCCGATCTGGTGGCCGGGATGAAGAAGGTCGCCGACTTCGAGATCTCCGTCGCCGCCTATCCGGAGTCCCACCCGGAGGCGCCGAGCGCGCAGTTCGACCTGGACAACCTGAAGCGCAAGGTGGACGCCGGGGCGACGCGGGCGATCACCCAGTTCTTCTTCGACAACGACGCCTATTTCCGCTTCCTCGACCGCTGTGCGGCCGCCGGCATCACCGTGCCGATCGTGCCCGGCATCCTGCCGATCACCAACTTCGCCCGCGCGGTCGAGTTCGCCGGCAAATGCGGGGCGGCGATGCCCCAGCGCTTCGCCGAGACCTTCGAAGGGCTGGACGCCGATCCGGAGACCCGGCAGCTCGTCGCCGCGACCATGGCGGCGGAGCAGTGCCAGGCCCTCCAGGCACAGGGCATCAAGGACTTCCATTTCTACACGCTGAACCGCTCCGACCTGACGGTGGCCATCTGCCGCATGCTGGGCGTCAAGGCGAAGCAGCCGGCGGTGTCGTGACCGCCCCCCTGTGCTAGGGTGTCGCGGATGATCGCGGTCGCGGAGAAAGGGCCATGGACAGCCGGATCGGTTATGAGGACGACTTCTACGCCTGGACCCAGGAACAGGCCCGCCTTCTCCGCGAAGCCGCCCGCGAACGCCTGAACACGCCCATCGATTGGGAGCATGTGGCGGAGGAAATCGAGGACATGGGCAGGAACGACCGGCGCGCGATCAACAGCCATCTTGCCCGTATCATCGAGCATCTTCTGAAACTGGAGTTCTCTCCGGCTTCCGACCCGCGCAGCGGTTGGCGGAAGTCCGTACGCGAACAGCGTGCGGCGGCCGTCGATGCGCTGGCCGACAGTCCCAGCCTGAAGGGGCATGTCGATCTTCCGTCCGCGTTCCGCCGTGGACGCGGCTTTGCCACCGACGGGCTTGGACAGGATCGCATCGATGAACATGCCCTTCCTTCCGAATGCCCTTACGGACTTGAACAGCTTCTTGACGAAGACTGGTGGCCGGTGAACCGCCACGATCTCGACTGAGACGCCGATTCCCTGACTTTCCGCCCGACCTTCCTTCCGAAACGGACCAGACCCTTCCCATGCCGCACATTCTCGACACTCTCCGCGACCGCGTCCTGCTCTGCGACGGCGGGTTCGGCAGCCGCATCCAGGCGCTCGACCTCGACGTGGAGAAGGACTACTGGGGGCACGAGAACTGCACCGACATCCTGCCGCTCTCGCGCCCGGACATCGTGCGGGAGATCCACCGCGGCTATTTCGAGGCCGGCGCGGACATGGTGGAGACGGACACCTTCGGCGCCTCCCCGGTGACGCTAGGCGAGTTCGGCATCTCCGAGAAGGCGTTCGAGATCAACCAGCGCGCGGTCGAACTGGCGCGCGAGGCGGCGGAGACCTTCACGGACGGGCAGCCGCGTTTCGTCATCGGCTCGGTCGGGCCGGGCACCAAGCTGCCCAGCCTGGGCCACATCCCCTATCAGGAGCTTGAGGACAGCTTCTTCGTCCAGGCGGCCGGCCTGATCGCCGGCGGCGCCGACGCCATCCTGGTCGAGACCTGCCAGGACCCGCTGCAGATCAAGGCCGCCGTCAACGGCATCAAGCGCGCCCGCGCCGAGGCCGGGACCGACACGCCGGTCTTCGTCCAGGTGACGGTGGAGACCACGGGCACGCTGCTGGTCGGCACCGACATCGCCGCGGCGGCCACGGTCATCCAGGCGCTCGACGTGCCGCTGATGGGGCTGAACTGCGCCACCGGCCCGCTGGAGATGAGCGAGCATGTGAAGTGGCTGACCCAGAACTGGCCGGGCCTCGTCTCCGTGCAGCCGAACGCCGGCCTGCCGGAGCTGGTTGACGGCAAGACGCACTACCCGCTGCGCGCCGACGACTTCGCCCATTGGCTGGAGCGCTTCGTGACCGAGGACGGGGTGAACCTCGTCGGCGGCTGCTGCGGCACCAACGTCCCGCACATCGCGGCGGCGAACCAGATGCTGCGCAAGCTGGCCCCGGCCGGCTCCCACCGCCCGAACCCGAAGGGCCGCACGGTCCATTGGGTGCCCGCGGTCGCCTCGCTCTACTCCCAGGTCACGCTGCGCCAGGAGAACGCCTTCTTCGCCATCGGCGAGCGCTGCAACGCCAACGGCTCCAAGAAGTGGCGCGAGCTTCAGGAGAAGAACGACTGGGACGGCTGCGTCGAGATGGCGCGCGAGCAGGTGAAGGAAGGCTCGCACACGCTCGACGTCTGCACCGCCTTCGTAGGCCGCGACGAGGTGGCGGAGATGCAGGCCGTCGTGCAGCGCTTCGCCGGCTCGGTCACCGCCCCGCTGGTCATCGACTCCACCGAATACATCGTGCTGGAGAAGGCGCTGGCGCTCTACGGCGGCAAGGCGATCATCAACTCCATCAACTTCGAGGACGGCGAGGAGCCGGCCCGCAAGCGCCTCGCGCTCGCCAAGAAGTTCGGCGCGGCGGTGATCGCGCTGACCATCGACGAGGAGGGCATGGCGAAGACGCCGGAGCGCAAGCTCGCCGTCGCCAAGCGCCTCTATGACCTCGCGGTCAACGAGTTCGGCCTGCCGGCCCACGACCTGCTGTTCGACCCGCTGACCTTCACCATCGCCACCGGCAACGAGGACGACCGCAAGCTGGCCATCTGGACGCTGGAGGGCATCGAGGCGATCAGCCGCGAGATGCCCGGCTGCCAGATCATCCTCGGCCTGTCCAACGTCTCCTTCGGCCTGAACGCGGCGGCCCGCCACGTCCTGAACTCGGTCTTCCTCGACCATGCGGTGAAGCGCGGCATGACCGGCGCCATCGTGCATGTGTCGAAGATCATGCCGCTGCACCAGATCCCCGAGACGGAGGTCAAGACCGCCGAGGACCTGATCTTCGACCGCCGCGCGGAGGGGTATGACCCGCTCCAGGCCTTCATCGCCCTGTTCGAGGGCCGCAAGGCGGCGGACGCCAAGAAGAAGGCCCGCGCCGAGACGGTCGAGGAGCGGCTGAAGGAGCGCATCGTCGATGGCGACCGCACCGGGCTGGAGGATGATCTCGCCGAGGCGATGAAGACCCACCCGCCGCTGGAGATCATCAACACCTATCTGCTCGACGGCATGAAGGTGGTGGGCGAGCTGTTCGGCGCCGGCAAGATGCAGCTTCCCTTCGTGCTCCAGTCCGCGGAGACCATGAAGGCCGCCGTGGCGTGGCTGGAGCCGCACATGGAGAAGCTGGACGGCCAGCAGAAGGGCACCATGGTGCTGGCCACCGTGAAGGGCGACGTCCACGACATCGGCAAGAACCTCGTCGACATCATCCTGACCAACAACGGCTACAAGGTCGTCAACCTCGGCATCAAGCAGCCGGTCGGCGCGATCATCCAGGCGGCGAAGGAGCACAAGGCCGACGCCGTCGGCATGTCCGGCCTGCTGGTGAAGTCCACCGTCGTCATGCGCGAGAATCTGGAGGAGATGACCCGCGAGGGGCTGGAGGTTCCCGTCCTGCTCGGCGGCGCCGCCCTGACCCGCGCCTATGTCGAGACCGACTGCGTGGCCTCCTATGGCTCGGGCCGCGTGGCCTACGCCGGCGACGCCTTCGACGGGTTGACCCTGATGGATCAGGTGGTGGGCGGCAGCTTCGACCAGCAGCTCGCCATCCAGCAGGCCAAGCGGGCGGGCCGGGCGGTCAACCGCCGCCGGGTGCTCGGTCAGGCGACCAGCGCCACCGTCGGTCCGGTGGACAAGGACGCCGCCCGCGCCCGCCGTGCCCGTCTGGCGGAGGGCGTGCCGGTGCCGACGCCGCCCTTCTGGGGGGCGAAGGTCATCGAGCATGTGCCGCTGAAGACGCTGGTGACCTACCTGAACGAGCGCATGCTCTACCAGCTCCAGTGGGGCTACCGGAAGGATGGCAAGTCCTTCGAGGAGTTCAAGGAGTGGGCGAAGAAGGAGCTTCGCCCGGTGCTCGACCGCATCCTCCGGATCGCTGCGAAGGAGGAGATTCTGCGGCCCCAGGCGGTCTACGGCTACTGGAAGGCGGCGGCCGACGGCAACGACGTCATCCTGTTCGCCGAGGATGGGACCAGCGAGGTCGCCCGCTTCACCCTGCCGCGTCAGGCCAAGGAGGACGGCGAGTGCATCGCCGACTTCCTGCGTGACGTGAACGACGGTGAACGCGACGTTCTGGGCCTCCAGATCGTCACCATGGGCCAGCATTGCGCCGAGGTGGCGCGGGAGTGGTTCGCCGAGAACCGCTACCAGGACTACCTCTACCTGCACGGCCTGTCGGTGGAGATGACCGAGGCGATGGCGGAGTATGTCCACGCCCGCATCCGCGCCGAGCTGGGCTACGGCGCCGAGGACAGCCGCGACAAGGAGAAGCTGTTGCAGCAGGCCTACCGCGGCAGCCGCTACAGCTTCGGCTATCCGGCCTGCCCGAACCTCGCCGACCAGGAGCAGCTTCTGACGCTCCTCGACGCCGGGCGGATCGGCGTGGAGATGTCCGACGAGCACCAGCTCCACCCGGAGCAGAGCACGTCGGCCATCGTCCTGCACCACCCGCGCGCCAAATACTTCTCGGTGTGAGTCCAGCTTCCTCCACCACCCTGGTGGAGCTGTTGATGCGGCAAAGACAAGCCCGTCCCTCGTTGGGGCGGGCTTTTTCTTTGGTGCACTATCAATGAATCATATAAGAATTCAGGCGTATGAATTATGAATATGAAATCAAAAAACAGAGTCTTGAAACAAGATTCCCTCTAGACTCAATTTGGTTATAAGTGGCATATCTTTTTCAGCGATAATCAATAGAAAATACAAAGGGTAATGCAGATGTGTGCATTCAGTGATTATCGCCATCGCAAAAATCAAAGATTTGGAGAATCACATGGGCGCGCGGATTACCAATGTTCTTATCACCTTCGATACGGAAAGCATTCTGAATGATTATAAGAATCTTTCCCGTGATCCGAAGAACCCGACGCCGATTTCGGCGAAATACATTTACATGGTCACCAACGGCGCCAACGCCATTTCCGGCCAGGCCGGCGGCGAGCTGAATCTGAAGGCCTCGGTGAACGACGTCATCCGCTGGCGCGAGGCGACGCTGACGCTGAGTTCGGATGACTCGGCGCTGATGTACGCCTTCGTGCCGACCGGCGGGGCGAACCTGATTTCCCCGCCTCAGGCGCTGCTGTCCACCGTGACGGTGCCGGTGCCCAACCCCAGCAATCTGACCACGCCGAACTTCGAGACCATCAAGGACTTCTTCTGGAACTCGATCGCTCTCGACACCGGCCGGGTCACCTATCATTTCCATTTCATGATCACCGACCGTTACGGGCAGGTGAAGGGCTACTGCAAGTGGGACCCGTACATCACCATTTCCAACTGAGCGTCTGACGCGTCTCTCCGGGTTCCTGCGGGAGCCCGGAGAGGTTGGACGCCGGACGCGCCATGCCCCAAACGAAGAAAACGGCCATGACCGCATTGCCTTCACCCATCGACGTCCTCCTCGTGGTGGATACGGATGCTTTGCTGGAGCGGGTGTCGAAGCAGGACACCACCCTGGAGAACCCCATGGTGGTCGAGCCCGGCCTGACCTTCACCATCGTCCGGAAACGTCACGGCGACCCGACGCGCTCCACCGCTGGGTTGCGCCTGACGTGCGAGGCCGGTGCCGAACTGCGGCTTCGCATGGTCGGCCTGGGTGGTTATGGGCAGGAGTATGTTCTTCCCTATGCCATCAATCCGCTGGGCAAGAAGCAGAAGGCGCTGGCCTTCCGCAAGGTGAAGAACCTGTCCGTTCATTCGCCGCTGCCCGATCCGCAAGCTCTGGAAAAGCCGGAATTCCAGAAAGTGAATCAATTCTTCTGGTCTGGTCGGGTCGGTCGCGAGGGACGCGCGGAATTTGAAGTCCTTTTCATGCTCGCCGACCGTGGCGGCAGCGTCCGCGGTTACTGCCGGTTGCCGACCGCCTTCACCTTCGCCTCACCGGGGGAGGGTGATGGGGCCGCGGGAAAAGGGACAGCCGGCGGGGGTACGGAGGGGGCTTCCGGGGATGGCGGGGCCGAAAACGGCTAGTGCGCAGGCCGTGTTTCGAGGGTCCGCAAGGCCGCAAGCCGGTTCCCAAAGCGCGGCGGCATCGCTTATCCTTGAGGGCATGAACCATTCGCCCACCCCGCTTCACCTGCACCGGGAAACCGTCCGCCCGGAGTGGATCGACTACAACGGCCATATGAACGTGGCCTACTATCTGCTCGCCTTCGACCACGCGACCGACGCCGTGCTCGACCATTTCGAGATCGGCAAGGCGTACGCGGAGGGCGAGGGACGGTCGATGTTCGCGGTGGAGGCGCACCTGACCTACGCCCGCGAGGTGACGGAGGGGGACGGTTTGACCTTCACCTCGTTTGTCCTGGGCGCGGACGCCAAGCGGCTGCATCTGTTCCACGAAATGCGCCATGAGGAGGACGGCTTCCTCGCCGCCACGGCCGAATTCATGCTGCTCCACGTCGATCTGGCGGAGCGCCGGTCGGTGCCGCTGGCTCCGGACGCCGCGGAACGGCTGGCCCGCACCGCCGCGGAGCACGCCGCGCTGCCGGTTCCGCCGCAGGCCGGGCGCTCGGTCGGGCTGCGGAAGCCCAAGGGGGCGTGACGGTAAGTCGCTGCCCGCCACCGCCTTTTGTTGCGCCGGACCCTTTGTCATTCGGCCGCTGCGACACTATCTGTTGGCGCATGAAGACGACAATTTTCGCCGCCTTCGCGGTACTTTCCACCTTCCTGGGCACGGCCCTGGTCCCCTCCGCCGCACTGGCCGAATGCACCGACCCGGCGCAGCCGAAGGTGAATTGGCGCCGCTGTTATTTTGACGGGCGCGATCTGTCGTCTGCGAAACTGGCGGGGGCGATGCTGCGCGACGCCACCTTCCAGAGGGCCACGCTGAAGGACGCCGACCTGTCGGAGACTGACGGTTACCGCGCGAAATTTTTCAGCGCCACCATGCCGGGGGTGAAGCTGGACGGCGCCCGCCTGATCGAAGCCGACTTCACACGGGCCGACCTGACGGGGGCTTCCCTGAAGGAAACCGACCTGCGCAACGCGAAGCTGGTGAACGCCATTCTTCAAAAGGCCGACTTCACCGGGGCGCGGCTGGGCGGGGCCGACCTGCGGCACGCCGATCTGTCGGGCGCCACCTGGATCGACGGTACGACCGTCTGCGCCGAGAAATCCGTGGGTCAGTGCAACTGAGGAATTCGCCAGTAAATTTCCTTTCAAGTGTAATATAATGACCATTGGGGAAAGTCGCTTGCCCGCCTCTTTCCCGCTGCGGTAGCCTTTTTTCAAAGCGCAGTGGAAAGGCGGACAGGATGGCGGGCGATCAGGATTTCGAGACGGCGCGGATTCTCGCGAGCCGCGCCATGGATCGGATCGCCGTCCATGGGCTGTTGCCGAATCCAGAGAACTTCACCCTCTGGTACGCCTATTTCGGCGGGCAGAATCCCGACCTGACGCGCGCCATCGAGTTGGCCCAGCGCGATGGCGCCACCTTGTCGCAAGGCCATTGCGACGAGCTGTACAAACGCTTCTTCACGCTCGACGCCGAGGCCCAGGCCATCCGCGAAACGTCGGAGCGGGCGCGCGTCGCCTTGGGACGCATCCTCGACCAGTTGGGCAGCGTCGGGTCGGAAACCGATCGCTATGGGCAGACGCTGGCCGGCTTCCGCGGGGAGCTGGACCAGCCGATGAGCCTGGCCGAACTGCGTGCGATGGTGGCGGCCATCGCGGCGGAGACGACCGCCATCGTGGATCGCCAGACCCGCCTGCAAAGCCAGCTCATGGAATCCAGCCAGCAATTGGCCGAGTTGCGCGTGGTTCTGGATTCGGCGCGCCGCGAGGCGATGACCGATGGGTTGACCGGCATCGTCAACCGGCGGGGCTTCGATGTGGCTCTGGCCTCCGCCGCGGAGGAGGCGATGCAGACCGGCATGCCGATGACCCTGCTGATGGTGGACATCGACCATTTCAAGCGCTTCAACGACGTCCATGGCCATCTCGTCGGCGACCATGTGCTGAAGCTGGTCGCCAAGGTGCTGACCGAGGGGGTGAAGGGCCGCGACACCGTCGCCCGCTACGGCGGGGAGGAGTTCAGCGTCATCCTGCCCCACACCGCGCTTGCCAACGCGATCAAGGTGGCCGAGCAACTCCGCGCCTCCGTGGGGTCGCGGCAGATCATCAACCGGACGCGCAACGCCAATTACGGATCGGTGTCCCTGTCGGTCGGCGCGGCGGAATACCGGCCCGGCGAGGATCTGCTGGCCCTTCTCCGCCGCGCCGACGAGGCGCTCTACACCGCCAAGCGCGGCGGGCGCAACCGCGTCTGCGCCGAGGCCACGGTGGAGGGCTGAGCGCCGCCCGTCAGGTGGCTCCCGTCAGGCGCCGGACCGCGGCGTCGGTTTCGTCCACCAGCCGCGCCATCAATTCCGCCGCCGTCCGCCGCCGCGCGAGGCGAACGCCCTGTCCGGCCCACAGCGACAGGAACTCCGCCCGGCCCTGCTGGGCGGCGGCGGTGCGCATCGGGCGGGTCAGCGCGTTCTGAAGGGGGAAGGGCAGGGCGTCGCCGTCCGCGATGTCCTCCATGACCCGGTTGACGATCCCGCGCGCCGGGCGGCCCGAGAAGGCGCGGGTCACCCGCGTCTCGGTCTCGCGGGCGTCGAGGATCGCTTGCTTGTGCGCCTCGGGGATGCCGGCTTCCGCGCAGGTCAGGAAGGCGGTGCCCATCTGAGCGCCGGCGGCGCCCAGAGCCAGAGCCGCCGCAATGCCGCGCCCGTCCATGATGCCGCCGGAGGCCAGCACCGGTAGGGTCACCGCGTCCACCACCTGCGGAACCAGCGCCATGGTGCCGACCAGTCCGGCGGCGAAATCCACCTCCCCGGGACCGGTGGCGAAGCTGCCGCGGTGTCCGCCGGCCTCCGCCCCCTGGGCGATCACGGCATCCATGCCGGCCCGCTCCAGCGCCACCGCCTCCTCGACGCTGGTCGCCGTGCCCATCAGGAGCATGCCCCGCGCCTTGATGGCGGCCAGCGCGTCGGCGGGCGGGATGCCGAAGGTGAAGCTGAAGGCCGACGCCCCGCAGTCCAGCGCGGCGGCCAGTTGGGCGGCGAAGCCGTCCGCCGCCAAGGCCGGCCTGCCAGGAGCGGGCAGGCCGAGGTCGGCGTGGTAGCGCGCGATGGCCGCGACCGCCGCGTCGATCCGGCCGGCGTCCGGCGCGTCGGGCGCGGGCAGGGGGGCGAACAGATTGATCCCGAAGGGGCGGGAAGTCCGGGCGCGGATTGCCCGCGCCCGTTCGGCGATCTGGTCGGGGGACAGATAGGCCGCCCCGATGAAGCCGATGCCGCCCGCCTCGCCCACCGCGGCGACGAGGTCCGCCGTGTCGGCGCCCCCGGCCATCGGGGCCTGGACGATGGGGTGGGACAGGCCCAGGCGCTGGGTCAGTGTGGTGTGAACCGGCATCGTGCCGCCCTCCGCTTTCGGTGATCCGCGGAGGGAGGCTAGGGCAGTCCGGTCATCGTGAAAAACGAATTGTTCAGATGGGACGGATCACGTCCGGTGATGGGTTGCGGGATCCGTTCAGGCGGCGCGCAGCCACACCGCCGTGTCGTGGAAAGCCGCACCGCCGGCCGGCGGGATCGGCTCGGGCGAGGTCAGTGTGTTGATCCCGATCCCCTCCAGGAAGGCGCTGTTCGGCCAGATGCCCTCCACGATCACCACCCCGCGCGGCACCCCGGCGAAGGGCTTGGCGTGGACGACGACGCTGCCCAGCCCGTTGCCGAGCCGCACGGCGTCGCCGTCGGCCAGGGTGAGGTCAGCCGCGTCCTCCGGATGGATCAGCGCGGTGGGGCGGCCTTCGCGGCGCTGGGCGGTCACCGTCTCGGTGAAGCTGGAGTTCAGGAACTGCCGCGCCGGGGCGGTGACGAGGCGGAAGGGGTGCTCCGCGTCGGCCGGGCGGCCCGGCGTCATGTGGTCCGGCAGGTCCGGCAACTGGCCGGCGCCGTAGGGGCCGAGCGCCGCCCAGTCCGGCGCGAAGCGGAAGCGCCCGTCCGGGAAGGCGAAGCCGTTCAGGAAATGCGAGGTCTCGAAATCCGGCTGGGCGTCGATCCAGCGCTGTTCCGTCAGGGTGGCGGCGTCGGTCAGGCCGGAGGTCTTCAGCATGGAGTCGATGATCTCCAGCGCGCTCATGCCGAAGCCGGGATGCTCGGCGCCGACGCGGCGGGCCAGCTCGGAAATCACCCAGTGGTTTTCGCGCGCCTCGAACTGCGGTTCGATCACCTTGCGGCCGATCAGGATGTGCATCTGCCCGCCGCCGCGGTAGAGGTCGTCATGCTCCAGGAAGGTGGTGGCGGGGATGACGATGTCGGCCAGCTGCGCCGTGTCGGTCATGAACTGCTCGTGCACCGCCACGAACAGGTCGTCGCGCAGGAAGCCGCGGCGCACGCGGGCGCTGTCGGGACAGATCGCCGCCGGGTTGGTGTTCTGGATCAGCATGGCGGTGACGGGCGGACCGCCGGCGATGTCCTCGCCGGTCAGCACCGCGCCGATGCGCGACTGGTCGAAGCCGCGCACCGAGGTGTCCAACCGGTCCAGCCCCTCCGACAGGGTGCGGTCGATGCTGTAGATGCCCGAGGAACAGTAAAGCGCCCCACCGCCCTTGTGCGCCCAGGCGCCGGTGACCACCGGCAGGCAGGACACCGCGTGCATCTGCGCCGCCCCGTTGTGGGCGCGCGTCAGCCCGTAGCCCAGCCGCAGGTAGCTGCGCTTGGTCGTGCCGTAGAGGCGGGCGAAGCCGACGATCTCCTCCGCCGTCAGTCCGGTGATCGCCGCCGCCCATTCGGGCGTGCGGGTGGCGAGATGGGCCTCGAGCCGGTCCGCCCCGGCGGCGTAGCGGTCGAGATAGGCGCGGTCGGCCAGCCCTTCGCGGAACAGCACATGCATCACCGCGCAGGCCAGCGCGCCGTCGGTGCCGGGGCGCAGCATCAGGTGCAGGTCCGACACCTCCGCCGTGCCGGTGCGGTAGGGGTCGATGGTGACCAGCTTCGCCCCGCGGCCCTTGCGGGCGCGGCTGACGTGGGTCATCACGTTGACCTGGGTCGCCACCGGGTTGCCGCCCCAGTTCACGATCAGGTCGCTGTCGGCCATCTCGCGCGGGTCGGCGCCGCGGATGTCGCCGTGGCCGGCCAGCCAGCCCATGTTGGCCGGCGTGTCGCACACCGTGCTGATCTGCCGGGAATAGCCCTTGGCGTGGCGCAGCCGCTGGATGCCGCCGCGCTGCACCAGCCCCATGGTGCCGGCGTAGAAATAGGGCCAGACCGCTTCCGCACCCAGGCGCTGCTCGGCGTCCAGGAAAGCGTCGGCGATGCGATCCAGCGCCTCGTCCCAGCCGATTTCCGCCCACTGGCCGGAGCCCTTGGGGCCGGTGCGCCGCAAGGGGGTCTTCAGCCGGTCGGGGGAATGGACGCGCTCCGCGTAGCGGCTGACCTTCGCGCAGATCACGCCCGCCGTGTAGCTGTTGGCGGCGGCCCCACGGACCTTGCCGATGCGGTCCGGCGCGACCCGTTCCACTTCGAGGGCGCAGGTGCTGGGGCAATCGTGCGGGCAGGCGGTCGGCAGGAAGACGGAGTTCACGGAAGGACGCCTCGGCGGGGAAAAAGCGGTGGTCAGCTTATGTCCGGTGTCCGGCATTCCGCAACCGGTCAGGATTGTTTAAGGACTGCCATCAGATTTCAATATTGCAGCCCTATCCTTGTGGAGACGCGTCGCGGAAAGATGTATGTTTTCCGAAAAATACGCGCATAAGGCGGCAAAAGGGCCGCGGTGAGCGCGGAGCGACACAGCAAGGGGAATCCGTATGATCGCGAATGTTGCCGGAGGCGCCCGGCGGACGCTGCGGGCCGGGGTGTTCGCCAGCCTGATCGGAGCCATGGTCGGCGCCATCGCCGGCATGGCCGCTCCGGGAATCGCCACGGCGCGGGCGGATGGCGTCAAGCTCGGCTATGTGGAATTCCCGCCCTACACCCAGACCGACGGCGGAGCGGCGAAGGGCAGCCTGATCGAGGCGTTCGACAAGGCGGCCAAGGCGGCCGGAATCGCCTACACCGCCGAATCGGCCCCGGCCCGCCGTCTCTTCTCGGGCGTCGCGGACGGCGATTTCAACATCTTCCTGGGCATCCGCACGGTCAAGGAGTTCGACGGCACCACGCTGATCAGCGCCGCCCCGATCGCCCGGATCGAGCTGAACGCCTACGGCATCGGCGAAGCCCCGGCGGTCAAGGCGAAGGAGGATCTGTCGGGCAAGGCGGTCATCGCGTTGAACGGCTATTCCTACGGCGGCTGGCGCGCCTGGATGGAGGACCCGGCCAACAAGGTGCAGATGGTCGACGCGCGCACCGCCGATCAGGCGCTTCAGCTCCTCCAGGCCGGGCGGGCGCCGACGCTGCTGCAATATTCGTTGCCGATGCAGCAGGCGCTGGGCGGGAAGACGCTTGCCGAGCTGAAGGCGACGCCGGTCCAGAGCCTGGACGTCTACATCGTCGTGTCGAAGAAGACCCCGGACGCCGCGGCGGTTCTGGCGAAGCTCGAAGCCGGGTTCAAGGCGACCCAATAGCGCCGAGGCGGGCGCCGACCGTTCGGCAACCGATTGTTCAGCAAGAGAAAAGGGCGGATCATGACGGTCAGCGGCGCGGTAGGCGGGTTTCAGGACCGCGGAGATCAAGGCGGTGGTTTGGGGCTGCGCCTGCGGGCGCTGTTGCTGATCGGCGGCGTGCTGCTGGTCTATCAGGTGCTGGCCATCGCCTGGGGCGTGCACAGCTCGGCCAACCAGGCCAAGGAGACGCTGGCGGCGCGCGCCGACATGGTGGCCTCGCTGCAGGCCCGCGCGGCGGCGATTCCGCTCTTCGACTTCGACACCGAGCAGGTGCGCGAGGTCGCCAAGGCGCCGTCTTCCGACCCCGACTTCCTCGGCGCCCAGGTGCGTGACGACAAGGCCAAGGTGGTCGCCGAGGTCGGCGACACCAAGGCCGCGAAGGGCTTCATCGAGGTGGTGAAGCCGATCGTCGGCGGGCAGGCCGGGCAGCGCAAGACCATCGGCGAGTTCGTCCTGCGTCTGCGCACGGACCGGGTGGAGGCGCGGGTGACCGCCGACGCGGCGACCCAGATCGCCGTGGGGGCGGTCGCCTTCCTCGCCATCATGGCGGCGCTCTACCTCGTCGTCTCGGCCATCACGCGCCCGCTGATGCAGATCACCGCGATGGTCGGGCGGCTGGCCCAGGGCGACTACGCGGTCGCCGTGCCGGCGCTGGACCGCCGCGACGAGATGGGGGCGATGGCCCGCACCATCGACATGCTCCGCCAGAACGCCCAGCACCGCCAGCAGCTCGAAGCCGAGAAGCTGGCCCGGCAGGCCGAGGAGGCGCAGCGGGGCGAGCGTCTGACCCGCCTCGCCGCCGCCTTCGACCGCTCGGTCCAGGCGACGGTCGGCGAGGCCTCCACCGCCGCCTCGCAGATGAAGGGCAGCGCCGGCAGCATGCTGGAGAGCGCGCTGCGCGCCGACCAGTGCAACGCCTCGGTGGCCGGCGCCGCCGACGAGACCAGCCGCACCGTCCAGACCGCCAGCGCGGCGGCGGAGCAGCTCACCCAGTCGATCCGCAGCATCGCCGAAAGCGTGAAGCAGTCGGTCGCCATGTCGGCCCAGGCCATCGACCGTGCCGACGCCAGCCGCAAGACGGTGGAGGCTCTGGCCGCCGGCGCCGCCAAGATCGGCGAGATCACCAGCCTCATCACCTCCATCGCCGGCCAGACGAACCTGCTGGCGCTCAACGCGACCATCGAGGCGGCGCGGGCCGGGGAGGCCGGCAAGGGCTTCGCCGTGGTGGCGAGTGAGGTGAAGAATCTGGCCAGCCAGACCGCCAAGGCGACGGAGGAGATCGCCACCCAGATCGGCGCCATCCAGTCGGTCACCCAGGAGACGGTGTCCGCCATCGGCGCCATCACCGAGACCATCGGCCAGCTCAGCCAGCGCTCCGCGGAGATCGCCGCCTCGGTCCAGGAGCAACTGGCGGCGACCGGCGAGATCGCCGAGAAGGTCCGCACCGTGGCCGGCGAGGCCGACACGGTGACCCGCAGCATCGCGGTCGCCTCCGGCGCCTCGTCGGAGGTGGCGACGGCGGCCCGCGAGTCGGTGGAGGTCGCCCAGACCCTCCAGGCGCGCTTCGTCGATCTGCGCGACGAGGTGCAGAAGTTCCTGGCCTCGATCAAGGCGGCATAAACGGCCTTGCGATGACACGCAACGTGCCTGCGGCGGGAGGAAATGCCCGCCGCGGGCACGTTGCGTTTCCGGATTTCGCGTCACCGCACTAGGATGCCGCTCCCGAACGGCGAGGATGATATGGACGACGGATTGAAGTGCCCGAAATGCAACTCCGAGCATGTCTATCAGGACGGCATGCTGTGGATCTGCCCCGAATGCGCCCATGAATGGAACCCGCAGGCCGAAGGTGGCGCGGGCACGGAGGCGGCGGATCAGGGAGTGCGGGACGCCAACGGGAACGCGCTGAGCGACGGCGACGCGGTGACGGTCATCAAGGATCTGAAGGTCAAAGGCTCGTCCCTGGTCGTCAAGGGCGGCACCAAGGTGAAGAACATCCGCTTGGTCGACGGGGCCGACGGCCACAACATCGCCTGCAAGATCGACGGCATCGGCGCGATGAACCTGAAGTCGGAATTCGTCAAGAAGGCGTGATGCCATCCGGCGTCCCCGAAAAGAGAAAACCCCTCGCCGGAGCGATCCGGCGAGGGGTTTTCCTTATGGGCCTTCGCCCGCGGGCAGAGGATTACATCATCCCCAGCGCGCGCGGCAGCCAGGTGGAGATGATCGGCACGTAGGTGATCAGCACCAGGAAGCCCAGCATCGCCAGCAGCCACGGCCAGACGGCCACGGTCAGCTCGGTGATGCCCATCTTGGTGATGCCCGACGCGACGTAGAGGTTCAGGCCCACCGGGGGGTGGCACATGCCGACCTCCATGTTCACGACCATCATGATGCCGAAATGCACGGGATCGATGCCCAGCTTGATGGCGACCGGGAACAGGATCGGCGCCATGATCAGCACGATGGAAGACGGCTCCATGAAGTTGCCGGCCATCAGCAGAAGGATGTTCGTCACCAGCAGGAAGGCGATCACGCCCAGTCCCTGGCCGACGATCCAGTCGGCGATGGCCTGCGGGATGTTCTCCGAGGTCAGCACGAACGAGAACAGCACCGCGTTCGTGATGATGTAGAGCAGCATGGCCGACATGCTGGCCGAGGACAGCAGCACCTTCGGCACGCCGCGCAACGGCATGTCCTTGTAGACGAAGACGGCGATGATGAAGGCGTAGACGGCGCTCATCGCCGCGGCCTCGGTCGGCGTGAAGATGCCGGAATAGATGCCGCCGATGACGATGACGATCAGCAGAAGGCCCCAGATCGCTTCACGCAGAGCCTTGAGCCGCTGGGCGAGGCTGGCCTTCGGCAGGCGTGGATAGCCGAACTTGCGGGCGCGGTACCAGGTGACGCCGCCCAGCACGAAGGCCAGCATCAGGCCGGGGATGACCCCCGCCATGAAGAGCTGGCCGACCGACGCGGCGTGCGGGCTGCCGCTGGTGGCGACCGAGTACATCACCATCACGATGGACGGCGGGATCAGGATGCCCAGCGCGCCCGAGGTGGTGATGACGCCGGCGCCGAACTGCTTCGGGAAGCCCTGGGCGACCATCGCCGGAAGCACGATGGAGCCGATGGCCACCACCGTCGCCGGGCTGGAGCCGGACACTGCCGCGAACAGGGCGCAGCCCATCACGCCGGCGAGGCCGAGGCCGCCGTGCCAGTGGCCGACCATCGCGGTGGCGAAGTTGATCATGCGCCGGGCCACGCCGCCGTGCGTCAGGAAGTTGCCGGCCAGGATGAAGAACGGGATCGCCATGATCTCGAACTTCTCGATGCCGGTGAACAGCTTCAGCGCCACGGCCTCGATCGGCACGTTGGTCATGGTGAAGAGGAAGGTCAGAACAGTCAGGCCGAGCGAGATCGAGATCGGCATGCCGGTGAGCATCAGAACCAGCAGAAGGCCGAAGATGATGGCGGCGTTCATCGGTCGTTCTCCTTCGGTCCCTTACCGGCAGCCGGGCCAGCCGGGCCGTTGCCGGGCTGGCGGCCCTCGTGATGGGCGATGTCGTGCGGGTGCAGGTTGTCGTCCATCTCGTACCAGTTGACGTCCTGCGCGGCGCGTTGCGGGTCGGTGGTGTCCTCTTCCAGACCCTCGACATGGCCGTGGTCGTGGTGCGGCAGCTCGCCGGTGCGCAGGAAGTTGACCATCACCTGAAGGAAGCGGAAGCACATCAGGTAGGAGCCGATCGGGATCGCCAGATAGATGATCCACATCGGCCATTCCAAGTCGGCCGACACCTGCTCGGTGTCCGACATGTGCCAGACGAAGGTGGAGCCCATCGTGCCGACCACGCCGGTGAACAGGGCGCCCGCCAGCAGGCCGAACACGATGAATTTCGACCGCATCGGGACGGACAGCTTGTTGATGAGCACGTCCACACCCACATGGATGCCCGTGCGGACGCCGTAGGCGGCGCCGAACTTCGCCATCCAGACGAACATGTAGATGCACAGCTCCTGCGCCCAGGCCAGATTCCAATGCAGGATGTAGTCCTGGATGACGGGGATGCCGGACGCATAACGGTGGACGACGGCAACGAAGATGATCGTCGTTGCCGCGGCCATCAGGAAGGCGATAAGAATCTCCTCCAGATGGTCTAGGATTTTCATGGGCATGGTGGCTCCGCGCGCAGGAGGAAGCGCCCGCGTCGAGTGAGCGGGCGCTTGCCGAAGGCTGTGCGTTGGTCTTGCTTGATTGGACCGGGCGGCAGTGCCGCCCGGTCAGACGCTCGTGATCACTCGCACTTGGCGGCGTCGGTCTCGGTCTTGATGCTCGCCAGCAGTTCCTTGCCGACGCGCGACGCCATGTCCTCGTGGACCGGCAGCATGGCCTGGCGCCACGACGCGCGCTCTTCCTTGGTCAGCTCGTAGAACTTGGTCTTGCCGGCGGCCTTCATCGCCTCCAGCGCCTTGTCATTCTCTTCCTGGGCGATGTTGTTGGCGTACTCGGTCGCCTCCTTCATCGCGCCGTCGAGCTGGGTGCGGACGTCGCCCGGCAGCCCGTCCCAGAACTTCTTGTTCACGATGACCGCGTAACCCAGATAGCCGTGGTCGGAGAGCGTGGCGTGGCTCTGCACCTCGTGCATCTTCTGGGTGTACATGTTGGACGGCGGGTTCTCGGTGCCGTCGACGACGCCGGTCTGCAGGGCCTGATAGACCTCGGAGAAGGCCATCACCTGCGGCAGGGCGCCGAGCGCGCGCATCTGCGCGTCCAGCACCTTCGACGACTGGATGCGCATCTTGAGGCCCTTGAAGTCCGCCGTGGCGTGCAGCGGCTTGTTGGCGCTCATGATCTTGAAGCCGTTGTCCCAATAGGCCAGACCGGTGATGCCCTTGTTCTCCAGCTTCTGGAACAGCTGCTTGCCGATCGGGCCGGTGGTGACCTTCACCAGGGCGGTCTTGCAGGGGAAGATGTAGGGCAGGTCGAAGATCTCGAATTCCTTGGCGCCCAGCGGCCCGAACTTGGCCAGCGACGGGGCCAGCATCTGCACAGCGCCGAGCTGCAGGGCCTCCAGCTCCTCCTTATCCTTGTAGAGCTGGCTGTTCGGATAGACCTCGACCTTCACCTTGCCGCCGGTGCGCTGCTCGGCCAGCTGCTTGAACTTCTCGGCGCCCTTGCCCTTCGGGGTCTCCGGAGCGACGACGTGGCTGAACTTGATGACGATCGGCTCCTGCGCGGTGGCGGCGGTGGCGGCCATCAGGCAGCCGGCGGCGACGGTGGCGCACAGCAGCGAAACGAACTTCATAGGGGTCATCCTCCACTTGTTGTTGGTCGGACTGATGGTCCGGCCTTTGATATTCTTTCATTGTTCGATAATTTCCCCCTCAACGCTATTGTGGAAATCCGTAGCTGTGAACGTGACATATTGGTTGCCGTGCCAACACCTCTCCCCCCCATGACCGGCGGTGCGGCCAGCGCCGCCCATGGCCTCGGCCAGCGCGGTCCGGTTCAGGCCATGCCCATCGTGGCGATGGCGCTGGTCGTTCTTCTGTTCGGCGTCTTCCTATGGGTGCTCCACCGCAGCGAGCGGGAGGAGGAGACTCTCACCCTCATCAAGGACGTGCTGTGGGTGGAGCAGAACCTGCATTTCCAGCTCACCTCCGACGAGGAGAAGCTGCAGTATCTCGCCGAATCGCTGGGGCGCGAGGACACCACACCGGTGAACTACCCGGTGATGGCGCGCCACATCGTGACGGTGAATCCGGCGATCCAGCGGGTGGTGCGGCTGGACGCGCAGGGCCGCCCTATGCGGTCGGAACCGCCGGTGGACGATGGGCCGGCGCTGGACGACGCCTTCGGCCCCAGCCCGCGCGCCGACGCCTTCCTGATCGCCCGCTCCTCGGGCCGCCGGGCCTATTCGGCGCCCTACCGGCTGGGGGCCGCGGACACCGCTTTCGAGATCGTCATCCCCATCTTCCGCGGGGACCAGTTCGCCGGCGCGCTCGCTGGCGTGCTGTCGATCGACGCCCTGCTGACCCATCACGTGCCCTGGTGGTTCGCCCAGCGCTACCAGCTGGAGGTTCTCGACCCCTACGGCGCGGTGCTGGGGACCAAGTCGCGCATCGCCATGCCGGAGCCGCGGCGCAGCCACGTCGTCCCCTTCGATCCGCCGGGGCATGGGTTGACCCTGGTTGCCACGCTGCACCAGCTGTCCGGCAACCTCGGGCGCAACATCCTGATCGCCGCCATCTTCGCGCTGACCGTTTCGGCCCTGTGGAGCCTGTGGGCGGTGCGCCGCCACATCGCGCGGCGCATCCGGGCGGAGGAGGCCCTGCGCGCCGAGCACGCCTTCCGCAAGGCGATGGAGGACAGCCTGACGGTGGGCATGCGCGCCCGCGACCTGGACGGGCGCATCATCTATGTGAATCCGGCCTTCTGCCGCATGGTCGGCTGGTCGGCGGAGGAGCTGGTGGGGGCCGGGCCGATCATGCCCTATTGGCTGCCCGAGGATCTCGCCCACACCGAGGAGGTCTTCCGCGCCGTCCTGGCCGGCAACGCGCCGGCCAACGGCTTCGAGCTGCGCTTCCGCCGGGCCAACGGCGAGCGGTTCGACGCGCTGATCTACGAGGCCCCGCTGATCGACGCCAAGGGGCGGCACACCGGCTGGATGGGGTCCGTCCTCGACATCACCGAGCGCAAGCGGGCGGAGGAGCTGGCCCGCCAGCAGCAGGAGCGGCTGCAGCAGACGGCGCGGCTCATCACCATGGGCAAGATGGCCTCGACCCTGGCGCATGAGCTGAACCAGCCGCTGTCGGCCATCGCCAGCTACTGCACGGGCTGTCTCAACCGCCTTCAGGCCGGCAGCATCCGGCCGGACGAGCTGGCGACGGCGCTGGAGAAGCTGTCCGGGCAGGCCAAGCGGGCCGGCCAGATCATCCGCCGGATCCACGACTTCGTGCGCAAGAGCGAACCGAACGTCGCCCCCTGCTGCCTGTCGGAGATGCTGGAGGATTGCGTGGCGCTGATGGAGGCCGATGCCCGCCAGCAGGGGGTGAAGCTGGTGCTGGAGGTGGGGAACGGCCTGCCGGCGGTGATGGCCGACCGCATCCTGCTGCAGCAGGTGGTGGTGAACCTCATGCGCAACGGCATCGAGGCGATGGCGGCGACGCGGCGCGACCGCCGCCGGCTGAGCGTGACGGTGCAGGCGCAGGACGGGGCCGTCCTGACGCGCATCCAGGACCGCGGTTGTGGCATTTCGCCCGAAAATGCGGAAAAACTGTTTTCTCCCTTCTTCACCACCAAGACCGAGGGCATGGGCATGGGCCTGAACATCTGCCGGTCCATCATCGAGCACCACCAGGGACGCCTGTGGTTCGAGCCCGCGCCGGACGGCGGCACCGTGTTCCTCTTCTCCCTGCCGGTCCTGTCCGCCCCGTCCTTGACCGGCGCGGTGGTGTCCCAGGACGAGAGACCGCAAGATGTGTGAGCCGAAGCTGCACATCGTCGACGACGACGAGGCGATCCGCGACGCCATGGGCTGGCTCTTCCAGTCGCGCAACGTGCCGGTGGCCTCCTGGCCGTCGGCGGAGGCGTTCCTCGCCGACTATGACCCCGCCATGGCCGGGTGCCTTCTGCTGGACATCCGCATGGAGGGGATGAGCGGGCTGGAGCTGTTCGACCGCCTGACCGCCATGGGCTGCCGGATGCCCGTGCTGTTCCTGACCGGCCATGGCGACGTGCCCATCGCGGTGTCGGCCTTGAAGAAGGGCGCCCGCGACTTCGTGGAGAAGCCCTTCAACGACAACGACCTCGTCGACCGGGTGATCGAGGCGCTGGCCTTCGACGCCGGGGAGCGGGCGCGGCAGGCCGGGCAGGCCGGGGTGGCCGCCCGGCTGGCGACCCTGACCCAGCGCGAACGGCAGGTGATGGGGCTGGTGGTGGCCGGCAAACTGAACAAGGTCATCGCCGACGAGCTGGGTATCAGCATGCGGACCGTCGAGGTTCACCGCGCCCATGTCTTCGAGAAGATGGGGGTCAAGACGGCGGTGGAACTCGCCCGCATTCTCGCGGCGGTGGGCTGAGCGCAGGGGGACGGACAACCGCAGGGCTTGACAGGAGGGCGGATGCGCGCGACCCATTGGGGTGGGAGGCGCGCCGCCTTTCCCGTTCCAGTCCCGACGCCATACCGTTTCCGCAAACGGTCGGAGAGTGCCTTGCGACTGCCCTCATCGACGCTTGGTCTTGGGCTCGCCGCCATCGCCCCTCTGCTGCTGTTCCTGGCGGTGGTGGTCTGGATTCTGGACCTCCGGCAGCAGGACGTGCTGGCGGCTGAACTGGCGGCGCAGGCACGCACCGTCATGGTCGCCATCGACCGGGAACTGGAAAGCAAGGCCCGGCCTCTGGAGCTGCTCGCCTCCTTGAGCCGCAAAACGGTGAACGACCTCGCTTTGTTGAAGTCCGAGGCGGCGGAGGCCGTGCGCAGCCAGCCGGGCTGGCTGGCGATGGGGCTGGTGACGGTGGAGGACATGTCCTTCCTGTTCCACACGCAGTACACGCTGGGCGCATCCCTGCCGCCGCCGCGCCTGGACGACGTCACCCGGCAGGTGGCCGCCACACGGAGGACGGTGGTCGGCGGTGTCCTCCCTCCCGGCGGGCCGCCGGGGCGCCCGGCGCTGATCGTCCGCGCGCCGGTCCTGGACCCGGATGACCCGGAGGGAACGCCGATCCGCCATGTGCTGTCACTGGCGGTCGGGCTGGACGGGCTCGACGCCGTGCTGCGCGGGTCCGGAATCCCCGCAGCCTGGACGGTGTCGGTCGTCGACCCCGCCATGGTCATCGCCGCGCGGTCCCACGACCCGGACCGGCATGTCGGCCAAAGGGTCAGGGATTCGATGGTGCCCCGGCTGACGGGGCAGAATCCGGGGTTGTTCTCGGGAACGACGCGCGAGGGGCACGCGGCGCTGGTTCTCGTTCACCGGTCGCAGCAGACCGGCTGGTCGATCATCGTGGCCGTCCCGTTCGAACAGATCAGCAGCCAGTTGAACCGGACGCGCACCACGATTCTGGCCGGCGCGGCGGGCGCCGGTCTGGCCACGCTGGTGCTGTCGCTGGTGGTGACGCGCCATGTCCGCCGCCGCCGCCACGCGGAACGCGAGGCCCGCATCGCCCGCGAGGCCATGCTGGCGGAGCAGCGCCGCCGGCTTGAGGCCGAGAAGGAGCACGCCGAGGCGGCCAACCTGGCCAAATCCGATTTCCTGGCCAACATGAGTCACGAACTGCGCACCCCGCTGAACGCGATCATCGGCTTCAGTGAGGCTCTGCTGTCCGGCCTGTTCGGCCCAAGCCCGCCGAAGCACCAGGATTACATCGCCAGCATCCACGCCTCCGGCCAGCATCTGCTGACGCTGGTCAACGATGTGCTGGACATGGCGAAGGTCGAGGCGGGGCGGCTGGAACTCTATCCGGAACCGGTGTCGGTCGCTGTTCTGCTCGGGGAATGCCTGGAGCTGATGGAGGCGCTGGCCGATCAGAAGGGGGTGCTGGTCGAGACGGCGCCCGTCGAGCCCGGTCTCACGGTGATGGCCGACGCCCTCCGGTTGAGGCAGGCCGTTCTGAATCTGCTGTCCAACGCCATCAAGTTCACGCCGGCGGGGGGACGCGTGCGAGCGGACGCGGCGCGCGACGAGTCGGGCTGTGTGGTGATGACCGTCGCCGATTCCGGCATCGGCATGTCGCCGGAGGACATCCAGATCGCGTTGGAGCCTTTCCGTCAGGTGAACGGCTACATGACCAAGGCCCATTCCGGCACCGGGCTGGGTCTGCCGCTCGCCAAGCGGTTCGTGGAGGCCCATGGCGGGCGGCTGGATCTGTGCAGCGCCCCTGGGGAAGGCACGGTGGTACGCATCATCCTTCCCGGTGCGCCGCCGGCCGCCCCGGCGACCGAGCCAAGT
Source organism: Azospirillum brasilense (assembly GCF_005222205.1). NCBI lineage: Bacteria > Pseudomonadati > Pseudomonadota > Alphaproteobacteria > Rhodospirillales > Azospirillaceae > Azospirillum > Azospirillum brasilense. Next base: position 410,614 of record NZ_CP032345.1, on the reverse strand, counting down.
GCCGCTTCGTTGCTGAAGGCGGAGTAACCCGGCCCGGGGCGGCGGCCGTCGGTCAGGCCGCCACGCGCTTCAGGCGGGCTTCCATGCCGTCGAGGCCGTCGATCAACTCCGCCGCCGTCTGGTCGGCGATCGCCCGGGCGAAGGGCCAGGCGTCATCCGTCGCGATGCGCGCCGCCTCGACGCGGGCGGACAGACGGTTGTGCTGGCCGCGCAGGGCATCCAGCGTGCGCTCCAACACGTCCCGACTCATGCCTTCGTGACCCTCAAGGCCGAACCGCTCCACCTGCGACCGCAACCGGTCCAGCCGGTCGGCGGTCGCCTGGAGTATGGTACGGCATTTTGCGTCATGGGCGTGCCGGTTGCGGCGGCTCATCTCTTGCTCCTCCCTTTGGATCGCCCGGCGTTCTTCGGCCGGCTGTACGGCCGGCGTTCCAGATTGGCTCCGCGCACCGGAGTCCTGTTTTCAAATGCATGTGCGTTGCAAAAATTCATTGCTGCATCGCCAAAATAAGACAGCCACCTGGTTGCCTTTCATAGACACATGAAAAGCAATTCCAGTTCCTGTGGACTTGATTTTTTGTGTGTCCCGTTCAGACAGGAGCGTTCCGCGCCGCTCTGAATGCTTCGGATTTCTTGAATCCGGTTGGACTCTTTCTGCACGATCGGCTCTCCCCCGTCAAGCTGGTCAGGGGGATAAGTCTATGGCGATTTGTCGCAGCCGAAAGGGATGGTTCGTTTGGCGGAAAGTGAAGGAAAGCGGCGCGAAAAGGCGGCTCATTTCCAAATTAACGCGCGCGCTTTCGGGATTAAAACGGCGCTTGACGGTAACCGGGCGACAGTTGCTGTTTTTACGCCGTGCGGGACTGTGCGGCTTTTCAGCAGGAACTTGATGGAAACGGGAAGGGTGCGGCTCGTCACTCCGCCGCGACGCCGTAGGGGAAGCTGTCGGCGTTGGCCGGTTCCGGCAGCGGAACGGGGCGATGCGCAGCGCCATGGTTGGCGGCGGCTTGGCCGGGGCAGGCTTGGCACTGGTTGGCGCAGTGGCTTTGCACCATGTCCCGCATCATCGGCACGCATTTGCCGCACTGGACCTGACGCTCATAATGCCGGAAGACGGAGGCCGGGGTGCGGGCGCCGTTCTCCAGCGCCTTGGTAACCTGCTTGTCGTTCAGCGCGTGGCAGATGCAGACGTACATGGGCCCCCGGCAGCGGTGCGTGTTGTGCGGTCGTGCTGGGGCCAATGTGCTGCGACTGAGAATGATTGTCAATTGATCTGAATCATGACGGCCAAATTTGAGCGGATTGCGGCGGAATGTCACAGCCCCAGCGAATGGGGGATGCGGCTACCTCCGTGGTCGACGCCTTTCTTCGAGCGTTGGGAGGATGCGGTGCTGCGAACGGGGTGGCTGTTGATCGGCGGGGTCACGGTCCTTTGGGCTGGTGCGGCGGCGGCGGAGGTGGGCATGCGCGCGCTGGCCTTCACCGATCCGGCGGATGGCGGCACCGCACGCGCGGTGGTCTGGTATCCCACGGACGCGCCGGAAACGCCGGTGCGGCGCGGCCCCTTCACGTTCCAGGTGGCGGAGGGCGCGCCGGTGGCCGAGGGGCGCCACGCGCTGGTGATCCTGTCCCACGGGTCCGGGGGAAGCGCCTTCGGCCACGCGGACACCGCCATGGCGCTGGCCCGGCGGGGCTATGTGGTCGCGGCGGTCCATCACCGCGGCAACGCCTTCGACGACGACCGGGACGCCGGTACGGAACGGATGTGGCGGAAGCGCCCGGCCCAGCTTTCCGCAGCGCTCGATCACGTTCTGGCGGACCCGGATCTGGCCGGCCGGGTCGACGGCGACCGCATCGGCGCGCTTGGCTTCTCGGCCGGCGGTTACACGGTTCTGGTGGCCGCCGGCGGCGTGGCGGAGCTGGGGCGCATCGCCGACCATTGCCGGACCCCGCCGGCCGGCGAGCGCTTCTGCCATCTCGGGAACGAGGAGACGCAGGCCCGCGTCGCGACCCGCGACCCGCGCATCCGTGCCGCCGTCCTGACGGCGCCGGTCGGCGTCCCTTTTTCCAAGGATGGCCTCGCCGGGGTGACGATCCCCATCCGCCTCTACCGGGCGGAGCGGGACGAGCAGATCGCCGCCACCCAGGTCGAAGGGGTGCGCGACCGTCTGCCGACGCCGCCCGAGTATGAGGTGGTGCGCGATGCCGGTCACTTTTCCTTCCTGATGCCGGTGCCGGCCGCCATCGCGGCGGAGGTCGGGCCACCCGCTCAGGACCCGCCGGGCTTCGACCGTGCGGCCTTTCATGAGCGGCTCAACACGGAGATCGCCGATTTCTTCGACCGCGCTCTTGCAATCGGGCGTCAGGGGCGCTAGCCCCTCGGCATGAGCGACACATCCGACACTTCGTCCGCCCGTCCGGCCCCGGCGTACACCCCCCTGGGCCAGACCATCTATCTGGCGCCCGAAGGCTTCGTGCAGGATCTCGTGGCCGAGCTGGGCGACGTGGCGGCGGTGGAGGACCGGCTGGTCTTCGCCGACGGACCGGCGCGTCCGGCCGCCTGGGCGCAGAACATCTGGCACGACCCGGTGCGGATCGAATTCGCCTCGATCAAGGAGGGCGCACGGGCTCTGCGCTCCATCCAGCGCAACTGGGCGCTCTGGACGCTGCGCCACCACCGGCGGGCCAGCCTGATCCAGGAGAACCTGCCGCATGTCTCGGCCAAGCCGGTGGTCTTCCCGTCGCCGCTGCCGACGGCGCCGCTGGGCTCCTGGACGCTGCTGGACGAGACCACCATCGTCGCGGCGGCGCGCTGTTCCAGCCCCTACCGCCACGGCGAGGTCGCCTTCGTCGAGAACCGGACGGTGCCGCCCAACCGCGCCTATCTGAAGCTGTGGGAAGCGCTGACCCTGTTCGGCGAGCAGCCGGGGCCGGGCGACCGCTGCATCGACCTCGGCGCCTGCCCCGGCGGCTGGAGCTGGGTGCTGCATGAGTTGGGCGCCAGCGTGGTCAGCGTCGACAAGGCGCCGCTCGATCCGGCCATCGCCGCCCTCCCGCGCATCGAGTTCCGCCAGGAGAGCGCCTTCGGTCTGAAGCCGCAGGACGTCGGGCCGGTGGATTGGCTGTGCTGCGACGTGATCTGCTACCCCACGCGCCTGCTGCGTCTGGTGAACCAGTGGATGGAGAGCGGGCTGGCCAAGCGCTTCATCTGCACGCTGAAGTTCCAGGCCGAGACCGACCACGAGACGGCCCGCGCCTTTGCCGCGATCCCCGGCGGGCGGGTGCTGCACCTCCACCACAACAAGCACGAACTGACCTGGATGTGGCCGGCGGCTCCCGTCTGAGCCTCGTTACGCCCGGCGCAGGGCCAGCTCCAGCGCCGGCTTGAGGATCGAGGCGGCGCCGTAGCCGATCTCCACCACCTCCTCCGCGCGGTCGAACTCCAGGATGCCGATGTGGGCGAGGCGGGGGGCGATCAGCACGTCCGGCGGCTCGCCGGCGAGGCGGGAGCGGGTGATGCGGTCCTGCATGATGTCGATGGACCCGGCCATCACGTCCATCACGTTGGGCGGGACGTCGGAGGCCGGCGCGCGCGTCAGCTGGTCGGCGAGGAAGCGCGTGCGCGCCGCCGGCCGCCGCCCCATCCAGGAGGCGATCTGCGACGTCAGGGTGGAGAAGACCGGCGAGGTTGCGTCCCCCGCCGGGGCCATCGCCACCTCCGGCACGGGCTGGGTCTCCTGCATCCGGGCCTGCTGCATCTGGGACGCCTGCATCTGGGCCGGCTTGGCCTCCGCCGCCTTGCGCAGCTTGGCGGCGCCGCGACCCGATGGGCGGCTCAGCGGCGACAATTCGCTGTTCAGGTTGACCGCGATCACCACATCCGCGCCCAGCGCGCGGCAGAGCGACACCGGCACCGGGTTGACCAGCGCGCCGTCCACCAGCCAATGGTCGTCGCGCCGCACCGCCGGGAACAGGCCGGGCATGGCGGCCGAGGCCTGCACGGCGCTGAGCATCGGCCCCTCGCGCAGCCAGATCTCCCGCCCGGTGCTGAGGTCGGTGGCGACCGCGGCGAAGGGCTTGCGCAGCTGATCGATGGTGACTTCGGTGCGATGGTTGCGGAAGCGGTCGAAGGTGCGGTCGGCGGCCAGCAGCCCGCCGCGGCGGAAGGTCAGGTCGATGATGCCCAGCATGCCGAGCCAGCCCATGCTCTGCGCCCAGGCCTGCAACTCGTCGAGCTGGTCCGTCAGGTAGGCCGCGCCGACGACGGCGCCGATGGAGGTTCCGCAGATCACGTCGGGCTCGACCCCGATCTCCTCCAGCGCGCGCAGGACGCCGATGTGCGCCCAGCCGCGCGCCGCCCCGCTGCCCAGGGCCAGTCCGATCTTCAGTCCGCTCACCGCCAGCACCTCGTGTCTTGTGGGCTTGGTCAGGCTTGTCCGGCGCCGACGCGTCGATGGGTGTCCAAAGGGATTTGGGGCATCGGACCCTCGGCGGAAACCCTTCCATCCGGGGGACGCGGGACGCGCCCGGGGGCCTCCGCATGGGGGATGCCGAAAATTGTACCCGCTTTTGCCCTCTATTTGACTTGTATCAGTTTTTCTTCCGATTACCTGTGGCATTGCGATGGATGAAAGAGTTTCCGGGCGACGTTAACCAAACATCAACTGGAAACGTCCATTGTCGCTCTCAACACGGACAGTCAGGGATGGCGGAGGTTGCCATGGCCCAGGATCTCAAGAGTTTCAAGAAGGATTGGCAGCGCTGGTCGGCGGCGGAGAAGCTGACGGCGGTGGCCATCCTGATCGTCGCCGCGGTCGCGCTGGGCGGTCCGGTGACCATTCTGTTCTGATACCGCCCGGGTGACCGGCGCATCCCGTCTCCTCATAGCAAGGAGGCGAGGGCCGCGATCCCGAACCCTCCCAGCACAGCGCCCGAGGCGCGGTTGATCCACAGCATGGCGGCGGGCGTGACCCGGCGCCGGAACGCCCCGACCGAGGCGCTGAGCCCCAACCACCACATCGCCGACCCGGTGAAGACGCCCGCCACCAGCAGGGCGGCCACGCCGGTGCTGCCCCCATCCCCCGCCGACACGCCCAGCCCGCCGAACACCGCGGCGAAGCTGAGGATCGTCGCCGGGTTGGCCAGCGTCAGCGCGAAGGTGGAGGCGTAGGCCCCGGCCAGACCGCCGCCGCCGCGGGCGTCCGCGGCGCGCTCCGCCGGGCGGGCGCGCAGCGTGCTCCAGCCCAGCCACAGCAGCATCAGCCCGCCGACCAGCTTCAGCGCCACCTGCGCGCCCAGCAGCGCGTCGGTGACCAGGGCCACCCCGAAGCCGGCGATGGCGCCATAGACCGCGTCCGCGCTGGCAGCACCCAGCCCGCTGACGAAGCCGTGGGCCGGCCCGTTGGCCAGGGTGCGCCGGATGCACAGAAGCCCGATCGGCCCGACCGGGGCGGCAATGCTGAATCCGATGATCAGGCCCTTCAGCAGGGCGGGCAGTGCGTCCATGACGGATGCTCCGGCTGGGTCAGTCTGACCCGATGGGAAGGATCGGCGTTTCCTTGACCGAGGACAGCGCGATCACGGTGTGGGAGCGCACGACGCCGGGCAGGGCCTTGAGCTGATCGGAGAGGAAGCGTTCCAAGGCCTCCGTGTTCGCCACGCGCACCTTGAGCAGATAGGACCAGTCCCCGGTGACGTGGTGGCATTCCTGAACCGCCGGCGTGGCGCGCATGGCGTCGCGAAAGGGCGCGTCATGCTCCGGACGGTCGAGCAGCACCTCGACGAAGGCCAGAACGTCCAGCCCGGCGGCCTTGGGCGACAATCGCGCGCCCCAACCCTGGATCACGCCGTTGGCCTGCAGCTTCTTCAGCCGCTCGTTCACGGCGGACACCGAGAGTCCGGCCGCCGCCCCGATGTCGGCGTAGGAAGCGCGTCCGTCATGTTGGATGTGCGCGATGATCTTACGGTCTGTGTCGTCCATGACAGCAATAATTGCCGATTATGCAGCGAATGACAAGATGATTTCCTGGTCAGTCACCCATCCGGCGGAAATCCGGCTTGCCGGCGCCGCAGCGCGGGCAGAACCAATCCGCCGGCAAGTCCTGGAAGGCGGTGCCCGCCGGCGCGCCGTGTTCCGGGTCGCCGTCGCGGGGGTGGTACTCGTAGCCGGGGCAGTCGCCCCCGCCGCACCGCCAGATTTCGGACAGGCGCGGGTCCTCGGCCCGGGCGGGGCGGACGAACGGCGCGATGAGGAGAGCGAGGACGAGGCGCAGGGTGCCGCGGCGGGGAAGGGTGGGCATGGCGAAGCGTCCGGCGGATGGAGGTGCCGCACTATGCGCCGCGTATCTTTGCGGGATGATGACGGTGGTGGAGCGAAAGGAGGGTCGGGTCAGCGCCGCCGCGGCGCCTTGCCCTTGAGATGCGCGCGCTGGAGCTTCGCGCCGGCCAGATCCGCTCCGTCCAGGTCGGCGTTCTCCAGATCGGCGTCGGTCAGGTTCGCCTGAACCATGCGGGAATCGGTCAGCATGGCCTGCCGCAGGTCGGCGCCCATCAGATTGGCGGCCCAGGAGCGGCCGGTGGGCCGTCCGCTGGGGTCCTTGATCTCCGCCGGCCCGAGGTTGACCCGCGTCAGATCGGCACCGGCCAGCCGGGCGAAGCTGAGGTTGGCACCGGACAGGTCGGCGCCCATCAGGTTGGCGCGCTCCAGATTGGCGCCGGACAGGTCGGCCATCATCAGCCGGGCGCCGGTCAGTGCCGCGTCGGCCAGATTGGCGCCGCGCAGCGAGGCCGCGCTGAGGTTGACGCCGCGCAGGTCGGCGCGGCTGAGGTCGGTGCCGTCCAGGTCGGCGCGCTCCCCGCGCTGGCCGACGCTGTCGATCCAGCGCTCGTGGTCGAAGATCGCCCGCTGGATTTCCGACCCCATGCTGTCGATCGGCCGGGTCAGGCAGGCGGAGCCGAGCTTGGCCTGCGAAAGGTCGCAATCGACCATCCGCGTGCCCACCAGATCGGCGTTGTCGAAGGTGGCACCATCCAGCAGGGCGCCGGTCAGGTTGGCCCCGTTCAGCCGTGCCCCGGACAGGTTCGCGTCGGTCAGCACCGCGCCGGTCAGGTCGGCGTTCTGAAGCACCGCCCCGCAGAGGTCGGCTTCGGTCAGATTGGCGCCGGCCAGCACGGCGCCGGTCAGATCGGTCGGGATTCCACCCTCCGCCGTGACGCCGCCCTGAAGGCGGGCCAGGGCGGTCCGGTGGGTCTGCCGGGTGGTCTCGGCGTCCTGGGCGTCCGGGCCGGAGCCGCGGCGGGCGGACCCCCCCGGTTCCAACGTGCCGGCGCGCAGGTCGGCGTCGCGCAGGTTGGCGTTGGAGAAGTCGGCGGAGCGCAGCCGGGCGCCGCGCAGATCCGTCTGCATCAGGTTGGCGCGGGTGATGTCCGCGTCGCGCAGGTCCACGCCGAAGAGGTCGGCGCCGGCGAGGTTGGTGCCGCTGAGCCGGCAGCGCGCCAGCTTCGCCCCGACCAGCCGCGCGCCGCGCAGGTCGCGCTGCGACAGATCGGCGCCCTCCAGGTCCGCCAGCGCCAGATTGGCGCGCGCGCCGCCCGGCTGGCCCTTGATCCAGCGGGCGTGCCGGTCCAGAACCTCGGCCAGTTGATCGGGCCGAAGATAAGAGGGAGCCGGCGCGGGGGCTGTGGCGACGGAGGGCACGGGCAGGAATCTGACGGGGGTTGTTTTCGCTATCCAAACTATGGGGGTAGATTCCTTACCGAAGGCTAAACGGTAAAGGTCTCGGCAGTACCCCTTATGGTTGCCGTTTTTTGCCCTGACCTTGTCACGATCGGCTCCGGCGTGGGACTCGGGCGAATCGGAAGCGCGGTCCGCTGTGTTTCAGCGCTGTAACGCACCCGTCGCCTTGCCGGCCATCGCACGGCCGCCCTGGCAAGCCCAGGAAACACGGGCCTTTTAAACACATTAACCATTGGTTTCTTGACAGAAGCGGGGGCTCTGCCGCCAAAAGTCATCGGACAAAAAGGGGGTGCTCTGCGCGCAGCCCCGTTCGGGACCCCATGGAGGCATGATGACCGAGGCGAAATTCCAACCGACCCCAGCAGCCAAGCTCGGCCGGAGGGAACTGTTGCGCATCGGTCTGGCGACTGCCGCCGCCGGGATGGTGATGGCCCCGGAGGTGTCGGAGGCGGCGTTGCGCGCGCCGCCGCGGCAATTGGTCCTCCTCAACCTTCACACCGGCGAGCGGGTGCGGGCGGAGTATTGGTCCAAGGGCCGCTACCAGCGCGACGGCTTGCGCGAGATCAACCACCTCCTGCGCGACCACCGCACCGGTGCGGTGCATCCCATCGATCCGAAGCTGCTGGATCTGCTGCACGCCCTGACCCGCAAGGTCGGCAGCAAGACGCCGGTTCACATCATCTCCGGCTACCGGTCGCCCGAATCCAACGCCTGGCTGCGCGAGCAGGACGGCAGCGGCGTCGCTCAGAACAGCTTCCACATGCAGGGCAAGGCCATCGACCTGCGGGTGCCCGGCCTGCCGTTGCGCACCCTGCAACGCGCGGCGCTCAGCCTGCGCGGGGGCGGGGTGGGCTATTACCCAGAGAGCAATTTCGTCCATGTGGACGTCGGTCCGAAGCGCCAGTGGGCATCCTGACCGGCCTCCCGTGAGGAAACGAAAAAGCCCCCGCCGGTCGGACGGGGGCTTTTTCTTTGGCGGGACCTTCCTTGACCGGACCGCCTTACTCGACGGTGACCGACTTGGCGAGGTTGCGCGGCTGGTCGACGTCGGTGCCCTTGAGCACGGCGACGTGATAGGCCAGCAGCTGGACCGGGATGGCGTAGAGCAGCGGGGCGACCAGCGGGTCGCAGGCCGGAAGCTCCAGCGACCAACGGACCTTGTCGGACAGCTTGTCGATGCCCTTCTTGTCGGCGATCAACAGCACCTTGCCCGACCGCGCGCAGACCTCCTGGACGTTGGACACGGTCTTTTCGAACAGGTTGTCCGACGGCACCAGGACGATCACCGGCACGCTCTCGTCGATCAGCGCGATGGGGCCGTGCTTCAGTTCACCCGCCGCGTAACCTTCGGCGTGGATGTAGCTGATTTCCTTCAGTTTCAGCGCGCCTTCCAGAGCCAGCGGGTACATCGCGCCGCGGCCCAGATACAGCACGTCGCGGGCTTCCGCGACCTCCTGCGCCAGCTCGTGCAGGCGCTCGTCGTGGGCCAGCACGTCGGCGGCGCGGGCCGGCACCTCGCGCAGGGCCTGGGCGATCTGCTGCATCCGCTCCGCCGGGATCACGCCGCGGGCGTGGCCGACCGTGACCGCCAGACAGGCCAGCGTGGTCAGCTGGGTCGTGAAGGCCTTGGTCGAGGCGACGCCGATCTCCGGGCCGGCCATGGTGTAGAGCACCGCGTCGGATTCGCGCGCGATGGTGCTTTCCGGCACGTTGACGATGGACAGGATCTTCTGGCCCTGGCGCTTGCAGTAGCGCAGCGCCTCCAGCGTATCCAGCGTCTCGCCCGACTGGCTGATGAACAGCGCCACGCCGCCCTCGGGCATCGGCGCCTCGCGGTAGCGGAACTCCGAGGCGATGTCGACCTCGACCGGCAGGCGGGCCAGCGTCTCGAACCAGTACTTCGCCACCACGCCAGCGTAATAGGCGGTGCCGCAGGCGACGATGGTCAGCTTCGTCGCCTTGGCGATGTCGAAGCTGGTCTCCGGCAGGGTGACGCGGCCGGTCTCCGGGTTGATGTAGGCGTTCAGCGTGTCGCCGATGACCTGCGGCTGCTCATAGATCTCCTTGAGCATGTAGTGCCGGTAGCCGTCCTTGCCGATCAGCGCGCCGGACAGGGCGGTGGTCTTGACCGGACGCTCCACCACCGCGTCGGTGGCGTCGTGGATCACGGCGGCGCTGCGGGTCAGTTCCACCCAGTCGCCGTCCTCCAGATAGCAGATGCGGTTGGTCAGCGGCGCCAGCGCGAAGGCGTCGGAGGCGAAATACATCTCCCCCTCGCCGTAGCCGACGGCCAGCGGCGTGCCGTGGCGGGCGCCGATCAGCATGTCCTCCTGGCCGGAGAACAGCAGCACCAGCGAGAAGGCGCCGGTGAAGCGCTTGAAGGAGGCCGAGGCGGCCTCGACCGGCCCCAGCCCTTCCTTCTCCATGTAATAGGTGACGAGGTGGGCGATCACCTCGGTGTCGGTGGCGCTTTCGAAGACGTAGCCGTGCTCGATCAGCTCGGTCTTCAGCTCCTGGTAGTTCTCGATGATGCCGTTGTGCACCACGGCCACCCGGTGGGTGGCGTGCGGGTGGGCGTTGTTCTCGGTCGGGCCGCCGTGGGTGGCCCAGCGGGTGTGGCCGATGCCGATCACGCCCGGCAGCGGCGCCTCGCGCAGCTTGGCGTCGAGGTTGATCAGCTTGCCCTCGGCGCGGCGGCGCTCGATGCCGCCCTTGACCAGCGTGGCGACGCCGGCGCTGTCGTAACCACGGTATTCGAGGCGGCGGAGACCCTCGACGAGACGGGGGGCCGCGTCATGCGTGCCGATGATGCCGATGATGCCACACATGAACCTGCAACTCCTGAATGATGGCCGGGGCCGGGTGAACGGTCAACCGGGGCAATCTTACGCCTTTTTCGCTTTCTCGTTTTGCTTCCGTTCGCGGAAACGCTTGGCCCAGCCGGTGTAAGCCTGCTGGCGCCCGCGCGCCACGACCAGCGCGTCGCCCTCCACGTCGGTGGTGACCACGCTGCCCGCCCCGACGATCGCGCCGTCGCCCACCCTGACCGGAGCCACCAGCGCGGTGTTGGAGCCGATGAAGGCCCCGGCGCCGATGTCGGTGTGGCTCTTGGCGTAGCCGTCGTAGTTGCAGGTGATGGTCCCGGCGCCGATGTTGGCCTTCGCCCCCACCCGCGCGTCGCCGATGTAGGTCAGGTGGTTGACCTTGGCGCCGGCCTCGATCTTCGCGTTCTTGATCTCGACGAAGTTGCCGATGTGGGCGTCCGGGCCGATCTCCGCCCCCGGGCGCAGGCGGGCATAGGGGCCGACCTGGGCGCCGCTGTCCACCCGCACCTGCTCCAGATGGCTGAAGGCCTTGATCTCCACCCGGTCGGCGACGACCACGCCGGGGCCGAACACCACATGCGGGCCGACGATCACGTCGCGGCCGAGGCGGGTGTCCACGCAGAAGGTGACGCTGTCCGGGTCGGTCAGGGTGGCGCCGTTGTCCATGGCGGCCTTGCGCAGGCGGCGCTGGATCAGCTTCTCCACCTCCGACAGCTCGGCGCGGGAGTTGACGCCGACGACCTCCGCCGGGGCGGCCTCGACCACCGCGCAGGCCATGCCGTTGCTGCGGGCGATCTGCACCACGTCGGTGAGGTAGTATTCGCTCTTGGCGTTGCTGTTGCCGATGCGGCTGATCAGGTCGAACATCCGCGCGCCGTCGAAGGCCATCAGCCCGGCGTTGCACAGGGTGACCTGCCGTTCCTCCTCCGAGGCGTCCAGATACTCGACGATCTTCTCAAGACCGCCGCGGGCGTTCAGGATCAGGCGGCCGTAGGCGCCGGGATCGTCGGGGCGCATGCCCAGCACGACGACCGCCGGGTCGCTTGGCTGGCGCCGCGCGGCGACCATGGCGCGCAGCGTGTCGGGCGTGACCAGCGGCGTGTCGCCGTAGAGCACCACCACATCGCCGTCGAAGCCCTCCAGCAGGCCGAAGGCGGCGCGCACGGCGTCGGCGGTGCCGCGCTGCTCGTGCTGGACGGCGGTGGGGTAGGGGGCGACGGCGTCGGCCACATTGTCCATGCCGGGGCCGACCACCACGACGACATGGTCGGGGTCGAGCGCCCTCACCGCGGACAGCACATGGCCGACCATCGGCTGGCCGGCGACGCGGTGCAGGACCTTCGGCAGGTCCGACTTCATGCGGGTGCCTTTGCCGGCGGCGAGAATGACGCAGGCGAGCGGGCGGTGCGGAGTCATCGGATATCCCTGCAGTATTGGAAACGGGTTATGGCAAACGGGTGGAAAAACGTGCGCATCAAAATCCGGGCAATCGGTCTGTCCTCAAGCATTGAGTGCCACATCCGGCGCCAAGACCCCAAGTCAACTTTTGTGTCAATCTGACATACACAAAACGCGGCCCGAGGGTGTACGCATCCCGCGCCAGCGGCACCGAAAGGCCTATGCGGGGGTGGATTGCCGGAACAGGGGCTCGCCGCCAGGGGAAGGCCGTGCTATCGAAAGGGGTATCCGCCCGTCTTCGCTTCACCATGGGACACCCGCCGATGTCTGCCATGTCCGCCGCCATTCCCTTCTCCGCGGTCGTCTTCGACCTGGACGGCACGCTGATCGACAGCGCGCGGGACATGACCCGGGTCCTGAACCGCACCCTGTCCCGTTTCGCGCGCCCCTCCCTGACGGAGGAGCAGGTGCGCGGCATGGTGGGTGACGGGTCGGCCGCCCTCGTCCGGCAGGCCTTCGCGGCGACCGGCGACGCCCTGACCGAGGATGCTCTGAAGGCGGCCCTGGCCGACTATCTCGACGCCTATTTCCAGGACGACGAACCCCCGGTGCTCTATCCCGGCGTGCCGGAAACCCTGGCGGCGCTGGCGGACGGCGGCGTCAGGCTGGGGCTGTGCACCAACAAGCCGGAGCGGATCACCCGGAAGCTGCTGGATGGGCTGGGCCTGTCGGCCCTGTTCGGCGCGCTGGCCGGCGGCGACACGCTGCCGGTGAAGAAGCCGGACGGGCGCCATCTGTCCTGGGTGGTCGAGGCGCTGGGCGGCGGCAGCGCCGCGATGGTGGGGGACAACCGCAACGACGTGACGGCCGCCCGCGCCGCCGGGGTGCCGGTGGTGGCGATGACCTACGGTTATCCCCGCATGCCGGTACAGGAGCTGGGCGCCGACATCCTGCTCGACCGCTTCGCCGACCTGCCGGACGCCCTGCGGCGGCTGGGCGCCTGAGCGGCCGGCCGCGCTGCCGGCTCCGGCGAGGGCTTCGCCGTAGGTCTCCTTCTTGTCATGGTTAACGAGAGATTAACGGTGGCTAACGAAAGGTAAATGTTGTTGGATGGGTGCATCGAATGGTGGTGAGCGAAGGAGACACCCGATGGCCCAGATCCTTGCCTTCCCCGGTAAGACCCAGACCGGCAACACCCTCTCCGCCGACGCTCTGTCCATCGAGGGCCACAACGCGGCCCGCACTCCGGCCAACAGCCAGATCGATTCGGCCACCGCCGACTTCGACCGCATGATGGCCCACCACAGCGACCTTCAGCGCAAGATGGCCGAATTCAACCGCCTGTGCGAGCAGGCGCTGGCCGAGCGGCCGATGGCCGAACTGCTGTACCATCCCACCGCCGGCAGCGGCAGCGTCGGGCGGGCCTGATCCTTTAACGAAACGGTGACGGCGCCGGCTCGACGGGACGCTCCGCCGTCCGGTCGGTCTTGCGGGCGGCGGTGAGATGGATGACCACCCCGCCGAATCCGCTGTCGGTCTCCAGCCGGACGGGCAGGGGCGGGCCGGCGCCCTCCACGGGGGCGATCCACAAATCGACGGGCGGACGTTCCTCCCGACCCCCGCCGCGCTGCCAGAAGGCTTGGCGCGGCGTGCGCTCGTAACCGGCGATCGGCTTGTGCGACACCCGGCATTGCCGCGCCGTGCCCGAGAAGACCGAATGGCGCGACGCCCCGACCATGGTCATTCCCCGATCCGTGAAGATCATGTCGTAACGGCGCCGCCCGTCATAGATGGGCACCGTGCGCTGGCATCCCTCGCCGTGCAGGCCGGCCAGCAGCATCTCCAGAACCCCGCTCAGCGGATCGCGGGTCCGCCGGGTGAGGTCCTCGGGAACAGGGTCGCGGTCCTCCTCCTCCGGGGGTGGGGAGACCTGAGTGCGGACGCTGCCGTCCGGGGCGTAGTCCAACGTGACGGTCCGCGGAGAACCGCGCAGGACGCCGGACTGGGTGTGGCGGACCGGGGCGACGCCATCGGGACGGACCGTGCCGACGCTGAGCGATTGCGTTTCCCAGGGGAACAGACGCCCCAGAAAGCCGTCCGTCGCGGCGTTGACCTGGACGCTGTATCGGCCCTCGGTCAGGGTCAGCTCCGCCCGCGCGTCGAGCACGGCCACGCCGCCGACATGGACGCGGTAATCCAATTGCCAGCGCTGCGCCTGGGCGGGCAGGGGGAACAGCCCGGCGAGCGCCGCGCACAGCCCGGCGACGAGGGCGGCAGAGAGAAGTCTGGAGGGAAGCGCGGTCCGGTGCGTCATGTCCATCGGCTCATCGGGGGCTCCGGGCGAAAGGGCTTCTTTGATATTGGTGTGAAACAGGTGCTTGACAGGAGGGGGCGGGGCCTTTAGAAACCCGCCTCACCGCAGCGGCGGCAACGACGCGACAGCGAAACGAGCCTGATGCCGACGCGGTTTTACTGGGATGGGCGCATAGCTCAGCGGGAGAGCACACCCTTCACACGGGTGGGGTCGTAGGTTCAATCCCTACTGCGCCCACCATCCCAAAGTCCGGTGGTTCCTGGGCTTTGCGGATGGTACCATCCCCTCCACCACAAGGGCCGGTCAAGATCGGGGTCCGTCGGGCCTCGCGTCGTCGTCTCTGTGGTGCGTCAGCGGTTGTTTCTTTGGGATGGGCGCATAGCTCAGCGGGAGAGCACACCCTTCACACGGGTGGGGTCGTAGGTTCAATCCCTACTGCGCCCACCATCCCAAACACCGCTTCCTCCCCAAGACATTGTTGGACTTCGCCAGAAGCGAGCCGCCGCTCCGGACACGCTGCCATGTTCTGCTGCGTGAATACCACAAAAATTCCCTGCTCAATCGCGCGTGCCTTTTTGAGACGAACGCCGCCGCAGTTGATTCAGATCAGCTACAGCGCGTGGGGTTTTCGTCTATCGCTTCCAACATCCGATTTGCTCAATCATCTGGAAGCAGTGACATGGAAGATACGCGCGTGACCCTTCTCGCCCTCGGCCTGCTGGTCGTGGCGCTCGTCGTGATCCTCGGTTCGGTGGTGCTGTCTCCGGCCACCCTGGTCCTCCTGGCCACGCTCGGCGCCTGGGTGAACCTGACCTATCTGGTCGCCGTCACGCTGATGCGTTGACCCTGCCCGCGGGCGGGGCGGGCTTCGCGGCCCCACCCGCCCGCTGGATGGAAAAATTTCAAAATCGGGCGCTGCTGGTTAATTTCATGACTGGACAGCGCCGGGCGGGCGGTTTATCCCAGCGCCGTTTATGACGCCTGTGGAGCACCCGCCATGACCTCCCTCGCCGCCGCCCGCCTGCCGGAGACGGAACAGCCCCTGCCGGTCGTCCGCAACGTGGACGATCTCCGCGCCCAGGTCGCCGCCTGGCACCGCGACGGCAAGACGGTGGCCCTGGTGCCGACCATGGGAGCGCTGCACGACGGCCATCTCGCCCTGGTGCGCCGGGCGCGGGAACTGGCCGACCGGGTGGTCTCCAGCGTTTTCGTCAACCCCACCCAATTCGCCCCGCACGAGGACTTCGACCGCTACCCGCGCGACGAGGCCGGGGATTCGCGCAAGCTCGCCTCGGCGGGCTGCCACCTGCTCTACGCCCCCACGGTGCGCGCCATGTATCCGGAGGGCTTCGCCACGGCCATCTCGGTCGGCGGCCCGGCCGAGGGGCTGTGCGGCACCTTCCGGCCCCACATGTTCGGCGGCGTCGCGCTGGTCGTGACGAAGCTGTTCCTCCAGGCCCAGCCCGACGTCGCGGTGTTCGGGGAGAAGGATTACCAGCAGCTCATGGTCATCCGCCGCTTCGCCCGCGACCTCGACATCCCGGTGCGGGTGGAGGGGCTGCCGACGGTGCGGGAGGCCGACGGGCTCGCCATGTCCTCCCGCAACGCCTACCTGTCCGCCGACGAGCGCGCCCGTGCGCCGGAACTGAACCGCGCGCTTCGCGACGCCGCCTCGGCGCTGGCCGATGGCGCGGAGGCCGCCGCGGTGCTGGAGACGGTGCGGGCGCGCATCACCGCCGCCGGTTTCGGCTCCATCGACTATGTCGAGCTGCGCGACGCCGACACGCTGGAACCGGTGACCCGGGCGGAGCGTCCGGCGCGCCTGCTGGCCGCCGCCTGGATGGGCAAGGCGCGCCTGATCGACAACGTGCCGGTCCTTCCGGCGTAACCGCCGGCGTTCCATCCCCGCTCCGCACGCCTGCCCCAGCCACGCGAAGGATCGCAGAGCGGGCGTGGTGTCCTATACTCTCTGGCGACCGCGCTGTTGCGCGCAAGAACCAAGGGAAGGAAGGCACCATGCCGTATGATTCCGTGGACACCGCCCGCCGTCTTGGGTTGAAGGACGCCGAGCTGCTGCGATTCCAGGGCTTCGTCGATGGCCGGTGGATCGACGCCGACAGCGGCAAGACCGTGGAGGTGACCAACCCCGCCGACGGCAGCGTCCTGGGCAGCGTGCCGATGATGGGCGCGGACGAGACGCGCCGGGCCATCGACGCCGCCGAGCGCGCCTGGCCGGCCTGGCGCGCCCTGACCGCCAAGGAGCGTGCGAAGACCCTGCGGACATGGTTCGACCTGATGATGGCGAACCAGGAGGACCTCGCCCGCATCATGACGGCGGAGCAGGGCAAGCCGCTGGCCGAGGCGCGGGGCGAGGTGGCCTACGCCGCGTCCTTCATCGAATGGTTCGCCGAGGAGGGCAAGCGCGTCTACGGCGACACCATCCCGCAGCATCTGCCGGGCCGCCGCATCGTCGTGACCAAGGAACCGATCGGCGTCACCGCGGCCATCACGCCGTGGAACTTCCCGGCGGCGATGATCACCCGCAAGGCCGGCCCGGCGCTGGCCGCCGGCTGCCCGATGGTCATCAAGCCGGCGACCGCCACCCCGCTGACCGCGCTGGCCATGGCGGTGCTGGCGGAGCGGGCGGGCATTCCGGCGGGCATCCTCGCCGTCGTCACCGGCTCCGCCCGCTCCATCGGCGGCGAGATGACCGGCAACCCGACGGTGCGCAAGCTGACCTTCACCGGCTCCACCGAGATCGGCAAGGAGCTGATGGCCCAATGCGCCGGCACGGTGAAGAAGATCTCGCTGGAGCTGGGCGGCAACGCGCCCTTCCTGGTCTTCGACGATGCCGACCTCGACGAGGCGGTGAAGGGCGCCATCGCGTCCAAGTACCGCAACACCGGCCAGACCTGCGTCTGCGCCAACCGGCTGCTGGTCCAGGCCGGCGTCTACGACGCCTTCGCGGCCAAGCTGGCCGAGGCGGTGAAGGCTCTGAAGGTGGGGCCGGGCCTGACCACGGAGGGGGCGCAGCAGGGCCCGCTGATCGACATGGCCGCGGTGGAGAAGGTCGAGGACCACATCCGCGACGCCACGGAGAAGGGCGCCCGCGTGGTGCTGGGCGGCAAGCGGCATGAGCTGGGCGGCAGCTTCTTCGAGCCGACCATCCTCGCCGACGTGACTCCGGCGATGAAGGTGGCCCGTGAGGAGACCTTCGGCCCGGTCGCCCCGCTGTTCCGCTTCGAGACGGAGGAGGAGGCCGTGCGCATGGCCAACGACACCGAGTTCGGTCTGGCCGCCTACTTCTACAGCCGCGACATCGGCCGTGTCTGGCGGGTGGCGGAGGCGCTGGAATACGGCATCGTCGGCATCAACGAGGGCATCATCTCCACCGAGGTCGCCCCCTTCGGCGGCATGAAGGAAAGCGGCATCGGCCGCGAGGGCTCCAAGTACGGCATCGAGGATTACTTGGAAATCAAGTATTTGTGCATGGGCGGTATCGGCGGCTGAGCTTCAGTCGCTGATTTCAAGTAAAAAAGCGGGGCCGGTCGCGCGACGCGCTTTGACCGGTCCCGCTTTTTTATCTAGTATAAATCATCGTTAAATTTACCCATGCCCCCATCAGGGGAATGATGGGGGAAAGGCAGCCCGGTGCGGTTCCTGCTGCGGCGTTCCGATGGGGAATCGGTGTCGTTGATGCCCATCCTCATCGCGGTGGCCCTGGTCCTGCTCGCCGCCCTGGGCACCTGGACCGTGGTGTCCGGCAAATCGGGCGCCCGCAGCGCCGGTGGCGACCGCAAGGCGCAGAAGACCTACGCGTCCCTGCCGACGATGACCTTCACGCTGGGCGGCAGCGACGCGCGTCTGGTGGACATCCGCGTGCTGCTGGAGATCGAGCCCACCGGGGATCCGAACCCGGCCACGCCCTTCGTCCCGCGCATCGCCGACCAGATGGCCGACCGGCTGCGCCAGATCGAGCCAGCCCAGTTGAGCGGGGCCGAAGGCGCCAACCTGATCAAAAGCACCGTGGCGAGCGTGATGAAGCGCGAGGCGCAGGCCATCCGCGTGCGCGAGGTGCTCCTGGAGCGGATGGTGGTGCGCTAAGCGCTCGAACCGCTTGCCCCCTCCCTAACCCTCCCCCGCTTCGCAGGGGAGGGAACGGACGCCGCTTCGCAGAAGGCACCCTCCCCTGCGAAAGCGGGGGAGGGCCGGGGTGGGGGCAGCAGTGTCCCCAGGAAAACGCCTTACTCCGCCGCCGCGCGGCGGTCGGCGTCGCGCTTCAGGCGGGCGCGCTTCAGCTCTTCGGCCAGCAGGAAGGCCAGCTCCAGCGCCTGGCTGGCGTTCAGCCGCGGGTCGCAGGCGGTGTGGTAGCGCAGCGCCAGCTTGTGGTCGGTGATCGCCTGGGCGCCGCCCGTGCACTCCGTCACGTCCTGGCCGGTCAGCTCGAAATGGACGCCGCCGGCGTGGGTGCCCTCGGCCTCGTGCACCGCGAAGAAGTCGCGCGCCTCCGACAGCACCTTCTCCACCGGGCGGGTCTTGTAGCCGCTGGAGGACTTGACGGTGTTGCCGTGCATCGGGTCGCTGGACCAGACGACGACGCGGCCCTCGCGCTGCACCTTGCGCAGCAGGGGCGGGAACTTCTCCGCCACCTTGTCGGCGCCCATGCGGACGATCAGGGTCAGGCGGCCCGGCTCGTTGGTCGGGTTGAGCAGGTCGATCAGGCGGATCAGCTCGTCCGGGTCGGTCGTCGGGCCGCACTTCAGGCCGATCGGGTTTTTCACGCCGCGCAGGAACTCGACGTGGGCGCCGTCCGGCTGGCGGGTGCGGTCGCCGATCCACAGCATGTGGGCCGACACGTCGTACCAGTCGCCGGTGGTGCTGTCGACGCGGGTCATCGCCTGCTCGAACGGCAGCAGGAGCGCCTCGTGGCTGGTGAAGAACTCGGTCTCGCGGATCTGCGGAGTGGTCTGGGCGGTGATGCCGCAGGCCGCCATGAAGCCCAGCGTCTCGTCCAGCCGGTTGGCGATCTCGCGGAACTGCTCACCGGCGGGGGAGCGCTCGACGAAGCCCAGCGTCCACTGGTGCACCTTGTGCAAGTCGGCGTAGCCGCCCTGTGAGAAGGCGCGCAGCAGGTTCAGCGTGGCGGCGGCCTGGGTGTAGGCCTGCATCATGCGCTCCGGGTCGGGAACGCGGGCGTCCGGCGTGAAGTCGAAGCCGTTGATGATGTCGCCACGGTAGGACGGAAGCTCGACCCCCTCCAGCACCTCGGTGTCGGCGGAGCGCGGCTTGGCGAACTGCCCGGCCATGCGGCCCACCTTGACCACCGGGATGGCGGCGCCGAAGGTCAGCACGACGGCCATCTGCAGCAGGACGCGGAAGGTGTCGCGGATGTTGTTCGGGTGGAACTCCGCGAAACTCTCCGCGCAGTCGCCGCCCTGCAGCAGGAAGGCGTTGCCGGCGGCGGCGGCGGCAAGGCTGTCCTTCAGCCGGCGCGCCTCGCCGGCGAAGACGAGCGGGGGATAGGAGGACAGGCGCTGCTCCACCGCTTCGACCTTGGACGGGTCCGGATAGGTCGGAAGCTGCTTCGCCGGCTTCGACCTCCAACTGTCGGGGGACCAACGCTCAACCATGACGCCCGCTCTTTCCTTGTGCTAAGGGTTCCTCCAGCCGGCCGGATGACGGCCGGAGGGGTACTCTGTATAGCGTTCGCCGGGAAATTTTTCCATAGTTTCGACCGCAACTTCCGCAATGGATGATGCGGCGCGGCGCCCGAAAAAGCGCGCTGGCCGGGGCGTCCGGCCTGGGCCTATACAGACGGTTACGCAGGTGTGCGGAAGGGTTGAGCGGGTGAAACCATCCTCCTGGGGTCAGGCGGCCTCCGTCTATCTTGACCGGCGCGTTCTGGCCATTCTGTTCCTCGGCTTTTCCGAAGGGCTGCCGCTGGCGCTGACCGGGTCCACCCTGTCGGTCTGGCTGCGCGAGGGCGGCATCAGCAAGACGGCCATCGGCCTGTTCGCGCTGGTCACCATGCCCTACGCGCTGAAGTTCGTCTGGGCGCCGCTGATCGACCGGCTGCGCCTGCCGGTGATGACGCGGCTGTTCGGGCGGCGGCGCGGCTGGGCCCTGGTGGCGCAGGCCGGGCTGATGGCGGCCCTGATCGGGCTGGGCAGCACCAACCCGGTCACCGACCTGTGGTGGACCGCCATGCTGGCCGTGGTGGTGGCCTTCTTCTCGGCCAGCCAGGACATCGTGGTCGACGCCTACCGCGTCGAGGTGCTGGAGGAGCACCAGCAGGCCGCCGGTGCGGCCATCCTCGTGCTCGGCTACCGCTTCGGCATGCTGGCGGCGGGGGCGGGGGCGCTGTACCTCGCGGAGTTCTTCGGCTGGCACATCGCCTACTACGTCATGGCCGGGCTGGTCGCGGTCGGCATGGTGACAATCCTGCTGAACCGCGAGCCGAAGGTCGCGGACACCGCGGAGTCGAAGGCGCGGGAGCAGCATGTGGCCGACTGGCTGGCCGCGCGCCCGCATCTGACCGGCTGGAAGGCGGACCTGCTGGCCTGGGTGTACGGCGCCGTCGTGGCGCCCTTCGTGGAGTTCATGACGCGCCCGGCCTGGGCGGCGGTCCTGCTGTTCATCGCCTGCTACAAGCTGGGGGACGTGCTGGCGGGGGTGATGTCGGCGCCCTTCTACGTCGATCTCGGCTTCGAAAAGACGGAGATCGCCAACGTCACCAAGCTGTTCGGCCTGTGGGCGACGATCATCGGCGGGCTGATCGGCGGCGTGCTCGTCGGGCGTGTTGGCGTGCTGCGCGGTCTGCTGGTCGGCGGGCTGATGCAGATGCTGTCCAACCTCGGCTACGTCATGCTGGCGCAGGTCGGGCACGACGTGTCGGCGCTGGCGGTGACGGTGGCGCTGGAGAATGTCTGCGGCGGCATCGCGACGGCGGCCTTCGTCGCCTATCTGTCCAGCCTGTGCAACACAGCCTACACGGCCACGCAATACGCGCTGCTCAGCAGCTTCTACAAGCTGGGCGGGGACCTGTTCGGTGCCTCGTCGGGCTGGCTGGCCGAGCGGATGGACTGGAGCAGCTTCTTCCTGCTGTCCACCGGCGGGGCGGTGCCCGGGCTGCTGGTTCTGCTTTGGCTGATGACGCGGCCAAGGCGGGACGAGGCGGTGGTGAAGGCCTGATTCCTTCTCCCCCCGGGGAGAAGGTCAGGATGAGGGGGCGGCCGTGAGGCCGATCACGTCGTCTCATTGCAGAGCGTGGACGCCCTGGCGGGCGCCCCCTCACCCCAGCCCTCTCCCCAGGGGGGAGAGGGGGGATCGGTACGTTACTTCACCGGGGTCATCTTGCCGGAACCGGGGCCGGCGCCGAGGTCGGCACCCGTCACCGGGTTCACGTCGGTGCGCGACATGGTGCGCTTGGCGGCCTCGTTGACGGCCTTCATCTCTTCGGCCGCCAGCCGGACCGAGGGGTTGCCGTCGCCGCCGCTGACCGGGCCCTGGTCGGGGGTGACATTCACGAACTCCCACTGCTCGCCCTGGTTCCACGGGCCGCGCATTTCGCCGTCGCCCTGGCTCATGTTGTAGTACTTGTCGGTGTATTCGGGGTTGCCCGGCAGCTTGCCCGGCGGGAAGTTGTTGTCGATCGAGTAGAGCGCCTTCTCGAACATCTTCTGGTGCGCCACCTCACGAGTCATCAGGAAGGTCAGCGCGTCCTTGACGCCCGGGTCCGGGGTGATGTTGATGAGGCGCTCGTAGATGATCTTGGCCCGCGATTCCGCGGCGATGTTGGAGCGCAGGTCGGCGGTCGGCTCGCCGATGCTGTCGATGTAGCCGGCGTTCCAGAGCTGCCCCGCGGAGTTGGTCAGCGCCGGGCCGCCGCCGTAGAGCAGGGCCAGCGTGTGGCTGCCGTTGCCCTTGGCAATGTCGGCGTAGAGGTCGGTGACTTCCTCGGCGCCCTCGGCCAGCTTGCCCTTCACGCCCTTGGTCAGCATGGCGACGATGCTGCCGATGATCTCCAGATGGCTCAGTTCCTCGGTCGCGATGTCGATCAGCATGTCCTTGCGGCCCGGGTCCTCGTCGGCCAGCCCCTGCGTGAAGTAGCGCAGGGCCGCCGCCAACTCGCCCTGGGGTCCGCCGAACTGTTCCAGCATCAGGCTGGCCAGCTTCGGGTCCGGTTCGGCGACGCGGACGGTGTACATCAGGTTCTTGTTGTGCATGAACATGCGTAGGAGCCCTCCGGGAGCCTTGATGAAGGATGGAAGGCGGCGGGTTCCGCGGGGGTGCTGGAGCACCCCCTATCACCGCCGCCATCGTCGTGTGCCCTCAACACAGGCTTATTAGAAGCGTTCCAGGAAATCGGGCTCCTGACCTTTGGTTTTATGTCCGATCGTCAGGACACCTTCTCGCGCATCAGGACGAACTCCTCCGCGGTAGACGGATGGAGGGCGATGGTGCGGTCGAAATCTCTCTTTGTGGCGCCGCAGTTCAGGGCGATGCCCAGCCCCTGGACGATCTCCGGCGCGTCCATGCCCATCATGTGGCAGCCGAGCACGCGCTGGCTCTCGCCGTCCACGACCAGCTTCATCAGGACGCGCTCGTCGCGGCCCGACATGGTGTGCTTCATCGGGCGGAAGCCGGCCTTGTAGATGTCCACCGTTGCGAATTTCGCCCGCGCCTCCGCCTCGGTCAGGCCGACGGTGCCGAGCGGCGGGATGGAGAAGACGGCGGTCGGGATGTTGGCGTAGCTGATGCTGGTCGGGTTGTCGTTGAACAGCGTCTCCACGAAGGCGCGCCCCTCGGCGATGGCGACGGGGGTCAGGGCCATGCGGTCGGTCACGTCGCCGACGGCGAAGATGTTGTCCACGCTGGTGCGCGAATACTCGTCCACCCGGATCGCCCCGGCGTCGTCCAGCGCGACGCCGGCGGCCTCCAGCCCGAGGTCGCGCGTGTTCGGCCGGCGCCCGGTCGCCGCCATGACGAGGCCGGCGGAATGCTCCCGCCCCAACTGGTCGGTGACGGTGAAGCCGCCGGGGCCTTCCTCCACCTTCACCGGCTGGGTGCGGGTGAGGATGGTGATGCCGCGCTTGCGCATCTCCTGGGCCAGCGCGACGCGGATGTCGTCGTCGAAGCCGTTCAGCAGCTCCTCGCCGCGGATCATGATCGTGACCTCGGCGCCCAGGCCCCGGAAGATCCCGGCGAACTCGACGGCGATGTAGCCGCCGCCCAGGATGATGACGGAGTGGGGCAGGGTGCCGAGCTGCAGCGCCTCGTTGGAGGTGACGGCGTGCTCGATGCCCGGAATCTTGGGGAGGGCCGGCCAGCCGCCGGTGGCGACCAGGATGTTCTTGGCGGTGTAGCGCTTGTTCGCCACCTCCACCGTGTGGCGGTCGATCAGCCGCCCGAAGCCGGTGTGCAGGGTGACGCCGGAGTTCTCCAGCATCTTGATGTAGATGCCGTTCAGCCGGTCGATCTCGGCGTCCTTGCGCCCGATCAGCGTCGCCCAGTCGAAGGCCGGCATGGTGGTGGACCAGCCATAGGCGCTGGAATCCTCGAAGGCGTCGCGGAACTGGGCGGCGTAGACCAGCAGCTTCTTCGGCACGCAGCCGCGGATGACGCAGGTGCCGCCGACCCGGCTGCCTTCGCAGATGGCGACCTTGGCCCCCATGGACGCGGCCCGCCGGCTGGCCGCGACGCCGCCGGAGCCGGCACCGATGGTGAACAGGTCGAAATCGAACTCGGCCACGGCCGTCTCCTTGCAATCCCAAGATCCGAACGGGACAGGAGTGTTCCCCATTCCGGCACGCCTGTCGAGCGTTGGCCGAGGCGCCGGATCGGGGCGGCGGGCTGGCCTTCCGTCAGCGCATGACGAGTTCCTGGACCAGCACCTGCCGGATCTTCATCGCGCCGAGTTCCTTGCTGGCGGTGCGCATCACCGCGTCCTTGACGTAGAAGGCGCCGTTGCGCCCGCGCAGTTCGCCGGGGTCGGTGTCCAGCATCACGTTGGTCATGGCGCTGGCGATGCGCGGCCCGTAGCTTTCAACCGTCTTGACCGGGGCGGTCGGCTCCATGTCGAGCACCACGCGGACGCGCAGCTCACGCAGCCGGTCGCCGTCGCTCAGCGTGAAGATCATCGCCGGCAGCCGCGCGTAGTTGGCGGCGGTGCGCAGCGTGTCCCCGACCACACGCCCGGCCTGCGCCGTGCCGGGCTTCAGCAGGAAGGCCCCGCCGGTGCCCGCGGCGGCCAGCCCGGCCATGGTGCAGAGAAGCCCGACCACCACCCGGCGGCCCAGGCGATCCAGCGTCGAGGGGGCCGCTGCAATGTTCGGCGCGTTCTGGCGGATTGTCCGGCTCATGCCGACCTCGTCGCTTTTTCCGGCGCCGAAGGGGTGTGGCGCCTGTTCTTGACTGCATGGTGGATGGATAAAGGGAAGGCGTCAAATACAGGTATTTTATACTTTTTGGTGACGGAGCATTACAGCGAGGAACTGCGCATTTCTTCTCATCTTCTTTGCGTTTGAAACGCGCCGGATTTCATAGCGTATTTTCGGTAAATCACCGTTGCTTGCGGCGGTGGACCGTCGCGGATGAAGCCTCTTCCACCGGAGGGCCGGGGCGTATAATGCTGGTTTCTCTATCGGATTGCCGTTCCCGCGGTGGGGGCGGCCTCCGGACGTGACCGTCGCGAAGGGCAAGAGCGGGAAGACAAGGACATCGCCATGGACGAGACCAGGAACCAGCCGCCGGCCAGTCACGCGCCCGCCAACCATCCGCCCGCGTCGGCCATCACCGAATGGACCGACACCTATTTCAAGCGGACCAAGGAGGCGGTCGGGAAATTCGGTGACAAGAAGGTCACCTACGCCATCTTCATGCGCCGCCCGGTGGTCTGCGCGCCGCGACTCGCCATCGAATGGCTGGAGGCGGTGGCGCGGGAGCGCGGGTTCGACCTCGACATCGTCCTGAACTATCCGGAAGGAAAGTGGGTCGGTGCGGGCGAGCCGATCCTCTACATCACCGGCTCCTTCTACCATCTGGTCGACACCGAGACGATCATCCTGCAGAAGCTCGGCCCCGCCTGCGTCGGCGCCTACAACGCCTTCACCATGTGCGCCGACCTGCCGAAGACCGCCTTCCTCGCCATGGAGGCGCGCCACTGCGCCGGCACGGAGATGGAGGAGATGATGGCCTACGCCGCCTCGGTCGGGTCGGACCGGGCGAAGCGCAAGGTTGGCGCCAAGGGCTTCATCGGCAACGCCACCGACGCCACCGCCCATTTCTTCGGCCAGAAGAAGGGCATGGGGACGATGCCGCACGCGCTGATCGGCTATGCCGGTTCGACCGTGCGGGCGGCAGAGATGTTCCACGAGACCTTCCCCGAGCTGCCGCTGACCGTCCTGGTCGATTACTTCGGGCGCGAGGTGACCGACGCGCTGGAGGTCTGCCGCCGCTTCCCCGGCCTCGCCGCCCAAGGCAAGCTGGCGGTGCGGCTCGACACGCCGGGCGGGCGCTTCCTGGAGGGGCTGGACCCGCCGGGCTCCTACGCCGTGCTGGAGCGGCACGCGCCCCATTCCATCCGCGGCTACCGCGACGAGACGCAGCTCCGCTACCTGATCGGCACCGGCGTGTCGGCCGCGGCGATCCATTTCATGCGCGAGAAGCTGGACGAGGCCGGATTCCCGGCGGTGAAGATCGTCGCCAGCTCCGGCTTCGGCCCGGCGAAGTGCCGCCTGATGGCGGAGGCCAACGCCCCCGTCGACATCATCGGCACCGGCAGCTATCTGCCCGAGCGCTGGACCGAGACCTACGCCACCGCCGACATCATCGAGTACGACGGCGAGAAGCGCGTGAAGGTCGGCCGCGAGTTCCTGTTCCGCAAGTAGCATCGTCGGTCCGCACGAAGAACGCCCCTCCGCCGGCCGCGCCGCGGAGGGGCTTCTGCGTTCAGCTTTTGTGTTCAGCGAGTCAGCACCATCACTAGCCGTTCGACCGGCGTGTTGTTGACGAGGTGCGAGTCGACGATCTCGTCGATGTCGGCGGGCGTTTCCGGGCGGTACCACAGGCCCTCCGGATAGACCACCATCAGTGGCCCGGCGGAGCAGAAGCCGAGGCAGCCGGTCCAGGCCATGCCGACGTCCAGCAGCCCCTTGGCCTGGATGCGCTGGCCGAGCTGCTCCCACAGCGGGTGGGCGTTCTTCGCCGCGCAGCTCCCGCGCGGGTGGCCGGGCGGGCGCTGCTGGGAGCAACAGAAGACGTGGTGGCGGAACACCGGGGGCAGGTCGAGGGACATGAAGGGCTCCATAGGCCATAATTTAATTATGGTTATAGAGCTTGCTGCGGTGCAGCGCCACCGTTTAAAACGATTCCAATATCTCAGCTATCCTCGGCCAGCCGCAGGCCGGTGAAGGACAGGCGGGAGTCCGGCCGCAGGTAATGCCGGGCGGTGGGGTTGGCGTGGTCGAAGGGGGTGACGCAGCTGCCGCCCCGCAGCACCATGCGGTTGATCATGAACCGGCCGTGGACGGCCTCGTCCACCCCGTCCGGCAGGCGGTAGCCGGGGTAGGGGGTGAAGGGGCTGCGCGTCCATTCCCACACGTCGCCGAACAATTGCCAGGGGCCGTCGCCGTGGCAGGTGCTGGGGCGCGGATGGCGGTGGCCGGTGCCCAGCAGGTTTCCCATGCTGTCGCAGCGCGACGCCACGGCCTCCCATTCGGCCTCTTCGGGCAGGCGCTTGCCGGCCCAGCGGGCGAAGGCGTCGGCCTCGAACCAGCTGACATGGCAGACCGGCTCGGCGGGATCGAGCGGGCGCATGCCGTAGAGCGTGAAGATCTGCCACGCGCCGTCGCGCCATTCCCAATAGAGCGGGGCCTGCCATCCCTCGGTCTGCACCGCCTCCCAGCCGTCGGCGAGCCAGAGCGAGCGTTTGGCGTATCCGCCGTCCTCGATGAACGCGCGGAAGGCACCGCAGGACACCGGCAGGGCGGCGAGACGGAAGGGCTCCAGATGGACGCGGTGGCGCGGCCCCTCATGGTCGAATCCGGCCCAGGCCTCCGTCCGCCCGATCTCGACGAGGCCTCCCTCATGCTCGATCCAGCGTTCGGGCTGCGGCGGAGCCGGTACGCTCTGCGGCGGCTGGTCGTAGGCGGGGCGCAGCGGGTTGCTCCAGAAGGCGTGCTTGATGTGGGTCAGCAGCCGTTCCTGGTGGCGCCGCTCGTGCGTGATGCCGACGATCACCCGGTCGGCGATCTCCGGCAGTTCCGCCTCGTCGGCCTGGTTCAGCAGGTGCAGAACCGCGGCGTTCACATGGTCGCGGTAGCGCATCACCTCCGCCGCGTTGGGCCGGGAGAGCAGGCGCAGGGTGGGCGAGGGAAGCTGGTGGCTGCCGAAGCGGTCGTCGCGCGCGGCGAACAGCGTCAGGAAAGCCGGGTCGAAAGGACGGTAGCCGGGGTTGCAGGGCACCAGGACGGTGGTTTCGAACAGCCATGTGGTGTGGGCGAGGTGCCATTTGGCCGGGGCGCCGTCGGCCACCGACTGGACCATCAGATCCTCGGGCGACAAGGGGGCCGCCAGTTCGGCGGTGCGGGCGCGGACCTTCTGGAAACGGGTGGAGAGAGTTTGGCGGAGGGCGTCGCCGGACGGCTGGGCGTGCGTGGCGAGATGGGTGTCGGGCACGGGGGAACCTCCCTGCGGGAGCGGGTTTTCCGCGACGGGAACGGCGCGGGAACGCGCCCGGACTCCGCCGGAGAAACAACAGGGCCATTGTGCCGCATGGTCCAACCATCCTGGGTGGCGCATCGGAGGGGGCTTTCTCCGAATTCGCGCATCACAGCCGCGATGGGCTGTGGTCAGGCGTCCACCACAAGATGCGGGCGGAAGGCGCCCTCAAGCGTCAGAAGAAGGCGCAGATACACGGCAACGCGCCGCGATGTCGTCGTCCGCTGTTCCAGGCAATCGCGGAGCTGGTTGGCGAGCGCCACATTTTCCGCCGTCTGTCCCGGCGGAAGCGCCGGGTGCGTCGGCGCCGCCATGGCGACGATGTGGTCGTGATCGACCGAATGGGCCGCGACGGCCTTCTCAAGGAGCGCCGCCGCGATGCGTTCGATGTCCTCATCCGCCGGCGGCGGCTGGGCGAGGTTGGGGGCGAGGTGGGGCGGCGGACGGCGGTTCGCGAGCTGCGCGCGCAGATTCTGCTTGATGCGCGCCCGCTGGCCGGCGTTCAGCGTGTCCAGCTCGTCGATCTCGTCGAACAGCAGGTCGTAAAGGCGCCGCCGCTTGTGGTTGGCCTCGTCCTGGTCGCGGCGCTCCTGCTGCTCGCGCTCCTGCTGTTGCAGGTCCTGCCGATTTTGCCGCCGTTTTCTGCGGTCGGTCGCGCCGCCGGTGCGCTCCACCACGCCGGCCGAACGGACCAGGGGTTCCGGGCGTCCGATCGATCCGTCGGTCATGGCGACCTCCACCGAAAGTGGCTGGGACTGTTCAGTGTACCAACTGTCGCGATTCTGTCAAGGTGACGCTTTGGCGTGCGGCGGAGTCCCCTTTTCAGGTGAGCGTTGCTCACCCGAAAACGCGGCGTACTCGTTTGTCAGGGGCGTGGCTCGGGCTCGACAGTGGGGCATCCCAAACGCAGGACAAAAGGACCGTGCCATGCCCCTGACGACCAAACACGCCGACCCCGCCAACCCCGTGCTGTGCGTCACCGCCGGAGGAATCGTCACCCTCACCCTGAACCGCCCCGCCAAGCTGAACGCCATCAGCACGGCGCTGGCCGCCGCCATGCTCGACACGCTGGATGCGCTGGAGGCCGACGCGGCGGTGCGGGCGATCATCGTCACCGGCGCCGGGGAGCGGGCCTTCTCCGCCGGGGCCGACATCGCGGAATTCACTCCGGCCGTCCGCCGGGGACCGGAGGCGGCGGTGCGCGCCTTCCGGCCCGGACAGACGCTGTGCGCGCGGATCGAGTCCTTCCCCAAGCCCATCATCGCCGCGGTCAACGGCATCTGCTACGGCGGCGGCTGCGAGATTCTGGAGGCGTCACACCTCGCCGTCGCCAGCGAGCGGGCGACCTTCTCCAAGGCGGAGATCAGGCTCGGCATGATGCCGACCTTCGGCGGGACGCAGCGGCTTCCCCGCAACGCCGGGCGCAAGCGGGCGCTGGAATGGCTGCTGACCGGCGACACCTTCCCGCCCGCGACGGCTCTGGCGGTGGGGCTGGTCAATCAGGTGGTGCCCCACGAGGCGCTGATGCCCGCCGCCTTCGAACTGGCCGGGCGGATCGTCCAGCATTCCCCGGCCGCGGTGTCCGGCATCCTGGGGGCGGTGACCCGCGGGCTGAACATGACCATCGGCGAGGGGCTGGCGGTGGAGACCGAGCGCTTCGCCCGGCTGGCGCCGGGGGCCGACCTGCGCGACGGGCTGGAGGCGTGGCTGGCGCGTTGAATCAAGCTCCTTCCGGGGGACCGTCCGGCATTTCGGTTTGCGCGGGGGCGTGCCGGTGTGCAGGATGCGGGGGTGGATGTGGACCGCTCCGCCCCCTATCTTCCGGGGCCGGGGCTTTTTGGCGTGGATGGCATGAGCGACGAGAACACCCTGTCCGAGAGCGGCGAATCCCTGGAAAACCGGCGCAAGCGGCTGCGCTTCCGGTCGTGGCACCGCGGCATGCGCGAGATGGACCTGCTGATCGGCAGCTTCGCCGACGCCCATGTCCCGGACTTCGACCACGCGCAGCTCGACCGTTACGAGGCGCTGCTCGAACTCAGCGACCCCGACCTCTACAACTGGTACGCCGGGCGCGAGCCGCTGCCCGCCGAGCATGACACCGACGTCATGCAGCTGTTGACCAAGTTCCGCTACACGCCCCGTCAGGGGTCCTGAGGCCCGATCCTTGCCCAGCTTCGAACAGTTGCAGCCGGGACGCTCCGGCCGCCTTCTGGTCGGCGGCGCCCCCGCCGGTCATGACGCCCGCGTCCTCGCCGACCTCGCCAAGCGGGCGGGGAGCGCCGGACTCCTCCACGTCGCGCTCGACGACACCCGCGCCGCCCAGCTGGCGGAGGCGCTGGCCTTCTTCGCGCCGGCGCTGGAGGTTCAGGTGTTCCCGGCCTGGGACTGCCTGCCCTACGACCGGGTGTCGCCCAACGGCGGCATCGTGGCGAAGCGCATCGACACGCTGACCCGCCTTCTGGCGCGCAAGGCGGACGCGCCGCCGCTGGTCGTGCTGACCACCGTCAATGCCATGGTGCAGAAGGTGCCGCCCCGCGCCGCCTTCCGCGACGCGGTGTTCTCGGCACGCTTGCGCGACCGGATCGATCTGGAGAAGCTGCAACGCTATCTGGCCGGCAACGGCTACACCCGCGCCCAGACGGTGCGCGAGCCGGGCGAGTTCGCCGTGCGCGGCGGCATCATAGACCTGTTCCCGCCGGGCACCGACGAGCCGCTGCGCCTCGACCTGTTCGGCGACGAGTTGGAGGCCGTGCGCAGCTTCGACCCCATGTCGCAGCGCACCACCGACAAGCGCGACGGCGTCGACCTTAAGCCGATGTCGGAGGTCTTCCTCGACGAGGCCGGCATCGCCCGCTTCCGCTCCGGCTATCGGGAGCTGTTCGGCGCGGTCACCGACGACGATCCGCTCTACGAGGCGATCAGCGCCGGGCGCAAGTACGGCGGCATGGAACACTGGCTGCCGCTGTTCCACGAGACGATGGAATCGCTGCTGGCCTACATGCCCAAGGCCATCCTCTCGCTGGACCATCAGGCGACGGAGGCGCGCGATTCGCGCATCGCCCAGGTGGTGGACTTCCACGCCTCTCGCGAGAGCATGATCGTCATCGAGAAGCGGACGGGCTCGCCGGTCTACAAGCCGGTGCCGGTCGGCATGATGTTCCTCGACGCCCAGGCCTGGGACGACCTGTTCGCCGCCCACGCCGTGGCGCAGCTCCAGCCCTTCGGCACGCCGCCGGGCATCAAGGGCACGCTGGACGCCGGTGGGCGCCGCGGCCACGACTTCGCCGAGGAGCGGGCGCGGCCCGACGTCAACGTCTTCGAGGCGGTGAAGGACCACATCCGCGCCCTGCGGGCCGACGGGCGGCGCGTGCTGGTGGCCGGCTATTCCGCGGGTTCCCGTGACCGTCTGATGACGGTGCTGGGCGACCACGGCATTCCGGGGCTCGAGCCGGCGGAGAGCATCGAGGACGTCCGCCGCTTCGACCGCAACATCATCGGCATGATCGTGCTGGGAATGGAGCACGGCTTCACCTCCGCTGACATGGCCGTCATCACCGAGCAGGACATCCTCGGCGACCGCCTCGTCCGCCCGGCGGCGAAGAAGAAGCGCAAGGCCGCCAACTTCATCGCCGAATACACGGCGCTGGCCTCCGGCGACCTCGTGGTGCACATGGACCACGGCATCGGGCGCTACGACGGGCTGGAGACGCTGGAGGTGTCGGGCGCCCCCCACGACTGCCTGCGGCTGGTCTACGAGGGCGGCGACAAGCTCTACGTCCCCGTCGAGAACATCGAGGTGCTGACCCGCTACGGGTCTGAGGAC
Source organism: Azospirillum brasilense (assembly GCF_005222205.1). Taxonomy (NCBI): domain Bacteria; kingdom Pseudomonadati; phylum Pseudomonadota; class Alphaproteobacteria; order Rhodospirillales; family Azospirillaceae; genus Azospirillum; species Azospirillum brasilense. The sequence continues at coordinate 378,800 of NZ_CP032345.1, read as the reverse complement.
GCGCACGCGCAGCTCGACAAGCTGGGCGGGGCCGGCTGGCAGGGCCGCAAGGCCCGCGTCAAGAAGCGCCTGAAGGACATGGCCGAGGCGCTGCTGAAGATCGCCGCCGAGCGCATGCTGAAGAAGGCCGACCCGGTCTACACGCCGGAGGGCGTCTATCAGGAGTTCGCCGCCCGCTTCCCCTATCCGGAGACCGACGACCAGCTGAAGGCCATCGAGGAGGTCTTCACCGATCTCGGCTCGGGCCGTCCCATGGACCGGCTGGTCTGCGGCGACGTCGGTTTCGGCAAGACGGAGGTGGCGCTGCGCGCCGCCTTCCTCGTCGCCATGAGCGGCCAGCAGGTCGCCGTGGTGGTGCCGACCACGCTGCTGGCGCGCCAGCATTTCAAGACCTTCACCACCCGCTTCGCCGGGCTGCCGCTGCGCATCGTCCAGCTCTCCCGCATGGTCACCGCCAAGGAGCAGACCAAGGTCAAGCAGGAGTTGACGGAGGGCACCGCCGACATCGTGATCGGCACCCACGCGCTGCTCGGCAAGGGCGTGCAGTTCAAGCAGCTCGGCATGGTCATCGTCGACGAGGAGCAGCATTTCGGCGTGAAGCAGAAGGAGCGGCTGAAAGAGCTGCGCGCCGACGTGCACGTCCTGACGCTGACCGCCACACCAATCCCGCGCACGCTCCAGATGGCGCTGTCCGGCGTGCGCGAGCTGTCGCTGATCGCCACCCCGCCGGTGGACCGTCTGGCGGTGCGCACCTTCGTGCTGCCCTACGACCCGGTGGTGGTGCGCGAGGCCATCCTGCGCGAGCATTACCGGGGCGGCCAGACCTTCTACGTCTGCCCCCGCGTCGAAGACCTGCCCAAGGTCGCCGAGCGGGTGCGCGAACTGGTGCCCGAGGTCAAGATCGTCACCGCCCACGGCCAGATGCCGGCCAGCGAGCTGGAAGAGGTGATGACCGCCTTCGACGAGGGCAAGTTCGAGGTGCTGCTCGCCACCAACATCATCGAGAGCGGCATCGACATCCCCAACGCCAACACGCTGATCGTGCATCGGGCGGACATGTTCGGTCTGGCCCAGCTCTACCAGATCCGCGGGCGCGTCGGCCGGTCGAAGGTGCGCGGCTACGCCTACCTCACCTACGCGCCGAACAAGCCGCTGACCGGCACGGCGCAGCAGCGGCTGCACGTCATCGAGACGCTGGACAGCCTGGGCGCCGGCTTCCAGCTGGCCAGCCATGACATGGACATCCGCGGCGCCGGCAACCTGCTGGGCGAGGAGCAGTCGGGCCACGTCAAGGAGGTCGGCGTCGAGCTGTACCAGCACATGCTGGAGGAAGCCGTCGCCAACGCCCGCGCCAACATGGACGGGCAGGTGCCGAGCGGGGCGGAGGACCAGCCCTGGACCCCGCAGATCAACCTCGGCACCCCGGTGCTGATCCCGGAGGAGTATGTTCCCGACCTGACGGTGCGCCTGTCGCTCTACCGTCGCATCGCCGAGCTGGTGGACCGGGCGGAGATCGACGGTTTCGCGGCGGAGCTGATCGACCGTTTCGGCAAGCTGCCGGGCGAGGTGGAGAACCTGCTCGACGTGGTGACCATCAAGCAGCTCTGCCGTCAGGCGGGGGTGGAGCGGGTGGACGCCGGGCCGAAGGGCGCCGTGCTGACCTTCCGCAACAACAGCTACGCCGAGCCGGCCAAGCTGCTGACCTACATCAGCCAGCAGATGAGCCTGATGAAGCTGCGGCCCGACCACAAGCTGGTCTACACCCGCGAATGGGCCGACGAGGCCCAGCGGGTGCGCGGCGTCAACCGGCTGATGAGCGATCTCGCCCAGATGGCCGGTGGCGGCGCCGTGCCGAAGGGCGAGGCGCCACCGCCTCCGCCGCCCCCTCCGCCGCCGCGGCCCAGCGCGCTGAAGGCCGGATCGAAGTTCGGGCGGAACATCCCCTCGCGTCCCTTCGGGCGGCGCTGAGGCGATGAGCACGGATAATGGGCCCAAGGTTAGCGGGTCCAAGGACGGGGGCCTGGCGAAGGCCCTGGCGCTTGGCGGTGACCGGCGGGCCTTCGGCGACATTCCGACGGTGGCGGAGGCGGTGGCCGCCGATCCCGCCCGGCTGCCGGAACTGGTCGCCTGCCTGTTCGACGGCGACGCCGGGGTGCGGATGCGCGCCGCCGACGCGCTGGAGCGGGTGTCGCGCGGCGATGCCCGTCCGCTGGACGCCTTCGCGGAACGGCTGCTGACCGACGCCGCGGCCATCGAGCAGGCGGAGGTGCGCTGGCACTTGGCGGCGGTCCTGCCGCGCCTGACCCTGACGGAGGAGCAGCGCGGGCGCGCCGTGGCGCTTCTGGAAGACTGGTTCGAGAACCGGGCCAGCCGGATCGTGCAGAGCGCCGCGCTTCAGGCCATGGTCGATCTGGCGGCGGACGATCCGGAGCTTCGCCCGGTCGCGGCGGACATGCTGGGCCGGGCCATGCGCTCCCGCATTCCGTCGCTGGCGGCGAGAGCCAAGCGCATCCTCAAGCCCTTCGAGGTGGACCGCGCAACGTTGGACGCCGCCCTGCTGCCGGAGACCAAGCCGCTCACCCTGTCGCTCCTGCCCGACCGTCTGGCGGTGGCGCGGCTGGCGCCGGGGGACGGGATGCCCGGCTGGCTCGACTGGACCGACCCGCTGGTCAGCGCCACCCGCACGGGGGAGGAGCTGTCGATCCTCTGCCGCGAGTCCCGCGTGCCGGACGGCGTGACGGCGGAGCGGGGATGGCGCGCCTTCAAGGTGGAAGGGCCGCTGGACTTTTCGTTGTTCGGGGTGCTGGCGCGCATCGCCGTGCCGCTGGCCCAGGCGCGGGTGCCGATCTTCGCCATGTCCACCTACGACACCGATTACGTGCTGGTGCGCGATGAGGACGTGGAGCGCGCGGCCGACGCGCTGAAGCGCGTCTGCACCGTCATGGCCTCCTCCTGACCGTCACGCCTGCGGGGCCTTTTCCGCCTCGACGGCGGCGAGCACGTTCAGTTCCTCCAGCTGCGTGACGGCGCCGGTCAGGCTGGTGGCGACGCGGTCGGCCGAGGTCTGGGCGACGGCGTGCTCTGGTGCGTCGGCCTCGGGGTGGGCGCTCCACAGGCAGAGCAGGATCGGCACGTTGGGCCCGAAATGCAGGCGCAACCGGCGCACCAACCGGCGGGCGTGCGACAGGGCGGACGGGTTCAGGTAGGACAGGACCACCGCCGACACCCCGGTCGGCGCCAGCGCGGCGATGGAGCGGACGGACACCTTCTCGCAGGGGAGCACGTCGGCGCGCAGCCCGCGCGGGCGCAGCAGATGGCCGAGCAGCGCCGCCGCCGCCTCGTCCAGGTCATTGCGGGCGCCGATGCACAGCACCAGCGGCGTGTCCTCCGCGGCGGGCGGCGAGGCTTCCATCATCTCGTCCAGCAGGGCGACCATGCCCTCGGCCACCGCCTGCCGTCCCTCCGGGTTCAGGCGGTTGCGCTGGCGGTCCTGTTCGGCCAGCGACAGGGCGGGGATGAGCAGGCCGTGCCCGGCCTCGACCAGCCCGCCCTTGCTCATCTTCTCCTCGGCGATCTCCATGGCCTCGATGGGGTCGCGGGCGAGCAGGCGCTGGTACAGCTTGGCCTCGTCGGGCAGGACTGGACGGTCGCCCAGCATCACCTCCAGGAAATGAAGCTGTGGAACGTGCCGGCCCAACACGACGAGGCAGACGGTCAGCGGAGTCGCCAGCAGCAGCCCGACCGGCCCCCACAGCGTGGTCCAGAACACCGCCGCCACGATGATCGCCAGCGACGACAGGCCGGTGGCGGAGCCGTAGAGCCAGGGCTCCACCACGTTGTTGGAGAACAGCTCGACCGCCACGAACAGGGCGATGCAAAGCAGCGGCAGGGTCCATCCCGCATCGACCGCGAAGGACAGCAGGATCGGGAAGGCCGCGGCGATCGCCGGTCCCAGGAAGGGGATGAAGCGCAGCACCGTCGCCAGCATCCCCCACAAGAGCGGGTTCGGCACGCCGAGCAGCCACAGCCCGATCCCGATGGGCAGGCCGTAGGTGACGTTGACCACGCACTGCATCAGCAGGTAGCGGCTGACCCGTTCGCCCGCGTCGTTCATCGCCTCCGTCGTGCGGCTGAGGTCGCCGGACCCGGCCAGCCGGATCAGCCGGTCGCGCAGGTCCTCGCGCTGCAGCAACATGAAGATGGTGAAGACCAGCACCATGCCCGCCGTGGCGACCGGGGCCATGGCCGGCCCCAGCACGTCGCTGATGATGGTCAGGGCGTCGGAGCCGTCCTGCTCGATCCGCACCGGCACCGGCTCCCGCGCGGCGCCGGGGGCGGGCAGGGCGCTGGCCGGAGCCGTGGCGGCGGGCGGGTTTTCCCCGGTCACCTGCTCCAGCCCCTGCTTCAGGTCGCGGAAGGCTTCGGTCGCCTGCTGGACCACCCCGCCGCTGCCCGCCGACGACGCGCTGGAGCGCAGCGAATCCAGCTTGGCGTGGACGTTGCGCTGGTAGCTGGGCAGGTTGTTGGCAAGGTCGGCTATCTGCCCGCCGACCACCATGCCGAAGCCGGCGATGCCCGCGAAGACCAGCACCACCACCGCCAGCACCGACGGCACCCGGCCCAGACGGAGCCGCTCCAGCCGGCTGACGATGGGCGCCAGGACGAAGGTCAGCAGCACCGCCAGCGCGATGGGGACCAGGATGTCGCTTCCCAGATACAGGGTCGCCACCACCAGCGCGATGACCAGCAGGGTCGTCTGGGTGGAGGCGGGCGGGGCGGCCTTCGGCACCGGAATGGGGCGGGCCTGCAACCGGCGGGCGGTGTCTTCGGCCATGATCTGCGGAGCCTCGGGGGAGAGTTGAGAGAGTGCAGAACACGGCTGGACGCGGCGCGTTCCGGCGCGTTGGGCGCGATCGCCGCAAGACACCGTGACGATTGCGGTCGACGGCCTGTTTAAACCCGCGTGGTTATCTCGTCAGAAGGAGGGGGCTATGCGTAAGGTTGCTGTTCCGGTCCTGTCGGCGGTCGCGCTTTTGGCTTTGGGGGGCTGCGCCGAGACGTCGAGCTGGTTCGGTGGGGGAAGCGAGCAGGCATCCCGCCCGATGTCCGAGCAGTCGCTCCAGACCGCCTCGCGGATCGAGCCGCAGGCCATGTTGGGCAAGTCGGTCGTCGCCTATGATGGGCAGAAGGTGGGGCAGGTCGAGGACGTGCTGTTCAACCGCAGCAACCGGCCAAGCCAGCTCGTGGTCTCCACCGGCGGCATCATGGGCATCGGCGGCCGCAATGTGGCGCTGGACATCGACAACGTCCGCTACAACCAGCAGCAGGACGCCCTCGTGGCGACCCAGCTTACCAAGGATCAGTTCGCCAACCTGCCGGAGTTCCAGTATGGCGGGAACATGATCTCGCTCAGCCGCCAGAAGACCCCGCACTGAGCGGAGTCAGTCCTCCGGCTTGCCGGAGCGCAGACGCTTGATGTCGGACCGCTGACCCTTGGCCTCCAGGCGACGCTTCTTGGAGCCGAGGGTCGGCTTGGTCGGGCGGCGGCTCTTCGGCACCACCGTCGCGTCGCGGATCAGGTCGATCAACCGCTCCCGAACGTCCTCGCGGTTGCGAAGCTGGCTGCGGTAGGTGTCGCCGACGATGATCAGCACGCCCGCCGCCGTCATGCGCGAACCGGCCAGCCGGACCAGCCGGGCCTTCACGTCGTCGGGGATGTTCGGCGAGGCCGCCACGTCGAAGCGCAATTGCACCGCGCTGTCCGTCTTGTTGACGTGCTGGCCGCCGGGGCCGGAGGCGCGGATGAAGCTCTCCTGAAGCTCGCTCTCGTCCAGGCTGATGCGTGGGGTTACGCGGATCATCAATCGGCCGCCGCCGTCACGCCTTCCTGCTCCTCCACCCCGAGGTCGAGAAGCGGGAGGAAGCTGGCAGGCTCCTGCGCGCCGGACAGCGCGTAGCGCCGGTTGAAGATATAGCAGGGCACCGCCTGAAGGCCGAGCTGGCGCGCCGTGGCGTCGGCGTTGAAGACCGCCGACGTCTCCGCGTCGCCGTTCAGCAGGGTCTTGATGTCCGCGAAATCGAAGCCCAGACCGGCGGCGGTCGCGGCCAGCGTGTCGCGGTCGCCGATGTCCAGCCCGTCCACGAAATAGGCGTGGAACAGCGCGTCGGCCATCCGGTCGCCCAGCCCGTGGCGGGCGGCGATGCGGATCAGCCGGTGCCCATCGAAGCTGTTGGGCGTGCGCCGGATGCGGTCCAGCCGCAGCGGCAGGCCGTCGCGCTCCGCTGTTTCCTCGACCACCAGATGGATCTGCCGCGCCCGCTCCGTGCCGCCGAACTTGGCCGCCAGATAGGCGCTGCGCTCCATGCCGCCCGGCGCCATGTCCGGGTTGAGCTGGAAGGGCTGCCAGCGCAGTTCCACCTGGACACGCGGCCGGTCGGCCAGCGCGCGGGCAAGCCGCCGCTTTCCGATGTAGCACCAGGGGCAGATCAGGTCGGCGTAGGTTTCGATCAGCATAGGCCTACTATCCCCCATTCCCGCCCCGCCGCGCAACCGCCCTGCCTGTGGGGCGTCCTGCCGCGTCCGGGCAACCGCTTCCGCAACCCTTTGTTAACCCTTGCCGCCGGAGAGTCGCCCTGTTGCGCGGATAAGCGTCCGCGGCGGTCGGAGGCGTGTGGCGATGGCGAATTCCTATGTGGACGGCAAGGTGCGCGACGCGCTGGTGGCGGCCAAGGGGAGCCGGGCGACCGCGCAGAAGCTTCTGATGGCCTGGGCGGCCGAGGACCCGCAGCTCCTGCTGGGCATTTCGCAGCCTTTCCTGAAGGCCATCGCCGCCGCGGCGATCGAGCGGGGCGTCCGCCCGTCGGCGCCCAGCCGCTCCGCCCCCGCGCAGCCGGGCCGGTCCCGCGGTTCCGTGGATTCGGCGCTGAGCAAGGAGGCGCTGGCCGACGTGCTGAGCCGCCTCGGCCGCGACCCCGGGGAGGACGCACCGGCGCCGCGCGGTCGCGCCGGCTCACCCGCTCCGGTCAAGTCCGCCACCATGGTGGTGCCCGCCGGCAAGGGCGGGCAGGGCGGCGTCACCCATGAAAAAGCGATGATGACCCTCGCCAAGGCCTTCGTGGCGAAGAAGATGCGCTGAGGCTTGGCGCCGGGGTTTGCTCCGCCGGGCTTATTGCTCCGCCGCGGTCATCATCCGTTCGATCCAGCCCGGCTGCCGCGGTTCCGGGCGAATGTCCGGCGGCGGGCTCGCCAGGGCGGTGTGGCCGTTGCGGTGCGGGTCGGGGATGTGGTGGCAATCCACGTCGGCCAGCGTCTTGTAGCAATAGACGCGGGAGCGGTCGACGTAGACCTTCTCCGGGCAATATTGTCCGGTTTCCGAGAAGGACACGGACGAGCAGTCGCGCCCGGTCGCCGCGGACACCACATGATCGCCGAGCGTCTTCTTGGTGCTGGTGACGGAGGCGAGATCGGCGCCGATGCTGGCGACCATCATCGGCCCGCCGCAGGCGCCGAGCGGAAGGGCCGCCAGCGCCACCATCGCGATTGACTGAGCGAGCCTCATTCCCCTTGCACCCCGTCCCGTGTTCAAGTCCGATTCCAGGCACACCTCATTAAAAAGCCGTGAATCAGCGCAGCAGCGTGCAGATTCGCGACCGGCACTGCACCAGCACGAAGGTGTCCTTGTCCTCCGTGCATCCCACCTTGAACACGGTCTGGCCGGAGCGGCCGGTGACGTAGCTCATCACCTCCACCTTGGCGGGCGTGCAGTTGCCCAGCGACTTCGCGGCCTCCTTCGCCTCGGCCTGCCCGGCGGAGACGTTGGCGGCCCGGGCCGTCGGCGACACCGACAGGCACAGCGCGAGGGCGCCGAGGGCAGCGAAGCGGGGAGCGGTGACGCGCATGGCCGGATCGGTGGATTGGTGGGTGCTGGAGAAGTTTATGGCACGGGCGGCGCGAATTCGGCTGTGCAAAAGTGGTAACAGCGGGGCTCACGCGCTTGTCGCGGACTCGGCGCGCCGATGGGACAGGAAGAAGCGCAGCATCTCCCGCGCGGCGTCCGGCCCCTGCGGGTCGGTGTAGGTGCCGTCCGGGCTGCCGCCGGACCAGGCGTGGCCGCTGCCGTGGACGGTCCACTGCTCGAACAGCGTCGTTCCGTCGCGGTCCTTGTGGACGGTGCGGGTGAAGCCGCGCCCGCCGGGGGCCTGCCCGTCCTCGGTCGTCGCGGTCAGCCCCTCCGCGTTGGCGGTGACCTGGGCCATCACATGATCGCCGTTGCGCGGGTGCACGACCTTGTCCGCGTCGCCGTGGAAGACGATGGCCGGCACCACCGGAGCCCCGGCCGCCGGACGCGGGCCGGGCGAGGAGCCGGCCTTCATGGCCAGCAGGGCGGACGGAACGCCGCTGGCCGAGCCGTAGGGCAGGCCGGAATGGACGCCCACCGCGGCGAACAGGTCGGGATGGGTCGTCGCCAGAACCATCGCGGCGGAGCCGCCCGCCGAAATTCCGGCGACGTAGACGCGCTGCGGATCGGCCCCCTGTTCCGCCAGGACCTGCCGGGTGGCTCCGGCGATCAGCGCCGGTTCGCCGCGGTCACGGCGCTGGTGGTCGGGGTTGAACCAGTTCCAGCACTTCTTGTCGTTCGCCGCCGGGGTCTGCTCCGGGTAGAGGACGAGGCAGCCGGCCTCCTCGGCCAGCCGGTTCATGCGGGTGCCGACGGCGAAGTCCTCCGGCGACTGGGTGCAGCCGTGCAGCATGACCAGCAGCGGGCGCGGTCCCGTCGTCCCCTTCGGCACGAACAGCCGATAGGCGAGCGAGCCGGAGTCGCCGGTGAAGACCCCGGAGTCCATCGGCTCCGTCACCGGCACCGGTCTCGGCGGGGGCGGCGGGACGGGCGCGCCGCGGCGGAACAGCTTGCCGATGAGGCGGCGGAGGAACGCGGCGGCGCGGGCCAGGGCCGGGCGGGGCCGGGCGGTATCGGTCACGGTCGGCGGCTCCGGGGTCGTTCGGGAGAAAAAGTGGCGGGCGGATGGTACGGGAGGGGGCGGGGGAGGACAACCGGCATGGCGGTTTGCGCCGGGGCGCCAACTGCGCTAACCATCCGGTTCCGCGCAAGCGCCCATCTCGCAAGCGTCAAGGTGGCCCGACCGTCATGAGCACCGACATCACCCTCGTCCTGGGCGGCGCCCGCTCCGGCAAGAGCCGCTACGCCGAGGGGCTGGTGACCGCATCGCCCGGCCCGCGGGTCTACATCGCCACGGCCCAGATCTGGGACTCCGAGATGGCCGACCGCGTCGCCCGCCACAAGGAGGACCGCGGCCCCGGCTGGACGACGGTGGAGGAGCCTCTGGACCTGCCCGGCGCGCTGCGCCGCCACGCCGGCGCCGGGACGGGCGTGCTGGTCGACTGCCTGACGCTGTGGCTGTCCAACCTGATGATGGCCGACGCCGACGTGCCCGACCGCTCCGCCGACCTGCTGGCCGCCCTGGCGGCGGTGGAGGGACGGGTGGTGCTGGTCTCCAACGAGGTGGGGCTGGGCATCGTGCCGGACAACGCGCTGGCCCGCCGATTCCGCGACCATGCGGGGCGGCTGCATCAGGACATCGCCGCCGTGGCCCAGCGGGTGGCCTTCGTCGCCGCCGGGCTGCCGCTGCTGCTGAAGGGAGAGACGCCATGACCGAAGACGCCGACCAGACCTATGCCGACCAGAATGCCCGCCACGCCGAGAAGATGAAGCGGCGCAAGGCGCTGCACGACCGGGTGATGGCCAGCAAGACGCAGGAGAAGGGCCTGCTGATGGTCAACACCGGCAACGGCAAGGGCAAGTCCACCGCCGCCTTCGGCCTGATCCTGCGCGCCGCCGGGCACGGCATGCGGGTGGGCGTGGTGCAGTTCGTCAAGGGCGCCTGGTCCACCGGCGAGACGGTGGCGCTGGAGCGCTTCGACGACCTCGTGGACTTCTTCACGATGGGTGAGGGCTTCACCTGGGAGACCCAGGACCGCGAGCGCGACATCGCCGCCGCCAAGGCCGCCTGGGCCAAGGCGCAGGAACTGATGGCCGACCCCCGGTACAGCCTCGTCGTGCTGGACGAGCTGAACATCGTCCTGCGCATGGGGTATCTGCCGGTGGAGGAGGTGCTTCCCGTGCTGACCGGGCGGCGCGAGGGCCTGCACGTGCTGGTCACCGGCCGCACCGCCAAGCCGGAGCTGATCGAGGCCGCCGACCTCGTGACCGAGATGACCCTGGTCAAGCATCCCTTCCAGGCGGGCATCAAGGCCCAGCCGGGCATCGAGTTCTGAGCCATGCCGCGCGCGATCATGTTGCAGGGCACCGGCTCCGACGTCGGCAAGTCGCTGCTGGTGGCCGGGCTGTGCCGGGCGCTGGTACGCCGCGGCCTGACCGTGCGGCCCTTCAAGCCGCAGAACATGTCCAACAACGCCGCGGTCACCGCCGACGGTGGCGAGATCGGGCGCGCCCAGGCGCTCCAGGCGCGGGCCTGCGGGGTGGCACCGTCCGTCCACATGAACCCGGTTCTGCTGAAACCGCAGTCGGACGTCGGCTCCCAGGTGGTGGTGCGCGGCGTCGTGGCGGGCACGGCACGGGCCGGCGATTACCAGTCGCGCAAGGGGCAGCTTCTCCCCACCGTGCTCGACAGCTTCGAGCGGCTGAAGGCCGAGGCGGACGTGGTGGTGGTCGAGGGGGCGGGCAGCCCGGCGGAGGTCAACCTCAGGGCCGGCGACATCGCCAACATGGGCTTCGCCACCGCGGCGGGCGTGCCGGTGGTGCTGGTGGGCGACATCGACCGCGGCGGGGTGATCGCCAGCCTCGTCGGCACCCACGCCCTGATCCCGCCGGAGGAGCGGGCGCTGGTCGCCGGTTTCCTCATCAACAAGTTCCGCGGCGACGTGCGGCTGTTCGACGGCGGACTGTCGGTCATCGCCGAGCGCACGGGCTGGCCCAGCTTCGGCGTCGTGCCCTGGCTGGCCGACGCCTCCCTGCTTCCGGCCGAGGACGCGGTGGCGCTGGACACCTGGAAGACCCGTTCCGGGGGGCGGCTGCGCGTCGCCGTGCCGATGCTGTCGCGCATCGCCAACTTCGACGATTTCGACCCGCTGGCCCAGGAGCCGGACGTGGCCCTGTCCATGGTGCCGCGCGGCCAGCCCCTGCCGGGCGATGCCGATCTGGTCATCCTGCCGGGCAGCAAGGCGACCATCGCCGATCTGGCGGTGCTGCGCGCCCAGGGCTGGGACGTCGATCTCGCCGCCCATCGCCGCCGCGGCGGGCGGGTGCTGGGCATCTGCGGCGGCTACCAGATGCTCGGCCGCCGCATCGCCGACCCGGACGGCATCGAGGGTCCGCCGGGCGAGGCCGAGGGGCTGGGGCTGCTGGAGGTGGACACCGTCCTGAAGGGGCCGAAGGTGCTGGAGGAGGCGAGCGGGGTGGAAACCGCCACGGGGGCCTCCGTTGCCGGCTACGAAATGCACATGGGGCGCACGGAGGGGCCGGACCGCGCCCGCCCGATGCTGACCCTGGCGGGCGGGCAGACCGATGGTGCGGTGTCCGCCGATGGGCGGGTGATGGGCTGCTACCTGCACGGCCTGTTCGGGGCGGACGGCTTCCGCGCCGCCTTCCTGACGGGGCTGGGGGGTGCGGCATCTGGCCAATCCTACGCCGCGACGGTCGAAGAGGCGCTCGACCGCATCGCCGCCCGGCTGGAGGAGCATGTGGATGTCGACGCCCTGCTGGCCGCGGCGCGGTGAGCAGGGGCTTCATGAAACGGATTTCATGATCCCGCAACGCTGGGGTCAGGCGGGGGGCGCTAGAAATACAGTCATTGACGACGTTTGATTACTGGCGAGTCATCCACCGGCGGTTCCCGCCGCCGGCCACACACGATCCGGAATGTTCCCGCATACCCTCGGATCGTTTCTTGCGGCGGTGTGCATTGGGTTTTTGCCTTGGATCGGCGTCCCCCGCCCAGGCTTCCCCCCAACCCCTTGCACACCGCCGTCTTCTTTTCCCCTCCCGGCCATCTTCGGAAACCGACGCGCTTGACGCGGAGCCCCCTCGGCGGGCTTGAATGGGTGCCACAGGCCCCGTGTCCCCGCTGCCGAGACTCCATTCCCGTGCGTCCCGTCGTTCTCTTCCCCCTGTTCCGCCCGGTGACGGCGCTCCCCGGCCTCGGTCCCCGGCTGGGCAAGCTTGTCGAAAAGCTGGCCGGTCCGCAGGTCGTGGACCTGCTCTGGCACCTGCCGTGCGGCGTCATCGACCGCCGCTACGCCCCGAAGATCGCCGAGGCGCCGAACGGGCGGATCGCCACCATGACGGTGCGCATCGATTCGCACGCCGCCCCGCACAACTCCCGCCATCCCTACAAGGTCCGCTGCACCGACGAAACCGGCGTGCTGGAGCTGATCTATTTCCATGTGAAGGGCGACTGGCTGGAACGGCAGATGCCGGTCGGCAAGACGGTGGTGGTGTCCGGCAAGGTCGAATGGTTCCATGACACGCCGCAGATCACCCACCCCGACGCCGTGGTCCCGCTGGAGTCGAAGGACGAGATCGAGGCGGTGGAGCCGGTCTATCCGATGACCGCCGGGCTGCCGGCCAAGACGCTGCGCAAGGCCGTGCGCGCCATGCTGACCGACGTGCCGGAACTGCCGGAGTGGCAGGACGCGGCGTGGCGTTCCCGCAACGGCTGGCCGACGTGGCACGAGTCGATCCGCCGCGCCCACACGCCGGAGGACGAGGCCGACCTCGCCCCGACCAACCCGATCCGCTGCAGGCTGGCCTATGACGAGCTGCTGTCGAACCAACTCGCCCTGACGCTGGTCCGCATCCAGCAGCGCCGCCTGTCGGGCCGCGTCATCCAGGGCGACGGGCGGCTGCGCGCCAAGGTGGCCGCGGCGCTGCCCTTCTCGCTGACCAAGTCCCAAGCCGGCTCGCTGGAGGAAATCTACGAGGACATGGCGGCGGAGCGGCGGATGCTGCGCCTGCTCCAGGGCGACGTCGGCAGCGGCAAGACGGTGGTCGCGCTGATGGCGATGCTGAACGCGGTGGAGGCCGGTCATCAGGCCGCCCTGATGGCGCCGACCGAGATCCTGGCCCGCCAGCACGCCGAAAGCCTCGCCCCGCTGTGCAAGGCGGCGGGGGTGGACCTCGCCCTGCTGACCGGGCGCGACAAGGGCAAGGCGCGGCAGGCGGTGCTGGACCGTCTGGCCTCGGGCGAGCTGCCGCTGCTGGTCGGTACCCACGCGCTGTTCCAGGAGGACGTCGCCTTCAAGGACCTCGCCCTGGCGGTGATCGACGAGCAGCACCGCTTCGGCGTCCATCAGCGGCTCCAGCTCTCGGCCAAGGGGCGGGCGGTGGACGTGCTGGTGATGACGGCGACGCCGATCCCGCGCACGCTGACCCTGACCGCCTACGGCGACATGGACGTGTCGCGCCTGACCGAGAAGCCGGCGGGGCGCAAGCCGATCCAGACCGTGACCATCGCGCTCGACCGGCTGGAGGAGGTGGTGCACGGCATCCACCGCAAGGTGCAGGAGGGCGCGCGGGTCTATTGGGTCTGCCCGCTGGTCGACGAATCGGAGCAGACCGACCTTGCCGCCGCGACGGAGCGCCACGCCTTCCTGCGCGCCACCTTCGGTGACCGGGTGGGGCTGGTCCACGGCAAGATGCGCGGGCCGGACAAGGACGCGGTGATGGCCGCCTTCCAGGCCGGCAATCTGGACGTCCTGGTCGCCACCACGGTCATCGAGGTCGGTGTGAACGTGCCCGAGGCCACCGTCATGGTGATCGAGCACGCCGAGCGCTTCGGCCTCGCCCAGCTTCACCAGCTCCGCGGCCGGGTGGGGCGTGGCGAGAAGCCGTCGTCCTGCCTGCTGATGTTCGATCCGCAACTGACGGAGACGGCCCGCGCCCGCCTGAAGACGATGCGGGACACCGAGGACGGCTTCGTCATCGCGGAGGAGGACTTGCGGCTGCGTGGCGCGGGCGAGGTGCTGGGCACCCGGCAGTCGGGCCTGCCCGAGTTCCGCATGGCCGATCTGGCGGTGCACGGCGACCTGCTGGCGGCCGCCCGCGACGACGCGAAGCTGATCGTGGACCGCGACCCGGACCTCGCCGGCGAGCGCGGTCAGGCGCTGCGCACTTTGCTGTATCTGTTCGAGCGGGATGCCGCGGCGAAGACGTTGCGGTCCGGGTGAGGAACGTCCGTCAGAACGCTCTTACGCCCGCTTCCGCTCGTCCAGAAGCGCGGCCTTCACCTCGCGGAGCTTGCGATCGGGCGGGGTGACGATACCGCCGGACATCACCAGCTTCAGCCCATCCTCCACCGTCATGTCCAGAACGGTCACCTCGCGCCGCGGCAGGATCGCCAGATAGCCGGCGGTCGGCGGGGCGCAGGGGATGAAGACGTGCACCATCTCCTCCTCGGAGATCTTCTGGATCTCCGGATGGGCGGCGCCGGTGATGAAGCCCAGCGACCAGATGCCGTGGCGCGGGAACTCCACCAGGACCACCTCGCGGAAGGCCTTGGACTTCTTGGCGAGCACCGTCTCGACGATCTGCTTCACCGCCCCGTAGACGGAGCGGACGACCGGCATGCGCTCCACCACGCCTTCACCGATGCGCACCACCAGCCGCCCGACATAGCCGGCGGCGAAGGCGCCGATCAGGGTCAGCACGATGATCAGCGTCAGCACCCCGATGCCGGGGATCGAGAAGGGCAGGTAGTTTTCCGGGTTGTAGGCGGAGGGGATCAGCGGGCGCACATGGCCGTCGATGAAGGCCAGCAGCCACCAGCCAAGATAGACCGTGACCGCGATCGGCGCCGTCACCAGAACGCCCGCCAGGAAATAGGCGCGCAGCCGCCCCATCAGGCCGATGCCGGCGGGCCGGTGGGACGTGCTCTCGTCCGCCGCGCTCTGGCTGTCCTGCTCGTTCCGATCCACCGCCCCACCCCCGAAAATCCGACGCTCGATATAGTGATACAGGACATGGCTCCTGCTCAATCCACATCGACGTAGCGGAGGACGGGAAAGAGTCGTGGGGGAGAAAGCGAAGGAACTCCCTCCGGGGGGCTGGTCCGCCACCCCCGCGCGCATCACATCGCTGAGGATGATCCATCCCCCCCGCATCCTCTCCCTCGCCACGGCCCTGCCGCCCCACTGCCTCAGCCAGGAGGAGGCGCTCGGCGTCGCGCGGGCGGTCTTCGGACCGCGGATGCGCGACTTCGAACGGCTGGTGCCGGTCTTCGCCAACACCGGCATCGAGACACGCCACGCCGTCATGCCGGTCGGCTGGTACATGGAGTCGCGCGGTTGGTCGGAGCGCACCGCCGCCTTCCGCGACGGCGCACTGGCCTTGCTGGAAGAGGCGGCGGGGCAGGCGCTGACCCATGCCGGCCTGAGGCCGCAGGATGTGGACGCCATCGTCTGCGCCTCGACCACCGGCATCGCCACGCCCAGCCTGGAGGCGCTGCTGCTGGAGCGCATGGGCTTCCGTCCCGACACGGTGCGGCTGCCGTTGTTCGGGCTGGGCTGCGCCGGCGGGGTGCTGGGGCTGACCCGCGCCGGGCAGATCGCCCAGGCGATGGCGGGGCGGACGGTGCTGTTCCTGGTGGTGGAGCTTTGCACGCTGGCCTTCCGCTCGGCCGAGGCGACGCCGACCAACGTCGTCGCCAGCGCCCTGTTCGCCGACGGCGCCGCCGCGGTGCTGCTGCGCGCCGATGATGACGGGGAAGGACCGCGCCTCGTCGACGGGGCGGAGCACACCTGGCCGGGAACGCAGGACGTGATGGGCTGGCGTGTCGAGGATGACGGGCTCGGCGTGATCTTCAGCCAGAGCATCCCGACCCTGATCCGCAATCGGCTGGAACCGGTGCTCGACGGGTTCCTGGAGCGGCGGCGGCTGGCCCGCGGCGACCTTGCCGGGCTGATCGTCCACCCCGGCGGCGCCAAGGTGCTGCACGCGCTGGAGGAGGTCTGCGCACCGGTGTCCGCCGGGCTGGACGACGCCTGGGCGGTGCTGCGCCGCTGCGGCAACATGTCGGCGGCCAGCGTGCTGTTCGTCCTGGAGCGGCGCCTCGCCTCGGGCGCCCGCGGCCCTCATCTGATGAGCGCGCTCGGCCCCGGCTTCACCGCCGCGCTGGCCCAGGTCGACCTTTAGGAGCGCTTGGAATGGAGACGCTGCCGTTGGGCTGGCCCCACGTCATTCTGCTGCTGGTCGCGGCCCAGCGTCTGGGCGAACTCGTCGTCGCCCAACGCAACACGCGCCGCCTGCTGGCCGAGGGCGCGCAGGAGGTCGGGGCCGCTCATTACCCGTTGTTCGTCGGGCTGCACGCGGGCTGGCTGGCGCTGCTGTTCGCCGTCGTGCCGGCGGACGCGCCGATCAACGGCTGGCTGCTCGCGCTGTTCGTGCTGCTGCAGGCCGGGCGGGCCTGGGTGATCGCCACGCTGGGGCGATTCTGGACCACCCGCATCGTCACCTTGCCCGGAGCGCCGCTGGTGCGGCGCGGGCCGTTCCGCTGGGTCCGCCATCCCAACTATCTGGTCGTGGCGGGGGAACTGGCCGTGCTGCCCCTGGTCTTCGGGGCGTGGTGGATCGCGGTGCTGGCCACGCTGCTGAACGTGCCGCTGACCCTGCACCGCATCCGTGTCGAGGACGGCGCGCTGTCCGGACGGCGCGCGCTCAGGTCAGCAGGAAGCACAGCATCGTGACGCAGCCGGCGATGGCCGCCCCGTCGAGGTGGTTGGGGAAGGCGTGCCAGAAAGATTCGCGGGACTCCGGCTCCTCGCGGTCCATCTCGTCCAGCCACAGGCCGGCGGGCAGGCCGCCGTTGGCGCGCTCCGCCAGGGCGCCGGAGAGATGGGCCATCGACACCGCCAGATAGCAGAACTTCACGAAGTTCAGGACGAAATACATCGGCCCACCGGCCTCGGCGATGGGGTCGGTCACGCCGCCCATCGCCGCCACGGCGGTCGCCATGGCGATGGCGGCGGCGAAGGGGATGGCGACGACCGACAGCAGGCGCTGCGAATCCACGCGGCCGGCGTAGGGGATCAGGCTGCGGGGAACGGGGCCGGAGGGCAGTTGGAACGACATGGCTCTCTCAATTCCGGTGGGCGCGTCTCGTCCGTTCTGCCGCTTTCAGGGTTAACGGGACGTTAGCGGCACCCGTTGGAGGGAGTAGGTTCCACCTTTGCGCAGGCCCGGCTATGCTGCCGCCTGTCGTCTGAGGCCGCCGCGACCAACGAAGGAGACATCGTGCCCGCCGACGCTGGACCGTCCCGGCTGGATGGAATCACGCTGCTGAGCCCGCTGTCCGCGGAGGAGCGCGCCGCCGTGGCGCGCCAGTGCCGCTGGCGCCGCTTCCACGCGGGTGAGCAGATCATCGACCATCAGGGGGATTCGCGGGACGTCGTGCTGGTGGTCGAGGGACGGGTGCGGGTGCTGAGCCATTCCCCGGCGGGGAGGGAGATCAGCTTCGACGACATCGAGGCCGGCGGTTTCCTCGGGGAGATGGCCGCCATCGACGGGCTTCCCCGCTCGGCCTCCGCGGTGGCGCTGGAGGACGGGACCATGATCGCCTTTCTGGCGCCCCGGCCTTTCCAGGATCTGGTGTCCGGCCATCCGGACCTGGCCATGGCGGTGATGAGGCGGCTGTGCCGGGTCGTCCGCATCGCCACCGACCGGGTGATGGAACTGTCCACGCTGGGCGCCAACAACCGTGTCCACGCCGAGTTGCTGCGGCTCGCCAAGCGGGGGCAGGTGGACGGGCTGAGGGCGGTGATCTCGCCGATCCCCGTCCATGCCGACATCGCCAGCCGGGTCAGCACCGCCCGCGAGACGGTCGCCCGGGTGCTGAACGACCTCGCCCGCGATGGGCTGGTGGAACGGCGG
The DNA here is from genome assembly GCF_005222205.1 of Azospirillum brasilense. Lineage (NCBI taxonomy): Bacteria > Pseudomonadati > Pseudomonadota > Alphaproteobacteria > Rhodospirillales > Azospirillaceae > Azospirillum > Azospirillum brasilense. Next base: position 360,900 of record NZ_CP032345.1, on the reverse strand, counting down.
GCCGACGCCCTGGTCGTCCGTGACCTGCACCGGCTGGAGGCCCTGGTGGAGGATGTCCGGGCCGGCGTCTGATGGGGCGTCGTGGGGAAGCGGCGACTCAGTTGGTCCGGCCCAGGACGGTGAGGATCAGGGCGCGCAGCGATTCGGGATCGTAGGGCTTGGGGAGGAAATGCCAGCCGGCATCGCGGATCTCCGCCTTGGTGGCCGCGGATTCGTCACCGGTGGTGATGATGACGGGAAGGTCGGGGCCAAGGTCCGTGAGCACCGTCCGCACCGATTCCGGAGCCTTGCCGTGCCGCCCGAGATGATAGTCGGCGACCAGGATGTCGGGGAGTGCCCCGCCGTTCAGCGCGTCAAGGAGAGCGGCGGGGGTCGGAGCGCTGACCAGCAGCATGCCCCAATCCTCGAACAGGGTTTCCATGCACAGGCACAGCACCATGTCGTCCTCCATGAGGGCGACCGTCAGTGTGCCGGAGCTTGTGGAACGGCCGGCGAGGGGGGCGTCGGTCATGCGGTATCCAAATGAACAGCGGAGGACCAATGAACAACAGGACGGCGATGCCGGCTGCCCGACACCCTTCGTTCGGCCTGTTCGGAAAAGCCGTCTTGGGGTGGCCGCTGTCCGCTCGCTGATCGGTCCACTCAGTTATCTGAGCAGGTAATTTAGATTCTATATCGAACAGCGCACCACTGCATTGTCATAGGTTAATCGGAAGAGGATATCGTTGGGGCGCGACGACCCGGTCAGTCCCCCGCGCGCTTGCGGTCGGACTTGGCGTCCAGCGCGTGCTCCAGCTGTTTGGGCGCCTGGATCAGGTGCAGGTACAGCTCGTCGAACTGGCCGACGGAGGCGAGCTGCTTCACGTCGTGCACGGTGATCTGCTGGCCGGCCAAGTCGATCAGCCCGATGTCGCGCAGCCGGCGGAGTGTCCGGTTGATGTGGACGATGCTGAGCCCCAGCGCGTCGGCCAGAATCTCCTGGGTGACCGGCAGGGTGAAGCGCCCCTCCTCGACCAGCCCGACGATGCTCAGCCGCCGCAGCAGTTCCACGATCAGATGGGCGGTGCGCTCCAGCGCTGTGCGGCGCCCGACGCTGAGCAGGCGTTCGGCGATGATCGCTTCCTCCTTGGCGCCCGACCAGGCAAGGGCGGCGGCCAGACGGGGGAAGAGCTTGAACAGTTCGATGATGCGTTCCGGCTGGAAGTTGGCGACCTCCGCCGGGGTCAGGGTGGTGACACCATGGTCCGCCGTCTCGAACAGGTTGCAGTAAAAGCCGATGATGTCTCCTGGCAGGACAAAATTCACGACCTGCCGGCGCCCATCGGGAAGCGCCTTGTGACGGATCGCCCAGCCTTTGCGCATCACGCGCACGCAACCGTAGCGTTCGCCCTGCTGCAGAAGATCGGATCGCGAGCCGTGCCGGGTAACATTGCGCTCCAATTCGTTGAGGAAGTTCTTCTCCTCATCTGTCAAGCTCATGTAACTCGTTATCTTGCGCCCCAGTGGAGATGACGGTATGTTGGCCTGGGCGCGGGTCATTTCTGTTCCAGCCTTTGATCGTCCAATTGTTATGGCCCCGAAGCGAGTGCCACTGCCAGCCCAATTCCGGGCGGCCTCGAACGATTAAGCCAAACGATAAAACCATCTATAACATAGGTTAATGGGGGTTAGATTTTCTCGACCGGACAGGTGAGGGATCATATACAAAACTGTTGGTGGCATTGGCCGTATGGGGTTTTGAACGGCCGTCGGTGGTAACAGATGAGCGCGGGGGGCGGCATGGCGGCGGAGCGGGATGCGGCGGGACTGGCTGCCCTCTCGATTTGTGAATCCCTTATGCTCGCACTGGTGGAGCGCGGGGTTCTACGGCTCGAGGAAGCGCATGCCGCGCTTGAGGACGCCGCCGCCGCCCATCAGAATCGCGACCCCAATGTCGAGGACCCCAATCTGCATCGTTTGGCATTGCAGATCGTCGAGCGCCTGATGATCCAGGTGAACGCCGCCCATCCCGCGTCGGCACATGCCGGAGTTGGGCAGTTGGCCGACGGCGGTTCCCAGGACTGAGCAGCCGCTCGGCCTCGGCGGGTTGAAAAACAAGAGCCCCGTCACGGCGACGGGGCTCTCATCCTGTGCGATCCGAGGAACGGGAGCGGTCAGTCCGCCCCGGCCCCGGCGGTTTCCGTGGGCTGCGGGCGCTGCTTGCCCAGCCCGATGTTCGGGAAGGCGTTGATCAGCGCGGTGATGAAGGCCGACAGGTAGGGCAGGGACTGCACGACCAGCAGGCCCGACCACATGAAGGCGTCGCGGTTCTCGTGACCGAACACCAGCACGATGGCCAGGGCGGCGCCCCACAGGCCCAGCAGCAGCGCGATCTCCTCCCGCGCCATCAGGAAGGCCTGCATCAGCGCCGGCTGGTTCTCGCATTTCGGCGTGCGCACGAAGGGGCGGCCGGAGGTGAACATGCCCAGCCACATGGCGCGGCCCACCGTGTGGGTCAGCGCCATGCCGGCGATGGCCGCGCCTACCTTGTCCCAGAAGCCGCACTTCACCCGCGCCTCGTACAGCCAGAGCGAGGCGCCGACCTTGAAGGCGAAGACGCTGAGCGTCGGGATCATGAAGACGCTGGGCGGGAACTCGAAATATTTCGGGAAGGCGAGCAGGCCGAGCGACCAGATGATGCCGGCGATGCCGAAGATCATGTGGGCGGCGTCGGCGAACCAGGGCAGCCAGCCGGTGATGAAGTGGTACTTCTGCCCGGCGGTCAGGCGCGGACCGCCCGGCAGCAGGTCGCGCCAGTGGTGCTTGAGGATCTGCACGGCGCCGTAGGCCCAGCGGAAGCGCTGCGTCTTGTAGGCGGAGAAGCTGTCGGGGACGAGTCCCTTGCCGTAGCTCTCCGGCATGTAGACGGCCTCGTACTTGTGCTCGAACAGGCGCAGGCCGAGGTCGGCGTCCTCGGTGATGCACCACTCGCCCCAGCGGCCGACCTCTTCCAGCGCCGACTTGCGGATGATGGTCATCGTGCCGTGCTGGATGATCGCGTTGCGCTCATTGCGCTGGATCATGCCGATGTGGAAGAAGCCGGCGTACTCCCAGTTGATCATCCGCTGGAACAGGTCGTGGCTCCAGTCCCGGTAGTCCTGCGGCGACTGGACGAAGCCGACCTCCGGCCGGTCGAAATGGGGGATGGTCGCCTTCAGCCAGTCGGGATGGACCTGATAGTCGCTGTCGATGACGGCGATGTGCTGGGCGTCCGGCGCCGTCTGGGCGAGGCCGAAGTTCAGCGCGCCGGCCTTGAAGCCCGGCCAGTTGTCCAGGTGGAAGAAGCGGAACTTCGGCCCGAGCTTGCGACAGTACTCCTCGACCGGGCGCCATACCGCCGGGTCCTTGGTGTTGTTGTCGAGCAGCAGGACCTCGTAGTTCGGGTAGTCCAGCCGGGCCAGCGCGTCCAGCGTCTCCATGACCATGTGCGGCGGCTCGTTGTAGCAGGGCACATGGATGGACACCTTCGGCGCGTTGGGCAGGGGGGCGGCCGAGCAGGGCTGGAATTTGCGCTTGAAGCGGTCCTGCCAGACGACCTCGGTCAGCTCAAGCCCGTCGATCAGCATGACGGCGAGCAGGACGAGCTGGCAGAAGACCAGGATGCCCCAGGCGATTTCCGTGGTGGTGGCGAGGCCGGCGACGCTGGCCGCGGTGAAGGTGAAGACCAGCACCGACGACACGCCCTGGATCATCGCGCCGTAGAAGACCTGCCCGCCGAACTTCAGGTCGCCGCCGCGGCGCCACAGGAAGAAGACGAGCGGCAGGAAGCCCACCGCGATGGAGATGCCGCAGAGCAGCGGCCAGTTCCGCAGCTCCGTCACCTCGCCGATCATCGGGAACTTCGGCTTGCGCCACGCGTCCCACAGGCCCCAGCTGGTGCCGGCGGTGCCTTCGATCTCCCGCTTCCAGGGCTGGTCGAAGGCCTCCATGATGAAGTAGTCGAGCTTGTTCTGTGCCGCGACGTTCAGGAAGGTGCGGATGAACTTGGCTTGGTTGACCTGGCTCGCCTCGGCGCCGCGGCGCCACGGGCCGTCCGCCGGCCAGCCGATCTCCGAGATCAGGATGTGCTTGTTCGGGAACTTGGTCTTCAACTCGTTGTAGCGGAACATGGCGTAGTCGACCGACTGGTCGGCGGGCACGCCTTCCCAGTAGGGCAGCAGGTGGACGGCCAGGAAGTCCACCGCGTCGGCCAGTTCCGGATGCTCCAGCCAGACGTGCCACGGCTCCGCGGTGGAGACCGGGACGTTGACCTTCTTCTTCACGCGCTTGATGTATTCGATGGCCTGCGGGACGGTGACGTCGGCGCGCAGGATCGCCTCGTTGCCGACCAGGACGCGGCGGACGTTGTTGTTGTCGCGCGCCAGCTTGATCAGGCCGTTGATCTCCGGCTCGTCGATTTCCGGCTTGCCGGCGATCCAGGCGCCCGCGGTGATCGGAATCCCGTACTTGCGGGCGATGGGTGCCGTCTGCTCCGACCCGTCGGTGGTGGAGTAGATGCGCACGCCCTTGACCGACCCCTCCAGGGCCTTCATGTCCTTCTCGATGTCCTCCGCCGAGGCTTTGTCGCCCTTCGACGGGCTCTTGTCCGGGTGGAAGGGCGTATAGCCGACGCCGCTGATGGCGCCGCCCCAGGACCGTTCGGCGACCGGGCGGTTCCACAGCGCCCAGACTCCGATGTTGCCCAGGATCACGAGAAGAAGAGCCGCGATCGCCGACTTGCGCATGACCGTCTTTCTTTGTCCCAAACATCTGCCGGCCGTCCTGGCTTTGTCCGCCCCGGCCGGGCATCTTTCAATTCAGCGAAGGGGTTCAACCGGATCGGCACACAGGGGGACTCGCCGCCCCGACACCGCCTTCGGACCGAACACCCGGACCCACCACCCTGGTTGCAGGACACGTCTCAATCCGCCGCGCGATCCGCATAAGCCGGAAGACCGAACGCCACCGACCGGAACATCATCGGACCGAATAAAGATCGTGCGGCAGTTTATACATTTTTCCTAGTCCCGCAACCAGTCCCACTCCAACGCGCCGGTGCCCGGGCCTGCAGCGGCGGCAATCCCCACTGGACGAACGCACCGGATGGGCGTTTTCTTCCCTGAACACCGCAAGGAAAACCTTACGGGCCGAAGGGAAGACACGGGACCCCACGACGATGTTCCATCTGCACGACCGTTTGCAGGCCGATACCGCCCTGATCGCCGAATGGCCGCTGTGCCGCGTCCTGCTGATGGACAACCGGGTGTGGCCGTGGCTGATCCTGGTTCCTGCCCGGCATGGCCTGACGGAGATCCACCAGCTGTCCCGAGAGGACCAGCACCGTCTGATGGACGAGATCGCCCTGGCCTCGCGCACGCTGGAGACTCTGTTCGCTCCGGACAAGATCAACGTCGGGGCCTTGGGCAATCTGGTCCCGCAGCTTCATATCCACGTCATCGCCCGCTCCAAGAAGGACCCGGCGTGGCCGGGGCCGGTGTGGGGGTCGGGCTTCGCGGAGCGCTACAGCCCGGAGGAGCGGGACAGCCTTATCCGAAAGATCGGCGAGGAGTTGGGCCAAAAGTGAGGCGCGGCGAAGCCGGACGCGACGACCCCCTCTCCATTTGCGGCCAAGCCAAGGCGTGACGTTTTGCATGCTGCCTTGTTCATGCTCCCTGAAACATTCACCGATCAAAGGAGAGGGCACCATGAACACCGATCGCATCACCGGTGCCGGCAAGGAGCTGAAGGGCGAAGTCAAGAAGCAGGCCGGCGACCTGACCGGCAACCGGGATCTGAAGGACGAGGGCCGCGCCGACAAGGCCGAGGGCAAGCTGGACAAGGTCGTCGGCAAGGTGAAGGACATCCTCAAAGGCGACAAGTGATGGGCACGGAGGAGCGGGGGCATCGCAAGGACGATGCCCCGTCCGACGCCGCCCAGCGGATCGAGGACAAGCTCATCGAGGAAACCGGGCAGGCCTCGGGCAACCCGGACAAGCCGGTCCAGGAAAAGTTCGACGAATTGGGCGAGAAGCCTGACATCAAGAAGAAGAGCTTGAGGGACTAGGAATCGCCCCCTTCCATCCGGAAGGGGGTTTTTCTTTGTCATTCAACTTTTCTCCGTCATTCGGCGGCGATCCGAGCCTCGACCCGCACCGGGAAATTCACCGAATTGGCAATGAAACATTTCTCGTGGGCCTCGTGGTGCAGGGACAGGGCCTTGGCGGAATCGCTGCCGGGTGCGAGCGTGACCTGGGGGCGCAGGACGACGTCGGTGAAGCGCCCGCCACCGTGGGCTTCCTCGGCCATCGTGCCGGTTGCGCCGTCCGTGTAGGCGGTCACGGTGACGCCGTTGACCGCGCACAGATGCAGGTACCACAGCATGTGGCAAGCCGAGAGCGAGGCCACGAGCATGTCCTCGGGGTTGTAGCGGGCGGGATCGCCGCGGAAGGCCGGGTCGGACGATCCGGGGATCGGCGGCTTGCCGGGGGCGGCGATCTCGAGATCGCGGCTGTAGGCCTTGTAGCCCGAGGTGCCGCTTCCCTGGTTCCCGGTCCAGGTGACCGTCGTGCCGTACTGGTGTTCGCGCCCTGACATCGGTCCCTCCTCATGCATGTTCGGGAGGGTAACCGCAGCCACCGCCGCTGCAAGGAAAACCGGCCATAAAAAAAGCGGGAGGGCCGAAGCCCTCTCGCGATCTCAACGCTGCCTTGCTTGTCAGCCTCAGCTGGCTTCCGCCGCACGGGCGTGGCGCTTGCGCTCGTTCGGGTCGAGGTAGCGCTTGCGCAGGCGGATGGACTTCGGCGTCACCTCCACCAGCTCGTCGTCACCGATGTAGGACAGGGCGCGCTCCAGCGTCATCTGGATCGGCGGGGTCAGGCGGACCGCCTCGTCCTTGCTGGTGGTGCGGATGTTGGTGAGCTGCTTGCCCTTGATGACGTTGACCTCGAGGTCGTTGCCGCGGGTGTGCTCACCGATGATCATGCCCTGATAGACCGGAACGCCCGGATCGATCAGCATCGGGCCGCGATCCTCCAGGTTCCACAGCGCGTAGGCGACCGCGGTGCCGTCGGCGTTGGAGATCAGCACGCCGGTGCGCCGGCCGGCGATCGTGCCCTTGTAGGGCGCGTAGCCGTGGAACAGCCGGTTCATGATGCCGGTGCCGCGGGTGTCGGTCAGGAACTCACCCTGGTAACCGATCAGGCCGCGCGACGGGGCGTGGAAGACGATGCGGGTCTTGTTGCCGCCCGACGGGCGCATCTCGATGAGGTCGGCCTTGCGCTCCGCCATCTTCTGCACGACGGTGCCGGAGAACTCCTCGTCCACGTCGACGACGACTTCCTCGATCGGCTCCAGGCGCTGGCCGTTCAGCGGGTCGGTCTTGAACAGCACGCGCGGACGGCTGATGGCGAGCTCGTAGCCCTCACGGCGCATCGTCTCGATGAGGATGCCGAGCTGCAGTTCGCCGCGGCCGGCCACCTCGAAGGCGTCGCCGCCCTCGGTGTCGCTGACGCGCAGGGCGACGTTGCCTTCGGCCTCGCGCATCAGGCGGTCGCGGATCATGCGGCTGGTGACCTTGTCGCCCTCGCGGCCGGCCAGCGGGCTGTCGTTGACCGAGAAGGTCATCGCCAGGGTGGGCGGGTCGATCGGCTGGGCGGCCAGCGGCTCGGCCACATCCGGCGCGCAGATGGTGTCGGCCACGGTGGTGGTGGTCAGGCCGGCCAGGGCGACGATGTCGCCGGCGTGCGCCTCGTCCACCGGAACGCGCTCAAGGCCGCGGAAGGCCAGCACCTTGCTGATGCGGGCGTTCTCGATCAGCTTGCCGTCGCGGCTCAGCGACTTGATGGCCATGTTGACCTTGACGCTGCCGGTCTGGATGCGGCCGGTCAGGATGCGGCCCAGATAGGGGTTCGCCTCCAGCGTGGTCGCCAGCATGGCGAAGGGCAGGTCCTCTTCCACCTTGGGCGGCGGGACGTGGTCGCGGATCAGCTCGAACAGCGGGGTCAGCGTCTCGCGGGCGCCGTTCTCCAGGTCCGTGGTCGCCCAGCCATTGCGGCCCGAGGCGAACAGGGTGGGGAAGTCGAGCTGCTCGTTCGAGGCGTCGAGCGAGGCGAAGAGGTCGAACACCTCGTCATGCACCTCGTGCGGACGGCCGTCGGGACGGTCCACCTTATTAATGACGACGATCGGGCGCAGGCCCAGCTTCAGCGCCTTGCCCAGCACGAACTTGGTCTGCGGCAGCGGCCCTTCGGCGGCGTCGCAGAGCAGGACCACGCCGTCCACCATGGAGAGGATGCGCTCGACCTCGCCGCCGAAATCGGCGTGGCCGGGGGTGTCCACGATGTTGATGCGCAGGTCGTTCCACAGGACCGACGTGCACTTGGCCAGGATGGTGATGCCGCGCTCGCGCTCCAGGTCGTTGGAGTCCATGGCGCGTTCGGCGACCTGCTGGTTCTCGCGGAACGAACCGGCCTGCTTGAGGAGCTGATCGACCAGGGTCGTCTTGCCGTGGTCGACGTGCGCGATGATGGCGACGTTACGAAGATTCATGTGTCGGGGACTCTTAAATCCGCTCTGGGGCTTCCGTTGCGCAATGCCGCCCCGACACCGCGGCTCGTTGACCGCGCACAACAAAAAAACCCTCCGAGATCGATCGGGGGGCTCTGCCGGGGAAACTGTTGCGACGCAATATAATGATCCGGGTTCATAACGCAAGCGGCGTGGTGGGGGAAACTCGCCCAAAGCGCCTATGCGGAATTTCCTTGCGTCACGGCGACCGAATCATTGGCGTCTGGAACAAGGAATCCCACATGGTCGGTTGATGACCCGCCGCGTTTCCGCTTCCCGCCTCGCCATCATCCTCCTGTCCAGCGCGCTCGTCGCCGTGCCGGGCGACCCGTCGCGCGCGCAGGACCCCGCGCCGGACGCCGCGCCGCCTCCCGCGGAGCAGGACAATTCCGGGCAGGATGACCCCACCCCCGACGCCCCCGGCCCGCAGATCCCCTACGAGGTGGAGTTCACCGGGCTGGACGACGACGACCTGCGCACCCTGCTGCGCGACAGCTCCTCGCTGGTCAGCCTGAAGGACGATCCGCCGCCGTCGGTGTTGGGGCTGGAGCGGCGGGCCGACAACGACCGGGACCGCCTGCAGACCGCGCTGCGCTCCGCCGGATTCTACGACGCCGTGCTCGACATCCGGGTGGACGCGGCCCGGACTCCGGCCAAGGTGACCGTCGCGGTGACGCCGGGCACCCCCTACCGCTTCAAGACCATCACCATCGCCTCCACCGACGGCGCGCCGCTGCCGGGCGGCGACGTGACGCCCGGCGACATCGGACTGCCGGTGGGGGAGCGGGCGCGGGCGCCGCAGGTGGTGGACGCCCAGTCCGCGCTGCTGCGCCGGATGACCGACCGCGGCCACCCCTTCGCCACCGTCGCCGAGCGGCGGGTGGTGGTCGACCACGACGACCACAGCATGGACGTCACCTTTTCGGTCGACCCCGGCCCGCTGGTGATGTTCGGCGACACCAAGATCGACGGGCTGGCCAGCGTCGACGAGGGGCTGATCCGCGGGCGCCTGCCCTGGAAGCAGGGCGACATCTACAGCCCGGCCAAGGTCGACCGGGCGCGCCAGCAGATCGCCCAGCTCGACGTGTTCGACACGGTGCGGGTGCGGCTGGCCGAGGAGCCGGGACCGGGCGGCGTCACGCCGGTGGACGTGACTCTGGCCGAGAAGCTGCACCGCTTCATCGGGGCCAGCGCCTTCTATTCGTCGGAGGACGGGGTGGGCGGTTCGGCCTACTGGGGCCACCGCAACCTGTTCGGCGGGGCGGAGCGGCTGCGGCTGGGCGTCGAAGTCGGGCGAATCGGCGGCGACAACGGCGCCGCTCAGGGGCCGCGCGGCAGCCTGGACCTGCCGGACATCCGGCTGTCCGCCAACTTCCGCAAGCCCGACTTCCTGGCGCCGCGGCAGTCCCTGATCCTGGATTTCCAGGTCGCGTCGGAGCAGCCGCCGGCTTACGACCGGGTCGCCACCATCGGCTCCGCCTCGCTGGAGCGGCAGGTGACCGACCAGCTCAAGGTCTCCTACGGCGTGTCGGGGGAGCGCGGGCGGGTGCGTTCCAATCTGCGGGAGTATCAGACCGGCTTCATCGGCGTGCCGCTGGGCATCGCCTGGGACGGCTCGGACAATCTGCTGAACCCGTCCAAGGGCTACCGCGCCTCGCTGCTCGCCACCCCCTGGTTCCCCTTCACCGGGGACAGCGATTCGATGTTCACCAGCTTCCAGATCAACGCGTCGGCCTACCGCGATCTGTCCGACGACGGGCGCTACGTCGCGGCGGCGCGCATCGGCGTCGGCAGCACGGTGGGAGCGTCGCTGGACCAGGTTCCGCCGGATCACCGCTTCTATGCGGGCGGCGGCGGGTCGGTGCGCGGCTACGGCTTCCAGAAGGCCGGACCACGCGATATCTACGGCGATCCGACCGGCGGGCGGTCGCTGTTCGAGGCCGGGCTGGAACTGCGCGTCAAGGTGACGGAGACCATCGGCATCGTGCCCTTCGTCGACGCCGGCACCGTCTTCGACAGCGCCTTCCCGGACTTCAAGGAGCCGCTGAAGGTCGGTGCCGGCATCGGCGCCCGCTACTACACCGACTTCGGACCGCTGCGCGCGGACGTCGCCTTCCCGCTGAACGCCGATTCCGGCGATGCGAAGTGGCAGCTCTATCTCAGTCTGGGTCAGGCCTTCTGATTCGTCCTTTCAACCGGTGATGCCGGACCGGGTCGCATTTTTGCCACTTGGATCGGGATCGCCCTTGCTCTTTCCCGTTATACCATTCGGGGAATGCCGCAACGGGGTGCGTGGTGTCGGGTCTGCGTCGTCTGATCGTCCTTCTTCTGGCCATCGCCGTCCTGACCGGGGCGGTCCTGACGGAGGCCGCGCGCGCGGCCGACAGCGAAGGGGGCGGCTGGGGGCCGGCCAACGCGGTTCGGCGCTGGATCGCCCAGACCATCGAGAAGGCGGTGAACGGCCCCGACCTCCAGGTCCGGATCGGCACCATCGGCGGCGCGGTTCCCGTGAACTTCACGATCTCGGACGTCACCGTCGCCGACCGCGAGGGCGTGTGGCTGCGGCTGGAGGATCTGCGCGTCAACCTCGCCCCGACCGCGCTGCTGACCGGACGGGCCAAGGCGGACGCCATCGAGGCGCAGCGCGTCGTCGTGGAGCGCGCGCCGCTGCCCGCCGAGGGGCCGGAGCCGCCGCCCGACCAGGGGCCGACCTCGCTGCTGCCCAGCCTGCCGGTGGGCGTCGCCGTGGACAAGCTGGCCATCGCCGAGCTGGTCCTGGCGGAACCGCTGATCGGGCAGGAAGCGCGGCTGAAGATCGACGGGTCGCTCGACCTCGCGTCGGGCGGGTCGTCGCTGGAAGCGCATCTGAACGTGGACCGTCTCGGCGAGCAGCCGGGCACGGTGGCGCTCGACGTCGCCTTCAACCCCGACGACAAGCGGCTCGACCTGAACCTCAAGGCGTCGGAGCCGGCGGGCGGGCTGATCGCCACCGCACTGAACATTCCCGGCGCGCCGCCGGTCAGCGCCTCGCTGGACGGGCAGGGCTCGCTGGACGACTGGAAGGGCACCTTCACCGCGGCGGCGGAGAACGCCGCCCGGCTGGCCGCCGACGCCACGATCAAGGCGGTGCCGGAAGGGCACGCCGTCACCCTCGCGGCGACCGGCGACGTGGCGTCCCTGCTCGGCCCCGACATCGCGCCGCTGGCCGGGCCGCAGCCGGTGCTGAAGGGCACCGTGGTGGTCGCTCCGGACGGTGCCCTGACTCTGCAGCCGGTGGCCGTCGAGACCGCCGCCGCCATGGCCAACCTCTCGGGCCGCGTCGGCGCCGACCGCCGCAGTCTCGACCTGCGCTACGAGGTGCAGGCCGGACCGGATTCCACCCTGCACGGCTTCGCCCCCGGCATCGCCTGGAGGGAGGGCACCGTGTCGGGCACCGCCCAGGGCACGCTGGACGCGTTGACCGTGGTGGTCGAGGGGCTGATCCGCGACCTCGCGGCCGACGATCCCGCCCTGGCCTCGGTCGCCGGGCCGGAGGTGCGGCTGGACGGGCGGGCGCGGATCAACGCCGACACCGGGGCGGTGGGAATCGACGGGGTGACCCTGACCACCGCGGCGGCCAGCGCCGGGGCGCAGGGCAATGTGACCGGCTGGGGCCAGACCGCCGACGTGACGGTGTCGCTGAACGCCGATGACCTGTCGCGTCTCTCCACGCTCGCCGGACAGCCGCTGGCCGGGTCGCTGGCCCTGGCCGGTCCGGTGCGCCGACAGGAGGACGGCACGCTGACCGCCGGCCTCAGCGGCGCCCTGCGCGGACTGGAGACCGGAACGCCCGCCGACGGCGTGCTCGGCCGCGACGTCAGCCTGGGCGTTCAGGCGGTGATGGATCCGGGCGGTGCCATGCGCCTCACCGACCTGACGGTGGATGGCCGCAACGGGCGGCTGACGGGTGATGCGGCCCTGGTGGATGGGACCGTGGACGCGAAGACCCGGCTGGAAATCGCCGACCTCGGCCCGGTGGGCTCCGCCGCCGGCACGGAGATGGCCGGCGGCCTGACGCTCGACGCGACGGCAAAAGGGCCATTGGACAAGCTGGTGGCGGAGGCGGCGTTGCACGCCCGGAACCTCGCCGTGCAAGGGCGCCGCTTCGGCGACACGCGGCTGAACGCCACCGCGCAGAATCTGCCGGGCGCCCCTCAGGGGCGTGTGTCGGCCCGCACCGAACTGGCCGGCGCCGGGCTGACGGCGGACGCCGCCTATGCACTGGAGGGGCAGGCGCTGCGCATCAGCGACCTCGCGCTGGCGAACGGGCCGAACCGGATCACCGGGGCGGTGCGCGTGGCGCTCGACGTCATGACGGCGACCGGCAAGCTCGACGGCACCCTGCCGCAGCTTCAGGCGCTGTCGGAGCTGGCCGGCGTGCCACTGACCGGAGCGGCGGGCTTCACCGTCGCGCTCGACGCGCCGAACGGCAAGCAGGCGGCCAACCTGACCGCCAACGCCACCAACCTCCGTGTGGAAGGCGAGGGCGGGCCACTGTTCGCCGCGCGTCGCCTGACCGCCAACGCGGACGTCGCCGACGCGCTGGGCAGCGCCAGCGGCAAGGCGCGCGTGGAGCTTCAAGATGGGGCCGCCGCCGGCAACGACCTGTCCCGCGTGACGGCCAGCGTGGACGGCTCGCTCGCCAAGGCGGCCTTCCGGGCGGAGGCGGTGGGGGCCGGGCGCGATCCTCTGGGGCTGGACCTGGCCGGGGAGTTCACGCAGAGCGGTGCGCTGAACCGCATCCGGCTGGATCGCCTCCAGGGCCGCTACAGCGGCGAGTCCTTCCGGCTGACCCAGCCGGCCGCCATCGCCCTGGGCGAGCGGCGCTACGAGGTGTCCGGCCTGCGGCTGGTCAGCGGCAACGCCCAGCTCGCCGCCGATCTCGGCCTGAATGGGGAACGGCTGTCGGGCGAGCTGCGGCTGGACCGCGTGCCGATGGCGCTGGCCCGTCTGGCGAACCCGACTCTCCGGCTGGACGGCACGCTGAACGCCCAGGCGACGCTCGGCGGCACCGTCCGCCGCCCGCAGGCCGACGCCACGCTGCGCGTCGCCAACCTGAAGGCGCAGCAGACCACCCAGGCCGGCGTGCCGGGCCTGAACGCCACCGTCAACGCCCGCTGGAGGGAGGCCCGCCTGTCGGTGGACGGCGACGTCGCCACCAGCAACAACGCGGGCCGGGTGACCCTGACCGCCGCCGCACCGCTGGCGATGAACCCGGACACGCTGGCCTTTTCGGTCCCGGAGCGCGGCCGGCTGGAGGCGGCGCTGCGCGGCGCCATCGACGCCTCGCTCGCCAACGATTTGCTGGCAGCGACCGGTGACAGGGCGCGTGGCACGCTGCGGCTGGACGTCAGCGTCGACGGCACGGTGGCGGCGCCCCGGCTGGGTGGCACGGTGACTCTGGCCAACGGGCGCTATGAGAACCGGGCGAGCGGCGCCATCATCAGCAACATCGACGCCCGGATCGTCGGCGACGGCGACGTCTTCACCATCCAGAGCTTCCGCGGGCGGACCACCAACGGCGGCGAGATCAGCGCCCGCGGTGTGATCCGCCCCGCCGCCACGGACCCGCAGCAGCAGCTCGACCTCGCCATCCAGGCCGACCGGGCGCGGCTGGTGCAGAACGATCTGGCCGCGGTCACCATCGGCACCAACCTGACGCTGACCGGCAGCTTCCTGAATCCGCGGCTGGCCGGTCCCGTGCGGATCGAGCGTGCGGAGATCCAGATCCCCAACCAGACCCCGCCCAACGTGGTGGACCTGAAGGTCGTCGAGGTCGGGAAGGGCCGCAAGGCGCAGCCGGTCAGCCTGAAGAACGGGCAGGCTGGAAACGGGCCGGCGGCGCCGGAGCCGGCCTTTGCGATGATCCTCGATCTGACGATCAGCGCGCAGAACCAGATCTTCGTCCGGGGCCGCGGTCTGGAGGCGGAGTTCGCCGGCCAGCTTGCCGTCACCGGCACCTCCAGCCAGCCGCTGGTCAGCGGGCGGCTGAACATGCTGAAGGGCGAACTGGACCTTCTCGCCAAGACCTTCGTCTTCAAGCGCGGCATCATCGAGTTCGACGGCGGTCCCACCATCGACCCGCGGCTGGATTTCCTGGCGGAGGCCACCGCCAACGACGTGACCGCCCAGGTTCTGGTCACCGGCACCGCCGGACAGCCGAAGCTGGAGCTGACCTCCCCGCAGGGTTTGCCGCAGGACGAGGTGCTGTCCGCGGTGCTGTTCGGGAAGTCGGTCGGCAGCCTGAACGCGGTGGAGGCGGTCCAGCTCGCCCAGTCCGCGGCGACCCTGGCCGGCTTCGGCGGTGGCGGCCCCGGCCTGATCGGCAACCTGCGCCGCGGCCTCGGCATTGACCGGCTGGAATTCACCGGCGGGGCCGATGGCAAGGGCGGGGCGGTGGAGGCCGGGCGCTACGTCAGCGACCGCGTCTATGTCGGGGTGGAGCAGGGCATCGGCGCGAACCAGAGCCGCGCCACGGTCGAGGTCGACATCACCAAGAACATCAAGGCGCAGGCGGACGTCGGCGCCGATTCCGACACCCGTGTCGGCGTCAAGTGGGAGTGGAACTACTGACCCGTCCCAGCCTTGCTCCGGGCCGGAGGCTGCTTTCGGGCGCTGGTCATCGGCGCAAGAGCCCCCATATCGAGCAAGGATGAAGGCCGCGCCGCCAAGGCTCCGGTCATCGGCGAAGGGGGAGCGGTGCGCGCTGCCAGAAGGATTCCCTACGTCAACCAGGGCATCGTCATGGCCTGCACGCTGGCCTTCGTGCTGGGCGTGCCGCCGGAATCCCTCGCCTTCGTTCCCGCCTACGTCTTTGGAACGGTGGAGACGGCCGGTCCGCTGCCGACCTGGGCGGTGTGGCGCGGGCTGTTCGGCCATGTCCTGATCCACAGCGACATCGTGCATCTGGTCAGCAACATGCTGGCGCTCTGGGCTTTTGGTGGTGCTGTCGAGCTGGCGATGGGCAGCCTGCGCTATCTGCTGTTTTTCCTGCTCTGCGCCGCGGCGGGGGCTGGGGTGGAGGGGGCGTTGGCCGTGGACCCGATGGCACCGCTGGTCGGGGCGAGCGGGGCGATCTGCGGGGTGATGGGCGCCTTCCTGCTGCTGCACCCGCAGGCGACGCTCGGCGTGACGCCTGGGCCGCGCGTTCCGGCCTCCTTCGTGGTGGGCAGTTTCCTGGCGATCAACGTGGCGATGACGCTGATGCCGCCGGCTCCGGAGTCCAGCCTGGGCGACGTGGCCTGGGCGGCCCATCTCGGCGGGTTCGGCGCGGGGATGGCGCTGGTTGCCCTGTTCCGCCGTCCCGGCGTGGCGCTGTGGAGCGTCGCCCGCCTCAGCACCGCGGCGAAGGCTGCCGTCTATCTGACGCTGGTCGTGGTTCTGCTGCGCACCCTGTGACCATCCCTGCCGTGACCGTTGCCTTTGCCGGGCCGGGGCGGAATACTGCGCCCTCCCATTGACGGAGGCATGTGACTATGGCGGAAACCGGGTCGGCGCCGGTGCTCGGCGTGATCGGCGGCAGCGGCGTCTACGACATCGACGGCTTGGAGAACCAACGCTGGGTGAAGGTGGAAACACCGTTCGGAGACCCGTCGGACGAGCTGCTGACGGGCGAGCTGAACGGCCAGAAGCTGGTTTTCCTGCCGCGCCATGGTCGTGGTCACCGCATCCCGCCGTCCGAGCTGAACTTCCGCGCCAACATCTACGCGCTGAAGGCGCTGGGCGTGACCGAGATCCTGTCGGTCTCCGCCGTCGGCTCCCTGAAGGAGCATCTGCCGCCCGGCACCTTCGTGGTGATCGACCAGTTCATCGACCGCACCTTCGCCCGCAACAAGAGCTTCTTCGGCACCGGTCTGGTGGCGCATGTGGCGCTGGGCCATCCGGTCTGCGGGCGGCTGGGCGACCTGATCGAGGAGGCGCTGGTGGAACTGAAGGTGCCGCACCAGCGCCGCGGCACCTACATGGTCATGGAAGGCCCGCAATTCTCGACCAAGGCCGAGTCCGAGCTGTACCGGAGCTGGGGCTGCGACGTGATTGGCATGACCAACATGCCGGAGGCCAAGCTCGCCCGCGAGGCGGAGATGTGCTACGCGACCGTCGCCATGGTCACCGACTTCGACTGCTGGCATCCGGACCATGACCACGTCACCGTCGACGCCGTCATCCGCGTGGTGGTCGCCAACGCCGGCAAGGCGCGGTCGCTGGTCAAGACTCTCGCGCCGAAGCTCCAGGTGCGTGACGGGTTGTGCGCCCAGGGCTGCCACACCGCGCTCGACCACGCGATCATGACCGCGCCGGACAAGCGCGACCCGGAGATGCTGAAGAATCTCGACATCATCCTCGCCCGCGCGCTGGGCTGAGGACGCCAACGCAAAAAGCCGCGGGACCCGGCGTGCGTCCGGGTCCCGCGGCTTTTTCCTTGGATCGCTTGGAAAGGGATCGGGCGGATAGCCTCAGTGGCGGGTGCGCGCCGGGGTGACGTAGACGCCGTCCCAATCGACGCCGAACAGCGCGTCGTCGCCGGCTTCTTCCACCAGCTCGTCATAATCGCTGATGTCGATCAGGCCGAAGATCGAGGCGGTGCCCGAGGCGTCCAGGTCGCAGGTGATGACGCGGCCGGCGAACTCGACGGAGGTGAAGAACACTTCCGGCAGTTCCATGCTATCGAGGTCGGCGGACACCGCGCACTCGATCTCGTGGACGAGGCGGGACGAGAGGGAGCCCCGCAGTTTCGCCGCCTGGGAGGCCCAGACGATCTTCTTGACCCGCGCAGCCGGGCGGTTGTCGGTTTCGCCGATGCCCTCGTCGGGCTGGGCGGCCATGGCGATCATCCGGGAAACCAGGTTCGACGGGCTGGGCGCACGCATAGAGACCTCCGTGAAGAACGAGCGCAGATTCACCCGGCTTCGGTTAACGGGGACTTAAATCCGGACGTCACGGATGGCTTACCTCTTATGCGTAATGATCTATGACCAGTCATTCCGTCAGCGCCGCGTAAGCCGCCGCCAGCCGCGCCGCGGTGACGGCGTTGTGGCGGATCAGCGCCATGTTCGCGGTCAGGCTGCGCCCGCCGGTGATCCGCTCCAGCGCGGCAAGAAGAAAGGGCGTGACGGATTTTCCCGTGATTCCATGATGTTCCGCATCCTTGAGCGCCTGCGCGATGGCCCGCTCCATGGCGGCGCCGTCGAGCGCGTCGGCCTCCGGGATGGGGTTGGCGAGGACCACGCCACCCTCCAGCCCAAGCTCCCATTTGGCCCGCAGGATCGCCGCGACCTCGTGCACGTTGTCACAGCGATGAGAGACGGGCAGACCAGAGTTGCGGCTGTAGAAGGCCGGAAACTCGTCCGTGCCCAGCCCCAGGACGGGGACGCCGCGGGTCTCCAGCACCTCCAGCGTCTTCGGCAGGTCGAGAATCGATTTCGCGCCCGCGCAGACGACGCAGACGCTGGTGCGGGCCAGCTCGTCGAGGTCCGCCGACACGTCGAAACTGGTTTCGGCGCCGCGGTGCACACCACCCAAGCCGCCGGTGGCGAAGACGGCGATCCCGGCCAGCCTCGCGGCGATCATGGTCGCGGCCACGGTGGTGGCGCCCAGCGCTCCGGTCGCCAGAGCGACGGGCAGGTCGCGGCGGCTCAGCTTCATGACGCCGGTGCCGCCCTTGGCGAGCCGCTCCAGAGCCTCGCTGTCCAGCCCGACGCGGATGCGCCCGTCGAGAACGGCGACGGTGGCGGGCACCGCCCCCTCGGCCCGCACTGCGTCCTCCAGCGCCGTCGCCGTCTCCAGATTCTTCGGGTAGGGCATGCCGTGCGAGATGACGGTGGATTCCAGCGCCACGACGGGCCGGCCCTCGGCCAGGGCGGCGGCGACCTCGGGCGTCGGGGACAGGCGGTCGTGCATGGTCGGAGTCTCCCTCGTTCTCCCGCATCCTGCGCTGTGCTCCGCGCCGGCGCAACCGCAGGAATCGGAATTTTGTCCTTTCGCGAGGACGGCCTATATTGCAGGACATGCCTGCGCAAAGCCCCTCCCGTCCCCCCGCCGAACGTTGGATGAAGGTCTGCCCCGAAGGACTCTACGTCGAGCCCGGCGGCTTCTATGTGGACCCGCTGCGTCCGGTGGACCGCGCCGTGGTGACCCACGGCCATTCCGACCACGCCCGACCCGGCCACGCCCATGTGCTCGCCACCGCCGGGACCCTCGCCATCATGCGGCAACGGCTGGGCGAGGGGGCGGGGGCGGCGACGCAGACGCTCGACTATGGCGAGGCGATCCGCATCGGCGACGTGACGGTGCGTCTGGTCCCCGCCGGCCATGTGCTGGGCAGCGCGCAGGTGGTGCTGGAGCATGCCGGAACGCGGGTGGTGGTGTCCGGCGACTACAAACGGCGCTTCGACCGCACCTGCGCTCCGTTCGAGCCGGTGCCCTGCGACGTCTTCATCACCGAGGCGACCTTCGGCCTGCCGGTCTTCCGCCACCCGCCCGACCTGGGGGAGATCGACAAGCTGCTGCACTCGCTGTCGATCTTTCCGGAGCGCAGCCATGTCGTCGGGGCCTACGCGCTGGGCAAATGCCAGCGGGTGATCTCCCTGCTGCGCGCCGCCGGCTACGACCGGCCGATCTACCTGCACGGCGCGCTGGAGCCGATCTGCAAACTCTACGAGGGCTTCGGCGTGCCGCTGGGCGAGCTTCGCCCGGCCACCGTCGCGGCCAAGGAGGAGCTGAAGGGCGCCCTGGTGCTGGCCCCGCCCGGCGCGGTGGCCGACCGTTGGGCGCGGCGGTTGACCGACCCGGTGGTGGCCATGGCCTCCGGCTGGATGCGGGTGCGCCAGCGGGCGCGCCAGCGCGGCGTGGAACTGCCCCTGGTCATCTCCGACCACGCCGATTGGGACGAGCTGGTCCAAACGCTCGACGAGGTCGCCGCCCCCGAGGTCTGGGTGACCCACGGCCGGGAGGAGGCGCTGGTCCACCACGCCACCCAGCGCGGCATCCGCGCCCGCGCCCTGGCCCTGGTCGGCTTCGAGGAGGAGGGGGCGTGAAGAATTTCTCCGCGCTGATCGACGGGCTGGTCTTCATGCCGGCGCGCAACGGCAAGATCCGCCTGCTGGCCGACTTCTTCGCCACCACGCCCGACCCCGACCGCGGCTGGGCGCTGGCGGCCCTGACGGAATCGCTGGTCTTCCACGAGGCCAAGCCGGCGGCCATCCGGCAGCTTGTCGCCACCCGCGTCGATCCGGAGCTGTTCGCCCTGTCCTACGACTATGTGGGTGATCTCGCCGAGACGGTGGCGCTGATCTGGCCGGAGCGTCCGGAGCGGGCGAACAGCTTGCCGGCTTCCATGACCGAGGTGGTGGAGACTCTGCGCGCGGCCAAGCGCGGGCAGGTGATGGGGCTGGTGGAGGGTTGGCTCGACACGCTGGATTCATCGGGCCGCTTCGCCCTGCTCAAGCTCATCACCGGCAGCCTGCGGGTGGGCGTGTCGGCGCGGCTGGCCAAGACGGCGCTGGCGGAGTGGGGCAAGGTCGATCTCGGCGACCTGGAGGAGTGCTGGCACGGGCTGACCCCGCCCTACGCCGATCTCTTCGCCTGGCTGGAGGGGAAGTCCGACCGGCCGGCGGCGGGGAAGGGCGCCGGCTTCCGCCCGCTGATGCTCTCCCATCCGCTGGAGGAGGAGGACATGGCCGGGCTCGATCCGGCCGACTACGCCGCGGAGTGGAAATGGGACGGCATCCGCGTGCAGTTGGCGGCCCGCGGTGGCGAGCGGCGAATCTACAGCCGCACCGGTGACGACGTGTCCGGCGCCTTTCCGGACATCGCGGACCACATGACCTTCGATGCCGTGCTGGACGGCGAACTGCTGGTTGCCCGCGACGAGGGCGCGATCGCGCCCTTCAACGACCTCCAGCAGCGGCTGAACCGCAAGACGGTCACCGCGGCGATGCTCAAGGAGTTTCCCGCCTGGGTGCGGCTTTACGACATCCTGTTCGACGGCGAGGAGGACCTGCGTGGCTTGCCCTTCACCGAGCGGCGCGCCCGGCTGGAGCGCTGGCACGACGCGGTGCGGCCGCGGCGGATGGACCTGTCGCCGCTGGTGCCGTTCGAGGGCTGGGAGGCGTTGAAGGGCCTGCGCGAGGGCAGCCGGGAGAACAGCATCGAAGGGCTGATGCTGAAGCGCAAGGACAGCGTCTACGTCGCCGGGCGCCCCAAGGGGCCTTGGTTCAAATGGAAGCGCGGGGCGCTGACCCTCGACACCGTGCTGATGTACGCCCAGCGCGGGCACGGCAAGCGCTCCAGCTACTATTCGGACTTCACCTTCGGCGTCTGGCGCGGCGAGGAGTTGGTGCCGGTCGGCAAGGCCTATTTCGGCTTCACGGACGCGGAGCTGGTGGAACTCGACCGCTGGGTGCGCAACCGCACCACCCGCCGCTACGGCCCGGTGCGCGAGGTCGAGCCGGGGCTGGTGCTGGAGGTCGCCTTCGACAGCGTGCACCCGTCGAACCGTCACAAGAGCGGTCTGGCGATGCGCTTCCCGCGCGTTCACCGCATCCGCTGGGACAAGCCGGCGGCCGAGGCCGACCGGCTGGAGACGCTTCAGGCGATGGTCGTAGCCTAGAGTGAGCCGCTTCTTCCATTTTGAACCGGGTCGGCGTTGACGCTGGTGGGGCAGCGCTTAGTCTTCTGCAACCGTTCGCTGCGGTCGAGCGGGTGGAAGACATCAAGCCGGAGACCTGACCATGCCGTTCGCCGCCGCTCCCGAATTCAAGAAGCACAAGGCGAAGTGCGAGTCCGAGGCGAAGAAGATCCCCAACTCGGGCGACGCCCTGGCGGTGGTGAAGAAGTCCGGTGACGTGGAGAAGGCCGCCGCGGCCTGGGACAAGGCCTACAAGGCCGGGGACGCCAAGGCGCTGCGCGAGGCGCTGGCCGATCTCCTTCAGGCAACCAAGATCTTCCGGGCGAAGCTCAGCGCCGTCATCGTCAAGGCGCAGAAGGCGAAGAACGAGGGCGCCGTCGAGGTGGCGGCCGACATGCTGGGCGGCGCCATGAACGTCGAGCAGATGGCCCAACTGGAAAGCCTGTCCGTCCTGAAGAAGCTGGAGAAGGCCGGCAGCGGCAAGGAGATGCCCGCCACCACCTTCTTCGCCGACTGGACCGCCGCCAAGAAGATGTTCGAGGCGCTGACCGGCAAGAAGAAGCCCGCCGAGGGCTTCCTGCTCGCCTTCCGGGCGTCCAGCGGTCTGGAAAAGGCGACGAAGGCGCTCGACGCCGCCACCCGGGCCAACGACGTCGACGCGTTGCAGAAGGCCATCAAGGGTTTCGAGAAGACCGGCAGCGAGTATTTCGCGACCGTGAAGAAGAAGGCCAAGGTCTCCGTCGCCGCCGACGACACCGACATCCCGGACGAGTCGGAGGAGGCCTTCAATTACGATCAGGCGCTGGCGATCCTGCTCAAGAACCTGAACGTCATCCGCAAGGAGGCCGGCGACATCCTGGCGGAGGCCAAGAAGTAAGCGGGCTTCTGCCGCCTATCGGCTCAGCCGCATGTCGATGTGGTCGATGCCGACGTCGTCGTAGACGTCGCTGACGCGCCGGAGACCGAAGCCGCCATAGAAGCGCTCCAGGTAAAGCTGCGCACTGATCTGCACGTCGTGCTCCGGCCATTCCCGGGACAGCCGTTCCAGGCATTCGGCGACCAGCCGGCGGCCCAGCGCCTTGCCGCGCCACGCCGGTGCAACCGCCAGCCGTCCGAAGGAGGTGGCGCCGGTCTCCGCATCGGGGCCGAAAATGCGGGCGTAGCCGACCGGCGCCGGCGCCTCGCCGTCGTAAATCGCCAGATGCTGCGCCACCGGGTCGCGCCCATCCAGGTCGGGGAAGGGCGAGGCCTGCTCCACCACCAGCACGCTCTGGCGGAGGTGGAGCAGGTCGTGGAAGGTGCCGGCGGACAGATCGGCGAAGCGGTACCAGTGGGAGTGCATGTCATCCTCTAGAAGGAGAGGTCGGTGGGGTTCAGATGCTCCACCGTGAAGCCGAAACGGCTGTGAAGGGCCTCGCCGACGCGGAGCCGGTGGCAAAGGTGCGGCGACGCCTCGAAGCAGAGCAGGCAAGCCGGCTTTTCCCGCGCCAGCGCGGCGGCGCGGTTCAGGTCGTGCTCGGCTTCCGGAGACTGCATCTTCGCTTCGACGATCGACCAGAAGCGCTCCATATCCCCCTGGTGGGCGGCGACGCGGCCCTCCTTGGGCGTGCCCAGCCCCTTCAGATGGACGTAACCGATTCCGGCTTCCTCCAGCCCGGCGGACAGCGGCCTTTTGGAGAAGCCGGCGCGGCGGGACAGCGGCAGTTCGCGCACGTCCAGCAGGACCCCGACGCCCCGCGCCTTCAACGCGCGCACGACGGAGTCGAAGGAAGCGCCTTCGTAACCTATGGTGTAGAGCGGCGGCAGGCTGCTCATGACGGGGAGGGCAGGGCGTTGCGGATCATGTATTCGCCGATGTCCTTCGGCTTCACCTTGATGTCGGTCAGCGGTTCGTCGGCGGACATCGCCTTGGCGACCAGAAGGCTGTTCTGCACGTTGGTGAGGGTGACGCGGAAGACGCCCGAGGCGCCCTTCAGCTTCGGATAATAGGTCGGATCGATCACCTTCTCCTTGCGCATCAGCCGCTCGATCACCGCCTCCTCGTCAAGGTCCGGCACCTCCTGGCTGTGGATCAGGCGCCAGTCGGTCTCGCCGGCCCAGCCGGCGTCGATCGCGGCCTTGGCCTCGTCCTTGTCGGCGGCCATGCCCAGCTTGAAGATGTGCTTTCCCTGTCCGACGTCGGACGCCCATTTCGTCAGCGCGGCGCTGCGCGCCACATACACCACGGCCATTCTCGGGTTCCCTCACCGGTCAAGCGGCCATGCTGCCGCGAAGCGCCGGAGGAGGCAACCATCGGACGGAGGGGAGGGGTCAGGGAAAGGAGGATTGCCGGGAGAGCGGCGTGATGAGGATGCGGCTGACCACGTCCTTGCCGAACAGCTTGACGCTTTCCTCGTCGATCTTGCGGCGGAGGGCGGGCATGTTGGCGATGTTGCCACGGACGATCCATCCCTCCTCGATGCCCAGATAGACCGCGCGCAGCGTGGCGTCGTGCAGCCGCGGGATGGCGACCTGGACTTCGCCCAAACGGGTGGCGTTCGCCACCTCCAGCATCACCTCGATCTGGGTGTAGCGCTCCACCTGCCCGCGGGTGACGATGGGGACCATCACCGGCTTGATGCGGACGGAAGGAGGCAGGGCCGCCGGTCCCTCCGCCGCCCGAGCCACCATGGCCGGACCGGCGATGGCAGCGGCGATGAGAAGGGAACCGAGGAAGGACGCGACCCTGCGCATGGGCGGGCACCGGAAAAATCGATTGGGTGAGCCCGATAGTAGGGGCTCGACCGCCCGTCTTCAATGGTGCCCGCTGTAACAAGAGATTCGGCTTAGGCTCCGGCGTGCCGCTCTCAGGCCGCCTTTTGACCGCTGGCCTGGATCGCCTTCTTGTTGACGTCGTTGATGGCCAGCACGTTCAGCTTCTTGTCGGTTTCCTTCTCCTCGTTCAGGGTCTGCTCCAGGAGATCCGCCACCTTGGTGAGGCCGCAGGCGGTGGCGTAGGCGTGGACGGTGCCGTAGCTGGCGATCTCGTAATGCTCCACCTTCTGGGCGGCGGCGATCAGGGCGGCGTCCTGAACCTCCGGGGCGAGGCCCATTTCCATGATTTCCCGCGCTTCGCTGATCAGTCCCTCCATCGCGTCGCAGTGCTTGCCGCGGGTGCGGGTGTCCAACTCCTCGAACACCTGTTCAAGCCGCTCGATCTGGCCGCGGGTCTCTTCCAGATGGGTTTCGAAGGCCGCGCGGAGCTGTTCGGAATGCGCCGCCTTGGCCAGCTTCGGCAGGGCCTTGGTGAGCTGCTTTTCGGCGTGGTAGATGTCGCGGAGTTCTTCGATCAGCAGATCCTGCATGGTCTTGGCAGCCATGGTGCCGGTACTCCCTTGCTGAGTGCGTCGTCCGCCAACAACAGGACGTGGCAGATGGGGTTCCGGGACGGTTGCGCTGTGCTAAGGTGGTATCGGGACCGGCGAAGGCCGGCGATGGAGAAAAAGCGATGGTGGGCAATCGGGCGCCTGGAAAAGGCCAGACGGCTGGAAACGGTGTCGGCGAGGTGCTGTTCGAGTTCCAGAGGGTCGGCAGCTATCTGAAGGTGATGGCCATCGATCCGGTCACCGCAACGGAGGTGTCGGTCGTCGGGCCGGCCACCGGCAGCCTGGAACTGCTGAAACGCACCGCGATCAGCAAGCTCCAGTTCGTTCTGAAGCGCGACGCCGCCAAACGCTGACGAGATGCCCGCATGCAGACGCCAAGAAGCGCGCCCTCCCGGCGGGGCGGGGGGCGCGGCTAGTCTTGGCTTCTGCTGATGGTGAGCACTGACATCCCGGTGCCGGACCTGCGGAACCGGTCCGGGGGTGAACTGCTCGACCACGACTCTAGACCTATGCCGCGCCGTGGGCACTGGTGCATCGGATGTAACGCCGCTAGAAAGCACTCCACGAACGAACGGTCCGCCTTGGTTCCGGGGCAGCGTTTTCCTGGACACGGCGGCCTGACCGAATGCGGAGGGAGACGATCGCAATGCGTTGCGTGACGGTCTTGCGGAGATTGCCCGTGCTGTTGAGAGAGAGCCTGAAGCCGGCGGCCACGCTGCTGGTGCTCGCCGTGACGCTGCAAAGCCCGGCCTTGCGGGCGGAAACCACCATCATCTGCACGAAGCCCGGCGTCCCGCTCTGCATGAGCGACACCACCACCTTCGTCAGCGCGGACAAGATGGCCGCCTGCCAGTTCGAGGTGAAGGAGTATGTGGACAAGACCATGGACTATCTGCGCTGTCTGAACGAGGAAAACACCAGCACAGGGCAGGAATTGACCCGCAATGTGGAACGTTTCAACTGCCGCCTGTCGGGGCGCAACTGTGGGTGAGGAGCGGCGCGGGCGGGCTCGATAAGGTCCGACCACCCCACGGTCCGGACCAGCGAAAGACATGACGGCGAAACGACACAGGGCCGGCCTCCCATCGGGGAGGCCGGCCCTGTTCGTTCAGGACGGTGCTGGCGCTCAGCCGGCCTTGCGGCGCGTCTGGCGGCCGGAGCTGCGGCCGAGGCCGATGCGCTTCGCGAACTCGGAACGCTGCGCCGCGTAGTTCGGCGCGACCATCGGATAATCGGGCGGCAGGCTCCAGCGCGCCCGGTATTCGTCCGGCGACATGTTGTAGGTGGAGCGAAGATGGCGCTTCAGCATCTTCAGCTTTTTGCCGTCTTCCAGGCACACGATGTATTCGGGCGTCACCGACTTGCGGATCGGCACGGCGGGCTTCAGCGGCTCCGAAGGAATTTCTCGGGGCTGCGTGTTCAGCCCGGTCAGCGACGAGTAGACCGTGTTGATCACCTCGGGAATCTGCTGCGCCGGCAGAACGTTCTTGCTGACATATGCGGAGACGATGTCCGCGGTCATCCGCAGAAGCTCGTTATCGGGCACATCGGCGCGAAGCTGGTCACTCATTGCCATTAGTCCTGATTTTTCATTTTGTCCCTAGCAACCAAGTTGCACAGCGTGATTTGGGTGTCAATATAATTTCGAGAGGAGCGAATTAAGTTATTTGCAAACTGCATGAAGTTACAAGGCGTGGCAAATCAGATGTCGCAGCAAATGGCCGGGCTGCGGCTGCACTGCCCCACGTTTAGGCATCGTCTAGTGCGGGGAAGCTAGGCAAGACCATGAGAATCGGGCACCGCAACTGACCGATTCGTGGTGCGAGACCGAATCGGTCGACCTGCTTACTGGCCGTTAACGTCAACGGTGGCGGGAAATAGAGAAACATTTGTTCTCGGCATGCATCGCGGATCGGCTCCGCTTCGCCGTGCCGACGCCCGGCAGTCCCCCTCTGGCGGTTCTGTGCCCGGCGCAAAGCCCCTGTGCGTTGTGTCCTTCTGGCGGTTCGGGGCGATATCTGGTAGCTTGCGCGCCGTGCCGCCGTCCCCGCCGGGTGCTCCCTCCGGGCCGGCGCCATTCGTATTCGTGCACGGAGTTTTTCTTTCATGACCACCATCGCGATCGCGTCCGATCACGCGGGGTACGAGATGAAGGCCCAGATCGCCTCCTGGCTGGCCGGCGCCGGCTACGAGGTGCTGGACCTCGGCTGCAACGGTCCGGAATCGGTGGACTATCCGGATTTCGCCACGGCGCTGGCCGGCGCCATCAACGACAAGCGCGCGGCGCGCGGCGTCTTGATCTGCGGCAGCGGCATCGGTATCAGCATCGCGGCGAACCGCCATCCGGGCATCCGTGCCGCCCTGGTGCATGACGTGACGACCGCCCGCCTCGCGCGCCAGCACAACGACGCGAACGTGGTGGCTCTGGGCGCGCGCATCATCGGCGCGGAGATCGCGAAGGACTGCGTGGACGCCTTCCTGACGACCGATTTCGAAGGCGGTGAGCGGCACAGCCGGCGAATCGCCAAGATGGGATGAGACGGCCCTTCATCCGGCCCGTGACTGCTTTCTGAACCAAGGACCTGCCCTGCCATGACCGTGACCAACGCCGACCCCCGCGCCGAGATCGGCCGCTTCTTCGCCGCCTCGCTCGCCGAGACCGATCCCGAACTGGCCCGCGCGGTGCGCGACGAGCTGGTCCGCCAGCAGGAGCAGATCGAGCTGATCGCGTCCGAGAACATCGTCTCCCAGGCGGTGCTGGAGGCCCAGGGCTCGGTCATGACCAACAAGTACGCCGAGGGCTATCCGGGCCGGCGCTACTACGGCGGCTGCGAATATGTCGACGTGGCCGAGACGCTGGCGATCGAGCGCGCCTGCAAGTTGTTCGGCTGCGGCTTCGCCAACGTCCAGCCGAACTCCGGGTCCCAGGCCAACCAGGCGGTCAACCTCGCCCTGCTCCAGCCGGGCGACACCATCCTCGGCATGTCGCTGGCGGCCGGCGGCCACCTGACCCACGGCGCCGCCCCGAACCTGTCGGGCAAGTGGTTCAAGGCCGTGCAGTACGGCGTGCGCCGCGACGACCACCTGATCGACTTCGACGAGGTCGAGCGCCTGGCCCGCGAGCACAAGCCGAAGCTGATCATCGCCGGCGGTTCCGCCTATCCGCGCGTCCTCGACTACCAGCGCTTCCGCGCCATCGCGGACGAGGTCGGCGCCTACTTCATGGTGGACATCGCCCACTACGCCGGCCTGATCGCCGGCGGCGTCTATCCGAACCCGTTCCCCTACGCCGACGTGGTCACCACCACCACCCACAAGACGCTGCGCGGCCCGCGCGGCGGCATGGTGCTGACCAACAGCGAGGAGATCGCCAAGAAGATCAACTCGGCGGTCTTCCCCGGCCTGCAGGGCGGCCCGCTGATGCACGTCATCGCCGCCAAGGCGGTGGCCTTCGCCGAGGCGCTGCGTCCGGAGTTCAAGACCTACGCCAAGAGCGTCCTGGACAACGCCCGCGCCCTGTCGAGGGTGCTGATCGAGGGCGGTCTGGACATCGTGTCCGGCGGCACCGACAGCCACATCGTGCTGGTCGACCTGCGTCCGAAGAACCTGACCGGCAAGGCCGCCGAGGCGAGCCTGGAGCACGCCGGCATGACCTGCAACAAGAACGGCGTGCCGTTCGATCCGCAGAAGCCGATGGTCACCTCCGGCGTCCGTCTGGGCAGCCCGGCGGCCACCACCCGCGGCTTCGGCGTGGCCGAGTTCGAGCAGGTCGGCCGCCTGATCGTCGAGACGCTGGACGGTCTGGCCGCCAGCAACTCCGGCGACAACGCGGCGGTCGAGGCGAAGGTGCGGGAGGAGGTGCGCGAGCTGTGCCGCCGCTTCCCCATCTACCCGACCCTGTGATCATCAAGACCGACTAAGGGGAAAGGCCGGACATGCGCTGCCCGTTCTGCGGACACGAGGACACCCAGGTCAAGGACTCGCGACCGACCGAGGACAACTCGGCGATCCGCAGGCGGCGGTTCTGCCCCAGTTGCAGCGCGCGCTTCACCACGTTCGAGCGCGTCCAGCTCCGTGAGCTGACGGTGGTGAAGAGCACCGGCCAGCGGGAGCCTTTCGACCGCGAAAAGCTCCTGCGCTCCATGCGCATCGCCCTGCGCAAGCGCCCGATCGACGCCGACCGCATCGACCGGGTGGTCAACAGCCTGGTGCGCCAGCTCGAATCCTCCGGCGAGAGCGAGATCCCGTCGAAGCAGATCGGCGAGATGATCATGGTGGCGCTGCAGACGCTCGATCAGGTCGCCTACATCCGCTACGCCTCGGTCTACAAGGACTTCCGCGAGGCGTCGGACTTCAACGAGTTCGTCGAGCAGCTCGCCCCCGAAGCCCAGAACGGGTGAGGGGGCGGGCGGCGCCCATGGCGAAGCAAGCCATTCATCCCGACGATGCCCGCCACATGCGGGCCGCCCTGGCCCTGGCGGCGCGCGGGCTCGGCAACACCTGGCCGAACCCGGCGGTGGGCTGCGTCATCGTGAACGGCGGTGTGGTGGTCGGGCGTGGCTGGACCCAGCCGGGCGGGCGCCCCCACGCCGAGACGGAAGCCCTGGCCAGCGCCGGTGCCGCCGCGCGCGGGGCGACCGCCTATGTGACTCTTGAACCCTGCAATCATTACGGGAAAACCCCGCCCTGCGCTCTGGCGTTGGTGGAGGCAGGGGTGGCGCGGGTGGTGGTCGCCTGCGGCGATCCCGACCCGCGGGTCTCCGGCGGCGGGCTGGAGCGGTTGCGCGCCGCCGGGATCGCGGTGGACATCGGCGTCTGCGAGGACGCGGCCTGGACGCTCAACGAAGGCTTCTTCCGGCGCATCCAGGATGAACGCCCACTCTATACACTGAAGGCGGCAACGACGCTGGACGGGCGCATCGCCACCCACAGCGGCCAGTCGCAGTGGATCACCGGTCCGACGGCGCGGGCCTGGGGGCACCGGCTGCGCGCCACTCACGACGCGATCATGGTCGGCATCCGCACCGCGCTCGCCGACGACCCGGAACTCACCTGCCGCCTGCCGGGGCTGAGCCACCGGTCGCCCGTGCGCATCGTGGTGGACAGCCGGCTGCGCCTGCCGCTGACCGGAAAGCTGGCCGTGGGCGCGCGGTCCGTGCCGACCTGGGTGGTCACCCGCGAGGACGCGGAGCCGAGCCGTCTGGCCGTCTTCCAGGACTGCGGACTCGAGGTGATCCGCGTGCCCGCCGACTCCGCGGGCCTGCCGGATCTGGTCGAGGCGAGCGCCGCCCTGGCCCGCCGCGGCCTGACCCGCGTGCTGGTGGAGGGCGGGGCCACACTGGCGGCCTCGCTGCTGCGCGCGAATCTGGTCGACCGGCTGGAATGGTTCCGCGCCGCCTCGGTCATGGGCGGCGACGGGCTGCCGGCGGTCCATGCCTTCGGTGTGGACGGGCTGGAGCGTATGGCGCTGTTCCGCCGGACCGACCTGCGGCAGGCCGGGGATGATCTCGTGGAAAGCTACGTCCGCCGCGGTTGAGCGGTCGGGGATGTGCGGCGTCCGGCACCGTGCCGGGCGCAACAGTCCGTTGCGTGCCGCGCCGTGCGGATGAATCTTTCACACGATTGAAAACCTGCTAAATTGCCGGCCCATGTTCACCGGAATCATCACCGATGTTGGGCGCGTTCGGGCCGTGGAACGGCAGGGCGACACCCGGTTCACCGTCGAGACCGCCTTCGCTATGGAGACGGTTCCCATTGGCGCGTCCATCGCCAACAACGGCGTCTGCCTGACCGTGGTCGAGAAGGGGCCGGGCTGGTTCGCCGTGCAGGCCTCCGCCGAGACCCTGTCGAAGACGACGCTGGGCGGCTGGGCCGAAGGCACGCGCATCAATCTGGAGCGGGCGCTCAAGGTCGGCGACGAACTGGGCGGGCACATCGTGTCCGGCCATGTCGACGGCGTCGCCACGGTCGTGGAGGTCCGCGCCGACGGCGAGTCGAAGCGCTTGACCTTCGAGGCGCCCGCCACCCTGGCGAAATACATCGCCTCCAAGGGGTCGGTGGCGCTGGACGGCGTGTCGCTGACGGTGAACGAGGTCGATGGTGCGCGCTTCGGCGTGAACATCATCCCGCACACCCAGGACGCGACCACCTTCGGCGCGCTGAAGGCCGGGGATCGGGTGAACCTGGAAATCGATATGCTCGCGCGGTATGTGGCGCGGCTGGCAGGGCAGGAATGACGTCCGAGTTTCACGAGTATCTGTCGCGCCCCGAGGAGATCATCGAGGAGGCGCGCCAGGGCAGGATGTTCATCCTCGTCGACGACGAGGACCGCGAGAACGAAGGCGATCTGGTCATCCCGGCCCAGTGCGCGACCCCCGAGGCCGTGAACTTCATGGCCAAGTACGGGCGCGGCCTGATCTGCCTCGCCATGGACCAGAACCACATCGAGCGGCTGCGCCTGCCGCTAATGGCGCAGCAGAACGGCACCCGTCACCAGACCGCCTTCACCGTTTCCATCGAGGCGCGCGAGGGTGTGACCACCGGCATCTCCGCCGCCGACCGCGCCCGCACCATCCAGGTCGCCATCGACCCGACCGCCGGGCCGGACGCCATCGTGACGCCGGGCCACGTCTTCCCGCTGCTCGCCCGCGACGGCGGCGTGCTGGTCCGCGCCGGCCACACGGAAGCCTCGGTGGACATCGCCCGCATGGCCGGCATGACCGCGGCGGGCGTGATCTGCGAGATCATGAACGACGACGGCACCATGGCCCGCCTGCCGGATCTGGTGAAGTTCGCGCAGTTCCACGGGCTGAAGGTGGGCACCATCGCCGACCTGATCGCCTACCGCCGCCGCACCGAGACGATCGTCGAGCAGAAGCTGGCGGCGACGCTGGACAGCCGCTTCGGCGGGCGCTTCCAGATGTACGTCTATGTCAACAAGGTGGCCTACGCGGAGCACATCGCGCTGGTGCGCGGCGACATCTCCGGCGATGAGCCGGTGCTGGTGCGCATGCACGCCCTGTCGGTGCTGGACGACGTGTTGGGCGACCGGAGCGCCGCGCGCGACGGCGAGCTTCAGGCCTCCATGGAGATGATCGCGCGGGAAGGCCGCGGCGTCATCGTCCTGCTGCGCGAGCCCATGGCGAACAGCCTGACCGAATCGGTGATGGCGCGGCTCGAAGGCCACGACAACCCAACCCCCGCCCTGCGGGATTATGGCGTGGGCGCGCAGATCCTGCTGGACCTGGGCGTGCGCGACATGGTTCTGCTGTCGAACCGCAAGAAGTCCATCATCGGGCTGGAGGGGTACGGCCTGACCGTGCTCGGCCACCGCCCGATTCCCCTGCAAGACCAGTAACGGCCAGCCGAGCGACCCTGAGATGACCGAAAAGCCCCATCTGATGATCGTGGAAGCCCGCTTCTACGAGGACATCGCCGACGAGCTGGTGAAAGGCGCCATTGCCGAGATCGAGAAGGAGGGCGCCACCTACCAGCGCGTCTCGGTCCCGGGATGCCTGGAGATCCCGGCGGCGATCCTGTACGCCCTGCGTTCCATGGACTTCTTCACGGCGCGCAAGCGCTTCGACGGCTATGTCGGGCTGGGCTGCGTGATCCGCGGCGAGACCACCCATTACGACATCGTCTGCAACGAGAGCGCCCGCGGTCTCCAGGACCTCGCGCTGCGCTACGCGCTGGCCATCGGCAACGGCGTGCTGACGGTCGAGAACCGCGAGCAGGCCTGGGCCCGGGCTTCCGTGACGGCCAAGAACAAGGGCGGTTTCGCGGCGCGCGCCTGCCTTGACATGATCGAACTCAAGCGCCAATTCCGCCTCTATCCGCGGTGACCCCGCGGTGCAATTCCTGACAGACTGAGCATCATGAGCAACGACGACGCGGCTGGCCGCGCGAAACAGAAGCGCGGCTCCCGGAACCGGACGGGTGGCGGATCGGCCAAGGCCCGGCGCAAGGCCGCGCGCCTTGCCGCCGTTCAGGCCCTGTACCAGATCGACCTGAACCAGATCGAACCGACCGGCATCGCCGTGGAATCCGTGATCGGCGAGTTCGTCAATCACCGGCTGGGCGAGGAGATCGACGGGGCGAAGTTCGTCTCCGCCGACCCGCAGCTGTTCGCCGACATCGTCCGCGGCGCCGCGCACCGCCGGGCGGAGGTCGACGGGATGCTGGCCTCGGCGCTGGAGCCGCGCTACGCGCTCGACCGGTTGGAACTGCTGATGCGCGCCATCCTGCGGGCCGGCGCCTATGAGCTGTTCGTCCACAACGACACCCACCCGCGCATCCTCATCAGCGAGTATGTGGACGTGGCGCACGCCTTCTTCGCGGCGCGCGAACCGGGCATGGTGAACGGCGTGCTCGACCATGTGGCCCGTGCGCTGCGGCCGGACGAGCTGGCCCAGCCGGACCCGAGCCGTGACCAGTCCAGAGACCGGTAAGCCGCTCGGCGAATTCGGGCGGATCGACCGCTATTTCAGGCCGCTGGCGTCCGGTTTTCCGGGCGCCCGCGGGCTTGCCGACGACGCCGCCGTGTTCGGTGTCCCACCGGACCGCGAATTGGTCGTCACCACGGACGCCATGGTGGCGGGCGTCCATTTCTTCCCCGACGACGCGCCCGGCGACATCGCCGCGAAGCTGCTGCGCACCAACCTGTCGGACCTCGCCGCCATGGGCGCGGCCCCCTACGCCTACACGCTGGTCACCGCCCTGCCGAAGTCGGTGGGCGAGGACTGGCTCGCCGGCTTCGCGGCCGGCCTGGGGGAGGATCAGGCCCGGTTCGGCATCGCTCTGGCGGGGGGCGACTCGGTCTCGACCTCCGGCCCCATCACCCTGTCGGTGACGGCTTTCGGTCTGGTGCCGAAGGGCGGAGCGGTGCCGCGCTGGGGCGGTCGTCCCGGCGACCGCGTGTACGTCACGGGCACCATCGGCGACGCGGCGCTCGGCTTGCGGATCGCCTATGGGACGCTGGAGGTGGCCGACGACTCGGCGCGCTCCGTGCTGCTGGGGCGCCTGCGGCGGCCGGATCCGCGGACCACGCTGGGGCCGCGTCTGGTCGGGCTGGCGACCGGCTGCCTGGACGTGTCCGACGGTCTGGTCGCCGACCTCGGCCATCTGTGCGAGGAATCGGGCTGTGCCGCGCTTCTGGAGTCGGGGCGGGTGCCCCTGTCGGGCGCCGCACGATCGGTGATCGGCGACGATCCGGTGCGCTTCGCCATGGCGCTGACCGGCGGCGACGATTACGAACTGCTCTTCACCGCCGGCGAAGACGCCGCCCCTGCGCTCGCCGCCCTGTCGGCCGAGACCGGCGTGGCGGTGACCGCCATCGGCCGTCTGCTGGACGGGCCGGCGGGTGAGGTCACGGTGACCGACGCGCAGGGGGGGAGTCTCGACCTGCCGACTCGCGGCTGGGACCATTTCTGAAGGCATCATCGCTGGACAACCCCGCTTAACGCAATCGAAAGCAGGACGGCGCTAGGCTCGATCCGTTCCGTATCCGGGAAGGGATGGGTGTGATCAAGGCCGTCATATTGCTGGTTTTGGGCCTGCTGCTGCTGGGCGGCGCGGGCTTCGGCGGCTGGATGATCTACAACAAGTATTTCGTCGAGCATGAGGAGTCGGCCCCCAAGAAGGAGGAGCCGCCGCCCAAGCCGCCCACCGGCTTCGTCCGCATGGCCCCCCTGGTCGTTCCAGCCATCGGCACGCGGAAGGTCGAGCAGTTCGTGACCGTGGTCGTGACGCTGGAAGTCGTTCTCGACAAGGTTCCCTACGTCCAGGCCCGCCAGCCTCTCGTTTACGACCGTTGCCTGTCGGCCCTTTATGCGGCCGTGGACGACCGGTCCGTTATGACCGGCAACTTGGTCAATATCATTGCCGTAAAAGAAAAACTGGCCGCCGCCGCCGCGACAGTGGTGGGGGAGGGCGTGGTGCAAAATGTTCTTGTTCAGGTGGTTACACAGCGCAATTTGTAACCGTTCTTAAAAACTCCTATCCGAAAGTCAGGAGCGCCTCGGCCAAATCGCCGCGCCTATTCGAGCGTGGCCGCTGTTGCATTGTGCCCTTCTCTTCGGCATCCTTTTCGTGAACAACTCGCCCGTCATCCACCTTCGTTTGTACGGGTCGTTTTCACGACAAGGCGGTAATCGGGCCCGAAACCATAAGAATTTGGGGGAACCGATGGCAGCAGCGTTCGTCATCATCATCGCCAGCGGCCTGTTGGCCCTGGCGTACGGGTACCACGCGGGCAAGCAAGTCATGGCGGCCTCCGCCGGGTCCGACCGCATGCAGGAGATCGCAGCGGCCGTGCAGGAGGGCGCCCGAGCCTATCTGAATCGCCAGTACACCACCATCGCCATCGCCGGCGTGGTGCTTCTCATCATCCTCGGCGCGTTCCTTGGTCTGCATGTGGCCATCGGCTTCCTGATCGGCTCGGTCCTGTCGGGGGCCGCCGGCTATGTCGGGATGAACGTGTCGGTGCGGGCCAACGTCCGCACCGCCCAGGCGGCGACGCAGGGCCTGGCCCCGGCGCTGGACATCGCCTTCAAGGCGGGGGCGATCACCGGTATGCTGGTGGTCGGGCTGGGCCTGCTGGGGGTGGGTGTCTATTACGGCATCCTGACGATGATCTACCGCGTGACCGACCCGGTCGAGGTCCGCGCCGTTCTGGAGGCCCTGGTCGCCCTCAGCTTCGGCGCGTCGCTGATCTCCATCTTCGCGCGGCTCGGCGGCGGCATCTTCACCAAGGGGGCCGACGTCGGCGCCGATCTGGTGGGCAAGGTCGAGGCGGGCATTCCGGAGGACGATCCCCGCAACCCCGCGGTGATCGCGGACAATGTGGGCGACAACGTCGGCGACTGCGCCGGTATGGCCGCCGACCTCTTCGAAACCTACGCCGTCACCATCGTCGCCACCATGCTGCTGGCGGCGATTTTCTTTTCGGGCGAGGTGATCCGCCTGCTGCTCGTCTACCCGCTGGTCATCGGCGCGGTGTGCATCGCCGCGTCCGTCGCCGGCACCTTCTTCGTGAAGCTGGGCAGCAACAACAACATCATGGCCGCCCTCTACAAGGGCTTGGCCGCCACCGCGGGCATCTCGCTCGTGCTGATCCTGATCGTGACCGCGATCATGTTCGGCTTCACCCGGCCCATCCCGCTGAACGGCGGCGGCTACGTCACCGGCGGCAACCTGTTCGTCTCCTCCCTGGTCGGCTTGGGCGTGACCGGACTGCTGGTGTGGATCACCGAATACTACACCTCCACCGCCTTCCGCCCGGTGCGCAGCGTCGCCCGCGCGTCGGAGACCGGGCACGGCACCAACGTGATCCAGGGTCTGGCGGTGTCGATGGAGGCGACGGCGCTCCCCGTCCTGGTCATCTGCGTCGGCATCATCATCGCCTACGGGCAGGCCGGCATCTTCGGCATCGGCATCGCCGCGACCACGATGCTCGCCCTGGCCGGCATGGTGGTGGCGCTGGACGCCTACGGCCCGGTGACCGACAACGCCGGCGGCATCGCCGAGATGGCCGACATGCCGAAGGACATCCGCGTGACGACCGACGCGCTGGACGCCGTCGGCAACACCACCAAGGCGGTGACCAAGGGCTACGCCATCGGCTCCGCCGGCCTCGCCGCGCTGGTGCTGTTCGCCGCCTATGTGCAGGATCTGAAGCACTATTTCCCGAACGTGACGGTCGAGTTCCGGCTGGACGATCCCTATGTGGTCGTCGGGCTGCTGATCGGCGGCCTGCTGCCCTACCTGTTCGGGGCGATGGGCATGACCGCGGTCGGGCGCGCCGCCGGATCGGTGGTGGTGGAGGTGCGCCGCCAGTTCCGCGAGATCAGCGGCATTATGGAAGGCACCGCCAAGCCCGACTATGGCCGCGCGGTGGACATGCTGACCCGCGCCGCCATCAAGGAGATGGTCATCCCGTCGCTGCTGCCGGTGCTGGCGCCGGTGGTCCTGTACATCGTCATCGCCGCCATCGCCGGTCAGGCGCAGGCCTTCGCCGCCCTGGGCGCCATGCTGCTGGGCACCATCGTGACGGGGATCTTCGTCGCCATCTCCATGACCTCGGGCGGCGGCGCCTGGGACAACGCCAAGAAGTACATCGAGGAGGGGAACCACGGCGGCAAGGGCTCCGACGCGCACAAGGCGGCGGTGACCGGCGACACCGTCGGCGACCCGTACAAGGACACCGCCGGCCCGGCGGTCAACCCGATGATCAAGATCACCAACATCGTGGCGATCCTGCTGCTGGCGATCCTCGCCCAGATCGGTTGACCCAGATTGGTTGTTAAAGCGGATTGCGATCCGCTTTGGACCGCGACGGCGGTCCCGGCCGCACATGCGGCCGAAGCCCGCCGGCAAGTGAGGCGATGTGAGTCTAAAGCGAATGGAAGTTCGCTTTAGGGGATCGGCCGATCCCGGATCGGCTCCAAAAGAAAAGCCCCGCGGAAGCGGGGCTTTTCGTGTCTCTGCAGACCGGCTGGTGTCAGCGTCCCGGGCCGCGGTTGCGCGAGTCCTTGGCGGAGAAGCGTCCGACGTTGCCGAGCATCTGTTCGAGGAAGCTCATCTCGCGCCCGGCGGTCGGCGTGCTGCGATCGACGATGTCGATCCGCTGGCCGTCGGTGGCGTCGAGCTGCTTCATCTCCTTCACCACGCCGGCGTCGTCGAAATGGACGACGACGACGCGGCGCTCCATCACGCTCGGCTCGAAGAAGGCGACCTTCTCGGTCTTCTGGCCGATGTAGTACCAGACATTCTGGTCGAAGGTTCCCACGGAGGTCGGCGTGCCGAGAATGTCCGCCACATCCTCCCGCCGCGACTGGCCGGCCTTGATCTCGGCGATGCGGTCGGGGTCCGCCATGTTGCCGCGGGTCGCCACGGTGGGCGAGCACGCGGAGACGGCGAGACCCAGAAAGACGAAGGCGCACAGCGCCGAAGGAATCGATCTCGTCATGGTGCTCAGGCTATGATGGCGCGGGCGGACCGCCGGACCCTTGCGGCAGGCCGGACTCCGCCCGCAATGCCGCGACAATCGCATCGCGCGGTTTGTCCTGTCAACGAAACTCCGAGCGAGAGAGAAACCGTGCTTGACCGCCTGTTCCGGCGTCGGCGTGAAGCCCGCGCCGTCGCCGATTTCTATCTCACCATCGCGGCGCAGGCCCGACAGCCGGCCTTCTACCGTGACCTTGGCGTTCCCGACACGCTGGACGGTCGCTTCGACATGGTGGTGCTTCACGTCTTCTTGGTGATGCGCCGCCTGAAGGGGCAGGGGGCCGCGGCGGCGGACCGCTCGCGCCTGCTCTTCGAGGCGATGATCGACCATTTCGAGAAGTCGCTGATGGAGCAGGGGGTGGGCGACAGCGGAGTCGGGCGGCGCATCAAGACCATGGCCCGCGGCATCGCCGGCCGGATCGAGGTCTACGACCGCGCGCTCGCCGCCGAAGACGGTGACGCGGGCGGTGCGGCCTTGGAGGTCGCGCTCGACAACAATCTTTATGGCACCGTATCGGAGGTGCCGCCGCGCCAACTGGCCGCCCTGGCGGCCTATGTCCGGCGTGAGGCCGCCGGGCTGGAGGAACAGCCGCTGGAGTCGCTCATGGCCGGTGAGGTCCGCTTCGGCCCGCCGCCCGGCGCCGGGACGGAATGACCGATTCCGTCGAGTCTCTATCTTCCATGGGGCTCGGCAATTGGACTTGCCTTTCCGGGCGTCCGAATTCATCTGACACTGAGAGGAAGGCGCCCGCCGCAGAACGGGCGCTGTGACAAGGAACTGCCCGACATGCGCAACACGTCCCAACACGCCGCCGGCCCCGCTCCGGAATTCTCGCGCATCGTCCGCGCCGACGCCGTCCATCGCGACGGCGATCTGATCGAGACCATCGAGGCGACGGAGGCCGAGCGCAAGGCTCTGGCCGAGCGGTTCGAACTGGAGGGCATCGGGCGGCTGACCGCCCGGGTCCGCCTGCGCTCCGTGCGCGGCGGCCAGATGGTGCGAGTCGAAGGGGAGGTGGAGGCCGACGTGGTTCAGACCTGCGTCATCACGCTGGAACCGGTGCCCGCCCAGGTGTCCGACCGGTTCGGCGCGCTGTTCGCGCCGGAATCGATGGTCCCCGGCGAGGAGGACGAGATCGAAATCGACCCGAACATCGCCGAGGAGGATATCCCGGAGGCCATGACCAACGGGCGCATCGACATCGGCGAGTTGGCCGCCCAGCATTTGTCCCTGGCGCTCGACCCCTATCCTCATGCAGAAGGCGTGGCGTTCGACGGATACAGCGAAGGCGAAGACGAGGAGGAGGGCTTGGCCCCCGCCGCCGATGATGCCGGCGCCAATCCGGAGAAGCCGAACCCGTTCGCCGCGCTGGAACGTCTGAAACGACAGAATTGAGGGCGGAACGGGCTTGCCCTTCGGGGGCAATTGCCGTATTGAATGCCGCTCGCGTCAGGCGGCCCCTCTTCGGGCCGCCTTTTACAATGAAGAGAGTTTACGGCCATGGCTGTTCCGAAGAAGAAGACCTCCAAGTCGCGCCGCAACATGCGTCGCTCGCACCACGCTCTCCCGACCTCGTCCTACGCCGAGTGCTCGAACTGCGGCGAGCTGAAGCGCCCGCACCATGTCTGCGGCTCTTGCGGTCACTACGACCAGCGCGAAGTGGTTCAGAGCGCTCCGGCGGCCTGATGGCGGTTTGGTTGGCCGCCCTACGTCCTAGCCAGGGAGCCTGTCCGCGGTGAGCCAGCGCCTGACCATTGCCCTTGATGCCATGGGCGGTGACAAAGGACCCGACATGGTGATTGCCGGGGCGGATATCGCCCGCGAGCGTCACCCGCAGGTGCATTACCTGCTGTTCGGGGACACCGCCCGCATCGAGCCGCTGCTTGCGCAGCGGCCCGCCTTGAGAGCGGTGGCCGAGGTGCGCCACACCCCGGACGCCGTGGCCGGCGACGCCAAGCCGTCGGTCGCGCTGCGCGCCGGGCGCCAGTCGAGCATGCGTCTTGCCATCGATTCGGTGGCGGGCGGGCAGGCTGCCTGCGTGGTGTCCGCCGGCAACACCGGCGCGCTCATGGCCATGGCCAAGTTCGTGCTGAAGACGATCCCCGGAATCGACCGTCCGGCGATCGCCTCCTTCTTCCCGACCCTGCGGGGGGAGAGCGTCATGCTCGACCTCGGCGCCAACACCGAATGCCAGCCCGAGAACCTCGTGCAGTTCGCCGTGATGGGCGCGGTCTTCGCGCGCACCGCGCTGAACCTGTCCGAGCCGACGATCGGCGTTCTGAACATCGGTTCGGAAGAGGTGAAGGGGAACGAGGTGGTGCGCGCCGCCGCGACCCGTCTGCGCGAGATGCCGCTGCCCGGGCGTTTCCACGGATTCGTCGAGGGCAACGACATCGCCACCGGCACGGTTGACGTGATCGTCACCGACGGTTTCACCGGCAACGTCGCCCTGAAGACCGCCGAAGGCACGGCGAAGCTCTTCACGGAGTTCCTGCGCCGGACGTTCCAGTCCTCCTGGACGGCGCGTCTCGGCTACCTGCTGGCCCGCGGGGCCTTCAAGCGGTTGAAGCAGCGCACCGATCCGCGCCGCTACAACGGCGCCATGTTCCTGGGCCTGCGCGGCGTCTGCGTGAAGAGCCACGGGGGCACCGACGCCATCGGGTTCGCCAACGCCATCGGTGTGGCCTACAATCTGGCGGCAAACGGTTTCAACGACCGAATCAAGGAAGAGATGCAGCGTCTCGGCGACGCCAAGCCTCTTCCCGACACGAAGGCGGCGGCGGTCTAACATCATGGTCAAGCGTTCCCGAGTTCTCGGCTGCGGTTCCTACCTCCCGGCCAACGTCGTCACGAATCGCGACCTCGAAGCCCGTGTGGACACCTCGGACGAGTGGATCGTCCAGCGCACCGGCATCAAGTCGCGCCACATCGCTGCCGACGGGGAACTGACCTCCGATCTCGCCATCGCCGCGGCGACCCGCGCGCTGGAGCATGCCGGGGTGGACGCCGCCAGCATCGACTGCATCGTGCTGGCGACGACGACTCCGGACAACACCTTCCCGGCCACCGCGACGAAGGTGCAGGCGGCGCTGGGGACCAAGGGCTTCGCGCTGGACATCCAGGCGGTGTGCGCCGGCTTCGTCTACGCGATGTCGATTGCCGACAACTTCATCCGTATTGGGCAGGCCAACCGCGCCCTGGTCATCGGCGCGGAGACCTTCTCCCGCCTGCTCGACTGGAAGGACCGCACCACCTGCGTCCTGTTCGGCGACGGCGCTGGGGCCGTGGTGATGGAGGGCTACGACGCCGCCGGGACCTCGGCGGATCGCGGCGTGCTGTCCACCCACCTGCATTCGGACGGCGCCCAGTACGGGCTTCTCTACGTCGATGGCGGTCCGTCGACCACCGGCACGGCCGGCCATGTGCGGATGAATGGCCAGGATGTGTTCCGCCACGCCGTGAGCAAGCTGTCCTCGGTCGTCGAGGAGGCTCTGGCGGCCAACGGGCTGGAGCCGTCGGCGGTGGACTGGCTGGTGCCGCACCAGGCCAACCAGCGGATCATCGACGGCATCGCCCGCAAGCTGAAGCTGCCCTCCGACAAGGTCGTGCTGACGGTGGACCGCCACGGCAACACCTCCGCCGCCTCGATCCCGCTGGCGCTGTGCGAGGCGGTGCACGATGGCCGCGTGAAGCGTGGCGACCTGATCCTCATGGAGGCCATCGGCGGTGGCCTGACCTGGGGTGCCGCGATGGTACGCTGGTAAGCGGCGCACCCGCTTCGCGTCCCCGCAGGGTGGCGTTTGCTGCGCTGCTCACAACGACGCGATCCAAGCTTTTGAATTGACCGGGTTCTTTCCCCGGATTACGGTTTTTCCCCTATGGTTTCGGGGGGGAAGCGAACCATGTCACAGAACACCGTCACCCGCGCGCAGCTCAGCGAAGCGGTCTACCAAGAGGTCGGCCTGTCGCGCAATGAATCCGCCGATCTGGTCGAAAGCGTCCTGGAGGAGATCTCCGACGCCTTGGCCCGCGGCGAGATGGTCAAGATCTCGTCCTTCGGCAGTTTTCAAATCCGGCAGAAGGGGCAGCGGGTCGGCCGCAACCCGAAGACCGGCGAAGAGGTTCCGATCCTGCCCAGGCGTGTCCTGGTCTTCCGGGCGAGCCACGTCCTGAAGAACCGCATCAACGAGGTCGTCGAGGCGGAGGAAGCCGAGGCGCAACGCGTGA
Organism: Azospirillum brasilense; assembly: GCF_005222205.1. Classification (NCBI taxonomy): domain Bacteria; kingdom Pseudomonadati; phylum Pseudomonadota; class Alphaproteobacteria; order Rhodospirillales; family Azospirillaceae; genus Azospirillum; species Azospirillum brasilense. Next base: position 319,055 of record NZ_CP032345.1, on the reverse strand, counting down.
AGGCGGTTTCCTGATCCGCCGCACGGAGCGGACGACAACAAGGGTTTCCCGGATATGAAGGCGCGCGGCACCACGAAGTCCGCCACGGCGTTCCGCACGATCAGCGAGGTGTCGTCCGACCTGGACGTGCCGCAGCATGTGCTGCGTTTCTGGGAAGGCAAGTTCCCGCAGCTCCGTCCGCTCAAGCGTGGTGGAGGGCGGCGCTACTACCGCCCGGAAGACGTGGACCTGCTGCGGCAGATACAGAACCTGCTGTATGGCGAGGGCTACACGATCAAGGGTGTCCAGCGCCTCCTGAAGGACGGGAAGGTGGACGACGATCCGGACGCCCGGAGGCTGGAGGAGACTCCGGAAGAACCGGATGTTCCCGACACCTTTGAGGCCGTCGCGGACGAAGCGGCCGTGGCCTTGCTCGATGGGGCGGAGGGCGTGCCTGTCGTTGCGCTCAACGGCCTGTCGGACACCATCCGGCAGGCCATCGCCCAGGCGCTCGACGAGTTGAGAGAGGCGCGTCTTCTGCTCGCGGTGGGAGAGGAAAAAGAAATTCGAGAGGTGTGAAAAAAAGTGAACTGTAGCGCTTGCGTTGGACCAAGGTCCCGGCTATAGTCCCGCTCCCTTCCAGAACGAAGGGCGGTCCGTCGAACGGAGCGTAGCGCAGCCTGGTAGCGCATCAGACTGGGGGTCTGGGGGTCGCAGGTTCAAATCCTGTCGCTCCGACCAAGTTCTGGAAGATGAAAAGGCCTCTAAGTTTAACGACTTAGGGGCCTTTTCCTTGTCCGGGTGGCAGGGCTCCGATACGGCCTCGGTCACGGCTGTGTGGAACTCTTGTGTGGAAGTCGGTTGGGGCGCGCCGTTGACCACCGCCTTCGTCACGCGGATCGTCGCGGCTTCGACCGCTGAGCGGGCGGCAGTGTCCGCAACACGCAGATATCGCCGGGTGGTCTCATAGCTTTTGTGACGGGCGAGCTGCTGGGTCACCGCAGCCGGAGCGACGTGGGCCACCGCCGTCACGAACGATGCCTTCGTGTCGTGGAAGCGGTGCTTGACGCCGACAGCCTTGCAGGCTGTGCGCCATGCGCGCTTTGGGTTCTTCACCGGCTGGCGCTTGCCTTTCTCGCCGTGCTGATAGGTGAACAGATGCTCGACCTTCCACTCCTTCGCATGGGCGACCAGTCGGGACAGAAGCTCGATCGCTTCGGGATTCGCTGGCACCGCCTCGGCGCGCTTCGCCTTGGTCGATTCGGCGTCCAGCCAGACGCAGCGATTAACGAAGTCGATCTGCTCCACCTTCAGGCTGAAGACCTCCCCCTTTCGGAATCCCATGAGCCGGGCCAACATGATCCCATCGGCGAGGTGCTGGGGTGCGGCGGTCATGATCGCCTGGAGGTCGTCATCGGAGACGGGCCGGGGCAGATGCTCGGCCTCGGCCAGCTTGGGCACCTTCGGCATCTCGGGCAGGAGAGGGCGACCGGCGCCGTCCTTCAGGCTGTGGACGATGGCCAGGGCCTCGCGGAGCGTCACGAGATATCGGTTGATTGTCGAGTCGGCGCGCGTCCGCCCGTCTTTCGACGGGGCGTAGCGGGCGGCCTTCTCTTCCGGGGTGCGGGCCTTGGGACCGCCGCGGTAGATCATCACCGGCTGGGCGCGCGCCCAGGCAATGTACTCCCAGATTCGCTGTTCAGTGAGGTCGGTGATCGGTGTGTCGGGACCGAAGTATGCTCCCAGATCGGCGACATACACCTGTTTGTTGGGCCAGTCCTTTAGGGCCTTTTTGCGGGTGGCATAGGCCATGAACATCTGCGAGACCGTGAACTCGACCGGTGCAGCAGGTGCAGGCGCCTCCTTTAGCGCCGCCGCCTTGATCAGCGCCTCGATTCGCTTGGCATCGGTCTTGGTGGCGGCGTGGGCGCCGGTATCCGGATCTACGCAATAGCCTGCGTAGCGCTTGCCGTTCACGCGCAGGTCGTAGCGCCAGCGTTCACGAGAGCTGTCGAAGAACACGGTCATGGCTGTTTCTCAACGCGAGATAGGTTTAAAGATGATGCCAAGGGCAGCGAGGCCCGCAAGAGCCTCTTTATGGGCAGCGTCGTTTCGACGCCTCGGTTTGGGCAGTGGGGCCTTGGCCTTGCGTTCGCCTGTGCTGATGATGGCCCGCCGTTCCTGGTAATCTTGGATCGACGACACATAGATGCGGACGCCGCGCTTGCCGAGCCGGTAGCCGAGAAGCTCCCCGGACACCACCAGCTTGCGAATCGTGCTTTCATCCGCGCCCATGACCTTGGCGGCCTCGGTCACGGTGACGGCCCGTTCAACCCCAGGAAGGGGTGAAGCCAGAGCCGGATCTGCCGCGACTCGGAGGTGGGACTGCCGGTCAGCCAATCGCCACCTCCCGAGCCTCCAGCTTGTCGATGTTTGTCCGGTGGACGGTGAAGGTCAGGGCGACCACCCAGGGGTTGGCGTCCCAGGCGCCGGGCCCGTTGATGCTGCCCCACAGGTCACGGAACCAGCCGCGTGCTTCCATTCCGGCCAACTCTTCAGGAGTTTGGGCAGGGCACCCCTCGGCGATGGCGTCCGCCTCGCTGATGTCCTGAAGCCGCTCGACTCGCATCTGCTCCACCACCAGCGTGAGCCGGCTGGCCCAGCGGGGCATACCGCAGGGAGGGAGGATCTTGCCTGTGTCGCGATTGGGGTCGATAGAGCGGTAGGTTGTCAGGTTCCACCAACGGGTGAAAAATTCGGACCCATTGTCTCCCTTCACGCAAACCGTCTCGGTCGCTCCGTCAGCCAGATACACAATGATCCCTTCCCCGGCCTCGTTTTCGATGCCACGAACGCTTTCCCGCACCCACACCCGGTCGCCCGGCTGGGCCTTGTAAAGCTGGCTTGAAGCGAGACGGCGTGTCTGCGTCTTTCGCCCGGCGAGGAGTGCATGGACCATCGTCGCGCTGAAAATGATGGGGATGTCACGCATCGGCAGCCTCCATTCGTTCAGCGCCGTCCCGGACGCTCGCCGCGCCCAACTCGAACGCCTCGATCAGCGCCCGGACCTGCCGGATGGCGTCTTCCAGGTGCATGCGGCGGTGGGGGCGATCCTCCAGCACGGCCAGCAGCTCGCACGGGGCAAGGCCGCCGCGCTCGGCCAGCCGTTCCAGAGTCTGGCCGTGGTTGATCTGCGCCTGTGCCCTATGGGGCGCGACAAGGGTCCAGGCGATGGCCCAGTGGTCGAGTTGCACTATGAGGGGTCTGGTACATTCCCGCTTGCGGGCCCCAGCGCAACACGGGATGGTAGAGGAGGCGTGTTCGCACAATCCAGGTTCTAGGCTTCGTACATGACCTTTGGAAACTTCGTTCGTGATCACCGTTACAATCGCCGGCGCGATCTCCATGATCCCTACGGCGGTCAACGGCAGGGCGGCATCATTACGCCGTCGAAGCACCCAGTCATATTTGCGATCACCGGGGAAAGCGGCGTCCAGCATGGCTATCTCGATGGTTGGACCGAAGATGGCCAGGTTTTCCGCTACTTCGGCGAAGGCCAGGAAGGCGATATGACCTTCACCTCTGGGAACAAAGCCATCCGCGATCATGTCGCCGAAGGAGAGGATTTGCTCCTCTTCCAGAAGCAGCATCGTTCCGGGATGCTGAGGTTTCTCGGCCAATTCGTCTGTGTGAGCACAACCAGAGAACTGACACCAGATCGCCATGGGAACATGAGGAATGGGATCGTCTTCAACCTGGTTCCGGTGGAAGCGCTCCAGGAGGCAGACGCTGCGGAAACGGAAGGTGACAACAGTGCCAGTGGGCTCGATCTGGCTGCACTTAGGAGCGCCGCAATGGGAGCTGCATCCACTGGTGAAGAGGAGCCAGCCGAAGGTGCTCGCCGGCGTGTTTACCAGCGCAGCGAGGTGGTGCGCCGATATGTGCTCGCGCGTGCCGCCGGCATCTGCGAGTGCTGCAAGTCGCCTGCTCCATTCTTGCGAACCAATGGTGAACCATACCTGGAGCCACATCACATCCGACGCGTGAGCGACGGTGGTCCAGACGATCCTCGCTACGTTGCAGGGGTTTGCCCAACCTGCCACCGACGCATCCATCATGGCGCGGATGGCAAGGACATCAACGAGGCTCTGGGTGAGGCAATCCTGCGGTTCGAGTATGCCGTGGCCTCGGTCGAGCCTCCCAATCGAACAACGCGAAAGCGTGTTATGGCCTAGGCTGCTGTTCATCAGAGCGCCTCCCAGGTGGTAGCATCGGCTCGGCTGTTGTCATCACATTCGCAGTTGCTTACCCGCTCACCGCAGTCCGGGCAGCGCTTGAGGTGTGCGCAGTCAGCGCACTGGTAGTGCCCATCCGACAGGCACTCACCGATCTCGCCTTTGAGGCGAAGGCGAGGGGCGTAAGCGATGCATGGCGCGTGCGGGTCCCGCATGCCAGGCAGACCGACCGGGATCTTCTCCCACGCCATGGCTTTGACGCGACGGTAGGAGAACCGGCACAGCCAGATCCAAAAGCCGCCGGGCTCGTTCTCGATGCGCAGCTTGAGCATTGTTCAGCCCTCCACCGTCTCAAGCTGACCAGCCGCCAACCTCTCGATCACCTCCGGACCGGTCCATCGGGGCGCGTTGTCGGGATGGGTCAGACCGTGGCTTCTCAGGACAATCCGGATCGCCATAATGGATTCCAGCGTCGGCTGCCCGCTGTGGTCGGTGAAGCTCCAGTTCCACATGTTCTTGACCGCGGTCGCGGCGCGCCGGGGAGCTTCTGGAGCCGGGGCGCCACCAAGCGACACGCCGGTCGGCAGGTGGGTCAGCTTGTGCTGACCGGCGGCTTCGTCGTGGTGGACACCGAAGAAGTCGCGGGCCTTGCCCGAGACGGTCACCCACCCCTTCGTGGTGATGATGCAGAACTCGGCATCGGTCCAAGAGCGGTGGCCGATGGCATCCGAGTTCAGGGGCTTGGTGTTCATGGCGAACTCCTTACGGCTTGGGGGCGCCGATCAGGGCACGCGGGCGCGATCCGGAAGGTAGGCTGCCCGTCGCGATGCCGGATTGGTCACGGGCAGCCGCCAGCAGCTCGCGCCGCATCTGCGGGGTGATCTGGCCGGCAGAGAACGCCCGGTCGATCCGGGTGCGCAGGGCCTGGAAGGCGTCGATGCGCTGGTAGAGCAGCGATGCGGTCGGGAGAGGGCTGTGGGCCATAGCCGGTCACGCCCCCGGCGCAGCGCGGTTGTCCACCGCCGTGCGCTCATCCATTGGCGCCGTCATGTGCGCAGCATGCAGGACGCCCGTGGCCTTCAGCCGGTCGTAGGCGTCCAGGTCGTGGACCACCGCCACATAGGGCAGGGTGGCCGGGCGCGGCTGCTGGCCAGCCTTCCGGGCGAGATCGTGGGCATGCTCGTCCGGGTGGGTTTCGAAGGTCGGCGGCAGGTCGATCAGCTCGGCCGGCACGTAGGCCTGCGCCGCCGGGTCCCAGCGCTTCAGCTGGTACTGCACGATGGTGGGGAAGGCAACGCGGCCGTCGGGGTGCTCCTGCTCCGGCACCGTGACCTCGCCGGGCGGCGGGGCCATGGTGGAGCAGGCGCGGAGGTGGCGGTTGGCGTGCCGCTGCGGCTGCGTCGGCGGGAATGAGCTTTCGATCAGCCGCCCGGTCTTGGTGATGCCGGTGCGGTGGGTCAGTTCGTCCATCATCATCGGCACCTTCAGGAGGTCAGGTCGTCGGAGATGTCGGCGGGGCGGGCGTCGCCGTCCAGCACGTCGAACTCGGCATGCACGCTGGCATTGTCGGGGGCGGGGAGGGCCGGGCGGACCTCCTCCGGCAGGTTCCAGCGGTCGCTGGCCCAGGCCCTTGCGCATTCCTCGGTGCAGGGCCGGTAGCCGAAGAGGGCTTGGCCCGCGTAGAACTCGGTCAGGATCGGGGTGTCAGACCCCGGACCGAACACGTCGATCCGGAGCATCTTGGTGCCGTAGCGCTCGACCTCGCGGGCCAGCCCGTAGCGGGTCCGGTGGCCGAGCAGCTCGACCTTCGCCCATTCGGCGGCCGGGGCGGCGGTCGCGGGAGTGCTGGGGGTGGTTTCCATCACAACTCTCCTTCCGCGTCGGCCTTGGCCGCGATCTCGTCGAGTTCGCGCTTGCGGGCGCTGATGAGGATTTTCTTGGCCGTGTCGCTGCCCAGCGCCGACGCTTTGCCGGCGGGGCCGTCCCACCACGCGCGCAGAGCGGCAGCGCCCTGCTTGGCCGCGTCCAAGGCTTCGTTGAAGGCTTCATCCGCCGGGGTGGTGGGCTTTTCGTCGGTGGAAGGGGTGCTCTGCTGCTGGGCCTGCTCGCCGAACGGGTTGTCCAGGTTCTGCTGGTCGCGCCGCTCCTGCTCGACGCGTTCGCGTTCGGCATCGGCTGCCTTGGCGATGGAGGCGTAATTCTCCATCTTGGGCTTCAGCAAATTCCGCTGATCGGAACTGAGTTCGCTCCAGAACTCCCGGAAGCTCTGCGCACCTTCCTCGGCTGCAGCGGTCGCGTCGACCTCCAGCTTGCGCTGCTCCGTGCTGCGCAGGTCAGCACCCCCAAGCCACGCGATCAGGCGCTTGCCCATCTCCTCGGTCATGACCTCGCCGGCGGCGAAGACCTCGCGCAGTGGACCTGGGCATTTGCCAGCTGGGGCGGTGACCGTGAACTTGCCGTCGCCCAACATCTGGCCCATGACGGTCATGTCGTAGCGCAGGGTCTTCTCCTGCACCGGAACGACAGGGCCGGGGATGAGCTTCTTGCGACCGTCTACGGTTTCTTCGACAAGCGGCTGCTTGGCCCTGGCGCACAGGATGACGTGCATATCGGAGCGCAGCAGGCGGTTGGTCATCTTGCCGAGGCGACGCTTGGGCTTGGCCCACTTCGCCATGTCGTTCCGCTCGGTCGCGGTCTCGACCATGTCGAGGACGCCGCCTTCAGCGAACCAGACGTGGCTGATGCTGTCGATCACCAGGACGTTGATGCCGGCCGCCTCGATCTCGTTCAGCGCCTCGATGTAGCGGTCGGGCGTAAAGGGAGGCGTGAGGGAGGCGTACATGTAACCGCCGGGAATCTTGTCCACGTAGGCCCGCCCACGCTGCCCACCCTCGGTGTCCAGCAGCATCCGCTTGGCCGGGTCGGGCTCCATGCCCGCGGCCAGCCGCAGCGCGGAGAGCGTTTTGCCGGTTTCGGACAGGCCATAGAGAGAAATCAGGAAGCGCATGCCGGCGCGGTTGGCCGGGACGATGTTGAGCAATCCCATCGTCGCCTCCCTCACTGCGCCGCGAACAGGTCGCCGGCCGGAGCCGACACGGATGGAGCGGTCGCCACGGCGCCGTCCTCCATCACCACGCCGACCTTGCCGGAGCTGTCCACGCGCTCCACCCAGACTTGGTAGTCGCTGGCGTCCGCCATCCCGGACAGCATCTGCAGGCCGTCCTCATCGAGCAGAGATCCGTCCTTGATCCGCAGCACGCGGAGCTTGGGGTTGGTCGCCATGGCGATGGCCACCGAAACGCGCAACTGCTCGGCGCTGCTGGCTTGGTCGAAGGGGATGCCGTTGAACAGGACCATGCTGTCGCCGAAGGACAGGCCGGGAATGGGCATCTTGGCGGCGGCGATGGCCTCGGCTTTCTCCCGCTCGCGATCCGCCATGTAGTCGGTGAGCGCTCTGCTTTCGGACTCCGCCGCGGCGGCCTCCTTCTCCAGGGCGGCGCGCCGGTCGCGCAGCTTGATACCGTCGTTGATGGTGTTGGCGCTGTCGATCTCGGCGCGCAGGCTGGCGACGTCCTCGGGATCGGGTAGAGGCTCGGCGTTGGCCAGCTTGTCGGCGCGCTCCTGGGCTTGGCTCCGCTTCTCGGCCACCTGATCGCGCAGGCGCTTCTCAGTGGCATCCAGGCTGACGGCTTCGTCGAGGTCCAGTTGGTCGATCTGAAGCTGGAGCCGGGCGATCTCGTCGCGGAGGCGGGTCCGCTCGGTGGCGGCCTTCGACCGGATCGCCGAGAGCGCCGGGCTGATTGAGGCTTCGAGTTCCTGGGCTTCGGCGGACAGCTCGGACAGTTCGTCTCGGACACGCTCACGGTTGGCGCGGCGCCGCTCGATGGAAGCGTTGTGGTCGGCGGCCTTGGTCATGCGGTCCATCAGCGCCGCAACGTCGACCGGCTGGTCGGGAAGGCCGTCCGGAACCGCGATGGCGGCGGCCTGGGTCCGGAGCGTCTTGGCTCGACGGTTCGCGTCGGTGCGCTTTTCGAAATCGGTGCGGTTGGCCGCATCCAGCGCATCCACGTCCACGTCCAGCTTCACCAACCCGCGCAACTGCTCCAGCTGCTTCTTCGGGTCCATGCGGCTGAAGGCCAGCGGGTCGAAGGTCAAGCTGCCCAGCAGGTCGTCCAGCATGCGCTGGGGCGACGGGAACCGCGCGCCGTTAGCCGCCTCGACGGTGATGGAGGTGGTGACGTCGCCGGCATCCCGGCGCTTCCACTTCCGCGTGACGATGATCTCGCCGAGGTCCAGCCGCACGCGAGCCTCGGTTTCCCCGTCCCGGATCGGACGGGACTGGATGTTCTTCCCGCCGTCCAGCGCCCACCAGATGGCGTCCAGAACGGTGCTTTTCCCCGCCGCGTTCTTGCCGGTGATCTGCACGAGCGGCCCCGTCGGGGTGATCTGCACGACCTTGATGCGCTTCAGGTTCTCGGCTTCGAGGCTGATGATCTTCATGACGGGAATCCTTCAGAGTGGCGCCTGCCAGGCGCGCGCGAGGTCGAAATAGCGGGAGGGGTCGAACTCGCCGGCGTCGTGCCGGTCCTGAAGCTGGCGCTCGGCCCACGCCGGAAGCTCCACCAGCACTGCGTCTTCCGAGTAGGACGGCCAGCGGTTGGAGCGGAGGCATCCGGCGAAGACGGCGCGCGCCGCGGGGAGCATGATGCGGCCCCACTCCAGGGCGGCGCCCGCGACCTTGCCGACCGTGGTCAGGTACGGCGCCTCCTTCTCCTGGACCACGTACCAATAGGTCGCGTCCTCACCGGTCAGCGCCTTGTGGCCCTCGAGATAGTGGGCGGCGCGGACGTGCCAGCCCATGTTGGCGGCGACTTTCTTCAGGTCGGCAGGGTCGGCGGTCGTGGAGGTTTTGTAGTCCACGACATGGCCGGGCTTGACGTAGTCGGGCCGGCACTTGCACCAGATGCCGAACCGCTCGTCCCGCCAGAAATAGGACTGTTCGGCCTGCCCGCCGGAGAAGGCGTCATCGGCGAACTTGGGTGCGGTCGAGAACGGGAGGTCCGGAATCTCGTTCCGCATGGCGCGGCGCATGCCGGCCACCTTCTCCGCTTGCGCCGGCAGCAGTGGAATCTTGCCTGCGTTCCGGGCGTCGTCGCGCTGATTCTTCGCGTCGGCAGAGGTGTATCCCTCGGACGGCTTTCCGTCTTTGGTGAAGGCCCGCACGATATGGACCGCAGCGTCGTACCTGTCGGGCTCCAAGAACAAAAGATGAGCCGCGCTGCCGATATCGAACTCCGTTTTCTGCTCGGGCGCATAGTCGGGGTTCAGCGAGCTGTTGAACCACGCCTTGGCCGGGCAGCCGCCGTCCTTCAGCATGTTCCAGGCGAACCCGGCGGACAGGGCAGGGGTGAGGGTGCAGTTCCCGTGATAGATCTCGGCATCGAGCTGGTAGACGCCCGGCTTGGTGATGGTGGAGGTGGTCATGAGGCCTCGGAGGGCTGGGCCGCGCGCGGGTACAGCGCCTGATTGGCGCAGGCCATCCGCTTGCGGTTGTTGGTGGGGGAGCGCAGGAACAGCGTGTCGCCCTTGATCCGTTCGAGGACCCAGGTCATGCCCAGCCCGGCGCCCTTCAGGCGGATGGGCTGGCCGACCAGGGCGGGCAGCGCGTCAGGCGGGATCGGCTTCAGATGCGCCTCCTCCGCCTGCAGCTTCTTCCACCAGTCACGAACGGTCAGGGGCGTGGCGCGCCGGGCGATGCCGTAGAAGGCGCGCAGCGTTTCGATGTCGGTGATCTTGCCGATGTGGCAGGCGTCCCGGCTCATGCCGAGGTGCGCGGCGACGTAGGCATAAGCCCGGTTCCGGGCGGCGTCCTGGATGCGCTTGAAGGCGGCCACGCGGGCGGCGCCCGTCTCGGCGACAGGGTAATAGTGCGGGGCCGTCTGCCACAGGCGGTCGAAGACCTGATGGGTCATCCGGCGGGCGCGGCGCAGCTCGGCCGCGACAGGGGCGCCCTGCGGCGTGCCGTCGGGGTGCGCGCTCATCAGCCCGCCGCAGCCGGCGGCGCGGCGGTCACACAGGTAGACGAAGGGGTTCGGCGTCTTGAAGGTGCTGGGGGTCGGCTGCAGCCGCATCGGCGCGCCGCAGTCCGGGCACTTCAGGGCGGGCATGGTGGGGGGGCCGCTCATGGCTGCGCTCCACCTGATTTGGATGCGCTGCCTTCTTCAGTGATCCCATATCGCGCGAGAACTTCCGCGTCGCTTCCGTTGGATGCAGGCGCGATCATCGTCCCGCTGGCATTCTGACCATTAAGACGCGGGCGCAAATAGCGGATGAATGCAGCTTCTACGCGATTAAGCTCGAATTCCGGGCAGGGCAGAAAGTAAACTTGATCAAAATCTTTGTTCTTATCATGAGAAGCTATGCGAGACGCTGGGCTAACACTCTGTCCAACGTATACAACTTCTCCATTCTTGCACAGGAAATAAACGCCTGGGCAAATTCTCCAGACTTCAGATATCTCGCGGAGATTCTCGATATTCTGAATAGATACGGGAACGACTGCGGAATGCGTTGGCTTGTCCGGGACAAATACGATGCGCATTGAGAACGGAAGATCTTTTCCACCCTCTTTCTGAAGCAAATTCTGGGCAACCCATGGCTTTACCTCGGATGAACGGAACAGAGGTGGTCCGCCATCAATGCGCCAATGGGGGGCATAACCAGCATCCGCAAATGCGATAAGCTTATCTGCGGTCAAACCAAACTGAGGCGCCACTTCAGCAGCGTTCTTTAGGCCGCTCGGCCATTCTGCCACTACGGCTTCCACTTTATGCATGTCCTGCATTATGAACGCTCCTCCCGCAGCACCTCAGCGATCAGCGCATCCACCTCCGGCCGGGCCAGGATATCGACCAGCAGCTGGGCAAGAAGGTTGTGGCCGTCGGGGTGGTCGCAGTTCAGGCCGGTGATCAGCAGGGAGGCGCCGTTGCGCCGGATCAGCGCGGCGTCGAACTGCCCATCGGCGGGTTCGATAGAGTAGGTGGAGGACATGGTCAGCGGCCTTTCCGAAGAATCCACCCGACGCGGTTGCCCGGCGCAAAGCGTCCGTGGGCAGCGGCGTAGGCGAGCTTGAGCCGGTCGCGCGCCTCGATCGGCAGCGTCGGCTTGCGGGCGAAGTGGGTGCAGGCCTGCTCCAGCGACGAGGTCTGCAACTCCGGGGCGGCGTTCCGCTTCGCGACGGCGAAGGTATTGGAGGGAGGGCGCCCGGTCATGACCGCACCGCCGGCAGGGCGTCGTGCAGCACGCCGTCGAGGAGGCGGCCGGCGGCCTTCTTGCCGACGCGCTCCATCCACAGCATCCCCATATCCTGAGCCACGGTGGCGAGCGGCTTCGTTGACGCGGTGATGGTGCCGTCACGCTGCACGGCTACAGCACCGGGATCATGGGTGCGGCACTGCAACCACTCTCCGTTCTGCTTGTGCAGGAAGGCCACTCCGTCCGCCGCGCACTGATCGCGGATTGCGCGGAACCAATCCGTGCGGCTGGGCCGCGCTTTCGGACCGCTCTCGCCGCCGGTGATGACCCAATCAATAAGCGGTCTTGGCGTCTCCATTACGAAGCGACCGCAGATGCTGAACACTTCTGCGCTGTCGAAACGGAGGCTTGGGACGCAACCCGGTTGCAGACAGTTTGGGCACAGATCAGCCATCCACCGCCGCAGGTCCACCATCCCCAACAACGGCTCCATGGACAGGAACCGTACGGCGGCAGGCGTCCCCAGCAGGTGCGGGATGCGCGCCTCGGCCATGGCCTGGTTCTCGACGGTGGTGCCGAGCCAGACGTTGGGCAGCGGCCAACGAACGGGCGGCGCCCCCTTGTCGGCCAGCCAGTGCTCCCCGCAGCGCGCCGCCCGGTCGGCAAAGTCCCGCATCACCTTGGGGCGCTTGGTCAGCAGCAGCCAGTCGAGGTGCGGCGTCGCCGCGATCAGCGCGAACAGGTCGTCGCGCCAGTCGTCCGGCACCTCGGCGTCGAACACATCGGCCAGCGAGGCGCAGAACACCCGCATCCGGCGGCCTTCCTTGGCGGCCTTGCGGTTCCAGGTGAGCGGCTGTTTCCAGGTGCTGGCGGACGTCCGGTGGCGCGGCTGGCCGGCGCCCCAGGTCACCCCCAGGCACGTCACCGCGCGCTCCTTCTCGGCATAGCAGTTGTCGCAGGCCGCGGAGAGCTTGGTGCAACCGATCCACGGGTTGAACGTCGCGTCGGTCCATTCGATTTTGGAGGTTTCACCCATGGTTCTTCTCCATGGCTCCCGGCTTTCTGCCGGAGGTTTCAGCTTCAGCGTCCTGTTCGGCCATCCGGCGCCAGTTCGCCTCCTGCTCCCGCGCTCTGACGTGCTGCTCGTGCTGGAAGTGCAGCTCCTTCCGCGCCTCGGTCAGCGTGTACGAGCGCCCGAGTTCGGGGTCGACGTAGGGCGAGGATTTCGGGTAGGCGCGCAGCAGCTTGCAGACGATGGCCATGTGCAGGGCGGTGTTGCGGAACCGCTCGGCCCGCTCCGCCCAGCGGTCGGCCGCCGCCGCCGCATCGGTGGTGTAGCCGCGGCGCTCCAGCGCCCGCACTCGCCCTCGGGTGTGGGCCATGTCGTCGGCGGCTTCGGCCTCGTCTATCGGGTCCATGGCTGGTCACCCCGCCTGCAGGCCCAGCGTGATCGCCGCGCGCCGCTGAAGCAGCGGGTCGGCGCCGTTCTGGGCCATGTGGAGGAGGCTGTCCCGGACGTAGCTGCTCGCCACCGGGCCGCCGTGGCGGAGGGCTGTGGCGCACAGCCAGAAGAAGGTGGCGCGGGTGGAGACCTGGGCCATGGCGGTCAGGCCTCCGGCCTACCGATGCGGACGGTGCCCGCGCGGCTGTCCACGGCCTCGACGAAGCGGAAGGTGTTCCGCCCACCGGCGTTGATCGTGATCTGGTCGCCGACATGAACCAGATCGGCGGCGCCGTCGAAATAGCCGGGCTCGTCAACCCGGGTGAGGTCGTGCTGCGTCGTGTAATGCCAGAGCGTGAAGCCGTTGGCGTAGACCAGGACGCTGAGGTCTTTCGGGGCGTAAGCCATGGGGAAAGCTCCTGATTTCGGCTGGCGACAGCAGGCGGTTTCCCCTGCTCTCGGCAACCGGCGGGGCGGTGGATGGGACCGCCCCGCTGGCCCTGCGAACCGCACTCACACGAATGGCAAAATCTCTTCGTCTGGTGCTGCGCCGGTTGCGGCCCGGCGCGGGCGCTGCGGCTATAAGGACATCTCGACCTCCTTGCTGGCGGTGGGGGCGAGAGAGCCGGCTTCTATCTCCGCGCCGACGCCGGCCACATGCCCACCTCGGTCCTGCGCGATCCGCAGTTTTCCCGGCGGGCTGACACGCCGCGGCTCTCTCTGACGCCTCAACCCCCACCCAGCGGTCAGGCCGGGTAAGGGGGCGAGGGACCCTTCGTGGACATTTACGAGGACCGTCTTGAAGGGTGACGTCATCCAGTCCCGACCCCTTAAGCCCGCTGGGATCATCCATGCGGGCTGGAGCGCGAGGATGGGCGCGGGTGCTACTCAGCGGCCTGCCGCATGCTGGCGGCCTTCCGGGCGGTGATCAGGCGGACCGGAACGCCGGTACCGGACTTGGCGAATGTGCCGGCGGGGAGCTGCTCAACCTCGGCGTTGTTGTCGGAGAGCCAGTTCCGGAAGTCGCGGCACTCACGCTCCTGACCGATGAAGCCGTGCTCGCTCATGATGGCGACCATCCGCCCGCCCTCGCGCAGCAGACCGAAGGCGGCCATGACGTGGCGGATGTCCTGGTTGCCGGTGAATGGCGGGTTCATCACCACCTTGTCGAAGCGGCGGCGTTCACGGTTTGCCCATTCCAGAAAGTCATCCTGGTGAACTTCGATGCCACCGATACGGCTCAGCACGTCCGCGTTGACCGGGTCGATCTCCACGGCCACCACTTCGGCGCCCCGCGCCAGCATCGGCTTGACCAAGCGGCCCTGGCCGGCCTCCGGCTCCAGTGCCAGATCCACCGCCCTGATGCCGGCCAGCTCCACCATGCGGTCGCCCAGATCTTCGGGGGTCTGGAAGAACTGAAGCGTCTGCTGGCGATTCAGTGCTTTCCCGGTGCCCAGGGCCTCCTCCAGGATCGCGCGAGGATCCTGCGCGAAGAGATGACCGCCGGCCTTCCGGTTCCACTTCCCGCCCATCGCGGTCAGCACCTTGTTCACGGCGTCGTACAAGGGCCGTGCGAGCTGCCCAGGCGGAAGGATGATGGCGTTGCCCTGGACGGCGGATTTGCCGAGAACGGTGGCAACCTCCGGCGGAACGGTGACGGTCTTCTGCTTCACGGTTCGGTCTCGTCGTCTTGAGGGAGGGTTCCGGGGAGCGCCCGCAGGGACGGGAAGGGCGCTCCCCGGTGCGCCGGGTTGAGGGGGCTCAGACCCCGGCGGTCTCGTCGGTCGCCCACCAGCCGGGAAAGGTCCGGCACAGGGCGGCCAGAAGGTCGCGTTCCTGTCTGCTGATGAAGCCCATCGGTCAGGCCGCCGGCTGCTCGGGGCCGGACTTGCCGACGGCCTTGACCAGCTCGAACATGCGCTTGCGGACCGTGGCGTCGGGGATGCGGTAGTAGGCGCGCACCAGCTCCAGCGTCTCGCGCTTGGCCATCGGGTCCGGCTCGAAGGCACCGAGTTCCTGTCCGCTGGTGTCCGCGTCGTCCTCGACCTTCGCCGTGGCCACGTCCGCCGGCATGTCGTCGAAGAAGAAGGACACCGGCACGTCCAGCACGCGGCCAAGGTCGAACAGGCGCGACGCGCCGATGCGGTTGGCGCCGCGCTCGTACTTCTGCACCTGCTGGAAGGTCAGGCCGATGGCCTCGCCCAGCTTCTCCTGGGACATGCCCAGCAGGGTCCGGCGAATGCGGACACGGGAGCCGACATGCGCGTCGATGGGGTTCGGTCCCTTGCGACCGCGGGCGGACGACGGAGCTTCTTCGGTGGTGATGCGGCGGGACGAGACGGCGTTCATGGGCAGGCTCCTGTTCGGTGCTGGTGGGTAAAGGGACAGGCGGAAGGGGGCGTTACGCGGCGTTGCTGCTGCTGGCCACCGGGCAGGCAAGGGCCATCGACTGCTTGAAGAGCCAAGCGCGCGCGTCTTGAGCGGTGTTGAAGAACTGGCCGTCCGCATCGATCCGCAGCTTGGTGGCGGTGTCGGGCGTGACGGGGAGGCGCACCGACCGTTGCTTTCCGGCGGCGTCCTCGATGAAAGCCAGCATCGTGCTGGCCTCTTCGGGGTGCGGCTGGATCACCAGGGAAGCGGCGCCCATGCAACGGGTCAGGCGGCTGGCGGCGCAGTGGTCGGTGGAGGACATGCGGTTTCCCTCATCAGGACCGCCGCCGGGCTACCCCGTTCGGTCGGTTGTGAGGGGAGTGTTATTTAGAATTACGAAAGCGTCAAGAGGAAAACTTTAGAAATACGAAAGCGGATTGAGCGCGCCCATGACACAGCTTTGCGACGCAAATGGAAAACGCCGCGCCGGGGTGGTTCCGGTCGCGGCGTTGCGATGAGGCGATCAGGTGGTGATTGAGGTCGCAGAACGCTCGATTGCTCAGCCTTCCTTACGCCGGCTTGTCAGGCTTTCAGATGCAGCCTGGACGGCTGTCTCAAGCGGTCCGACCATGTGAAGAGGGAGTGCTGTCGTGATGCCGAAAAACAGCCAATCGCAAGAAACCCCACGCTTTACAAGGGGTTCGAGTTTGCGCGGGGGCGTTAGGTTGTAACCATGAATGTACTGAGCATACCCAGCGTCCTTGCACTCCAGCAGGGTGAGCATGTCAGCGCGGGAAAGCCCAAGAGCGATTCGAGCCGCCTCCAGGCGCAGCCCGAAGGCCTTGTTGAAAGCCTCTGTTTCGGCCTTGGAGTCGCGTTGCGGCATGGGTAGCGTTCCGTCGTAAAGTTTTGTCTCGCAAAAGTGTACCTCACTTTTGAAATTCAAAACAACTGCCATGTGCGAAGTTCGTAAGCTTGATCAGCTTGACGGCTTTCGAAATTCTAAAGATACTCACACTCGGAAGCGCTAACCCCCAGTGAGTATCGCCCCATGCACGAGCAAGCCGTATCCACACCGACGCGCCCGAAGCGCGGCCCTGGGGACGGACGCACCGTCTACGTCGGACCCAATGACACGGTCATTCACCTCGCTGAGTTGTATGCCGAGGTTGCCAGCGGTCGCTCCACCCAGGCGGCGATCGCCAAGCGCCTTGGCCTTTCCGAGCCCGAAATTAGCCGGAAGTTCTCGGAGGCGGGGTTCCCTCGGATCAGCAGGAAGGGACGCCGGACCGGCATAGCTGCCGAGTAAGTCGCCACACCATCCCGCCCTTTTCCTCCCTGTGGGCGGGCGACCTGGGCGGGGCTGGCGCTATAGCGCTGCCCCGCCTCCTTCTTCCCGAAGGACGCGTCCCATGAAGACCTTCACTCCCGCCGAGATCGCGACCATCAAGCATCACGCCGACAAGCGCGTGAAGGTCCAGACGTTGGCCAGTTGGTTCGGCGCGACCGTATGGGAGATCCGCGGCGCGCTCGCCGTGGCACAGACAGCGCCGTCCGGGGCGCCCGAGGCTGAGACCAGCCGAAATGCCGGAACCGCAGCCGCTTTCGAAGAAGCGACGGGGCAGCCTCTTTCCATAGTCGGGAAAGGGCTCGATGAAGTGCCGCCGCTGCGGGAGGTCGGTGAGGCCGTTGGTGCGGTCAAGCCGGTGAATCTGCAAGGCCAATCGAGCCGCCCCACTCCCCCCGATTCCCTAGGCATCCCGCCACAGGGCGACCATGGCCGCGAGCTGGCCAGCCAGCAGGAGGACGAGAAGCATGTCAAAGACCGAGACCCCGGAGTTCAAGAAGGGGCAGCGCGTCACGTTCCAGATCGTCAGCCCGAAGGGGCTGTCGGAGGAAGTGCTGAAGGGCACGGTGAGCAACCCGGACTCCGGACGCGGGCGCATGAAAGTGAAGGACGACGCCGGCGACGAGTTCAGCCCGTTCCGGAAGCACGTTCGGGCGGCCTGACCAAGGGCGAGGAGGGGAGCATCCATGTCGAAGAAGCCGCTGCCGCTGTGTCGCCCCTCCTTCCCACCGACGCGCCCGCTGGACAGCTTCAGCCCGAGGACGCGAACGGACGTGGCGCTGGACCGGCTGTCGCAGCCGTGCCCACTCGTCCCCCGCGCGTTCGCCGCGAACGGGTTTCTGCGGGACCGGCTGCACTTCCTCCTGGGCATCCAGCCGCAGGGCGAGATGTCGGATGCAGCTGTGGATGCGACGGTTCGGCTGAGCGGCCGGCGCGCAAGCTGAGGACTGGCCTCGCCGCTGACATAGACCCGGACCGCCTGCGCGCCCTGCTGATCGACCAGGGCAAGACCTATGAGGAGGCCGCCGAAGCGCTGGGCACCACCCGCAATGTGGTGGCTGGCCGCGCGCAGCGCCTGGGCATCACGAAGGGCACCGGCGTCGGCGGTCACAAGCGCCGCATCACGCACGGGCGCAAGCTCGGCCAGAAGCCGCTCACCGAAAGGAAGCTCCACCCCCAGGAGCCGCACGGCTGCCGCTGGATCGACGGCGAGCCCGGCGAGCCCGGAAAGAGCTGGTCCTACTGCCAGGCCGAGCCGCACCAGCCGGGATCGTCCTGGTGCGCGCAGCACCATGCCCGCGTCTACGGGCGGACCAAGTCCGACACCTACCTGGAAGACATTCGCGTTTCCGCGCCCGGCCTCGGCCGTGGCGGAATGAAGGTCGGGTGACGTGATCCGCACCCCCTTCGCCCCAGCCCCAACCGCCATCGTCCAGCAGGTCGCCGTGCAGGCGCCGCTGGGCGCTGTCGTGCTTCTGCTGGGGCGACCTGTTCGCATCGTTCGCCGCATCGCCTGCATGAAGGGCGAACTGATGATCATCGAGGAGACGACCGCGAACGGGCGCGCGCTGCCCGGTCAGTACGGCCTCTGGCCAGCTGAGGTCGTCGATGAGGCGTGGGCCATGCAGGCAGCCCGCCTCCGTTCCCCCACCCTCTGAACCGGAGTCCACCCATGGCACGCAAGGCCAAGGACAACCCCACCAACATGGCGGACGAAGACGTCGCCGATCAGCTCCGACAAGCGTCGAGCGATCTGGTCGACGCGCAGGAGGCCCTGGAAGCCGCCCGCGCGCCGATCAAGGAAGCCAAGGGCCTCATCAAGGCCACCGGCATCGACTTCGATATCTTCCGGCTCTGCCACGGCATCCGCCACCTGGACGATGATGCCCAGCGGCAGAAGCGCATCAAGAAACTCCACGTCGCCATGCACGCGCTTCTGGGGGATGTGGTGAAGCTCGACCTGTTTGGCTTCACCACCAGC
Source organism: Azospirillum brasilense (assembly GCF_005222205.1). NCBI lineage: Bacteria > Pseudomonadati > Pseudomonadota > Alphaproteobacteria > Rhodospirillales > Azospirillaceae > Azospirillum > Azospirillum brasilense. The sequence goes on along the minus strand of NZ_CP032345.1, from coordinate 300,447 downwards.
ATCAAGCCGGCGGTGAAGAAGGCCCTGCAGCAGGCCAGCGACGATCTGGCCAAGGCCGAACCGCCGGCCCCGCCGCCCGAGATGGCCGATGCGGACGAGACCAATTCGTCCGACGCGCCCGACGCCGAAGCTCCGCCCCAAGTGCCCGACGACGAACCGGTTTCGGAAGACCCGCCTCCGCTGGTCGCCGCGGAGGACATGCCCGAGGGCGCAGGCTTCGCCTTCAACAACGGCAAGACGGCGGGGCGGCAAGGCCACGGCCCCGACGCCAACCCGCACGATGCTGAGACCCCCGAGCATGGCCTGTGGGAGCGCGGCCGGGCAGCTGGCGCAGCCTGGGCGGCGCGGTTCTACAACGGCGAGACCGCGGAGTCCGGCGGGCATGCGGTGATGTGCCAGGACGAGGGCGGCATCGTCGTCTTCCGCCATGCCGACGCCGAACTGGTCGCCCGCTGCGCCGATGCGCTCAACGCCGCGCAGGCCGCTGCGGACGAGATGCTGTCTCCGGCGCAGATCCGTGACGTGGTGCACCCCTGCCTTGCCGATCCCGAGGGCAACTTCGGCGTGGTGTTCGAGGGCAAGTTCGCCCCCGACGCCGAGGAGCAGGCGCCCGCCGCCCCGACCAACGAGAAGGTCAAGTTCACCGGCAGCGCGAAGCAGCAGCGTATCGAGGCCTACTTCTTCGGCTACGACGGCGCCGCCGCGGGCACGCCGCTGGAGGTGCTGACCAAGGGGCGCCGCGGCGAGCCGAAGGCGAAGATCGAGGCGGGCTATCGCGACCAGCAGGCCGGGACGGAGCCGAAGCACGAGCGTCCGGCGGTGAAGGCTCCGGCGGAGGAGCAGACCGGCGGCGAGGCGGCCGAGACCGCCGCGGACGCTGAAGGGCAGGGCGAGGCGGACGCCACCGAGCCGAACTTTGATGATCAGGGCGTGACCGACGCGGATAACCGCGCCGAACCGACCGATGAACCGGGGGAGGCCGACCAGCAGGACACCGAAGAAGCCGGGCAGGCCGAAGTCATCGCCACGGCCGAGCCGGAAACCTGGGACCCCGAGCAGGGGCGCGTCGGCGTTCAGCAGGACGGCGCCACCGGCCAATGGGTGATGTTCGACCTGAAGGAGCGCCAGCCGCTGGTCGACGCGCCGGGTCCGAACTCGGGCGAGACCTGGGCGAACCAGATCAACGGCTACTTCGCCGACTGCCTGGGCGACGTGCCGCGCGCCGAACTGATCACCGCCGCCAAGACGCTCGCGATGGGCCGCCTGCTGTCGGCCGCTCGCCCGGCGCCGACGGACTCCAACATGTTCGCGGCGGTCTGATCCGATGGCAGCCCCGCAACAGAAATGGGTCTGGGGCGACCTCTTGGCCCGGTTCGTCATCCCCGGCGAACCGGCCGCCAAGGGGAACAGCCGCGAGATCGTCCAGTTCGGTGGGCGCGCTGCCCTGCGCAAGGGCGACAAGGCGCTTGCCTTCGAGGATATAGCCGGTCCGAAGGTCAAAGACGCCTGCACGAAGATCGTAGGGTTGGAACTTCCCTACGAAGGCGAAGTGGGTGTGCATCTGCGAATCTACTACTTCGATGGCCGGTCTGACCTCGATGGAAGTCTCGTCTACGACGCGCTCCAGAACAAAAAGAATTGGATCGGGAAGGGTAAGGGGAAAAAGGCACAGATTGAGCCCCGACTGATCAAGAACGACCGACAGGTGGTGCTGAAGCACGAAGAGCGCTTCATCGACAAGGCCCGCCCGCGGGTGGAGGTCGCCGTCTACAAGGCGACGCTGGCGCTGGCAGGTGCGGCATGAAGCTCCCCCGCATCACATACCATTCCGACGTCCAGCCGCTGCCCGGCTCGTACATCGTCCCGCAGGGGCCGCGTGCGCGCACCTCGTATCTCGTGCTGACGTCTCGCGAGGTCATGCCACGTAAGCCGCGTGATCACCGCATCTGGTCGCTGGAGGTTGAGCGCGTCGGCCGTGACGCCGTGCCGGCCGACGCCGTACAGCACCTGAGCGATTGGGTTCCGCGCGACCGCAAGCCCCGGCCCGGCCAACGGAGGGGCGCATGAAGCTCCGCCCCTATCAGCAAAAGAACGCGGACGAGATCCTGGCGTGCTTGGCACGTGACGTCCGCGGCACCCTCTACGTGCTCCCCACGGCCGGTGGCAAAACGGCGGTCGTGGTGCGCGGCGTCATCCGCGAGGTGGTCAACCTTGGCTGGCCCGTGATTTTCCTCGTCCACCGCCGCGAGCTGCTGCACCAGTCGGTCCGCACCCTGGCCCGCGTCGGCATCAAGGCTTCGGTGGTCGATCCCGACCATGATCCGGACCCCCTCGCGCTCGTCCACGTCTGCTCCATCGACACGCTGAAGGCCCGCAAGAAGCGGCTGGCCGGCTGGCTGCGCACGATCCGACTCGTCGTCATCGACGAGGCCCACCACACGGTGGCGCCCGGCTGGCAAGCCCTGCTGGAGATGCTGATCAACGCGCAGCGCGTCGGCGTCTCCGCCACTCCGTTCCGCGGCGATGGAAAGCCGCTGGGCGCCCTGTTCGATGAGGTGGTGCGCGGCCCGACCGTGGCCGAACTCACCCCGAAATGGCTGTGTCCGGCGGAAATCTGGGCGCCTTGGACCCCGGACCTGACGTCCGTGACCATCAGCCGGGGCGACTACGCCGCCTCCGACCTCGAACGGGTGATGAACAACGACACCGTAACTCGGCTCGCGGTCAACCAGTATGCCGCCCGGATGCCGGGAGAGCCGGCCATAGCCTTCTGCGTCTCGGTCGACCATGCCCGCTATGTCGCCACGCAGTTCAGCGCCGCTGGCTGGCAGGCCGTCTCGGTGGACGGCAACATGGACCCCGACGCCCGCGATGCGGCGATCCAGGGCTTGGCTTCGGGCCGCTATCAGGTCCTGACCTCCTGCGAGATCGTCAGCGAGGGGACCGACGTTCCGGTTGTCGCCGGCGCGATCCTCCTCCGCCCGACCAAGAGCGTCCTGAAGTACATGCAGCAGGTCGGGCGCGTGCTTCGCATCTGCCACGGCAAAACCCGCGCCTGCATCATCGACATCGCCGGCAACGTCGAACTCCACGGCCTGCCCGAGGCCGACCGGGTGTGGACGCTGGAAAGCGGGCTGGTCCCGCAGGTCCACCGCACGATCCGGTGCCCGAAGTGCCACCGCCGCTTCGCCCCCGGCCCGTTCTGCCCGAGCTGCCGCCACGAGTTCCGCTATTGGGACCGGCCGGCTGTTCCCATGCTCACTACCATGGCCGACAGCGCGATCCGGGCCATGCCCACGGCCGATCTGGAGCGCATCGCGGTCAGCGTGATCGACCTGAACAGAATCGCCCGCGTGAAGGGCTTCAATCCCGGCTGGGTCCGGCACGCGACCGAGCGCATGCGTGACCGGCAGAACGAGCGGAGGCGGGCATGACCACGGCCGCCGACATCAAGGCCGCCCTGCGCAGCGCCTACGCGGCACCGGCCTACGCCATCCTGTTCGAGGTCGCCAGCTCGACCGGTGCCAACAGCCGGCGCTATGCCGACGCCGTGGCCATGTCTCTCTGGCCCAGCCACGGCATGCACGTCACCGGCTTCGAGATCAAGGTCTACCGGGGCGACTGGCGCCGGGAACTGGCTGATCCGACCAAGGCCGAGAGCATCGCCGCCTATTGCGACTATTGGTACGTCGTCACGCCCGAGAACAGCGTCATCACCGATGCCGAGGAACTGCCCGCCGCCTGGGGCTGGAAAGTGCTCGGCGCCGACGGCGTGATCCACACCAAGAAGCAGGCGCAGCTCACCGAGGCCAAGCCGCTCGACCGGCTGTTCGTCGCCGCCATGCTGCGCAACGCCCACAAGACCGACGATGCGCAGATCGAAGCTGAGGTCAAGAAGCGCCTCAGGCCGCTGGTGGAGCATGAGGTGGACTGCCAGACCAGGCAGTACCAGCACCTGAAGGAGTTCCGAGACAAGCTGTCCGGCCTGCTGGGTGCAGACGAGGCGCGCTACTTCCGCGACACCGAGCTGCTGGCCGCCGTCGCCGCGGTCCACAAGTCCGGCCTCATGAAGTCCTGGGGCGGCCTCTCCACCGTGCTGTCCGCCTCGGAAACCTTGCGCGACGCCATCGAGCAGTTGCGCGGCGTGCTGATCGAAAACGGGTTCCGTGATCCGGAGCCGAAGAAATCCAACAAACGGAGGGGCGCGTGATGTCCCGCATAACCCAAACCGATGCAGCTGCGCGCCCGGTGATCTTCGACGTTCCCGGAAAGCCGCTGGTGCTCGCATTGATCGGCGCCGACGGCAAGCTGCAGGGCGTCGAGCTGGAGCCTCTCGACGCCCTGGCGCTCGCGGTGGACCTGATCACCTCGGCCCGGCGCCGGCTGGTGGGAGGTGGGCTGTGACCGCGCGAACCCGCAACATCTCCATCCGCGCCATGGCCCGCGACGACGTGCCCGAGGTGATCGACCTCCTCCAGTCCTGCCACCGCCGGCCGGACGGCACGGTGCCCCCGCGCTACGGTGAGTCGCACCTGCGCAGGATGCTTTACGACGCGACGGCCGCCATCTGCCCGCACGGCTCCAACGTGCTGGTGGCGGTGGTCGACGGCGACATCGTCGGCGTGGTGGCCTACCGCTCCGCCTTCATCTCGGCGCTGGGCTGGGAGATCGCCTATTGGGGCACGTCACCCCGTCACCAGGGGCACGGCGTGGGCGGACGCCTCCTCGATGCGGCGCTCACGCAGATCCGCCACGGCGCCGCGCCCGACCACTTCGTGCTGGTCCGCACCGCCCATCCGGCCGCCTTCGCGCGGCGTGGGTTCCACCCGCTGCCCGATGATGCGGCCCTGATGCGGGCTAGCCTTCGGGACCTTCGTCTTTCCGCGCTCGAGGGGTGCTGACCATGGCCCGCATTCGTTCAACGTTTCCCGGCCAGTGGACCGATGAGGATTTCGTCGGCTGCCAGCCGCTCGCCCGCCTGCTCATCATCGGCCTGCGCAACGAGGCTGACGACCAGGGCGTCTTCGAGTGGAAGCCCGTCGGCCTAAAGATGAAGCTGATGCCGGTGGACAACGTCGACATGGAAGCCCTGTTGGCCGACCTGGAGACGCATCGGCAGATCACCAAGTTCACCGCCCACGGCAAGGTCTACGGTGCCATCCGCAACTTCGTGCGGTTCCAGCGCCCGAAGAAGCCGACCAAGGTCCACCCGCTGCCGGCCGATCTGCACGACTGGGTCCGCATGGACATGTGGGGGTCGAAGAAGAAGGCGGGTTCGGAACCCGACGCCGATCAGCATGACGACGGTACCGAACCGGATGGCACTGAAGCCGCCTACGGTTCGGAACCCACAAGCCGTTCAAACCGTCGCCGTTCCGAACCGACACCCACGACAAAGGGTGCTGGTTCCGAACCGCACCACGCTTCAACGTCGTCAAGTTCCGAACTCGGCACCTCTCAACGCACCGTGAGTTCGGAACCGAAGCCGTCTCAACGCACCCGAGTTCCGAAAAGTTCGGAAATGGCCGCGCAGAGGGAGGAGGGAGGAGGGAACAAGGAGGAGGAAAGAGATTCTGGAATCGGAGAATCCTCGGCTGGCGGGCTTCGTGCGCGCACGCGAGACGAGCCCAGCCCGCCCGCCGATGGCGATGATCCAGGGATCTCCCAGGCGGTCAGCGCCATCCGCCGATCCGTGACCGAGGCGTTCGAGCGCTGGTTCGACCTGCCCGACCGGCCGTTGACGCCGGCGGACGAGGAACTGCTGGCGGACTGGATCGACGCCGGCACCGCCCGTGGGCTCAAGCCCGTCGAGGCAGCGGACGCCGCGGCTGCGGAGGTGCAGCGCCAGTTCAAGCGCTTGGCCGATCGCGACGGCGGACCGCCCCGCAGCCTGCGCGCCATCCTCGACGCTGACGTCCGGTCGGCCATCGCCAACACCCGGCCGGGCCGCGGTGCGTCGGGTGGAGGGAGCCGTTTGCCGGAACCGCCGGCCCCGTACGCTGGGCACCTGACGGCGCTGGAGTTCTCGAGCTGGATTGCGCCGTGTCAGGTCGCCGAGTGCGACGGCGTGGTGACCGTCGAGGCCCCGACGCGCTACGTCCACGACTGGATCGTCGCCAACCTGACCGACAAGCTGCGCACCGCCTGGGGCGCCCGATCGGTCGAGGTCAGCGTGGTTGCCAAGCCGGCGCAGGCTGGGGGGGTGCGATGAGCGCCGTGCAGGACGTCCGTCAACGCGTCGATCTCGAAGCGCTGGTGGTTTGGGCAGTGAAGGCCCAGCGCGCCGATTGCGACGATGTCAGCCTGCACGACGTGGAAGCCGCTGCGGAAGGGCTGGAGCCCGCCGCTTGGTCGACCGACGGCGTGTCGAGTCTCATGCGCCGAGGGGCGCTCGGGTGCCGGGTGGACGGCGGTTCCGCCGTTCGGGGCGTGGCGCCGCGCATCCACCCGGACGCCGAGGCGGTGATGGTCGGGGTGAACACCATCGGCGACCGCCGCCGCCGTTCGCTGATCCTGCACTACGCCCGCGCCGGGTTCCGGCCGGACTGGCTGCCTTGGCAGCAGCGGCTTGTCGCTGTGCCGGTGGACGACAGCCAGGCAGGGCGCCATCGTCACCGGATCGAGGGCGAGTGGGAGAACCTGCCGGAGCGCTCTGAGATCGCCCGCCGCATGCTGGGAACCGGAAGACCCCTCGTCGACAGGCGCGGTCGCAGCGTGATCGATGCCGCCGAGCGGGGGTATCTGTTCCGGCACAACGACGCCGGGCAGCGGCAGGTATTCGCCCGTTGGTGCGCCCTCGTCGAGGAGCCGAGCCTGCTGGAGATCCGGGAGGTGAACGACGTCTACGCGCAATGGCACGCCGGGATGATGACCCTGCTGGGGAAGCTGCTGGTTGTGCCGCTGAAGGAACGCCGCCTGACTGGGTTCAAGGCCCCCGCTCAGCCTTGGGCTTGACATTCCCGATCTAACCATTGACAGTTAGCCCCGCCAGTATTGCGCGTAGAGAAAACCCCGCCCGGAGAAGTCCGGAGCGGGGTTCTTCGTTTCCGGGGATGCCCAGGAGGACGGCGTGTTCGATCTCAACGTCAAAGCCGACATCAAGCCCCTGGCGCGCTCCTTGGACGATCTGGCGCGCCGGCAGGTCCCCTTCGCCACCGCGAAGGCCCTGACCGCTGTCGCCCGCAAGGTGCAGGACGCCCAGCGCGCCGCCCTGCCCAGCGTCTTCGACCGGCCGTCGCTGTTCACGCAGCGCTCGATCGGCGTCAAGGCCGCCCGCAAGGCCGACCTGACCGCCACCGTGTTCGTGAAGGACATCGCCGCCCAGTACCTGGAGCCCTTCGAGTTCGGTGGCCAGCATCACCTGCCGCAGTCGAAGCGCGGCGGCACGCTGTTCAACCCGAAGGCCGTGCCGCTGAACCAGTACGGCAACCTGCCGAAGAACACCCTGAAGCGCCTCAGCGGCCGGAAGGACGTGTTCGTCGGCAGCGTGACGTTCAAGCGCTCGGGACAGACGGTGTCAGGGGTGTGGAAGCGTCCGAAGGCCGGATGGCGCCGCGCCGACGTGAAGCGTGGCTATAAGCGGACCTACGGCACCAAGGGCGCGCTGGGGACCGAGGGTGGGGTTAAGACGGGCCTCACGCTGCTGGTGCGCTTCGGCGACGCGTTGCCCGTCCAGCCGCGCCTGGAGTGGCGCAAGAGGGCGGCGGCGGTGGTGCAGGCCAACCTCAAGGCCGAGTTCCAGAAGGCCATGGGCGAGGCCCTGGCGACCGCCCGGCGGTGAGGGCCCACCCCCCCCTCAATGGGTCCTTCCTGGGGGGTACGGTAGACGCGGGCATTGCGCACCGCGGGCTCTCTGCCTCTTCGAGCAAAAAAAACGCGTTACACATCGCGTGACACGATCCCGCGGTGAGTGAATGGCGGAGCGCCCACAATGGCTTCACCGCTGAAGCGTGCAACGAAAGCGCCGTCGAAAGGCTCTGCGACCATTACACACGGCGTGCTCGGCAAGCAGGAGTTGGCGGAGGCGTTGGGGTGGAGCCGCCCGAGGCTGGACAGGCGGCTGGATGCCGACCCGAACTTTCCCGTCCTTGCGCGTGGTACCAGGGCAGGCGGCTGGCAATTCGACCTTACCGCCGTGCGCGCTTATCTCGACGGCAGCGGTGCGCCGCGTCGCGCGGCTGCCGCCCCGAAGCCAAAGCGAGCCAGCCGAACCGCCTCGGTCGCCGATCCATTGCCGACGGTCCTGCCGACGGTCCTGCCACTGGTTCCCGACCAACAGCCCGGCCCGGCCAAGCATCAGGGCGAGGCGACGGCCAAGCAGCGGAAGGACACCGTCCAATCCGCCATCCTTGAGGACAAGCTGGCGTTGAGCCGCGGGCAGCTGGTCGAGGCGGAGGAGATGCGCACGGTCATCTCCACCATGCTCGCCCACCTCGCCTCAGGACTGGAGGGCATCCCGGTCCTGCTGATCAAGCGGCTGAACCTGTCGGAGGATGACCTGCCGGTGCTGCGCGAGATCGTGGACGACCTGCGGGCGCAGATGGTGCAGGACCTGCGGAAGGTGCTGAGGAATGGAGGAGCTTGAGCATCCATACGCCGACCCCTGGACACTCGCCGACGAAGCCCTATCGGTGTTGGAGCCGCCTAAGCGGCAGACGGTGGCGGAGTTCGCCGAAGAGCACCCCCGGCTCCTGGCCAACGAGGGCGGCGGCTATGTCGGGCGGTTCCGTTGCGATCAGGCGCCTTACCTGCGCGAGCCGATGGAGTGCCTGACCTCGCTGGATTATCTCACCATCGCGGTGCCCGGTCCTGGCCAGTCGGCTAAGACGACGATCGCCGAAAACTGGCTGCTCCATTCGGTGGCGTCGAACCCGGGCAACCTGCTCTGGTACATGCAGACCGATGACGGCGTGGAGGCCTACGTCAAGCAGCGCATCAACCCGATGATCGATGCGCACGAGGTGATGGCCAGCCGGCTCGGCAAGCGGCCAGTCGACGACAGCCTGCACTTCAAGAACTTCCGGACGATGCGAACGGAGTTCCTGCCGGCGACGAAGCGGAACCTCATCAACAAGTCAGCTCCCCGCATCGTTGCCGACGAAATCGACGCCTGGACTATCGAGGGCGACGTCAAGGCGATGCTGGACGTCCGCCGCCAGACCTTCGGTCGGCAGTCGAAGATCCTGGCGCTGAGTCACCCCGACAAGGCGAAGGGGCTGAACCCGGCTCGGGATTGGACCTCCGGCATCATGGCCATGTACGCCGACAGCGACCGGCGTGTCTGGTACTGGCAGTGCCCGGACTGCGGCGCCTGGTCCTCGCCGGCGCCGATAGCCGCCCGCGTCATGGTGCTGGACTACCCCGAGGAAGGCACCCTCGACGAGGTCGAGGCCGAGGCCCGGCTGGTCTGTCCGGTCAATCAATGCCGGATCAAGGATGCCCAGCGCCGCGAGATGAACGCCACCGGTCGCTGGATCGGGGACGGTCAGATCATCGCCGAGGACGGCACGGTGACCGGCGAACTGGTCAAGCGCAATACCGCGGGTTTCTGGATCGTCGGCGCGATGAGCCCCTTCGTTCTGGGCGGTATCGGCGCGCTCGCTCGAGCCAAGGCAAAGGCGGAGCGCGAACTGGAGGTGTCGGGGGAGGAAGAAACGCTCCGCCAGGTGATGGTGAAGCAGTTCGGCGTGCCCTACTCGCCGCCGCGGTCGGTGAACCTGCTGCAGGGCAGTGACATCGCCGAGCGCGCCACCGTGCATCTCCACCTCGGTGTGGTGCCGGAGGGCGTGCGGTTCATCACCGCATTCTGGGATGTGCAGATCGCCCACTTCGACATCCTGTTCCGCGGCTGGGGCGTGAACGGCGAGAGCTGGGTGATTGACCGCCAGCGTATCGGCGGCGATCCGGCCACCAGCCCGGAAGATTGGGACAGGCTGCTGGATGAGGTGGTGCTGCGGACCTTTCCCCTGGCCGACGGATCCGGCCGGCATATGGGCGTGCGTGGCGTCGGCTACGACTCGCAGGGGCAACCAGGTGTGAGCCAACAGGCCTACGACGCCTGGACGCGCTGGCGGACAAAGAAGGCCGTGAAGTTCATCGGCAAAATTGCCGGCCGCGACGTCTTCAGCGTCATCCCCACCAAGGGCGCCAACGGCCTGATGGCGCCGCGCCTTACCGTGACCTATCCGGACACGTCGGGCGATGCGGCCAAGAAGTTCGGGTCCAACGGCACCGTCCCGGTGGCGATGTTCAACCCGAACACGTTCAAGGACGACCTGAATGGACAGCTGCAGAAGGCGGACGACGGTCCGTGGGCCGTCCATTTTCCCTCGGCTCTCCGCGCCAAGTCGCCTCCGCATCCCTGGTTTGAGCAGCTGGTCGCCGAGAAGCGGCAGGCGAACGGCCGATGGGAGAAGGAAAGCCGGTCGGCCCGGAACGAGGCGCTCGACACCATGGTCGGCAACCATGTTGTCGCGCATCTCCACGGCTTGAACCGGATCAACTGGAAGCGCCCGCCGAGCTGGGCCGCGCCATGGGATGAAAATTCCATGGTGACGGTGCCGGAGCCGGACGAGCCAAAGGCCGAAACCATCATCGTTGCGCCGACCGCGACAGCGCCGGCCCCACCACCAGCCGCCACCAAGCCCCGCCTCGCGAGCCGCCTCGCGGGCTGACGCAGTATCGAGGGACCTATGGCCAATCCAACCTCCAGCATCCTCGACGGGATGGCGGACACGGAGCTGCGCGCGCTGTTGCCGAAGCTCCAGGCCGCGCTGATCGACCTGAGCATGGGGAGGAAGGTGCAAGCCGTCTCCTACACCCAAGGCAACGGCTCCCGGTCGGTGACCTACACGCCGACCTCGGCCACGCAGGTTACCGCCATGATCACGGCCGTCCAGCAGAAGCTCGGCATGTCGTCCGGCCGTCGCCCCATCCGCTTCCGGTTCTGATCGATGACCGTCACACTCACCGACCGGTACGGCAACCCCCTGCCGCCTTCTGCCCCGCGTCGCGCGTCAGCGCTGGCCGGAGGCGGAAACACGCCGTATGACGCGGCCGACGTCACGAGTCCGCATATGGAGGGGTGGCGCCCCTACCTGTGGTCGCCGGACACCGCCCTCAACGTCTACCGCGACCGCATCGTGTCGCGGGTGCGGGATCTGGTCCGCAATGACGGATGGGCTTCCGGCGCGGTCACCCGCATCCTGGACAACGCCATCGGCGCGTCGTTCCGGCCCATCGTGAAGCCGGACTATCGAGCGCTGGCCCTGTATTCGGGCAACAAAGGCTTCGACGCGTCCTGGGCGGACGAGTTCGGTCGGACGGTCGAAGCGCTGTGGCGCGTGTGGGCGGACGATCCTGGCCGCTACTGCGACGCGGGTCGGCGGATGACCTGCTCGCAGATGTTCCGCCTGGGTTTCCGCCATTGGATCGTCGACGGGGACGCGCTGGCCGTCCTGCTGTACCTGCCGGAGCGCGTCGGTGTCGGGCGGGCACGCTTCAGCACGACGGTCCAGATGATCAACCCGGACCGCCTGTCGAACCCTCAGCTGCAGTTCGACCAGCAGTCCCTGCGCGGCGGCGTGGAGATCGACGAGCACGGCGCGGCTGTCGCCTACTGGATTCGCAAGGCGCATCAGGCCGACTGGTACGATGCCGCCAACAGCGTCACCTGGGAGCGCGTTCCGCGCGAGACCGATTGGGGCCGGCCGATCGTCGTGCACCACTTCGACACGGAAGAGGGTGGTCAGCACCGCGGCGGCGCCGGCGTGCTCACGCCTGTCGTCGAGCGTCTGAAGATGCTTATAAAATACGACGGAACCGAGCTCGATGCGGCCATCATCAACGCAATATTTGCGGCCTACATCCAAAGCCCCTTCGATCACAGCTTGCTCGGGAACGCCCTGGGCGAAGGTGCCATCGGGCAGTACCAAGACGATCGGGCGGACTTCCATAAGGAAAAGCGCACGGAACTGAACGGCGCCCGCATGCCGATCCTGTTCCCTGGCGAGGACATCAAGACCGTCTCCGCCGCTCGCCCGACCAGCAACTTCGCCGACTTCGAATCGGCTGTCCTGCGCAACGCCGCGGCGGGTATCGGCATCAGCGCCCAGCAGCTGAGCAACAACTGGTCGGACGTCAACTATTCGTCCGCCCGAGCCGCTCTGCTGGAGGCTTGGAAAACGCTCACCCGGCGGCGCCACGATTTCGCTATCGGCTTCGCCTCGCCGGTCTTTGCGGCATGGCTCGAAGAGGTAATGGAGTTCGAGGACCTGCCTATGCCCTCCGGGGATGTGCCGGACTTCATCGAGTGCCGCGGACCGTACAGCCGGGTCCGGTGGATGGGGCCGGGCAGGGGATGGGTTGACCCCGTCGCCGAGAAGCAGGGTGCGGTGCTCGGCATGGACGCCGCCCTTTCCACGCTCGAGGACGAATGCGCCGAGCAGGGCCTGGACTGGGAGGAGAACTTGGACCAGCGCGCCCGCGAGGTGAAGGCCTTCTCGGACCGTGGTCTCGCCGTCCCGAGCTGGGCGGCAATGAACGTTCCGGCCGGGCAATCGGCCCAACCACCACAAAAGCCGGAGGCAGTATGAGCGCGCCCTTCGAGATGGCCCGGCGGCTGAGCAACCGACCGCTGGCGTTGGTGCAGAGCGAGGTGGATCTGCTTGCCGCTGCGCTGCGCGGGCAAACCCCGGCGCCGTTCGCTTTTGGGGGTTCCGCTGCCTCCGACCGTGAGCGGCGATATGGGCTGATCGACGGCGTGGCGATCATTCCGGTTAAGGGCATCCTGTTCCAGGGCAGCTGGAGCTGGCCTTGGGCGACCGGCTACGAGTGGATTCGGACGGGACTTCTGGCGGCTATATCCGACCCGGAAGTCCGGGCCATCGTGCTCGACATCGACAGCCCGGGCGGCGAGGTCGCCGGATGCTTCGACTTGGTGGATACGATCTACGCATGCCGTGGCACCAAGCCGATCTGGGCGATCCTGTCCGAGCACGCCTACTCGGCCGCCTATGCCATCGCGTCGGCAGCCGACTGCATCATCGTGCCCCGCACGGGTGGCACCGGTTCGATCGGCGTGATCTGGATGCACGTCGATTGGTCGCAGGCGATGGACAAGGCCGGCGTCAAGGTGACCTTCATCACCTACGGCGATCACAAGGCTGAAGGCAATCCGTGCGAGCCGCTGTCGAAAGAGGCTCGGGAGCGCTTCCAGGCCGATATCGACACCATGGGGGACCTCTTCGTTGAGACGGTCGCCCGCAACCGTAACCTCTCCGCCACCAAGGTCCGAGGCACTCAAGCGGCCACGTACCTCGGCGAGCGAGGCGTCACGATCGGCTTGGCCGACGCAGTTATGGCGCCCGACGCCGCCTTCCAGGCCCTGCTGGACCAGCTCGGCTAAACCCTTCGAAATCAATGGAGTGATGTGATGGGAACCTCGCCGTTCGCGAGCAAGAACCCGTTCGCGCACCTTCTGGGCCGGAAGCCGTCCGGCAAGAAGGCCGAAGAGGATGACCGCAAGGACGACACCGAGTCCAAGGCGGAGGATGACGACGCCGACGCGGAGGAGGGCGACGAAACCGAGGACGAGGACGACAAGAAGTCGAAGAAGTCCAAGAAGGCCGAGGACGACTCCGACGACGGCAATGCCGAGAACGACGACAGCGACGGCGACGGCGATACCGAGGAGGACTCGGACAAGGACAACGCCAAGAAGGCGTCCGGCGGCAAAAAGGGCAAGACCTACGCCGACGGCCGCGCTTTCGAGCGTGCCCGCTGCGCCAAGATCTTCGGCTGCGCCGCCGCCGCCGACCGGCCCGACGTCGCCGCCCGGCTGGCCTTCAACACCGACATGAACCCGGATGCGGCCGTCGAGGTGCTGACCGTTGCGGCGGAGGCCGGTGGGCGCCAGTCCAGCCGGCGCACGAGCGGCCTGTCCGACCGCATGGCGTCCGTCCCCAACCCGAAGGTCGGCGCCACGGCTCCCCAGCAGCAGGCCGCCGATCCCAAGTCGCCCGCCGCCGTCGCCGCCGCGATCATCGAGGCCGGCAAGAAGCGCCGCGGCGAGAAGTAAGGAGCACGCACGATGAGTCTCTCCATCTCCACCATCGGCGACAACGCCTCCACCCCGGGCGTCCGCGCCGAAACCTACGTGCCGGATCAGCTGATCGCCGGCCGCTTCCCGCTGGTGACCGACACCGTGACGATCCTGTCCGGTCAGGTGCTGGCGCGCGGTTCTCTGCTGGGCATGATCACCGTCGGAACGGCCACCACCTCCGGCGCCGGCAACACCGGCAACGGCACGATCACGATGGACGCCTCCACGCCCGTCCTCGCCGGCGCCAAGGTGGGTATCTACACCGCGACGTGCGTCGCCGCCGCGAGCAACGGCGGCACCTTCCGCGTCGAGGACCCCGACGGCTTCGTCCTGGGCGACGTCGCGGTCGGCGCGACCTTCAGCGACGACATCAAGTTCGTGATCGCCGACGGCGCCACCGACTTCATCGTGGGCGACAAGTTCACGATCACCGTCGCGGCCGGCTCGGGCAAGTACAAGCTGAGTGCTGCCGCGGCGACCGACGGCAGCCAGGAACCCGTCGCCGTCCTCGCCGATCACGCCGATGCCACCGGCGGCGACTTCGCTGCCCCGATCTACCTGACCGGCGAGTTCAACGAGCGGGCCATGACGTTCGGCTCCGGCCACACCGCCGCCAGCGTCAAGAACAAGCTGCGCACCCGCAGCATCTTCCTGAAGACGTCCGTCTCGGCCGCCGATCCCACCTGATCGCGACCCACCAGCCTGCAATGAACGCCCCGCCTTGGCGGGGGTTTTCTTTGGAGAAGTTCCGCCATGTCCGGGAATAACAGCTTCGTGTACGACACCAACACGCTGATCGCGGTGGTGCCGAACCTCAAGCGGTCGACCTCGTTTCTGCTCGACCGCTTCTTTCCGAACCTCGTCGTGTCCGATTCCGAGTACGTCTCGATGGACGTCGATGTCGGCCTGCGCCGGATGGCGCCCTTCGTGAGCCCCTTGGTGCAGGGAAAGCTGGTCGAGCAGCGCCGCATTCAGACCAACAGCTTCAAGCCGGCCTACATCAAGGACAAGCGTGCGCCCGACCTGCGCAAGCCCGTTCGCCGCATGATCGGCGAGCGCATCGGCGGCGACATGACCGGCGCCGAGCGCGAAATGGCCAACCTCGAGATGGAGATGACCGATCAGGTCGATATCCTGACCCGCCGCATCGAGTGGATGGCGGCGCAGGTTCTGTCGACCGGCACGGTCACCATCTCCGGCGATGGGTTCGAGACGGTGGTGGTCGACTTCGGCCGCGACGCGAGCCTGTCGGTCGCGCTGACCGGGTCCAACAAGTGGGGCGTCGCGGCCAACTTCAACCCCGACGGCCGCGACCCGATTCCGACCAAGTGCATCGAGCACTGGCAGCACCAGATCCTCAAGAAGTCGGGCGCGAAGGCCACCGACATCATCTTCACCACGTCGCCGTGGCTGAAGTTCCTGAATGCCGAGGGTGTCCAGGGCGCCATTTATTACCCGAAGCTGGGCGAGACGGCTGGTCTGATCGACAACGGCCCGAACATCGATCGCGGCGGCGTCTTCAAAGGGCGCTGGGGCCAGTACAACCTCTGGCTCTACAATGAGTGGTTCATCGATGAAGCGGGAGTCGAGCAGCCGATGCTGGCCGACGGCACGGTCATCATGTCCGGACCCGACATGATGGGCACGCGTGCCTTCGGCATGATCCTGGACCCGAAATTTTCCTATCAGTCTCTACCCTTCGCGCCGAAAACCTGGGTGGAAGAGGACCCGCCGCAGCGCCTGATCATGATGCAGTCGGCTCCGATCACGATCCCGGGTCGGGTCAACGCCGCCCTGGCCGCCACCGTCTGCGACGCCGAGGTGCAGTGATGGCCGCGCCCAACAAGGCGGCCGGAGCGCCGGAGGAGACTGAGGCTCTCTCTCAGCAGCCGGAGCAGCTCGGCCGTGGCACCGTCGCGAAGGGCCGCTCGATCGACGACGGCAAGGCGAAGTACGGCCCCGGAACGGAAGTCGAGATGCCGGTCACCGAGATCCAGCGGCTGCGGAAGCTCGGGTATCTCATCACGCCCGGCGCCCCGCAACCGTCGTTCGGCGACGGCCCGACCTTCATCAAGGCCGGGCTGTAGGGGCTCGCCATGATCGACTGGGACGACCTGACCCACGGCCCCGTCGCCGAGGCCTTCGCGGAGGAGGTGCTGTATCAGCCCTCCTCTGGAGCGCCTTTCACCGTCTCCGGCGTGTTCGACGAGTCCTATGCCGAGGTCGCGGACGTGGACGGCCAGCCGGTCTCGTCGGTGTTCCCGGTCCTGGGCGTGCGGCTCTCCGACTTTGGGGCGAACCAGCCGGACACCGGCGACCGGCTTACCATCGTTCGCACCGGGGCGACTTATACCGTCTCCAACGTCAACCCGGATGGCCACGGTTGGGCACTCCTGCCGCTGAATTGGGTGTCGGGATGACCGCTCATTCGGAGACGATCCGCCAGCTGGTGGTTCAGGCGCTGCTGAACCGCACGCTGGCCGAGGATCGCGTGTTCCCCCGTCGGGACTGGCCGGTCACCAGCAAGGACATGCCCGGCCTGCTGGTCTACGGGGGCAGGGAAAGCGGTGTGAGCCGGGGACCGCTGGGTTTCCCGGCCTTCCACACGGTCGCCTTCGTAACGATCGACTTCCGGGTGGAGGGCAAGGACGGGCAGGACGCCGACGACGTCGGTGATGTCCTCTCGACCCTGTGGTGGCAGGTCAAGGCAGCGATTCTGACCAACGACGCGATCCTGCGGAATGTTGAGCAGATCGCGGAGTTCCGCTGCGATGAGCCGGAGTTCTCCTCCGCCACCAAGCGGCATGTCGGCACCATGCAGGCCGATTTCGCATTCCGCTACCCCGAGGACTTCGAGCCGGTCATCACCGAGTCCCTCGATGTCGTGGATGCGCACGCCGACATGGCCGGCACCTTCGACCCAACCGGCGTCTATGTCGACCCGGCGTTCCCCGACGCCGTCACCCC
Organism: Azospirillum brasilense; assembly: GCF_005222205.1. NCBI lineage: Bacteria > Pseudomonadati > Pseudomonadota > Alphaproteobacteria > Rhodospirillales > Azospirillaceae > Azospirillum > Azospirillum brasilense. Next base: position 283,379 of record NZ_CP032345.1, on the reverse strand, counting down.
AGCGCCCCGCACCTCCGGCCCCGACGGCCGCGACGAGGGGCAGGTCTACGTCGATTTCACCTCCTGATCGGAGCCTCACGCATGTTCGTGAAACCCAAGCCGGGCCTGATGATTCGGGACCCGGACCTGGGGGATTTCCTGCCCGCGGAAGGGCGTGAGGTCCCCGCCACCGACTACTGGAACCGCCTGCTGCACATCTATCGCGACGTCGTGCTGGCCGACCCGCCGGCCCCGCCGTCCCCCGCCGAGGAGGCGTAACCAATGACCGTTCCGTTCAAGAACGTTCCGCCGAACCTGCGGACCCCGCTGTTCTTCGCCGAGGTGGACAACAGCCGTGCCAACAGCGGCGCGCAGACCATGCGCACGCTGATCGTCGGGCAGATCACCTCGGGCGGCACCGCGACGGCCAATGTCCCGGTGATCAGTCAGGGCGTCGCCGATGCCAAGACGGTTGGCGGGCAGGGCTCCATGCTGGCGCTGATGACCGCGGCCTACCGCGCCGCCGATCCCTTCGGCGAGGTCTGGTATCTGCCGATCACGGACCACGGCTCCGGCGTCGCGGCGACTGGCTCCGTGGCGCTGACAGGCACGGCCACGGCCTCCGGTGTGATCAGCCTCTACATCGGCGGCGTCCTGGTCAGCCAAGCGGTCACCGCCAGCCAGACGGCCGCGGCGGTCGCCACCGCGCTTGCGGCGACGATCACGGCCAACGCCGACCTCCCCGTGACGGCCTCGGCCGGCAGCGGCACCGTGACCATCACGGCCAAGAACAAGGGGCTCACCGGAAACGACATCGACCTGCGGCTGAACTACCGTGGCTCCGCCGGCGGCGAGGCGACGCCCGCCGGCCTGACCGTCGCCATCACGGCGATGGCCAATGGCGCTACGCCGCCGGACCTGACCGCCGCCTTCGCCGCCCTGGGCGACCAGCCCTTCGACTTCATCGTATTCCCCTACACGGACACCGCCAGCCTGGATGCGCTGAAGACGCTGCTGTCCGACGCCACGGGCCGCTGGTCCTGGTCCCGCCAGCTCTATGGCCACGGCTTCGCGGCCAAGGTGGGCAGCCTCGGCACCCTCACCACCTTCGGGACCGGGCGCAACGATCAGCATGTCTCGGTGCTGGGCATCTACGACACACCGACCCCGGCCTGGATCATCGCCGCCGATTTCGCTGGCACCGCCGCCGTCTCGCTGCGCGCGGACCCCGGCACGCCGCTCCAGACGCTGGCCCTGACGAAGACGCTGGCGCCGCCGATCGCGTCCCGCTTCGCCCTGACCGACCGGAATGTCCTGCTGTGGGACGGCGTGTCGACCTGCATCGTCGGCGACGACGGCACTGTGCGGCTGGAGAACGTGGTCACGACCTACCAGAAGAACGCCTTCGGCGCCGCCGACGACAGCTATCTGCAGATCGAGACCATGTTCCTGCTCGCCTACGTGCTGCGCGAGCTGCGTTCGGTCATCACCAGCAAGTATGCCCGGATGAAGCTGGCCGCCGACGGCACCCGCTTCGGACCGGGGGCGAACGTCGTCACCCCGAACATCATCCGCATGGACCTGATCGCCCGGTACCGCGAGCTGGAGCAGGCCGGTCACGTGCAGAACGGCGACGCCTTCAAGCGCGATCTGATCGTCGAGAAGGACCGCACGAACCCCAACCGGGTGAACGTGCTGTGGCCGGGCACCCTGATCAACCAGCTCCGGATCTTCGCGCTGCTCGCGCAGTTCCGGCTCCAGTAAGGGAGGGCCCATACCATGGCCGACACCAGCCGCCGGCTTGCCGGCATCGCCTACATCACGGTCGACGGCACGACGTACATGCTGACCGCTGACGCCGCCTACAACCCGAGCAACGTCAACCGCGAAACCCTCGCCGGTCAGGACGGTGTCCACGGCTACAAGGAGATGCCGCGCGCCGGCTTCATCGAGGGCACGTTCCGCGACGCCGGCGACCTGATCGTCGCCGGAATCAACGCGATGACGAACGTCACCGTCGTCCTGGAACTCGCCAACGGTAAGACCGTCTGTGGTCGGAACATGTGGCAAGTCGGCGATTTGGACGTCAACACGGCCGAAGGCACGTTCAAGACGCGTTTCGAAGGGCCCCAGGTGGAGGAAGCGTAAATGTCGTCCCATCCCGACGAGAAGACCATCATCCTGCGCAAGCCGGTGGAGTTCGCTGGCAGGACCTACAGCGAGTTGCAACTGCGGGAGCCGACCCTCGGCGAGTTCGCTGATGCTTGTAAGCACGAGGGCGTGACCTCCGACATCTTCCTGATTGCCGCGGTGACCGGGATAGAGGTCCAAGCCGTCCGCAAGATCGGCTACCGCGATGCCAAGGAGGCCCGCGACTTTCTGGCGGTTTTTATCAACTCCCCGGCGACTGGCGAGACGCCGTCGCCGAAGTGACCCGATTCTACCACTGGGGACCGCGCGAGGCGTGGTCCCTGACGTGGCGGGAACTGATGTGGTGGCACGGCCAGGCCGTGCGCATGCTGAAGGCCGAGCGCGGCCGGTAGGACCGAGATGGCGAACCAGTTTCAAATCCTGATCACCGCGCGGGACCGGGCCAGCTCGATCATCGGTGGCGTCGGGTCGGCGCTGTCGAGAATTCCCAAGCCCCTGGCCCAGATCGGTTCGCGGCTGCGCGACCTTGACGACACCAGGGGCTTCGAGCGCCTCGACCGCAGCGCGGCGTCGGCCGCCACCTCTCTGTTCGGGGCGGCGCGTGGGCTTGGGGCCTTCGGCGGCAACAGCACCATGGCCCTGATCGGCGGTGCCGGCACGCTGGCCGGGGCCGCCGCCCTGATCGCCAACTGGGGGCAGGTCGGCGTCGTCACGGCCAACGCAGCGGCGGGCATCGGTGTCCTGCCGGGCCGGCTGCGGACGCTCCAGGGCGCGGCGACGCTGGCCGGTCTCTCCGCCGAGGACATGACCGGCAGTCTGCGCGGGCTGGCCACCACGCTGCAGGACGCGGCGTTCGGCCGGAACAACGAGGCCGCCGCCATGCTCAACACGCTGGGCATCGTGACGCGGCGGACCAAGGACGGCGCCGTCGACGCGGAGGCGGCGCTGGGCGACCTCGCCGAGGCAATCGCCCGCCAGACCGCGCCGCAGACCCAAGCGAAGATTGCCCAGATCTTCGGGGTCGAGGCGCTGCTGCCGATGCTGCGCCGGGGCCGTGCCGGGTGGACCGCCTACATCAAGGACATCGAGCGGCTGGCCGAGGTCAGCGAGAAGACGCAGAAGGAATCCGAGAACCTCGGCGACAGCCTGGGGCGTCTGCGGGCGGCGGCGAGCGGCGTGGGCGTGACGATCGAGGCGCAGCTCAACAGCCGCTGGGGCCGCATCATCGACGGGGTCAGCGAGTGGACCGCCAAGAACAAGGACACAGCCGCCTCGGTCACCGAGATCGGTGTCGCCCTTGCCACGGTGGCCGCGGCGGCCCGAGTGCATCCCCTCCTCGGCTTGATGACCGGCGTGGCCGCGGCGGCGGCTCTGGCCTATCAGAACATCGACGCCATCCCCGGCGCCCTCGATAATCTGGATCGGCAATGGGCCGCCAGCCGCATCCGGCGCGAGACCGAGGACGAGCGCAAGACCAGGGAAGCGGAGGAGGCCGGGCAGTCCTGGTGGCGCCGTTTGCTGCCGACGATCACGTTTTCAGGGGGGGCCGCGCCGTCGTCGGGGAGTGACCAGGGCGCGCCTTCCGCGCCGCCCTCCATCGTCTCAGCGCCGCCCTCCATCGTCTCCGCGGCACCTCCGCCGGCGGCGGGCAAGGATCGGCTCCCCATCGGTCTGCGCAACAACAACCCCGGCAACCTGCGCCGCTGGGGCGACGCCCCGATCGTTGGCGGGTTCGCGCGCTTCAACACCCCGGAGGAAGGGCTGGCCGCGGCGGCGCAGAACCTGCTCGCCTACCAGGACAAGCACGGTATCAACACCCTGACCGGGATCGCCAACCGTTGGGCGCCGGCCGGGGACGGCAACGACCCCGCGGCGTACGCCCGGAGCCTGTCCGAGCAGACCGGGAAGCTGCCGAACCAGCCGCTCGATCTGCGCGACAAGGACACGCTGGCTCCGCTGCTGAGCGCCATCATCCGTCAGGAGAACGGCGTCCAGCCCTACACGCCGCAGCAGGTCGAGCAGGCCGTCAAGGTCACCATCGAGATGGCCGGGGACCCGCCGCCGGGCATGAAGGTCACGGCGGAGAATGCGCCCGGCTCCAGCGGCCCGGCGCCGCGGGTCGAATACTCCATGCAGAGCTGGGCAACGCCATGACGATCCGCACCGCCTACAGCGCCCTGACCAACAACATCGACCGGGCGACCAGCGCCGCCGCGCGCCTCGGTATGGACCTCGCCGGCGCCGGCGGGACGGGCGCCCCGTGGCATTCCCGGCTCCGTCCGGCATCGTTCCGCGGCGTTCCCTTCGGCGTGATCGCCTCCGATGCCCAGTTCGGCCGACGCGTGGCGGTGCACGAATACCCGTACCGGGATTCCGTTTGGGTGGAGGACCTGGGGCGCGGGCCTCGCCGCTACAGCCTGACCGGCTTCCTGGTGGAAGACAGCCAGGTCTATGGCGGCGGGCCGGTGCTGACGCAGCGCGATCGCCTGCAGAGGGCCGTAGAGGCGGCCGGTGAAGGGGAATTGGTCCACCCGTCGCTTGGCCGCAAAAGCGTGGCGCTGCTCCGCTTCCGTGAGGTGCAGCGCCATGAGGGCGGGCGGGTGATTGAGATCGCCTTCCAGTTCATCGAAGCCGGACGCCTGCTTTACCCAGGCAGCGCGACCGATACGATGAAGGCCATCCAGGACGCGGCGGACAAGCTGGGTCTCGCCGCCGCGGCCGACTTCATCAAGAAGGTTGGAGCCCTGATCCAGCGCGGCGCCGCGATCATCCGGCAGGTTGTCGGCACGGTGAGCTTCTACGTCCGGATGGTGCTGCGGTTCGTTGACGATGCCACGAACCTCTACAACGCCGTCCGGGACCTTCCGGGTTCGTTCGGCCGGTTCCTGAAGGCCTTCGGGGGCGGCCGGTCGGGATCGACGCTTACCGCCCTGAAGGCGTCCACCGCGGCCAACCGCGCGGCAGTCGCCAAGGCCGGAGTGGCTGCCACAACCGCCGCCGCAGCAACCACCGCCAGCAGCGTCGCGGGCACCGCCTCCGCGATCCAGGCGCATGTCGCGGCAGCCGCCGCAGCGATCGCCGCGCCGGCGGACCGTGTACGGCTGCTCCAGGCGGTGGCGACCGCCGAAGACCGGTCATCCCCGGCCTCGGCCGCCGTGGCTGGCCTGTACCGCCGTGCGGCGATTGCCGAGCTGGCACGGGCCGTCGCCCACTACACGCCGACCTCGCACGACGACGCGGTGGCGACGCGCGACCGGCTGGTGAGCGTGATCGACGCGGAGATCCTCCGCGCCGGCGACGAAGGCGACGACGCGACCTATACGGCGCTGCGCCTCCTCCGGACGGCCGTGGTCACGGACCTGACCGAGCGCGGTGCCAGCCTGTCCCGGCTGGTGCCGGTGACCTCCGCAGCGCCGATGCCATCCCTGGTGCTGGCGCAGCGGCTTTATCAGGACGCCGCCCGCGCCGACGAGCTGGTGGACCGCGCCCAGCCGATCCATCCGGCGTTCATGCCGACCAGCTTCCAGGCCATTGCGGAGTGATCATGCCCCCCCTTGATGGCGATCTCTCACTCGTGACCGGCGGTCGCAAGCTCTCCGGCTGGCAGGGCGTCCGCGTCACCCGCGGCATCGAGCGGATGCCGTCCGACTTCGACATCGTCTACACCGAGCGCTTCCCCGGCGAGGCCGATGCCGTTGTCGTGAAGCCGGGCGACGCCTGCGAGGTGAAGATCGGCGACGATCTGGTGATCACCGGCTATGTCGACCGCTTCATCCCCTCGATCAGCCCGGCCACGCACACCCTGCGGGTGATCGGCCGCGGGAAGTGCCAGGATCTGGTGGATTGCTCCGCCGAGTGGCCGTCCAACCAGATCAGCAGCGCAACGGTGCTGGCCATCGCCGAGAAGTTGGCGGACCCGTACAAAATCAAGGTCAAGGCGCTGTCCGACGTCGGCGAGCCGATCCCGCAGATCAACCTCCTGTGGGGCGAGACCCCCTATCAAGTCATCGAGAGGATCGTCCGCGCCCGGGCGCTGCTGGCCTACGACGGACCGGACGGGAACCTGATCCTGGCCCGCGTCGGGTCGGAGCGGCACCGCACCGGGTTCGAGCAGGGCGTCAACATCGAAGCCGCGCAGGCGATGTTCGGCATGGACCTGCGGTTTTCGGAATACGTCGTGCGCCGCCTGTCCATGTCATCGGTCAGCGAGGCGGGGTCGGACGGCGATATCCTGGTGACCGTCACCGACAAGGCCGTGCCCCGCCGCCGGAAGCGCTACATCATCGCCGAGACCGGAATCGAGGCCGCTGGGCTGTCGCAGCGCCGGGGGTTGTGGGAGGCGGCGCGGAGGGCAGGGCGAAGCTACTACGTGACGCTCACCACCACCTCCTGGCGCGACGGTGACGGCATGCTCTGGACGCCGAACCGGCGGGTATCGCTCAAAGCTCCAGCGCTGAAAATCGATTCCGTCGACTGGGTCATTTCCGAGGTGACCTATCGACGCGACGCGCAGGGCACCCACGCGGATCTCGTCCTCATGCCTCCCGACGCCTTCGAGCCGATGCCGATCGTGCTGAACCCCACTCTGGCCGATGTGATCCCTGGGCAGGTGCAACCATGACCGATGCCGTGATGGCAACGATGGAGCGCCTGTACGGGCGCCTGATGATGGCCATCGGCCGCGGCCGAATCACCTCCGTGAACGACGGTGGCAATGTCCAGAAGCTCCAGGTCCAGCTCGGCGCGGACGAAGTGCGGGACGCCACACCACGGCTTGTGGAATACGGCCTGACCTCCGTCCCGCCGGCGGGAACCGATGTCCTGGCGGTCTTTCTGGGCGGGGACCGCTCAAACGGCGTCGTGGTCGCCACCGGTCACCAGGCGTCCAGGCCCAAGGGCCTCAAGGTCGGCGAGGTCTGCGTCTATGACGATCAGGGCCAAGAGATCCGCATCACCCGGGCCGGCATCGTCATCAAGGGCGCCGGCAAGCCGATCACGATCCAGGGCACGCCGAAGGTCCGGCTCGAAACCGACCGGCTGGAGGTCACCGGCGACATTCACGACCGCTGCGACGATCCTGGCGGTCGGACGATGGCCGACATGCGGGCGATCTACAACGAGCACACCCACGGCGGCGTGCAGTCCGGCCCGGCTCGCACCGATACGCCGTTGCCGCAGGAATAGGTTTATCATCTACGTGACTTGGCGGTTTTTAGAAGGACTGTCGTTATGAATCCTTCACCGATGACTATTGCAGAGCTGATCAGGGCTCTTCAGCAATACCCGCAAGACGAAACGGTTTATATCGCCCATCCCGATAGCGGTTGGGCTTATGGGAAAATAGTGGCAGTCGGCCGAGTTCCCCGTTTTCAGGAAGACGAATCGCCGCCAGTGAGTGTGTCTCTCGAAGAGTTGGATTAGCTGGCAAAGGCCAGAAACATCGACCAGCCCCGCCCGTTGTGGCGGGGTTTTCTTTTGAGGCTTCCATGGCCGACATCACCATCAGATGGTCCGCGGCGGACAGCCGCGGCGACTGGACCCTTGCGCCCGGAGGGGACCTGGAGACAGGCGACGACCTGGCCACCGCCATTTTGCTGTCCATATTCACCGACCGCCAAGCCCAACCCGATGACGCGATCCCGGACGGCACGGCCGACCGTCGCGGCTGGTGGGGCGCCCCGGAGCTTGGCTCCCGTCTGTGGCTGCTCGACCGGGCCAAGCAGACGGAAGAGACCCGGCGGCGGGCCGAGGACTACGCCGTCGAGGCGCTGGAATGGCTGATCGACGATGGGGTCGTGGCCCGCTTCGAGATCGTCGCAACCTGGGAGCGTCGGTCCTTCCTCGGATTACGCATCACCGCTTACCGCAGCGACGGCCGCACCGTCGCGCTCAACGCCTCCTGGGCTTGGCAGGGAGTCGCCTAAATGCCGTTTTCACGCCCAACCCTCTCAGATCTCCGGGCGCAGGTCGCGCAGGACGTCACGTCCGCCGTCGGCGCTGGGGCGGACCTCCTCCGCCGCGCCGTGCTGCGCGTGCTGGGTGACGTCCAGGCTGCGATGGCTCACCTGCATTACGGCTACCTGGACTGGATCGCCCGGCAAGCCGTTCCTTTCACCGCGGTGGACGAGGCTCTGGAGGGCTGGGCCGCGCTGAAGGGCGTGACGCGCAAACCGGCCGCTGCCGCGACCGGAACCGTGACCTTCACCGGCGCACCCGGTGCAATTCTCCCTGCCGGGACCTCGGTCTCCCGCTACGACGGCGCCACCTACACCACGGACGACGCCGTGGCTGTGGGCGGCGGCGGCACGGTGGCGGTCACCGTCACGGCGGTGGAGGCGGGCGCCGTAGGCAACGCCTCGGCTGGCGCCGCCATGGCGCTGACCGCTGCGATTGTCGGCGTGCAGTCGTCCGGGACGGCCGGTGTCCTCACCGGCGGTGCCGATGCCGAGGATGATGATGGGCTGCGCACTCGAATGCTGGCAGCCTACGCCACGACGCCCATGGGCGGTGCCGCCGCCGACTACGTGGCCTGGGCGCTGGAAGTCCCGGGCGTCACGCGGGCTTGGTGTGCCCCCACGGGGCTGGGGTCGGGTCGGTCATCATCTACGTCATGTTCGACGACAGCCACCCCGATGGCTTCCCGGTGGGTACCGATGGCGTGGCGACGGACGAACGCCGAGGCCCCGAAGCAACTGGTGACCAGCTGGCTGTCGCCAACCACCTCTGGCCACTCGCCCCGGTCACGTCGCTGGTGACCGTCGTTGCCCCAGCGGCCCAACCCATCGCCTTCACCATCGCGGGTGTGCCGGTTTCCTACCGGTCGGCGGTGGCGGAAGCCTTGGCGGCGCAACTGCGCGACGATGGCAGTCCGGGTGGGACGGTGCGGGTCGCCGCGCTGTGGGCGGCGGTCCGGGCGCTTGGCCTGACGGCCTTCGACATCAATGTGCCGGCCGACGATGTCACGGCGACCGCCGGCCACCTGCCGACGCTCGGCGCTATCACCTGGACGTGACCCATGGGCTGGACATTCACGCGCGCCGATTTCCGGTCGGCGTTGCAAGCGCTGCTGCCCCGTGGCCGGGCGTGGCCGCGCGATGCTGGCACCGTGCAGTGGCAGGTGCTGGACGGGCTGGCGGCCGTGTACGAGCGGCAAACCGCTGATGCGGCGGCACTGCTGGTCGACGCCTTCCCGGCGACAGCGACGCTGCTTCTGCCGGAGTGGGAGGCGTCGCTTGGGCTTCCCGATGCATGCACCGGTCCGGCCGTTGGCTTGGCCGAGCGGCGTCGGCGCGTGGTTTCGAAGCTGATCGACACAGGTGGTCAGTCTCGGAGCTACTTCATCGGGCTCGCCGACAGCATGGGGTATCCCGGCTGCACGATCACCGAATTCGCGCCCTTCAGCGTCGGCTCACCTTGCAGCGCGGCGCTGAACACGGCCGAAGCGGGCTGGCCGCACGCGTGGCGGCTGAACGCGCCGATTTCCGCCGGCAGCTACCCGTTCACGGCGAATTCCGGCTGCGACGAGGCGCTCGCGGCTTGGGGGTCGGCGCTTCTGGAATGCGTGATCCGCCGGGCGGCGCCGGCGCACAGCGCGGTGCTGTTCGGCTACCGCCCGGACCTCGACCTGACGGACGCCACCGGCGTCACCCGCGACCTGATGGCCGGCTCTGGGGCGTCCGTGGACCTCATGACCGGCGACCTGCATGGATGGACGGAATGAACAAGCTCGACCGACTTGCATTGATCGGCTACCCGACCGGGCAGATGGCCGGGGTGACCGGCCTGCCACGCGAAGTCATGGTGGACACCACCAGGCGGACCCTGCGCGTCCATGATGGCGAGACGCCGGGCGGCGTCGAAACCGCACGCGCGGATCTCGCCAACGCGGCCGTCGTCGCAGACGGGGGGTCGCAGGTGCGGCCGGTCGCGCAGAAGCTGGGCGAGCGGCTGTCCGTCTTCGACATCACCGGGGTTGTGGCCGATGGTGTCGCCGACGATAGGACAGCGCTCGCCCTGTTCTTCGCCACGACGACACGCCGGCCCGGCCCGATCTATGTGCCGGAATCCGCGAAGGTCCTGCTGGGCTCGTCGCTCACCATCCCGCAGGGCTGGACCGTTGTCGGACCGGGTGGCCACGGCGGGCTGCAGGACGCCGCGACCAAGTCGTATTACGACCTGGGCGGGCAACTGCGGCTCGGGGCCGCCACGATCACGCTGGGCGAGCGTGCCGGGCTGCGCGGGTTGCTGATCATCCGGGCCGGGCTGACCCAGCCGGTCCCGTCCGCTGCCGTCGCCGCGACGATCCCCGGCCAGATGAACGGCACCGCCGTCGAGTTCGGTGGCGACGACGCAACGGTGCTGGACTGCATGATCCTGGGCTTTGGCCTGGGGATCGACACCCGGGGCCGTGCGCGGCCGGGCATCCGGCATGTCGGCATCGACGCGCACAGCGGGCTTCACGTTCCCGGTGGCTTCGACATCGGACGCATCGCCTCCGTCCATGCCTGGCCATACCTGACCGCCTACACGCCGGGCGTGGGGGCCGGGTCGGAGGCCGCGGCGGCGCCGCTGCGGCGCACGGGCTATGGGTTCCGGGTGTCCAACGACGTGTCGGGGCCGGCCGACTGGTTCTCGCTCGTGGACTGCTTCAGCTATGGCCACGTCCAGGGCTACGTCCTGCACAACGTCAGCAACGTGACGCTGATCCGCTGCCAGGCCGATTACACGTCACCCGACACCGGCATCTTGGGCGGCTTCTTCATCACCGGAACGTCGGCTTACGTGTCGCTGCTCAACTGCACCGGGATCGGCCAGGGCGTCGACACGATCACCATCGACACGGTGGGCAACAGCCACGGGCATGCCACGGTGTCGGTGACCGGGGGGCGCTTCGGCGGCGGCATCCGCGTCAAGAACGGCCGCGGTCTGATCGTCGGCAACGAGATTTTCACGAACACCAAGGGTGTGATCGTGGAGGCCGGCGGTGGGGGCACGCTGATCGAGGGCAACGTCTTTGAGGACATCACCGACCCGCTGGACATCGCCGCGTCGGTGCTTGGCACCGTGGAAATCTGGGGCAACGTCTTCATTCGTTGCGCCGACGAGCTGGGCAACATGGTGGCCGTGGCCGATCGTCGAGGCCTCGCCGTCGGCCGCGGCGGACAGGTGGCGCTCCGATCGGTCTTCAGCGGTGGCGTCTACGGGGACGTCGCGGGAATCCGTGGGCACCTGGTGGACGGGACCCTGGCCAACGCCGCGGGCGCGCTGGTGCTGCAAAGCCGGCGGATGGGCGTCCTGGTGGACCGCTGGCAAATCCACCACGACGGCCACCTGCAGCCCATGGTCGACAACGCGTTGGACATCGGCGGCGCGTCGCTTCGTGCCCGCAACATCTACGGCGCGTCGGGCGTGGTCAACACGTCGGACCGCGCGGCCAAGCAAGACTTTGCCCCGATTGACGATGCCCTTCTCGACGCTTGGGGCGGCGTGTCGTGGCGCCTGTACCGGTTCCGGGACGCGGTCGAGGCGAAAGGCGATGGCGCCCGCATCCATGCCGGCGCCATTGCGCAGGACGTTCACGACGTCCTGGCCGCACAGGGCCTCAACCCGTGGCGCTACGGCCTGCTGTGCCGCGACGACCTGACCGAACCGACCGGCGACCCGGACGGCTCCGTGCGCGTCACGGGCGAGCGCTGGGGGCTGCGCTACGACCAATGCCTGGTGGTCGAGGCCGCCTATCAGCGCCGCCGCGCCGACCTCTCGGACTCCCGGATCACTGCGCTTGAACAGCGCGTCTTCGCGTAAGGAATCCCTCTCATGATGCGCATCGACTCCGCCACAAAAGCTGTGGACCTACACGGACCTGGAAAAAACGGCTTCAAAGACGGCAACCCGCTGCTCGGGGACCCGGCGACCACGCTCAACGCCGCGATGTTCAATCATTTGCAGGAGGAGATCGCCAGAGCGGTCGAGGCGTTCGGCGGGACGCTGGACCCCACCAAATACGACCAGTTGGCCACCATGCTGGGCGCCTTCACCCGGTCCTACGGCCCCGTCGGCTGCCAGATGTTGCCCGGTGGCCTGCTGCTGCAATGGTGCAGGTATCTGACGACGTCGGCGGGCGGGGTGGGGACCTTCGTTCATCCGGAGGCCTTCCGGGTCGCGAAACTCCTGCCGATCGTCAGCGTCGCCGGGACGGCGACCAACCCATCGTCCAGTTTCACCGCGTCCTGGGACGACGTGTCCGACCTCAACCCGCTGGTCAGCACCCGGGTCTCCTCGCGCGTGAACGGCGTTCTGGCCCTGGCCAACGTGCAAGTTTTTGTCCTTGGCACCTGAAGGAGCTTTTCCATGGCAAGGTACTACGCACCCAGCACCGGCGGCTTCTACGACGCGGACCGGCACGGCCGGGCGATCCCCGCGGACGCGGTGGCGATCAGCGAGGCGGACTTCGCCGCTGTGATGGCCGGGCAGTGTGCCGGCAAGCAGATCGTCCCCGGGCCGGATGGCCGACCGATGCTCGCCGACCCGCCGGCGCCGACCGATGAGGAGATGGCCGCCATCGTGCGGGCGGAGCGCGACCGTCGGCTGGACGCGGTGGCGTGGCGGATCAGCCGGCACGCCCGGGAGGCGCGCCTCGGCCAAGTGCCGACCGACGATCTGGCCGCGCTGGACGGCTACATGCAGGCTCTCGCCGACCTCCCGGCCCAGGCCGGATTCCCGCATGCGGTGCTTTGGCCGACCGAGCCCTGACGCGTCCGCGACAAGACTCCCAACCCTGTCCACCGACCGGCGCCCGCGAGGCGCCTTTTTCATGCCCGTGCCATGGCGCCGGGCTGCAGGAGACCACTATGAAGCTGCCCCATGTCGCCGCCCTGGCCGTCATCGGCACGGGCCTTCCCGCCGCGGTCGCCCTGGCCGACGACCCCACAGTCAACGGCCTGATCGGCTCCACCATCCAGGCCCTGACCGGCGCGCACCCCTCCGTGCAGGCCGCCGCGATCCTGTCCGCCGCCGGCCTGCTGGGCTGGCGGATGTGGCTGAACCGTCCGCAGCCGGCCAGCCATTCGATTGACGAGGTGTTCGCGCTGCTGAACAGCCTGTCGGAGCGGCTGGACGGGCTGCAGCAGCGCATGGACACCCACATCGACCAGCACGACCGCCGGGTGGCGTGATGCCGGAGCCGCCCACCCAACCCGACGCCCAGCAGGTCGCCGACAAGGCCCTGGCCGATTGCGGCGGGGACGAGGCCGCCGCCCGCCTGCTGCTGGCACACCTGCTCATCGTCGCGCGCCAGGGGATGAGTACAGGCCACCTGCGGCTGGGTGCGAACGCCGCGACCCGCTGAACCTCCAGTCTGTCGGGGCTCGGCGCGCTGGCAAAAAGAATGGCGGCCCCAGAGAGCCGCCGAGGTTCAGCTAATCCCCTGCCCTGGAAGGCAGATGGAGCAACGCTAAACGGGGCGGCTCTTTAAAACAATTCCAATGAGGAAGTAACCCAATGACCAACGTGCCCTCCGGCGCGGCGATCCCGCGCGAGATCCACCCCGACGTCCTGGCCCTCGTCCGCCACTTCGAGGGCCTGTACCTGAAGGCCTACCTGTGTCCTGCTGGCGTGCCGACCATCGGCTACGGCCACACCGCCGGGGTCCGGATGGGCCAGACCATCACCTCCCTCCAGGCTGAGGTCTACCTGCGCGCCGACATGGCCGAGGCCGCCCGTGACGTCGACCGGCTCGTGAAGGTGCCGCTGACCGATCGGCAGCGCGGCGCACTCGCCTCCTTCGTGTTCAACCTGGGGGCCGGCGCCTTGCAGTCCTCGACGTTGCTACGCCTACTGAACCAGGGCGACCACAAGGGCGCCGTCGCCCAGTTCGGGCGGTGGGTGTTCGCTACGGTCAACGGGAAGAAGGTCGAGCTGGAGGGGCTGAAGAAGCGCCGGGTTGCGGAGGCGAAGCTGTTCGAGGCGGGATGATCGTTGAGCGTTGCTAGTCACAAACTGTTTAGAATTTCCCTTCACACTCGCACCGGTGGCGCTCGGCGGCTAGCGCTCATGCGGGAGTAAGTGATCGTGCGAGAAACGCTCATCGCAGGCGGAGCGCTGATGGTCGGCGCCGTTGTGGGCGCCGCAGGCGTCGTTGCATTCAGCGGTTCAATGGACGCCCAGGCTCAGGGGGGTGGCGCGGTTTCAATATCCGCCGGCAACAACGGCTTGTGGCTCTACGATCACGCGTCGAGGACCGTAGTTCTTTGCAGCACGGATTACTTCGTGGCTGCCGAAAAGGGCGCAGCCCCTCCAGTGCAGTTGGGGGTCCCCGCTCAGCCTGTCTGCATCAAGGCGAAGTAGTTAAGCCCGCGTGGTTGAGGTGAGGAAGTGGTGAGATAAGGGGATGGGGTCAGAGCGCGAAGCTATGGCGGCGGCGGTTGATCGGTTCTTTGCAGCCGAAAAATTCGCCATGGGAAACGTTCGTTGGCGCAACAAGACGCATCCTGATTACGTGGAGGCGAAGCTGTTCATTGCCGTCACCGGAGGCGGGACAGAAGGCGCTGAGTTGATCCTGACCGCCAATAGGACATTCTTTCCGCCCAAGTACGGCTTTGCTCTGATCTTCAGGAAAATCCGGATACTCGCACTGGACGTCGATCCAGCGCGGACGCACTTTAATATCAGCACTAAATCTGTCGTCTCTGAGACGCATTGGCAGTGGTGGCCGGGGATGGAGGCGCGTCCAGACAGGCGAAGGCTCACTCACAAAGAGTGGCTATCCGAGTTTTTGGAAGCTGCTAAAATCGAGGACGCCGTGCGGTACAAGCCCCCGCATGGCCGAGACAGGCAACTGGAACTGCCGCTATGAATACGCGCATATCAGACACGGACCTAGAGGCGGCTTGCCGTTCCCTTATCAAGGCAAGGCATACGCCGGCTGGCGTGGAGGTGACCATGCCCGTGATCTATCCGAACGGACAAGCGGTCAATGTGCTGGTGACGGTCGAGGCCGGACAACACGTCGTCCATGATGCTGGCGCAGGAGCAATGTTCCTAACCCTATCTGGTGTCGAGTTGACGAAGCGGCTCCGTAGTCGATTGGCACAACTTGCTCATCAGTACGGCTGCGAGTTCATAGATGGGCGCATGAGTATGCGGTGCATGGCTGACCAACTCGCCGTCGCAATCGTTCTCGTGGCGAACGCATCTCGGGTAGTGGGCGACCAAGCGTTGCGCGCCGCCGCCGAGCACGCTGAAATCTTCAGAGAGGCCGTGTCTTCCAGGCTTCGAGAGCTTGTCGGGACGCGGCTCAGGGAACGCGAGGCGATCGTTGGAAGCAGTGGTCGCGAATACCGGGTAGGCAACATTATTCTAGATCGCGCAGAAAAAGCGCCAATTGCCTTTGTTGAGGCCGTCCCAAACCAACAAGCGGTTGAGCGTAGAGTTTCTGAGTTCTTGGACCTCAAGGAGGAGTATCCGGAGATTGCGCGGGAGTCTGTATATGACGACCGCGTCGAATGGGAGAACCATAGCCTGATCCTGCTCAAGCACGTGAGCAACCCCGTTCCGTTCTCTAGAAGCGAACTGCGCATCAAGGCAATCGCGGCCTAAACCTTTTGCGACACTACCTCACCAGGGCGCCTTCGGGCGCCCTTCTCGTTCCCACGGCGCGCTCCCGCGTCGGCACCATCACTCCGCCGCAATAGCCATCTCGCAACGAACCTCTTCCCGCCCTGGCGTGGCCGCCCTGAAATACTCCATCACGTAGACCCGCACGGTGCTGGACAGGCTGTCTGCGTCCTGGGCATCCATCCGCTCGGCGAGGCGGGTGCACAGCGCGCCGACCGTCAGGCCCTCCCTCTGCGCGATCTCCGCCAGAGCGTCCCAGAAGGCCGGCTCCAGCCGCATGCTGGTGCGCTTCCCGGCGACGCAAACGTTCCTGAGCTTCTTCGATGACATGGCAACCCACCACGCAATACGTTGCATTCTTCCGTATGCACAATCGCGGAGTTGGGGCAGGAAAACATGTGATGGATCTCACATAAAACGGGACTCTCGGTCCGCGGCCGGCAAGGTCACAACCGGATCGCCGCCGGCCCGCCCACCGGCTCGGGCGATGGGGCAATGCCGCTGCGACCGGCGGCAAGCACTCATCGGAAAGGAGCAGCCAACCCCTGGAAGCAACTGGCTGGCGATTGGTTCAGGCTGGCCCAGAACGCGCTCAAACTACGGATCGCCTCAGATAAAGCTTCGGAATCCATGGGCTTAACAACGAACGCGTTCGCGCCCAGCTCATAGCTGAGTATGATGTCGTTGTCCTCGCATGACGCCGTGAACATGACGATAGGGACGTGCCGGATGGCCGGGTTGCTCTTCACCCGTTCCAGCACTTCCAGCCCATCGATCTTCGGAAGATCGAGTTCGAGCAGGACGACTGCGGGAAGCTGGGTTGGCCATCCGGTTTCCGGATCGCGAAGAGACAGCAACCGCAGCGCTTCTTCACCATCGCGGGCGACAATAATACCGTTGGAGAGTTTGCATTTCTTCAGCGCCGCCAGCGTCAGTTCCAGGTCCCGCAGGTTGTCCTCGACCACCAGGATCGGCTTCAGGGCACTTGTCGTCACTCGCGTCTCCCGCATCAGTTATTTCGCTATTGAACACCGCAGGCGCGAAATTAATCGCTCACTCCCCAAATGTGTCGATTGGTGCCTTTCGATGCTGTTCAGGGAATTTAGGCGGAGGGCGCGGCGGAACAGGTTCAGGCCTGCATTGGCTTTCGGTTGCCGAACTGATGAGGAAACGGCAACTCGCACGCACTCGCCGGCCAGACGGTGGACCTGACGGACATATCGGCGGATGAGTTGGACTGGCTGCTTCAGCGCCGATCCAGCTCACCGTTCCTATCGATCATGTGCGGTGCTGGTCTTTGTCGGTTCGCCGAGATCACGCAGCGCGGATACGCTCCAGGAACGTATCGACCCGCTTGGACATCGTGCCGGCTCGTTCATGCAAGATGCCGGAGACGCTGAGCACACTCGCTGACAGGTGCCCCGTGTCCACCGATGCCTGTGTCACCTCGCTGATGATCAGGCTGACGCTCTGAGTGCCCTTCGACGCCTCCTGAATATTGCGGGTGATTTCCAGGGTTGCAGCCGACTGCTCCTCGACAGCGGCGGCGACCGCGGTCGTGATCCCGTTGATCCGGTTGATTGTGACTCCGACTTCGTTGATGGCCACCGCGGAGCCGCGTGCTGCATTCTGCATGGCGGCGATCTGCGCAGCGATCTCGTCCGTGGCCTTGGCTGTTTGGGAGGCCAGATGCTTCACCTCGCCGGCGACGACGGCGAAGCCCTTGCCGGCCTCTCCAGCCCTTGCCGCCTCGATGGTCGCGTTGAGCGCCAGGAGGTTGGTCTGCGAGGCGATATGGTTGATCAGGTTGACGACATCGCCAATGCGTTGAGCGGCTTCGACCAAGCCGTTGACCGTGCTGGTCGTGGCATCGGCTTGGGCCACGGCCTCTTGGGAAATTTGGGAGGAAATAGCGACCTGCCGGCTGATATCGGCGACGGACGCGCTGAGTTGCTCCGATGCGCTCGCCACCGTCTGGACGTTGATCGATGCCTGTTCGGCTGCGCTCGCCACGTCCAGGGACTGCTGGCTGGTCCGGGTGGCCAGCTCCGCCATGCGCTCGGCCGCCGACTGCATCTCCAGAGACTTTGCGCCTGAATCCTGAACGATGCCTTTTACCTCGTGCTCGAAGTTCGCCGCCAGCCGGTTCAGCACGTCCGAGCGGGAACGCCGTTCTGCTTCCGCATAGGTCTCAAGCAACAGTTCGAGGTCCATCCAGGCAATCTTGCTCAAGGTGTTGCGGACCGCCGCTTTGCGATCGGCTTCGGCGCGCCCAAACAGCCGTGGCGAAACAACCTCCAAGTTCAGGCTCTCGATAATGCCCTTAGTGACGGTATGGTGACAAATGGCGACCGCGTAGCTCGGGACATCGTTTTTATAGAACGCCTCAGCCAGCCGATTAGCGGACTCCGCAAAGCCCGCATCGAACCGCCCGGCCGCCACGCGAACCCAGTGCGCAACCCGCAGCGCGTGGACCTCGGGCTTCATCAAGGTGGCGTGGATCTCCGGCCACTCGGCGAAACGTGAATGCCAAGCCTCCAAGAGGCGGGGTAACTCCTGGTCAGCGAAAGCCGCATTGGAACGGAGAGTCTGAATGTCTGCATCGGTGATTCCGAAAGTCTTGAAACGCCTCTGCATATCGACATCGTTATCGCGCATTGATTCCCCCAGAGTATCCAAGCCGCCGGACTATAGGGATGACCCGTAGTCCGGCGCTTGGCGTGCTGGAGCAAGTTCGATGCCACCGATGGAATCGGCGGAGCCCTGGGAAAATGGCAGGCATAAACGTTTATGTGCGCCGAAACGAACTGGGAAAGTCAGCGTGCGTCGCATCTTGAGAGCGTGATGTGCGAAATGCAAATTTTGAAACATTATAGTGAAAGTGGAGCTTGTCTGATCCCGCCTGACGTGTTCGGATGATGCGCGTTTCAACCCTTCCCCTGTCGCCGGGCCACTGCTCGGGCACAGACATCCTGCGCTTCGAGCCGTGCCTGCACAGCGCGTGCGACCAATTTTCGGCTCTGCTCCTGTAACGACCGTGCCCGCTTGAAAGCTCCCTCCCGAAAACGGAGGAGCCGCTGAAACCGGGCTGCGGACGCGTATGCGGGCATACCGTTTCAGCCCGGTCGGCACACAGCCGTTCCAGCCTTCGCCAACCCAAATTCACCCAGCCGCCCGGCCCTCGCCGAGGCGGCATTTTTCATGCCCGAAGGAGGGGCATCCCCATGCTGCCACTGCTCATCCCTATCATCTCCGCCCTGGCCCCGGTGCTGCTGCCGGAGGTCGCCAAGGCCGCCCTCGGCACCGGCGAGACCGCCCAGAAGGTCGGCGAGGCCGCGGTGTCCGTCGTTTCCGCTGTGACCGGGGTCCCGATCAGCACCCCGGCGGACGCCGAGCGCGCCGTCGCCGCGGCGCAGACCGATCCGGCGAAGCTGGCCGAGCTGTACCGCCAGCAGGGCGATCAGGTCGTGGCGCTGCTGCGGCTGGACAACGAGGACCGGGCCGACGCCCGCGCCCAGACGGTCGAGCTGGCGAAGGCCGGAAGCCGCATCTCCTGGGGAGCGCCGGTCGTCTCGACCATCGTCCTGGTGACGTTCGGCATCGTGCTGTACCGAGTGCTGAGCCAGCCGGCCGGCGCAATCGACCAGAACGCCACGCTGATGCTCGGCGCCCTGACCACCATGGCGTCGGCGGTGGTGTCCTACTGGGTCGGCTCCAGCGCCGGCAGCGCGGCGAAGGACAAGCTGCTGCGGAAGTGAGGGACTCGCCGTGACCGTTCCACACCTCTCCGACCTTGCCGGGGCCGCCGGGTTCGCCCTGGTGGCCCTCTGGCCCTGGCTGTCGGGTCGCCGCTCTCTGCTGGCCGGGCAGGGCGCCTCCGCCGCGGCCTTCGCGCTGCATTACCTGCTGATCGGTGCCACGACCGGTGCGGCACTCTCCGGGCTGTCCGTCCTGCAGGTCGCCACCGCTTGGCCTGATGACCGGCCGCGCTGGTGCCGGGCTCTCTACGTCGCCACGGCGCCCCTGCTGGCGGTGCTGGCCGCCTCGACCTGGGCGGGCTGGCCATCGGCCTGTGCGGCGACCGGGATGGTTCTCGCCACCGCGGCGCGTTGGTGCCGGTCGGCCCTCCTGCTGCGCGCCCTGTTCCTTCTGGCCGGCGCCTGCTGGGTCGCGCACGACCTGCTGACTGGCTCGACCTTCGGGCTGGCGGCCGACCTGCTCTGCATGGCTGGGCTGGTCTATGGCGCGTTGCGCGACCGCCGGGCCCCTGTCGTGGCCTGATCCTGACCAACGCGAGCCGGTCGGCCAGCCCCATGATCCCGCGGGAACCCCAGGCTGATTCATACATTCAGCCGCCCTCAACGGGTCCCATTGTCCCACAGCCGGCGCCCCCGTTGGGGTTGGAGCCGATCCGGTCTGGTCCGGACGGACGGAACGGGCGCTGGAGCTGGCCTTGGGCATCCCTCTCATAATTACGCAACCGTAGCAAGGCGTTCGCACCGATACCGCGGCGCCGCGCGTCACCAAGGAATCCACCATGAACGCCATGTTCCCGGCGCGCACCGTCGCGCCCGACTTCCGCCTTGTCGAAACCATGTCGTTGGGCACCGGCCCGCTCGCCCCAGCGCTGGGCGCCGCGCGTGACCGCTTGTCCCGTGAGCTGGTCGCTCGCGGCGTGACGCCGACCCTGTGCGAGTCCTGGCCGGACCTGCAGGCGCTGAACGCCCGGCACCGCGACAGCTGGTTCCCGCTACTGCCCAAGCCTTCCAGCGCGTCGGCCTTCTGGCTCGGGCTGGTCGACGGCGAAGGGGAGGTGGTTGCCACGCACGCCGTGGTGCTGCTCGACTGCTCCGCCTCCAGCTTCGGCGCCCGGCTGGCGGACCTGTCGGCGCTGCACGATCCCGGCTCGGCGCCGGCGGATGAATGGGCCTTCGTCGCCAGTGAGGCCGCCCACGACACCAGCGGGGCGGTGGCCTGGATCGTCGCCGGCTGGACCCGTCCGGACTGGCGCGGTGCCGGCCTGTTCCATCGGCTCGGCGAGTTGGTGCGGCTGGTCGCCCTGGCCCGCTGGAACCCGAAGTGGGTGGTTGGGCTGGTCGATCCGGAGACGGTGCCGGTGTGGAGCGGGCGGGGCGGTGGCCGGCGCCGGCTGGAGGAGCGGCCCGGCATCCTCTATCACCAGAACGGCGTCGGGCGGCTCCCGCTGCACTTCATGCGGTGGAGTCGAGCGGCTGTCGCGCTGGACCTGGAGATCATCCAGCACATGGCCACGACCTGACGCGCCTGGGACATGGAAGCATCATTCCTGTTACCCCTGAGGAGTGAGGTTAGGTGGGTGGAGGGCAGAGCGGTGAGGAAACAAGGGATTGGAAAGTCTATATCCTTCAAGGCGGCGGTTCGGTGTGGGAGCGTCGCGTCGGCATTGCTCATGGCGGCCTGCGCCAACCTGAGCCCACCACCTCAAGCCGCTCCAGAACCCGGCGCGGTGAGTGCTCTGGATCGCTTTAGTTCAAACCCTTGCAACGAGGTCGTCGCGTCATCCCTCGCCGGGGCGCGAATACCGGTGTCCGACGTCCGCTATCTCTCCTACGGTCTTTATCGCGACATCAGGAGGGGTGAAATCGTGGGCTACGATGCCTGGATGGGGCTGAACAGCCAGCCGGGGGCTGTCGTCGTACAACTCGATGCGGTTTGCACACCACAGCAGATCTATGCCCGTGGCGGCGCCCAACTGCCGGGCGCTCAATGACGAACGGCCCGGCTCGACTTCAGTGGATGGTATGAACGTCGATGGCCGACAGCACGGCCCGCCGCCCGCGGTCCTCCCACCCGAACAGCGCCTGGGTGTAGACGAAGGGTCGCCCCACGCCGGTCACAGCGATCCGGTTGAACAGGGCCTCGCCCGCGCCGATGGCCTCGGCGTATTCCAGCCCGATCCGGTGGGCGTAGTCGGCGTGCGGGTCGGCGGCCTCGGGCTGGCCGATCATGGACCGGCTCCAGCCCATGCCGAGAACCTTCACCGTCGGCACGCCGATCCGGCGGAACACCAGCGGCGTCTCCGCCTCCATGGCGGCCAGCACTGTGCAGCGGTCGAACAGGCCGCGGCGCTCCAGCCAGTCGAACAGGTCGGCGCTGAGCGTCCGGCGGCGCCGGCACTCTGCGGCGATGTCCTGTTGCCAATCCGCGGCGGCGCGCAGGGTTAAGCGCTCGACGTGGATCTCGGTGTGGACGGGGCGCGGCGCGCCCCGATCCGTGTGAAACTGCAGCAGGATGGACATCACGCAGCCTCCATCATCTTGAGCGCCGCCGTGAACCCGGCCCGGAAGGCGTCGGGGGAGCAGCCGGCGGCGTTGGCACCCGCCTCCACCATAGCATCGGTGATGGCGGTGGGGACCGTAGGCGCGGTGTGAGGGATGGCCCGGTCGGCGAGGCTGGCAATGGCTGCGCCGAAGTCGTCCGCCTCGTTCGCAACGGCCGCTTCGCCGGTCAGCAGCGCCTTCAACTCCGGCACCGCCCGTAGCGCATCGGTGACCAACCCGAAGATCAGCGCGTCCTCCTCCTTCTGGGCAGCCGACACCGGGGGCGGGAACGGCAGGGCACCGGGCCTGCTGTCTGGGTGGCAGGCCACCGGGTGTTCGGCCCAGAGCAGCAGCGCCTTGGCAGCCATGGCCAGCGTCGGGTTCCCATCGTACGCCGCGATCTTCAGGGCTAGACGGTAAGCCTCCTCGCTCGAATCGATCAGGTCGGCGTCGTCTTGTCCTTCGGCGCCAATGGTCGCTTCAAGTTCCAGCCAGCGGCGGACGTCGGCGAGGAACGGGCCGCAGTCAGCGCCGTCATCCAGCTGCTCGACCTGCCGCGCCAGCAAGTTCCGGAGGTGGACGAGGGCGGCCAGCTTGGGGCCGTGCACTCCGGCGTTCGGCAGGCCGGCGCAGTCGTCCAACAGCAGGTCGGCGATTGCCGCGCCGTCCGCCATGGTGACCGGGACGGCGGACAGAAGCTTGTCGGCCAACCGAAGCCACTGCACGGCGATGGCATCGGCGCGGGCCTCGCCCTCCTCGGTGTCGGTCGGTGTGCTGTTCTGCTGGGCGATCAGATCCAGGCACCGATCAACGGCATCACGGAAGGTCAAGTTCAGTGACGCGATCATGGTGGAGCGCATCAGCGATCCTCCCCAGCACTGGTGGTGGGCAGCGGCGAGCCCTTCGGCTTGGAAGCCTGCTTGGCGCGGATTGCCTCCACCTTCGTCCACACGCGGGCCAGTTCGGTCTCACCGGCCTCGGCCATGTCGATTCCCTGCGCTTGGCACAGCGCGGCCAGGGTCACCATCACGCCGCCGACTTCCTGCGCCAGTTCGCCGACCGGGCGACCGAACACGTAGTCCACGAGCTGGTGCGCCTCGCCCTGGCTGCAGCCGCACGCCTGTACCAACTCCAGCGCCTCCTCCAGGAAGCGGTGGTTGCGCTCCAGCTTGTCGGCGGCGACCTCGGCGCCGAAGCAGGCGAGCATCCAATCGTGGATGCGTTGCTGGAGAAGGGCCGGTGCCGGCTGTTCGCCATTGAGCGCCGCAGCGGCAATGGCCTCGCACGCTTCCAGCAGCGAAACCGGATCAACGGACAGCTTTCCTGCCCATTCGACCGCAGCGGCTTCCATCGTGGGATAAGTCGTGGGGTCGAAGCGCAGGACACCGCGCAGCGCGTCTTCTCGCGCATGAGCCGCACAGGCTTGGCCGACGAGCCGATTGACAACCTCGCATAGAGTCATCGTTTCATTGCGCATTGCGTCCCGATCAGCCTCGGCCTGCTTCAGGCTGGTGCCCAGTGACTTCGCCAGTGCGATCATCCCGTTGCCGGTCATGATGGTGGTGGCAAAGGCGTCTTCCAGCAGCTTCAGACGGCTGGCGACATTTCCATTAGTCGGCGGGTTCGCACCCGATGCGATGGCCTGTTCGCTGTCACCTTCCTCGCCCGATTCGCCGTAGGCGGCCAGCGGGTCTACATCGCTGATGCCGAACAGCCAGTCGAACGTATCGCCGATTACACCGGCCTCGACGGCTCCGTCACCGCCCGTTTCCGCTAGCACGGCGCAGCGCCCTTGCAGATCAAGAACATCGGCAGGGGAGCGCGACACCATCAGCACATGGGTGTCCTGGGGGGGCTCTCCTGGTGCACTTTCACCGCGCACCTCGCTGAGTATCATGGTATTTTGAGGGTCGGTCTTCATGGGCTTTCCAAGGTTGGTGGGGACCGTTGAGCCGTTCGCGCGGCTCTGCTGATAGGGCGCCCAGCTGTTCGCGCAGCTGGGCGCTTTTCATTTGTGGCGGCACTGTCGTTGTGGTGTTATGAAACCCACATGGTGATTATGTAACCACCACCTTCGGCTTGTGTCTACCCCTTTGTGGTGATATTTTCACCACATGATGACTCCTCGCCAATGCGCGATGGCTCGAGCGGCGCTACGCTTGAGCGTCCGCGACCTCGCAGCCGCCGCTATGGTTGGCGTCAACACCGTCTCCCGTTTTGAGAACGGGAAGAACACGGAAGACCTCTCGATCAAGCGGATGCAGACCGCGCTGGAGAGTGCTGGTGTCGCATTTATCGGTGATGGCGAGCAGTCACTTGGCGGTGGACTTGGAGTTCGATTAAGCGTGGGCGGCACTTCCGATTAGTTTGTGCCACACTGTTGCCGCGCGCATATCCTTGCGCTCCCTCGATTTCGGGGGCACATTCTTTCGCATCACTCGCTCCATAAGTGAGTGACTGAGCCGGTGAACGGGAGCGGCGCCAACCACACCCCGATCACCGAACTCATCATTATGATCTGTGGTAAGGCGCCCAGGTCGCCTGGCCGCGACCTGGGCTACCTCGACATTCAGGCTGCACTGGCACGGCTCCGCACCAGCGGCCATTCATCGCCTTCGCCCGGCTCGCGGAAGCACTCGGCGCCGGCCATTGGGTGATCCGCGTAGGGATCTACCGGCATCGTGTGGCCGTAGCTGACGAGCTTGCGCGTCATGGCGTAGGCGGCCTCATAGGCAGGCGTGCCGTAGACTCCTGGAGTGTGGTCCACGATCTGGCCCAGCGCGACCATGCAATCCTCGAAATACACCCGCGGGCGCAGCATGTGGGCGTGCCACACCTTGTCCACCAGTTTCGACGGGACGAGGGTTTCCGTCGGGTAGGCGGCCACAGCAGTTAGGAAGGACCGATAGCGCTCAACTGCCACCGCAGCCTCTTCCTTTGGTATGCCCCCGCGCACGAGGTCATCGACCAGAATGTCCAGGTTCATGGCGTTGATCGCCTGGACCTTGCTCAAGATATCCATCAGTTCTTTCCTCTTTTCATGATTTGCCGCGAAACCGGGCGGCTCCGGTGATCGCCCCCAATACGGCTACCCAGCGGGCAAGGCCCGTCTGACCGCGGTTGGCGAGTGCCCCAACATCCAGTTTCTTCAGGATGTTTTTGACTTGCTCGCGCCCGGTGCCAGGCGCTTTTCCGAGTTCTTTGGCAGCGTCGTCGTTCGTGAAGCCGTTGCCGATCATGGCGGCCAGTTCAGCCTCCGCGGGGGTTAGCTTGAAGTCTCGGTGCAGCACGTCGGAAACGGCCGCGACATCAAGACTGGCCGGCGCGACCATCACGACCGCTGATCCAACGGAATCACCGCCTCGCGATACCGACACGATGTGCGACCTTCCTGCTGCAGCTCGAATGCTGGTTGCCGCGGTCGGCGCTAAGAGGCGGCCCAAGCTGGCAAGCGCCACGAGACGCGATAGTTCCGCAGTGTCATCGCCGTGAAGCGCTGATAGGCGCCCGTACTCGTCCACCAGTAAGCCGTCGGACCGGCTGATGAGATCGGTCATGGCGGTATTCTTGTGCTTGATCCGTCTATCAGGTCCCAGGACTGCGATGCCGAATGCCAAGCAGTCGAGGGCCGCGGCGCATTGCTCGGCAGATTCCTTTTGCCGGATCGCTTCGAGCAGTCCGAAGGTCGGAAGGTCGCGTGAGAAGTATTGGCGAAGGCCAGCCCGATCCGGCTCGACACGCAACTGGGCGTTCCACCCGTTGTCGAGACGGATGTGCGCGCAGATCAATTCGGTTGGAAATCGGCGGGTGAATTCAAGGCGAGGGCTTCGACGGGCAATTTGTGCATCAGCAAGCTGCGCCTCGAAGTCTGGTGGGCTGATGATTCCGTTATCCGCTCCATGTTTCCATGACGAGCGCAGCATTGATTCGAAGGTTTGTGGCGCAGAAAAGTCGATGAACGGATATAGGCGCTTTTTATCTTGGCTGGCGTAAACGATGTTATCGTTTGGATCGATGATGACGAGCAATGCATTGAGCCGTGACGCCATCACGGCCATGTCGGCGAATGGACCTGGGATGTCCCACGGGAGCGGCAGCATCGTCATCGTTTGGGCTATTCAAAAGTTGTGGCTTTCCTTTCGTCTGAACGTAACAAAGCGATCTTGTGCGCCACTACCACCCACGTGGGGGGTGTGATGCTGGGGCGATCCAGACCTATGAGCGATTCTGTGGAGTTGGGTGAACCAATTTGAGCGTCAGGTGCTTGATTCGTAAGCCTTGCTGGGAATTTCGTTGCGCAACCGGTGTGGCCAAGTGGGTAGCGAACTTTTTTAGTTGCAGTAAGATTGCTGCATACCAGCATGTGTAGGTGATGGGTGAGGTTGCGCGATACGATAATAATGTTGCGCAATTTTCTCGAATTATGGGACCGACTCGGACGAATTTTAGCGCGAATCGGACCGCTCCGCCCGAAACACGTAAAGCGCCGCCCCGATGATCATTCCCGACCCGACCGCCTGCATGCTGCCCGGCACCTCGCCGAACAGCGCGTAGCCGGCCACCAAGGCAATCGGCACGTCGATCAGCGACAACGGTGCCAGCCGGGCAGGGGAGGCGTAGCGGTAGCCGCGGACCGTGAACCATTGCGCCAGCCCGCTCAGCAGGGCCATGCCGACCAACAGCGGGATATCGGCGGCCGGCGGCTCGATCGCCACGCTGGACGCTGGCACCGCCACCACGGCGGTCACCAGGATCGCGGAGACGGCCACCACGACGCTCGGCGGGTTGGTCAGGGCCAGCCGGCGCATGCAGATGTGGCTCCCGGCTCCGGCGAGGGCGGCAAGCGGCAGGATCAGCGCCTCCCAACCGTGCCACACAGCCGCCGGCGTCCCAATGGCGGAGAGGCGAGGCCAGAGCGCTACGACGCCCCCTGCGATGCCGAGGCCGACCGCGGCCCACACGTCGGGGCCAACCCGCTCCTTCAGGAACAGCCAAGCCATGGGCACCACCAACGCAGCTCGGACGTACATAAAGGCGGTGACCAGGGCGACGGGCAGGGTGGCGTAAGAGTGGACCAGCGCGATCAGCGACACCGCGCCCACAACCGCCCGCACGAGGTGGATGTGTGGGTCCCGGAGTTGGCGCAGGTGCAAGAAGGCCCGCCACGCGACCAGCACCATGATCAAGCCGCCGGCTGACCGGAACATGGCCATCTCCAGCGGCGGCAGCTTAGCGCCCAGGTGCCGGATCGCGATGTTGGCGGCCATGAAGGCGAGCGCGGACGCGATGATCCATAGGGCGCCGGTGATCGTGGGGCGGGGCATGTCGGAAGGCTTCCACCGTTGGGGGTGTGGAAGGGCTAGCAGATGCTAAGGGGAGCGTACAATTGTAGATTAAGAACCTAGACAGGTCCGGGTTTCTTGGTGATTATCCATTAAAGGTTGGCATAGCCTTGTTTGGCTTGGTTGTAAATTGTACGCATATGAATGGAGATACCGATGGCGCGCAATCCGTTTTGGACTGAAACCCACGCAGCGAGCGAAATGAGTCTGGAGTCATGGAAAAATCCTGACGCCAAGGTCTCCTTTGTGGCAAGTGGATCAAGTTTATACGAGAATTTAGGTACCGCATCGGGCGTGTTTACAACCTACGAAGTTATCGACTTTGTGACAGTCAATCTCTCAAGTAACGCAACCTATAACTTCATCGCTAAAGGAACCTATCAGGTTGATCTCAGCATCTTCGATTCGAGCGGATATCTTCTTCGCTACGTCGATGGTGATGATATTGGGGCGTATGACCAATACAGCTACGATAGTATCGTAGGATTCAAGCCGGATGCGACCGGTACTTATTATTTGAGTGTATCGAATTCTTACATTCGTGGATCGGGTTCTTGGGGGCTTGCGGTTGCTGAGGATGTGGGGGGAGACGGCAAGAACACCTCCTCGCAAACGTCGCAGCCGACCGGCACCGGATCACGTAGCGAGGATATTCCGGCGCCGCCGACAGCGGTGACGGGTACAGAGGCCAAGGGCAGCGAGCCGGCCGCGGTCTTTTCTCGATCAGTCGGTGGGGTCGGCGACAGCGTTGCAGCCACAGCCTATTCCGGCCCGGTTGCCGGGCTCAAGTGGCAGCTCATCGGGTCTTCGGCGGACGAAGCCGTGAATGGATCGACCGACGGAGATTTCTTCAACATGACCGCCGGCAACGATGCCGTTAACGCAGGTGACGGGAATGATGTGATCGATGGCGGAACCGGCTCAAACTTCCTGACCGGTGGCGCTGGTTCGGACACGTTCTTCTTGGATGGTCGCGGTGGCGGGGTCACGTGGTCCACTGTGACAGATTTGGAGGCTGGGGAGTGGACCACTGCCTGGGGCTGGAACGAAGGGACATCAAAAATTACGTGGGCCGAGATGTCTGGTGCCGACAATTACAAGGGCGCCACGGCGCATATCGACCTTGACAACAACGGCTCGATCGACATGAGCGTGACGTTCTCCGGCAAGGCCATTGGTGCCATCACGCAAACCATTGGGACCGTGGGATCTGACTCTTACCTTGCCTTCATTCTGAAGTAAGTTGTGATAGGTCATGCGGCGAGGATGGTCATGGATTCGCCCTCGCCGCCTCTATGTTGGCAACGAGCTGATCGCGCAAGGCCAGCACCTCGCCCTCATCGCCGAGACCGGCCTTGCGCTGACGCCTGATCTCCCACCCCAAGGCGGCGTTGACCAGTAACCGGACCTTTTCCCCGCCGGCGCGAACCACGTCAACCACCGGCGGTGTGCAGCCGCCTGGATCGCGGGGGGCGGTGTTGATCGCCTTGATCAGGTCCTGATAGTTCATGCGATGCCTCTGGTGTTGCCTACCGCCGAGAGCCGGCCCGGGGCGGGGATGTGTAGGCCGGGTAGGGTGAAACCGCCACCATCCTGCGGGTGATAAACCGGGACGATATTCCCATTTTGACCGCTGCTCCGCACTCCCCAACGTTGGTGTCAACCGCTTTTAGTTCTTGAAAAGTTCTCGTTCCGCGCCATCCTCGCCTGAGGGTTCAGATGGGGGAGGTGGGCATGAAGACGCCGGTTCCGGTGTTGATGACGTCGTGTCCGGTGGTGGCGGTCGAGGCGGTGGTGTCGGCGGGCTTTCCCAGCCCGGCGGCGGACTATGTCGAGGGCCGAATCGATCTCGCCGAAGTTCTGGTCCCGCACCCCTCCGCCACCTTTACCCTGCGCGTTGCCGGCCACAGCATGACGCGGGCGGGCATCCATGACGGTGACTTGGCCATCGTGGATCGCAGCCTGACCGCCCGGCATGACGATGTTGTGGTGGCGGTGCTGGACGGCGAACTGGTCTGCAAGCGGCTGCTGATCCGGGGGCGGCGGGTCTACCTGATCCCGGAGACCGACGATCCGAGCTACCGGCCCACCGAGGTCACCGACCGACCCGGCTTCGAGGTGTGGGGTGTGGTCACCAGCACCGTGCGCCTGCATCGGCGCTGATGGCCATGGCGCCGCCGCGGGTCTACGGGCTGGTGGACTGCAACAATTTCTATGTGAGCTGCGAACGGGTCTTCGACCCCCGGCTCGAAGGCGTCCCGGTCGGCGTGCTTTCGAACAACGACGGGTGCTTCGTCGCCCGCTCCGCCGAGCTGAAAGCGTTGGGCGTGAAGATGGGCCAGCCGCTGTTCGAGGTGCGCGATCTGGTCCGCCAGCATCGAGTACGGGTGCTGTCCTCCAACTACTCGCTGTATGGCGACCTATCGGCCCGGGTGACCGACTGCCTGCGCGGCTTCACGCCACGGCTGGAGGTCTATAGCATCGACGAGTCCTTCCTGGATCTCTCCGGCTTCGAGGGCCGCGACCTTCGGGCCTACGCCGCAGAGATCCGGGCGACGGTCCGGCGGTGGACCGGCATTCCGACCTGCGTCGGGATCGCCGTGACGAAGACGCTGGCCAAGCTGGCGAACCACGCTGCCAAGAAGACGCTGTTGGACGACAGCGGCGTCTGCGCCCTGGGCGGCGAATCGGAGCGTGAGCATGTGCTGCGCGTCGTGCCAGTTGAGGACGTCTGGGGCATCGGCCGGCGCAGCGCCGAGAAGCTGGGCATGCTGGGGGTGAAGACCGCGGCGGATCTGCGCGACATGGAGCCCCGGCGCGCCCGGCAGGTGCTGACCGTGGTGGGCGAGCGGATTGTCTACGAGCTGCGCGGGCTGTCCTGCCTGCCGCTCGATCAGGCGCCGGCGCCGCGCAAGACGACGGCCGTTACCCGCAGCTTCGGCCAGCCGGTGACGGAGTGGGAGCCGATGAGGGAGGCGGTGGCGGCCTATGCGACTCGGGCCGGGGAGAAGTTGCGCGCCGAGGGGCTGGCCGCCGAAGCCCTCCAGGTCTTCATGCACACGTCGCCCTTCCGGCCCGGTCCGGCCTACAGCAACGCCGCCACGGTCGAACTGCGGCCGGCGACCGACGACACCTTCGCGCTGATCGCTGCGGCGACGGCCGGCGCCCGCAGGATCTGGCGCGAAGGCTTCCAGTTCAGCAAGGCCGGTGTGATCCTGACCGGGCTGGTGCCGGTTACCAAGGTGCAGCCTGACCTGCTGGCCGCTGCCGATCGGGCGCGCGGCGCACGGCTCATGGCGGCGATGGACGCGATCAACAGCCGGATGGGCCGCGACACGCTGGTGCCGGCGGCCACAATCGGCCGAGCTTGGCGGATGCGCCAGGATAGCCGTTCGCCCAGCTATACGACTGCGTTGGCAGATGTGCCGGTGGTGCGGGCGTGAGCGGTGATCGTGGATGCCATGATAGCCGCTCTCATCATGTCCCCGGGGCGCTTCTGGCCTTGTAGTCCCTTAGGCATTGCGGTTTCTCAGTTCGCCAAAGCTACCGAGCTGGCAGTGCTCTACGAGTATCTGGGCGTTGGAAATGGCATCTTCACGGCTCAGAAAGTGCCCATCGCAGATGTAAGGCTTTTCCCGAAAAGCCGGCGGGGTCCTGTCCGACGTTGCTATCCAAAACCTGCCCTGGCTGTCTTCCGTGACGGATACCCCGAAGACATCGTCTTTCCAGATGATCGCGCTCAATGGTCGTCTCCCATGTTGTCGGCCATGCTTTCCGCTAAGCATATAGGATGGCGCGAGTTGATGCGAGATGTTGCACAACCTATTCGAGCCTGCTGTTGGGTTGGATGAACCACCATCATGCCCGTTTGGATCGCCCCTTTCCTGGCTTGTAAGCGACCATGGATCGCGTTTAGAGGCCCCGATTCGCATGAAAATCGCGCGTCATTGTGCCCGTGGTGTGGCGATTGATTTTATTCGATTGCAAAACATACACTGGTGCACACTCGCGAAAGGGCGGGCCATGCTCGTGCAAAAGAACGTGACTGTGAACGGGCGCCGCACGTCGATGCGGCTGGAGCCGTTAATGTGGGAATCCCTTGACGATATCTGCAACCGTGAAGGGACAAGCGTAAACGAAGTGGTGAGCTTCGTGGAAACGAAGGTTATTTCCCTTTATCGCGCTTGTCCTAATTTGGCGTCATCCGTCAGGGCCTTCATCGCCGATTACTTCCGGGCGGCGGCCACCGAAGAGCGGCACCGGCTGGCCGGGCATGGGTGCGGAGATCCTGTTGAGGTGATGGCGCAGGATGCGGCCCCGAAGATGGAAGTTGTGGAACTGCCGGAACACTCTGGGCAGCTGGCCAGCGAGGAGAGGTGCCTGATTGCCTAACAGGCCCCGCCTGCTATCGAGGTCGGTTCAACACATTTGGCCGAGGAACTGCAGTCTGGCAGGCAGAGGCGCCGGCACGCGCCAGCCTGTGGTGGTCGCGCATCTGGAAGACTTTTCAGTCAGCTGCGCATCGAAAGCTCACTATGAGTACCGATCATAATCTCATAGAGGCGCGTTCCTTAGAACCGAACACACTTAAAATTGGAAGCCTATCACCTCAAGTCGATAAAATCGAACATTGCCATACCAAAACCAGTATGAGAGGGTGTGATCCCTCAACCTATTCAACCGTATGTGAACCCTATGGTCGACACCATTCCCGTTGAAGACAGCTCGCCCTTACTGCAGGGGGACATATTGGTTTGGCCTAACCGCTATGGCGTTTGGGATCGCTATGGAGTTGTCCTAACAGCAGACTGTGACATTGAAAACGATAAAAGCCATGGATTGATCAGCTATGTTCCACTCCTCACATTTTCAGGATATGTACAAGAAGTTATTTTCAATTCAATAAAGAAGCAGGAGTCTGGCGAGCAAATTGAGTCGATTTGGAAGCAAATTAATAAACTAAATCGTGAAAATCACAGTGATGCCCCGCTTCTCACGAAATCAGATATAATCGACTGGGTTATGAGCGAGGATGGAGCATTGATAGCTGAAGCTATTGGATGTAAAAATCGTAATGAAATAACTAAGCTTTCGAGAAAGATAGAAATTTTCCGCGCCTTTGCGACTCTACCTAATGCGGCGCAGGATTACACTGAAGCCATAAACTCTTTAAAAATTGCCTACGCAGTTAAAGAAAAAGGAAAGCAGGATGCCGCGTTAAAAATTGTTCAAGATAAAATAAAAAGCTCATTTGATAATCTTCCCGAGAGTACATTCTTGATTACATCTGTTCAGGGGTCTGAGGATAGCGGGTTGATAGCAATGCTCAGCCACCTCAGGCAAACAAAACGGGAGAATATATACTTTCTTTTATCCGAGATTGTGTCAGATGATCATGCTCTCCGCTTTTCTAGACTCGAAAAAGACTACAAATATGGAGTTGCGCAACGTTTCGGACATTTATTCAGCCGAATAGGTTTCGATATCGCATATGATCGTCAGTGCGAAGCTATCATATCTCGTTTTTCAGAGCGGCCGCTTACTTCAGGAGAATCCAAATGATTACTTGGAATGTTGAGTTATCCGCACTAAAGATGTTTACCACTTATACAAGACTGCTCGATCTACTCCGTAGTGGAGCCCTGCCGGAGGATGGCCTCACGTTGTTCCGAGTTGGACAAATGCTCTACGCGCTAGGCCCTGATGCGACTGAGCAGTCTCAGTTAGCGGTAATCAGGATGACGGGTGGTGGCATTGTTGACAGCTTACCCGAGGAACGACACAGTGAGGCATTATCGCGTGCACTCACAGCCTCCTTAAGTGTATTTGAAGCATCCGTGAAAATTCCTGAGGGGTGGCACAAATTTAATCACGGTAGCATTGTAACTTTTCAATCAGACGCCAAAAACGTTGGCGAAAACGTGCGCCTTTTGTTGGACCGAAGGCCAGACGGGAGTAATCACTCATATATATTTGGAGTTGATACCGAAAATAAAGATTGGTCGGAGCTTATTCCGGACTTTGACTTGTTCAGAAGGGCAATCGCCTCCTACCCGAAAGCTCTGCTTTTCCATCGCCGCAGGCGGAGAGAGAATGGCGGATTAAGAAACGTATTCGATTTAGGCGACAATATGCCAAACAGCATTGCCGGCGGATGGAGTTACGATAGCTGGCTTGACCGGCTTACGCAGCATCAACGCCGATTCGTCATTGAAACCCCGGCATCTCAATCAATCCGCCTCCGAGGCGCGCCAGGTACAGGTAAGACCATCGCGCTTATCTTGAAGCTTCTTCAGACGGCATACATTTCTATAAAGAATAAGAGGCCTGTGCGCTTGGCCTACATAACACCGAATAAGGCTGTTGCGGAGCAGGCTGAAAACATCATTAGATCATTAGACGAGCAGGGCATTCTTGACGGGCTGTGCGAAGACGTCACTATCGATGTGACAACTCTTCATGCTCTAGCCGCAAGACATTTAAGGCTTGACCTTGATGGAATCACTCCTTTGTCGTTGGATGCTGACGAGGGGATGCGTCTGCAGTTCGAGCTGGTCGATAGTGTCCTTAACTCATATCAGAAATCTGGATGGCTCGCTAAGAGGATGCGCTGCTCTGAGCTCTTCCAGAAGCAGATGGGATATAATTTGTCCAGCATTGAAAGAAGGGCTTTTGTCTACGAGATAATGAATGAGTTCGGCGCCATTCTTGATGCTTACGGCGCTGGCTCATTCGATGAAAAGGCTTCGAAGTATTTGAAGGAAAAACGTCCGTCTTGGTCAATGCAGCTTAACAAGGATGGTGACAGGCAGGTCGTAATTGACCTCTACCGCATTTACAAGAAAGAGCTTTCTGATATGGGAACAATCAGCAACGATCAGCTTGTTGCCGATTTCCTCGGTCACTTGGATCAGTTTAGGTGGTCAAATCTCCGCAAGCGGGACGGTTATGACGTTATATTCGTAGATGAACTGCATTTCTTCAATAAACAAGACAGGTCAGCCTTTCATCTTTTGACAAGGAAACAAGAGGAGCCTCCTGTCGTAATAATGGCCTATGATCCTAAACAGTCAACTCGCGATCTATTCTTGCCAAGCCTTGATGGAGAGGAAGGGAACTCTGCGCTATGGCGAGAAACAAAGCTTGGGAGAATTGAGCGAATGGATTTGACCGATGTGTTTAGATACACGCCGGAGATCCTTAGGCTCGTTTCATACATCGATGCACTCTATCCGGCTTCCCTTTTGGGGAGCGACTGGGCACCCCACGCTAGCTTTTCCCGGCTTGAACCGGGTCCACTCCCTACAATTAGTGAGCACGCAGACGATCTGTCTTTGTACAACCAAATCTTCAATAAAGCCGAACGTCTTGCGCACCAACAGAGAAGAGGATCTGATGTTGCGATCCTGTCTCTGTCACATGACCTATTCCATTCCTATTTGCGTGCTGGAGCAAAAAAGGACTCGTATCTTCCAATTACATCACGTGATGAGATTGTCTCTATACAACATGCAGGGAAGCGCTTTGTCTTCAGCATGCCAGAGTATGTTGCTGGCCTACAGTTCAAAACTGTATTTGTTATTGGCTGCAATAGGCAGGACGCTGCTGCGGTTGGAACGCACCCTGATGCTCGTCGCCGATTCGCCTCGCTTGCTTATCTTGCAATTTCACGCGCTGAAAAGGTGGTTGAGCTTCATTATAGCCTTGAACGAGGAGGGCCAGCAGAACTGTTCCATAATGCAATAGAGCAGGAGATATTGCGACTGATCTAGTGCACTGACGCAGACGCAGGATTCACATTGGGCGGCGGTCGTGCGATTCTGTCGGCATGGCCCAGACCGTCAGCGTCATCGTTGGACCGGAGGACCGCGCGCGCTTGGCCGCGATCCTCGGCGACCGGAACCGCCCGCTCAAGCACACGCAGCGGGCGAACATCATCGTGCTCTCGGCCGAGCGGCTACCGGTGCAGGATGTGGCGCGCCGCGCCGGTGTCAGCCGCCCGGCGGTCTGGCGCTGGCAGGTGCGCTACGCCGAACAAGGCGTGGATGCGCTGTTGCGCGACAAGACGCGCAAGACCGGCCGGGCACCGCTGCCGACCGCCATCGTGGCCAAGGTGCTGGCGCTGACCTGCTCGGAACCCCCCGACGCCGTGACGACTGGCAGAATTTGGCGAGCTGGCCAGCGAGGTCCGGGCACTCGCCAGCAGCGCGCTGTTTTTCCTGGGCGAGTTCGAGCGGGAGAGCCTTCAAGCAGAGAAGGCATGACGCCGTCACGCTGCATGTGTTCGCAGTCCACCCAATCAGCCGAAGTGGTTTGGCTCACGGTTTCGTGAACCATGCATACACCACCGGGAGATCGGCGGCCCCATCCTCCCCCTCGATCGCGAACAGGCGCCCGCTGTAGAACTGTACGCCTCCGGTGAGCGCCGCCTTGGCAAAGTAGGGGGTGGCGTCTGAGGTTTG
This sequence comes from Azospirillum brasilense, assembly GCF_005222205.1. Lineage (NCBI taxonomy): Bacteria > Pseudomonadati > Pseudomonadota > Alphaproteobacteria > Rhodospirillales > Azospirillaceae > Azospirillum > Azospirillum brasilense. The sequence goes on along the minus strand of NZ_CP032345.1, from coordinate 247,532 downwards.
TGTGGCGCGTCATCGCGCGGACGCAAACGAGTTGCAAACGTCATGGCTTATCAGCGGGTCGAGGTTCTGACGGGAACGGAGCGGCGGCGGAATTACACGCCGGCGGAGAAGGTGCGGATGGTCGAGGAGGCGTTCCGCCCCGGCGTGGTGGTGACGGAGGCGGCCCGCCGGCTGGGCGTGCACGAAAGCCTGCTGTACCGCTGGCGGGGGCTGATGAAGGCCACAGGGAGCGCCGTGGCCGAACCGTCCAGCTTCGTCGCGGTGACCATCACGCCGGAGCCGACCCTAACCGAACCGCCGGTCGTGGAGCCCCCTGGGCCATTGCCGCTTCCGGCCGCGCCGGCCACGCGCCCGGCGGTCCTCGAGGTCATCTTGCCCAGCGGGGCACGCCTGCGTCTGGAAGGGCCGGTCGACCCGGCTTTGGCGGCGGCTGTCATCGGTGCCCTGGCATGATCCCGGTGCCGAGCGGGGTGCGGGTCTGGCTGGCCACCGGGCACACCGACATGCGCAAGGGCTGGGCGAGCTTGGCGTTGCTGGTGCAGGAACGCTTCGCCCAAGACCCGCACAGCGGCCATCTCTTCATCTTCCGCGGACGCCGCGGCGATCTGGTGAAGATCATCTGGCATGACGGCCAGGGCAGTTGCCTGTTCATGAAGAGGCTGGAGCGGGGCCGTTTCATCTGGCCCACGCCGGCGGACGGCGCGGTATCGATCTCGGTCGGGCAGATGGGCTATCTGCTCGAAGGCATCGACTGGCGCAATCCGCAGAAGACTTGGCGCCCCGAGACCGCGGGGTGACTGCGACACGGTGAATCGACGGACCGGTTCAGGGGGGATTGCGGCGGTTCGACGGCGCGATCCCAGGTAAACTGGCTCCATGACCGCCACCCTGCCCGACGACATCGCCCGCTTGCGCGCCGCCTTGGCGCAGGCCGAGGCACGGGCGGACGCGGCGGAAGCCGAAGCGGCCCGGGCCAGGGCGATGGCGTCGAACACCGAGGCGCTGATCGCCAGCCTGAAGCTGGAAATCGAGAAGCTCCGGCGCGAACTCTACGGCACGCGCTCCGAGCGCAAGGCGCGCCTGCTGGACCAGTTGGAGTTCCAGCTCGAAGAGCTGGAAGCAACGGCCAGCGAGGACGAACTGGCGGCCGAGCAGGCCGCCGCCAAAACCACCGCGGTGACGGCCTTCACCCGCAAACGGCCATCGCGCCAGCCCTTTCCCGACCACCTGCCGCGTGAGCGCGTCGTTGTGCCGGCCCCGGCGAGTTGCCCGTGCTGCGGCTCGGACAAGCTGTGCAAGCTGGGCGAGACGATCACCGAGACGCTGGAGGTGATCCCGCGCCAGTGGAAGGTGATCCAGACAGTGCGGGAGCGGTTCTCCTGCCGGGCCTGCGAGACGATCAGCCAGCCGCCGGCGCCGTTCCACGCCACCCCGCGGGGCTGGGCCGGCCCCAACCTGCTGGCCACCGTTCTGTTCGAGAAGTTCGGCCAGCATCAGCCGCTGAACCGGCAAGCCGAACGCTTCGCGCGCGAGGGCGTGCCGCTCAGCCTGTCCACCCTGGCCGACCAGGTGGGCACCGCCGCCGCGGTGCTGAAGCCGCTGCACGACCTGATCGCGGCGCATGTGATGGCGGCCGGGCGGCTGCATGGAGACGACACGCCGGTGCCCGTGCTGGCCAAGGGCAAGACCGACACCGGGCGGCTGTGGGTGTATGTGCGCGATGACCGGCCGTTCGCCGGCCAAGCCCCACCGGCGGCGCTGTTTCACTATTCGCGCGACCGTAAGGGCGAGCATCCCGAACAGCACTTGGCCGGCTTCACCGGCTGGCTGCAGGCCGATGCGTTCGCCGGCTACAACCGGCTGTACGAGCCCGACCGTCGGCCGGGGCCGATCCATGCCGCGCTGTGCTGGGCGCATGCCCGGCGCGGCTTCTTCAAGTTGGCCGACATCGCCGCGAACACCAGACGCGGCAAGGACGCCCCGCCGATCTCACCGCTGGCGCTGGAGGCCGTGAGGCGCATCGACGCCCTCTTCGATCTCGAGCGCGCCTTGAACGGCAAGCCGGCGGCCGAGCGGCGGGCGGCCCGCCAGGAGCACGGCATCGCCCTGGTAGCCGCGCTGGAGGGCTGGATGCGGATGGAGCGTGCCCGGCTCTCCCGCCATGCCCCCGTGGCCAAGGCGATGGACTACATGCTGACCCGTTGGGACGGCTTCACCCGCTTCCTCGGCGATGGCCGGCTGTGCCTGACGAACAACGCCGCCGAACGCGGCCTGCGCGGGATTGCCTTGGGCAGAAAGGCGTGGCTGTTCTGCGGCTCCGATCGCGGCGGCCACCGGGCCGCCATCATGTACGGCCTGATCACCACAGCCAAGCTGAACGACGTTGACCCGCAGGCGTGGCTGGCCAATGTGCTGGCCCGCATCGCAGACCTCCCGCAAAACCGCCTGCCCGAACTGCTGCCCTGGAACTGGAAGCCAGCCTGACCGCGGCGCTCACCGGATGCTTACGTAGAACTCCACGGCCGACGGTCCGCGCAGCTTATCCGCCGAATCGGGAGAAACGAATCGGCCATCACGAAGCAAACGCCAGGAGGCGGACCCGTCGCACTGCGTCCGGGCCAACCGTTCCAGCGGGTCGGCCAGCAGGATGCTCAGCACCTGGATGGGGTTGGAGATGGTTGGTGCCGTCGCCTCCACATACTCTTCCACACGGCCATCCTGTGTGGAAATCCGTGTGGAACTCGGGGTCAAATTGTGTGGAAAAATGGCCTGATTCGGGTTTTGAAAATCCAATGATTTCAATGCCCTTACGCCTCCATCCCCATCCTGGGGGTCTGGGGGTCGCAGGTTCAAATCCTGTCGCTCCGACCAATGTTCTGGAAGATGAAAAGGCCTTGGAGCTGATCGGCTCCAAGGCCTTTTCTTTTGCTTTTCTCCAGCGGCCTGTTTGCGGAAGCCGCCGGGGCTCTGCTGGAGAGGCCGGCGGCGTTCCGTTGCCAAAGCGCGTCCGCTTAAAGCGGATTGCAATCCGCTTTGGACCGCGACGGCGGTCCCGGTCGCACATGCGACCGGAGCCCGCCGGCGAATGAGGCGATTTGAGCCTAAAGCGAACGGAAGTTCGCTTTAGGCGGCGCTTTCCGACGCGGCCACGGCCTCGTCGGTGGCGGCGTCCTGCTGGTTCATCTTGCGCCGTTGCGCGGCCATGTCGATCAGGGCGGTGCGCAGCGCCGGATGGCGGGCGGTGAACTGGTTGAAGTCGCGCCGCTCCAGCACCTGAAGCTGGCAGTAGTCGACCGCGGCGACGTCGGCGTTGCGCCGCTGGCCGCTCAGCAGCGCCATCTCGCCGAACATCGTGCCGGCGCCCAGGCGGATGGTCTGGCCCTCCATCAGCACCTCCACGGCGCCGGAGGAGATGAAGTACATGGCGTTGGCGCGGTCGCCCTTGCGGATGATCCGCTCGCCGGGCACCGCCGACTTGGGCCGGAACAGCATCATCAGCCGCTCCTGCTCGTGGGCGTCCAGCAGCGACAGCACCGGGAAGGTCTTGGCCAGCGCCTGGATTTGCAGGTCGTGCTCCTTCTCGCGCTCCTCCGCTTGGTGGCGGGCGTCGGCGAGGCTGCTCTGGAGCTGTTCGAACTGCTCCCAGCCATAGGGCGGCACACCGGCGGCCCGCTTGGCCTGGAGATGCTTGCGCAGCATCGTGACGCCCGCGAAGACCGCCGGATTCAGTGTGATCGACAGCAGCGCGCCGGCCAGCACGAGGTCGCGCCCCTCCTCCGGCAACAGGCCGAGCGACATGCCCAGCCCGACGAGGATGAAGGAGAACTCGCCGATCTGGGCGAGGCTGGCCGACACCGCCAGTCCCATGCCCACCGGGAAGCGCAGCAGGATCACGATGCCGAAGGCGATCAGCGACTTGCCGACCACGATCAGGGCCACCACGGCGATGACCGCCAGCGGGTCGCGCAGCAGGATCGACGGGTCGAACAGCATGCCGACCGACACGAAGAACAGAACGGCGAAAGCGTCCTGCAACGGCATCGAATCGGTGGCCGCCTTGTGGCTGAAGCGCGACTCGTTCAGCACCACGCCGGCGAAGAAGGCGCCCAGCGCGAAGGACACGCCGAACAGCACCGCCGAGCCGTACGCGACGCCGAGCGCGATGGCGAGAACCGACAGGGTGAACAGCTCGCGCGAGCCGGTCCGCGCCACGTTGGTCAGGATCACCGGAACGACGCGCGGGCCGAGCACGATCGCCAGAACGGAGAAGGCCGCGACCTTGCCCAGCGTCAGGGCCAGGGTGAGCCAGATCGGACCGTCCGAGCTGGCGCCATGGCCCCCGGCGGCGCCGGGCGGGTGGCCGCCCAGAACCTCCGCCAGGGCTGGCAGCAGCACGAGCGCCAGGACCATCGCGAGGTCCTCGACGATCAGCCAGCCGACCGCCACGCGTCCCTCGGCGGTGTTCAGCATGTCGCGCTCTTCCAGAGCCTTCAGCAGCACGACCGTGCTCGCCACCGACAGGCTGAGGCCCAGCACGAGGCCGGCGCCGAGGCTCCAGCCCCACAGCCAAGCCAGCCCGACTCCCAGCGCGGTGGCGAGGCCGATCTGGCCGACCGCGCCGGGAATGGCGATTTTTCGCACCGCCAGCAAGTCCGAGGGCGAGAAATGAAGACCGACGCCGAACATCAGAAGGATGACGCCGATCTCGGCCAACTGGGCGGCCAAGGCACCGTCGGCGACGAAGCCCGGCGTGAAGGGGCCGATGATGATGCCGGCGACCAGATAACCGACGAGGGGAGGCAAGCGAATGCGGTCTGCGAGGTATCCGAAGATGAAGGCCAACCCAAATGCGATGGCGATCATGGAAATTAGCGGAACGTCATGGGGCATGCGGAAATCCTGGCTGCATCGGCGCGATGCCGCATAGTACGGATTCCGTCGGCCTGTGTGGGCGGTGTTGTGGGGATTTTTTCCAGTCTCCCACCCGCTTTTTCGGGAACTGAAACGCGATTTGCGCGAATTCCCCTCAATTGCCAAATGATTCGACGAAGGTGGGGAAACGCGGTGTGACCTTGCTGGCCCGCCGTCATCAAGGGGTGGATAAGCCAGGCGGGGCCGCTATGCTTCGCCGGCCGACGGTGAGGTGAGAAGCATGGCGAGCAAAAGACGCAAGGCATCCAGGAAAGCGGGCCGGGGTCGTCCGGGGTCGGGGCGCCCGCTGGCGGGCGAATCGACAGTCCTGGAGGGGCGGGCGGCGCGGCCGCCGGTCCGGACGGCTCCCGTGACGCGCGGCCGGGGCGTGGCGAAGCGCGCCCTCTCCCTGGACGGTGATTCGGGTGCCTTCCTCGGACCCGAACAGCAGTATCTGCTGAAAAAGCGCCAGGAGGTCGAGCGGCGCGAGGCCCGGTTGCGGCGCACCGCGGGCGGTGTGCTGGCGGCGGTCGCCGCAGCGGCGGCGGCAAGCCTGTTCTGGATGTTCGGCGGGGTGTGAGCCGGACGGCGCCCGCTCCCCAGCATGTGGAAGCGGGCGCGGTGCGGCGAGGGGTCAGGACTCCAGGCGGCGGCGCAGCAGGGACAGCGGCTGCGGGTCGTCCAGCGACGGCTGGAAGGCGACGGTGATCTCCGTCAGGGCGTGGGCCCAGCTCTCCGGGTTGGTGTTCTCCGGCGCCTCGGCGGAGGTGAAGCCGGTGCGCAGGAGGAAGCGGTACTGGTCGGGGATGACGTGCCCGACCGCGCGGATCTCACCCACATACCCATAGCGCTCCCGCAGCTCGCGCGCGGTGGAGAAGCCGCGGCCGTCGCGGAACTTGGGGAACTCGATCGCCACCAGAGCGAAGCGGTCCAGATCCGGCGCGATGGCCGGGGCCAGGGTGCCGCTCTTGACCCGGACGCCCAGTGCCGCGTTGCGGCCGTCGAAGCTCGCCCGCTCCGCCTGCCAGCGCTCGAAGGTGACGATGGCGGGGCGATCGGCGGGAACCGGCTCGCCGTCGGCGACCGCGACCCACTCGTCCTCGACGATGCGGCCGTCCTTAATGAGCGGCATAGACTCTCTCCTTGAACGGGCCGTGGCCGACGCGCTTCAGCGTGTCGATGAAGCGTTCCCCGTCGTGCCGGTTGGACAGATAGACCTCGACGATGGCCTCGATGGCGTCCACCGTCTCGTCGGCGGTCACCGCCGGGCCGAGGATGTCGCCGATCGCCGTGGTCAGGGTCGGGTCGCCGCCGACGGTGATCTGATAGAACTCCTCGCCCTTCTTATCCACGCCCAGGATGCCGATGGCGCCGACATGGTGGTGGCCGCAGGCGTTGATGCAGCCGCTGATCTTGATGCCCAGCTCGCCGATGGTCTGCTGCCGCGCCGGATCGGCGAAGCGGGCCGAGATGGCCTGGGCCAGCGGGATCGAGCGGGCGTTGGCCAGCGCGCAGTAGTCGAGGCCGGGGCAGGCGATGATGTCGCCGATCAGCCCGGCGTTCGGCGTGCCCAGCCCGTTGGCCTCCAGCGCCGTCCACAGGGTGAACAGTTCGTCCTGCCGGACATGGGCTAGGACGAGGTTCTGGGCGTGGCTGACGCGGAGTTCGCCGAAGCTGTGCGCGTCGGCCAGATCGGCGATCAGCTCCATCTGCTCCGACGTGGCGTCGCCGGGGATGCCCCCGGCGGGCTTCAGGGAGATGGTGGCGGCGGCGTAGCCGGGGACCTTGTGGGCCAGCACGTTGACCGCCACCCAGCGCGCGAAGTCCGGGTTCGCGGCCTTGGCGGCCTGGAAGGACTCCGGCTCGTCGGTCAGCGTCTCGAAGGCCGGGCCGCCGAAGCGGCGGCGGATCTCGTCGACGACCTCCGGGGCGAGGCGGTATTTCGGGCCGCGCAGGCGGGCGAACTCCTCCTCCACCTCCTGGGTGAACTTTTCCTGGCCCAGCTCGTGGACGAGGATCTTGATGCGCGCCTTGTAGATGTTGTCGCGCCTGCCATACTGGTTGTAGACGCGCAGGATGGCTTCGAGATAGGCGACGAAGTCCTCCTCCGGCACCCAGTCGCGGATCAGCTTGCCGATGAAGGGCGAGCGGCCGAGGCCGCCGCCGACGTAGAAGGTGAAGCCGACCTCGCCCCGCTCGTTGCGCTTGGCGAAGACGCCGACGTCATGGACGCGGATGGCCGCGCGGTCGGCGTCCGACCCCATGATGGCGATCTTGAACTTGCGCGGCAGGAAGGTGAATTCGGGGTGCAGGGTCGTCCACTGCCGCAGGATCTCGGCGTAGACGCGCCCGTCCACCACCTCGTCACGCGCGGCGCCCACGAACTGGTCGGTGGTGACGTTGCGCACGCAGTTGCCGCTGGTCTGCAGCGCGTGCATGTCCACCTCGGCCAGCTCGTGCAGGATCGCCGGGGTGTCTTCCAGCTTGATCCAGTTGAACTGCAGATTCTGGCGGGTGGTGAAGTGGCCGTAGCCCTTGTCGTACTTCCGCCCGATCTCGGCCAGCTTGCGGAGCTGCCGCGCGGTCAGGACGCCATAGGGAACGGCGATGCGCAGCATGTAGGCGTGGAGCTGGAGGTACAGGCCGTTCATCAGCCGCAGGGGCTTGAACTCGTCCTCCGTCAGCTCGCCGGACAGGCGGCGCTCGACCTGGGCGCGGAACTGCTCCACGCGCTCCGCGACGAAGCGGCGGTCGATGTCGTCGTAGCTGTAGACCCCGGCGTTGCGGCCGGGCGCGATGTGGTTCATGGAACTCGCCCTATTCAGAATGTTGGCCGCCCGGTTCAGGCCGCAGCCTGCTTGCCGAGATCGATGCGGACGGTGGGGCCGAGCGCCCGGATGCGCTCCCGCGTCTTGACCGGCACCCGCTGCCCATCGGTGACTCGCAGGTCGAAGGCGTAGACGTCCACGGCGAACTGCTCGCCCTCCGCCTGCGCCTTGGCGGCGGCCAGGGCGGTGTCAGCGGCGGCCGCGTCCTCGAACAGGGCGGCGGCGTCGAGACGCTCCACCCAGCCAAGGTCGGGGCCGGGGGCGAGGAAGATCACCTCGCCGTCGCGCAGGCGGTTCGCGGTGATGGCCTTCAGCACCGCCTCGTTCCTGGACTTATCACTCAACGCCATGCCTTCAACTCCTAACACGAACGCTCACGCCGACACGGCGGTGGGAAACGGGTTCTGGCCGGTGGTCTGCTGCCACGCGCCGATCAGGGCACGCAGCCGCACGACCTCGCCGACCACGACGATCGCGGGGCGCTTGGCCTGTAGCCGCACGACGTCCCGCGCGCAATGGGCAAGATTGGTCTCGATGACGCTCTGCGCCTCGGTGCTGGCGCTCGACACGATGGCGACCGGGGTCATCGGCGGCTTGCCGGCGGCTTCGAGCCGCTCGGCGATGGTCCCAATGGTGCCCAGCGCCATATAGAACACCAACGCGCCGGGCATCCGCGCCAGGACGTCCCAGTCCAGGTCGGCGGGCAGACCGCCGGCCTTGTCGTGGCCGGTGACGAAGGTCGCGGTGGTGCCGAAGCCGCGATGGGTCACCGGGATGCCGGCGTAGGCCAGCCCGCCGATCCCGGCGGTGACGCCGGGCACCACGCGGAAGGGGATCTCGGCCTCGGCCAGCGCCAGGCACTCCTCGCCGCCACGCCCGAAGACGAAGGGATCGCCGCCCTTCAGCCGCAGCACCCGCCGGCCTTCGCGCGCCAGCTCCACCAGCCGGGCGTTGATCGCCTCCTGCTTGGGGGAGGGATGGCCGGCCCGCTTGCCCATGTCCACCAGAAGGGCGTCGGGGTTGGCGGCCTCCAGGATGCCGCCGCCGACCAGCGCGTCGTGGACGATGGCGTCGGCCTCGCCCAGCGCCTTGGCGGCCAGCAGGGTCAGCAGGCCCGGATCGCCGGGGCCGGCTCCGGCCAGCCAGACGCTGCCCGGTTCGAAGGTGGGCAGGCGCGACAGAAGAGACGATGCGATCATGGCAGCCATCCTTTGGCGGCGATCAGATCCCGGCAGGCGCGCAGCACCTCGGGTCCCTTGGCGCCCATGGCGCGCAGGCGGTCGCGGAGCGCGGCGAGTTCCGCCAGCCGGTCCGCCCAGACGGCGGGGAACAGCGTTTCCAGCCGTTCGCGGAGCACCTGGGCCAGCGCCGGGCTTTTGCCCCCGGTGGAGACGGTCATGAGAAGGTCGCCGCGACGTATCACAGACGGCGCGTGGAAATCACAGAGCGGAATCACATCCTCGACATTGACCAGGATGCTGCGGTCGCGTGCCTGACGGGCCAGCGACTCCGCGGTGGGTTCGTCGATGCCGACGACGAACAGCACCTGCACGCCCTCCAGGTCGGCGGGCGAGGGCAGGGCGCGGCGCAGGGCCGCTCCCGCGAGGGCGATCAATTCCGCATCCGGTTCCGGTGAATAGACCGCCGGTGCCGCGCCGCCGTCCAGCAACTGCGCGAGACGGCGCTTCGCCAGCGGCCCCTGGCCGACCAGCGCGATCCGCACATGCGCCGGATCGAGCGCGACCGGGATCACCGCCGCCACCCGAAATGCACAGCAAAGCTATCGTGAAAAGACATCATGGGGGCATTTAAGCGCGATGACGGGGTGCAATCAACAGATTTCACAAACTCGCTTAAACCTATAATACAAGTAGACAATGTATATGCATTGCAACGCCGTGAAACTGGTGTTAATGTGCAATTCAGAACAAATACTCCACTTCGTGAGTAGGCAAATAGGCCATGCTTGATGGACATGCTCAGGCTGTGAAAATCGACCGCGTGGCCGATCTGACCGAACGTTACGGACGGCTGGACGGGGCGGTTCTTCTGAACGCCCTTCTGCGTGATGAATTCGATGGCCGCGTCGCCGTGGTTTCGTCCTTCGGAACGGAATCGGCGGTGCTGCTCGCCTTGGCGGCGGAGGCCGATCCGTCCTTTCCGGTTCTCTTCGTCGACACGGGGAAGTTGTTCGGGGAAACGCTGCGCTACCGCGACAAGCTGGTGTCCGCGCTCGGCCTGACCGGTGTGCGCACGATCGGCCCGACCGACGCGGATCTGGCGGCGGGGGACCCCGACGGCCTTCTGTTCACCCGCTCGCATGACGCCTGTTGCCATCTGCGCAAGACGGTGCCGCTGGACCGTGCCCTGGAGGGTTTCGACGCCTGGGTGACCGGGCGCAAGCGCTTCCAGGCCTCCACACGCGCCGCCCTTCCCCTGTTCGAGGCGGAGGAGGGCACGGGCCGCATCAAGATCAACCCGCTCGCCCACTGGGACCGCGAGCGGATCGAGCAGGAATTCGCGCGGCGCAACCTGCCGCGCCACCCGCTTGAGGCCGACGGCTTCCTGTCCATCGGCTGTTTCACCTGCACCGAGCGCGTCGCTCCCGGTGCTGACCCGCGGTCGGGCCGCTGGGCCGGAACCGCCAAGACCGAATGCGGCATTCACACCTTCAAGAAGACCGGAACCGCACAATGACCGCCGATCTCGATTACCTTGAGAGCCAGAGCATCTACATCCTCCGCGAGGCCTACAACCGCATCGACAAGCTGGCTCTGCTGTGGTCGATCGGAAAGGACAGCAACGTCCTGCTCTGGCTCTGCCGCAAGGCGTTCTTCGGGCGCGTGCCGTTCCCGGTCGTCCAGCTCGACACCGCGATGGAGCTGCAGGAGGTCTACGACTTCCGCGACCGCATCGCCGGCGAGTGGGACCTCGACCTGCGGGTGGAGCAGTGCCCGCCGGAAGCGGACATGGACCAGACCCTGCCGCCGCTGACCCGCGCCGCCGCCCGCAAGACGGAGGGGCTGAAGAACCTGCTCCGCAACGGCAAGTACCAGGGAATCATGGTCGGCATCCGCCGCGACGAGCAGGCGACCCGCGCCAAGGAGCGCGTCTTCTCTCCCCGTTCGCTGGAAGGCGACTGGGACGTGAAGGACCAGCCGGCGGAGTTCTGGGACCATTACAAGACCCGCTTCGACGAAGGCACCCACGTCCGCATCCACCCGCTGCTGCATTGGACCGAGCTGGACATCTGGCGCTATTCCAAGCGCGAGGGGATTCCCATCGTCCCGCTGTACTTCGCCAAGGACGGCAAGCGCTACCGCTCGCTGGGTGAGAAGAACATCACCTTCCCGGTGGACAGCACCGCCGGCACCATCGACGAGATCATCGCCGAACTAGTCGTGACCCGCATTCCGGAGCGCGCCGGCCGCGCCATGGACAACGAGGCCGAGGACAGCTTCGAGCGCCTGCGCAGCTCGGGCTACATGTAAGAAGCGGGGATTGGGACCATGGACATCCGGAACGAACTGAACGGCCAGCTCCGCATCGTCATCGTCGGCCATGTCGACCACGGCAAGTCGACGCTGATCGGGCGCCTACTGAACGACACCGGCAGCCTGCCCGACGGCAAGGTGGAGCAGGTCCACGAGATGAGCCGCAAGCGCGGCATGCCCTTCGAATGGGCCTTCGTGATGGACGCGCTCCAGGCCGAGCGCGACCAGGGCATCACCATCGACACCACGCAGATCCACTTCAAGACGGAGCAGCGCCCCTACGTCATCATCGACGCGCCGGGCCACACCGAGTTCCTGAAGAACATGGTGACCGGCGCCTCGCAGGCCGACGCCGCCCTGCTGGTGATCGACGCCGCCGAGGGTGCCTTGGAGCAGTCGCGGCGCCACGCCTTCCTGCTGCATCTGCTGGGCGTGCGCCAGGTGGCTGTCGCCGTCAACAAGATGGATCGCGTCGACTTCGACCAGTACCGGTTCGAGGCGGTGTCTCAGGAGATCCGCGCCTATCTGGCGGAACTCGGCCTGCACACCTCCACGGTGATCCCGATCGCGGCGCGCCACGGCGACAACATCGTCACCCGCTCCGACAAGGCGCCCTGGTACGAGGGACCGACCGTGGTCGAGGCGCTCGACGCCTTCCGCCCGCAGCAGGCGCCGACCGAACTGCCGCTGCGCTTCCCGCTGCAGGACGTCTACAAGCCCGACGACCGCCGCATCCTGGCGGGCCGCATCGAGAGCGGGCGCCTGCGCGTCGGCGACACGCTGCGCTTCTCGCCGACCGGCGCCACCGCCACGGTGGTCAGCATCGAAGGGTGGAACCACAGCCAGCCCATCGTCGCCGCCCAGGCCGGGCAGAGCATCGGCATCACGCTCGACAAGCGCATCTTCGCCGAGCGCGGCCACATCGCCCATCACGAGGAGGGGGCGCCGCACGTCACCCACCGGCTGGGCGTCCGCGCCTTCTGGCTGACCTCGGAGCCGCTGGCGGTCGGCAAGACCTACACGCTGAAGATCACGACGGGCGAGCACCGCGTGACGGTGGAGAGCATCACCGCCGTCATCGACATCGAGGATCTGTCGAGCACCCCGGCCAAGGCCGTCCACCGCAACGAGGTGGCCGAGGTCGTCCTGCGCTCCCGTTCCCCGATCGCCGTCGACCTCGCCTCGGCGCTGTCGCGCACCGGGCGCGGCGTGCTGATCGACGGCCACGACGTGGTCGGCGGCTGCATCGTCGTCGAGGTGGACGAGGGGCCCGCCGCTTCGACCAACACCACCGAGGTGTCGCACGCCGTCACCGCGGACGAGCGCAACGCCGCCAACGGCCACAAGGGCGGCATCCTCTGGCTGACCGGCCTGTCCGGGGCCGGCAAGTCCACGCTGGCCATGGCGCTGGAGCGGGCCTTGTTCGACCGCGGCTGGCAGGTCTTCGTGCTGGACGGCGACAATGTCCGCAACGGGCTGAACGCCGGGCTGGGCTTCTCGGCGGAGGACCGGGCGGAGAACATCCGCCGCGTCGCCGAGACGGCCAAGCTGTTCGCCGACGCGGGCGTGCTGGTCATCGCCTCGCTGATCTCGCCGCTTCAGGCCGACCGGGCGCGGGCGCGGGCCATCGGCGGCGAACGCTTCCACGAGGTCTATGTGGCCGCCGATCTCGCCACCTGCGAATCGCGCGACCCCAAGGGCCTCTACCGCCGGGCGCGCGCCGGGGAGATCCCGGAATTCACCGGCGTCTCCGCCCCCTATGAGGCCCCGGAGGCGGCGGAGCTGACCATCGACACCGGCACGGTCACCCCGGTGGAGGCGCTCGGCGAACTGCTCGACTATGTGGACGGCGCTTTCGGTCGGAACGCCCTGAAGCGCGACCGGGTGTAACGGCTTCGCCCGTCCGTTCCGGAAAAAAAGCCCCTTCGCGCCACCGCGAAGGGGCTTTTTCCTATGGTGGTTCGGATTTCACATTTCAAAGCGTATTATGTGAAATCCAGCATTTCATCATTCGCGAATGTTCAATTCGCTCTTCCTTCCGATAGGAGATGTGCTAAATAGGCGGGCAATTTCCTGCGAGGATGGATTCCATGACCGCCCTGACCCGACGCTCCGCGATGCTGGCTGTGGCCGCCGTCGCGTCCCTGACCGCCGCGTCCTTCACCGCCCTGACGCCCGGCGCGGCCCGCGCCGCCGATCCGGTGAAGCTGGAGGTCGGCTACATCCCCATCCTCGCCGCGGCTCCGCTGTTCATCCTGGAAGGGGAAGGCTGGGCGCGCGAGGCGGGCATCGACCTGAAGCTGACCAAGTTCGAATCCGGCCCGCACGCCATCCAGGCGATGGCCGCCGGCAAGATCGACCTGCTCTACGCCGGCGTCGCCCCGGTTCTGGTCGCCCGCTCGAAGGGCGCCGACGTGTCGGTGATCGCCAACTCGGCGGTCGAGGAGATGGTCGTCGCCAGCCGTGGCGAGTTCGCCAAGGCGCTGGGCGGCAAGGCCACCGCGGAGTCCATCGCGAAGTTCGTTGCCGACAGCGGCCGCAAGGTGAAGATCGGCACGCAGCCGCCGGGCTCGGTCCCGGACACGGTGCTGCGGCACTGGCTGTTCAAGGTCCTGAAGGCCGACCCGGCCAACCTGGAGATCATCTCCATGGGCATCGAGAAGACCCAGCAGGCCCTGCTGGCCGGCGCCCTCGACGCCGCGACGATCCGTGAGCCGACGGTGACCGTGACCCAGAAGGTCGACCCGAACGTCGGTCTGCTCGCCACCGGCGCGGAGATGTTCCCGAACCAGCCCGGCACCGTCATCGCGGTCCGCGGCGCGGTCGCCAAGGAGCATGGCGAGGCGCTGACCCGCCTGCTCAAGGCGCACATCCGCGCCGTCGATCTGATCGCCAAGGACCCGGCCCGTTCCGCCAAGGTCGCCAACGAGTATCTCGGCAAGGGCCTGATGGAGCCGGCCACGCTGGAGGCCGCCTTCCGCTCGCCGGGCTCCAAGTTCGTTGCCGACCCGCACGGCGTGGTCCCGGCGGTCGAGCAGATGATGGCCTACGCCAAGGAGATCGGCTCCGCCGAGGGCACCATCCCGGTGGCGGAGGCGTTCGACTTCCGCTTCTACGACGCGGCCGCCGCGAAGTAAGCGTGATGCGTCAGCCGCTGAAGCTTCACAGTTCCATCGCCCTGTCGGCGCTCGGCGTCGGCGCTTTCCTGCTCGCCTGGGAAGCGCTGGCGCGCAGCGGCATCGTGCCCGCCGGGCTGTTGCCGTCGCCCAGCGCCGTGCCCGGCGCCTTCCTGGCGGAATTCCGGGCCGGAACCTGGCAGGCGATGGTCTTCGCCAGCCTGTCGCACTACCTGTCGGGGCTGGCGCTCGGCACCGTCCTGGGCATCACCTTCGGCACGGCGGCGGCGACCTGGGGCGTCTGGGACGCCTTCCAGGCCTGGGTGGTGCGCATGCTGCGCCCCATCCCGTCCATCGCCTGGATTCCCTTCGCCATCATCTGGTTCGGCGTCAGCAAGTCGGCGGCGACCTTCCTGATCGCCCTGACCGTCTTCTGGATCAACTACTACGCCACCTACAGCGCGGTGCGCGGGGTGGACAAGGACCTGATCGAACTCGGCCACGCCTTCGGGCAGGGCGGGCTGATTCCGCGCCTGTTCAAGATCGTCCTGCCCGGTGCGCTGCCGGGCATCCTGGCCGGCGTGCGCGCCGGGCTGGGGCAGGGGTGGATGACGGTGGTGGCGGCGGAGCTGTTCGGCATCTCCGGCCTGGGCGCGCGCATGTCCGACGCTTCCGGCCTGCTCGCCACGCACATCGTCGTGCTCTACATGGTCACCATCGCGGCGCTCTACGGCGTGTGCGACTTCCTGTTCATGCAGGTTCAGCAGCGGGTGCTGGCATGGCAAAAGTGAGTGGCGCAAAAGTGAGCGGCGCAAAAGTGAACGGCGCCAACGTGAACGGCTCCGCTGTGATCGACCTCAAGGGCGTCGCCATCGGCTACGGTGCCGAGGCCCCGCCGGTCCTCGTCGACGTCGATCTGTCCATCGAGCGCGGCAGCTTCGTCGCCATCGTCGGGCCGTCCGGCGTCGGAAAGTCCACGCTGCTGCGCGTCGTCGCCGGGCTGCACGCGGCGCGCGCCGGTGCCGTCACCATCCACGAGACCAAGAAGCCGGGTCACCGCCCGGTCAGCCTCGTCTTCCAGGACGCCCGTCTGCTGCCCTGGCGGCGGGTCGCCAAGAACGTCCGCTTCGGGCTGGAGGGGCTGCCGATCTCCACCGCCGAGCGGGAGGAGCGGGTGGCCGCCGCGCTGCGCCTCGTCCGGCTGGACGATTACGGGCGGCGCTGGCCTTATGAGCTGTCGGGCGGCCAGCGCCAGCGCGTCGGCATCGCCCGCGCCCTGGCCGTCGATCCCGACATCCTGCTGATGGACGAGCCGTTCGGCGCGCTCGACGCCATCACCCGGCACGGCCTTCAGGACGAGCTTCTGCGCATCCACCGGGAGACGGGCAAGACCGTGCTGTTCGTCACGCATGACCTGGAAGAGGCGGTGCATCTCGCCGACCGGATCATCGTGCTGGGCGGCAGCCCGGCGCGCATCGTCCAGGACGTGCGCAACGAGCCGGGCCGCGAGAGCGGCGGCTTCCGCGAGCAGGTGGAGCAGCTGCGGTCGGGGATCGCGGACAATTACAGTATTTGAGGGTGTCGAACCGGGCCCCCACCCAACCCTCCCCCGCTATGCAGGGGAGGGCTTTTTCTCCTCCCCCTGCGGAGCGGGGGGAGGCCGGGAGGGGGGGCGACGCGACCACTCAAGCTCTTACGGCAGCTCTTACGGCGCCACCCGCCGCACATCCCTGGCCGTCAGATGGACGTTCGCATCCGGGTCCAGCTTGCGGTCCATGATGCGGGCCTCCACCGCCTTGTCGAAGACCGGGCGGTTCAGGCAGACATACTGCAGCGCCTCGTCCGGCTTCGGCAGATGGCCGGCGAGGGTTTGCAGGGCGCGGCGCGGGACGAAGACCCGCCCGTGATACTCCCCGACCTCCACCGCGAACTCCACGGCGTCGGCCTCCTCGTTCCAGGACGGGTCGTCGGGGAACACGAACAGCGGCATCACACCCTCACGCAGAACACATCTCAGTCCAGGATGTAGGTAACATCGTAGCCGCTGCGCTTGAAGCGGGTCTTCAGCAGCGTGCCCTGCGCGTCGAACCACAGGTCGCGCTCCACGTCGCCGGAGATGCGGTGATGCTGCGCCGGCACCGCGTGCCCGCCGACGGTCAGCGTCTCGGTGCTGACGAGGTCGCTGCGCACGCTGTAGGGCTTGCCGTCGATGACCGACAGCAGGGTGGGGCGCTTCAGCACCTCCGGGGTCCACAGCGTGAGGGGCAGGGCGTCGGCGCCGGCCTGTCCGGTCTTGCCGTCCACGGTGACGGCGTAGCCGACGCCGCTCCGCGTCATGCGGATGGCGTGAGGCGTGCCGTCGTCGTCGGTCTGGGCGCTCATGGATTCCAACGTCCGGCCCTTCCAGACCTCCTCCCGCTTGTGGTCGTAGCGGAAGTTGATGAACAGCACCTTCACCCGCGTCGAGGCGGTGACGGCGACCTTGGTCACGTCGCCCTGGGGCTCCAGCCGGACGGTTTCCGTGCCGACCGGATCGTCGCCCATCAAAATCCGGTAGGTCAGCGTGCGCGGCTCGGCGGCCTGGGCTGCGGCCGCGGAGAGCAGCAGGCCGGCGGCCGCCAGCGCCGCGCGCAGGGCGTGCGTCATGGATGTTCCCTCCCTGTGTTCATTGTGCGGCGGCGGCTTATGGTGCCGCCGTCCGTTGCCTTCGCTCAGTCGTCGAGGAGTTGCGCCAGTTTCATGGCGACGCCCATCGAGCCGTCCACCTTCAGCTTGCCCATGGTGAAGGCCAGCATCGGATTCAGCCGCCCGTCCATCAGCTTCTTCAGATTCTCGGCGGAGATGCGGATGGTGCAGTCGGGATCGGCGTCCCCGGCATCCTCCCGCGCGATGGCGACGGGCGTCTCGCGGGCGTTGACCCGCACCGCCTCGCCGTCCTCCAGCGCGAAGCGGACGTCGGCCTTCAGGCTGCGGAAGCTGGTGGAGCGGGACTGGAGTTCGCGCAGGATGTCCTCAACCATGGATCAGTCTGTCTCCCCTGGATTCGTGCTTGTCGGATCTTGACAGTAGGCGGAGTTTACGTTTACGTCAACGTCATAACCAAAAGGTTTCCGGCGCCTCAACGATCCGGGAACCATCAAATCAATCGAGGGGAGTGAAACCATGCAGACCGCCGCCGCGCCCGGAATTCCGTCGCCCTGCACCGCCTTCCGCCGTCGCTTGTCCTGATCGCCGCGCAGCCGGGAGGATCGGAGATGACCGAGAATCTTGCGCGCCGGGGCGGCATCGGCGACGACACGCCGGCCCATCCCTGGCTGGCCCATTACCCCGAGGGCATTGCCTGGGACCAGCCGATCGCCGTGACGCCTCTGGCCGAGCTGTTCGAGGAGGCCGCCCGCCGCTACGCCGACCGACCGTGCCTGGACTTCCTCGGCCGCCGCTACCGCTACGCGGAGGTGCTGGGGCTGGTGAACCGGGCGGCCAAGGGCTTCGCGGCGCTGGGGGTGAAGCCGGGGGTCCGGGTGGGGCTGTGCCTGCCGAACACGCCGACCTACGTGATCGCCTATTTCGCGATTCTGAAGGCCGGCGGCACGGTGGTGAACTACAACCCGCTCTATGTCGAGCGGGAGCTGGAGCACCAGATCGAGGATTCCGGGACCGAGATCATGGTCACGCTCGATCTGAAGCAGGTCTACCCGCGCATCGAGGCGATGCTGGACCGCACGCGGCTGAAGACGGTGGTCGTCTGCCGCATGGCCTCCATCCTGTCCCCGGTGAAGAGCGTGCTGTTCCGCGTCCTGAAGCGCAGCGAGCTGGCGAGCATCCCGCAGGACGGGCGGCATGTGGATTTCGACGCGCTGCTGGCCAACGACGGGGCGATGCCGCCGGTGCGGGTGGACCCGCGGCGCGACGTGGCGGTGCTGCAATACACCGGCGGAACCACCGGCGTGCCCAAGGGGGCGATGCTGACCCACGCCAACCTCGTGGCCAACGCCCGGCAGGTGCAGGCCTGGTTCCCCGGCATGGCGCTGGGGGAGGAGCGGATGCTCGCCGTCCTGCCCTTCTTCCACGTCTTCGCCATGACGGTGATCCTGAACATGGGGCTGGCGGCGGGGGCGGAGCTGGTCATGCTGCCGCGCTTCGACACGCTGCAGGTCCTGAAGACCATCGCGCGGCGCAAGCCCACCCTGCTGCCCGGCGTGCCGACCATGTACAAGGCACTGCTGGGCCATCCGGACGTGGCGCGTTACCCGATGCGGTCGATCCGCTACTGCATCTCCGGCGGGGCGCCGCTGCCGATGGAGCTGAAGCGCCAGTTCGAGGAGGCGACCGGCTGCGTGCTGGTCGAGGGTTACGGTCTCAGCGAGGCGTCGCCGGTCTGCGCCTGCAACCCGCTGACCGGGGTGAACAAGGAGGGCTCCATCGGCCTGCCGCTGCCCGGCATCATGGTGCAGATCCGCGCGCTGGACGATCCCGACCGCGTCTTGCCGCCCGGCGAGAAGGGGCAGGTCGCGCTGTCCGGCCCCAACGTCATGGCCGGCTATTGGAACAAGGACGAGGAGAGCCGGCGCACCATCGTCGGTGGCTGGCTGTTCACCGGCGACGTCGGGGTGATGGACGAGGACGGCTATGTCTTCCTGCTCGACCGGCTGAAGGACCTGATCCTCTGCGGCGGCTACAACGTCTATCCGCGCGTGATCGAGGAGGCCATCTACCAGTACCCCGACGTGGTCGCGGTCTGCGTCATCGGCATCCCCGACGACTACCGCGGCCAGAGCCCGAAGGCCTTCGTCCAGCTCAAGCCCGGCGCCAGCCTGACCGCGGAACAGCTCAAGGATTTCCTGCGCGACAAGATCTCGCGGATCGAGATGCCCAAGCGGATCGAGTTCCGCGCCGAGCTGCCCAAGACGGCGGTCGGCAAGCTGTCGAAGAAGGAGCTGATCGCCGAATCCCTGCAGCAGCCGGAGGGATAGCCGGGAAAAGGCGCGCGGCTTTGTCACATCGCGGCGTGTGTGGTAGGAACGGAGACGCCGTCCGGCGGCGTGGAGCGAGCGGCCTTCGCTTCCCACACGCCGCCGCGGCGCGACGTGACGGAAGGCGTGCCCCCCACCATGGAACAGCTCTACACGGTCAATCAGTTGGCGGAAGAACTGGGCATCACGCCGCGCGCCCTCCGCTTCTACGAAGTGAAGGGGCTGCTCTCGCCCAACCGCCTGGGCAACAACCGGGTCTACACCAAGCGCGACCGCGCCCGGCTGAAGCTGATCCTGCGGGGCAAGCGGCTGGGCTTCTCGCTGGCGGAGATTCGCGAGTATCTCGACCTCTACAACGTCGATGGCGGGGTGGAGCAGTTGAAGGTCCTGCAGAAGCGCATCGACGCGCGGCTGAAGGACCTGGAGCAGCAGCGCCAGGACCTGGAGGCGACCGTGGGCGAACTGCGGGAGATCGAGGCCCAGGTGCAGGCCGCGCTGGACGAGCGCGGATTGGCGTCCAAAAGCGCCTGAGCCGGTGCGGTCCCGTCCGCCCGGCCAAGCCGGAGGGGATGGGGTATGAATTTGCTGTTCCGCCTGATCGGCGTCATCGTGGCCGCTCTGACCGGTCGGCCGGTGGGGTTCCTGGAACCGGCGCGGCTGCGCTTCCGGGTGTGGCCGACCGACCTCGACCTCAACCTGCACATGACCAACGCCCGCTATTTCAGCGTCATGGACCTGGGGCGGGTCGATCTGATGCTGCGCTCCGGCATGGGGCGGTCGATCCTGCGTCACCGCTGGCAACCGGTGATCGGCGCCGCCAACGTACGCTTCCGCCGCCCGCTGGCGCCTTTCCAGCGCTTCGAGCTGGCGACCCGCGTGCTGTGCTGGGACGACAAGTATTTCTTCATCGAACACCGGGTGGAGACCGCCACGGGCACGGCGGCGCTGGCCGTGGTGCAGGGCGCCTTCGTGGCGCGCGGCACCGTGGTCGCCCCGGCGGAGATTCTGGCGATCCACGGCGAGCATGGGGAATCGCCGCCCATGCCGGACGTCGTCGCCGCGTGGCGCGAGCGGCCGCTGGCGCCCTGACCCTTGCGCCCTGACTATTGCATCGCGCCGCCCCCTTGCACTATGGCTGGCCGAACGCGAAAAGCCGGCAAAGCGGAAGGGCAAGGGTCATGGGCGCACACGGAATCAACGGCATCGACCATCTCGTCATCGTCGTCCGCGATCTGGAGGCGGCGCAGGACGCCTATCGCCGCATGGGCTTCACCATCTCGCCGAAGGGCCGGCATGGCGAGCTGAAGTCGGCCAACCACACCATGATGTTCGGGGCGGGCGACTATCTGGAACTGCTCGCCATCGAACAGCCGCACCCCTTCACCGCCTTTTTCAGCGACGTGCTGAAGACCCGCGAGGGCATCGCCGCGGCCGCGCTGAAGACCGACGACGCGCGGGCGGCGCAGCGCCTCCTGGTCGAGGCCGGCTATCCGGCGGGTGAGCCGGTGGAATTCGGCCGTCCCGTCGATCTGCCGGGCGGCGCGCAGCAGGCGCGCTTCACGACGACCCCGATCGACGGCGTGTCGGAATGGGGCGGACGGGTCTTCCTGTGCCAGCACCACACCCGCGACGTGGTCTGGCGCCCGGAGCTGATCCAGCACGACAACACGGTGACCGGCCTCGCCGCCCTGGTCGTTGCCGCTGACGATCCCGACGCCACCGCCGCCTCCTACGCCCGGCTGTTCGGCACGGCGGTGGAAACGCGGGGGCCGGCGCGCGTCGTGCCGACCGGCAGCGCCCCCATCGTGGTGGCCGATCCCGCCGCGCTGCAGTGGGGATGGACCGGCGACCCGGCGCTGGCGGTTCCGCGCCCCTTCCTGGCCGGCATGGTGCTGACGGTGGCCGATCTGGAGCGCGCCCAGCAGGCGCTCCAGAAGAGCAAGTTTCCGACCGTCGTCGGCAACGGCGTGTTGCGCGTGTCGTCCGCCAGCGCTTGCGGCGCCATGCTGGCCTTCGCCAAGGAGTTCGACCTCGGCGCGCTGATCCCGTAAACCCGCCGACCGGTTGTCATAACGGAATCATATTGCTGCACTGCGTCCGATCCGTTGGACAGGACGCCGTCGCGGGCGCACATTCCCCTCTTGCGTGCATATTGCGGCGCATCATGGGGACGGACCGACGTGGCGGACGGCGATTTCGGCAGGGTTCAGATCGAACCGGCGGGGCAGGGCGCGGCTGAACCGGGGACGGCGTATCTCGTCGCCGGCACGCCGGCCTACAAGCGGGCGAGCCGCATCCTCTTCGTGGCCGGCTTCTCCACCTTCGCCGCGCTCTACTGCGTGCAGCCGCTGATGCCGGAATTCACGCGGGACTTCGGCGTCACCCCGGCGCAGTCCAGCCTTGCCCTGTCGGTGTCCACCGGTGTTCTGGCCTTCGCGCTGCTCGTCGCCGGGGCGGTGTCCGACCGGTTCGGGCGCAAGGCGATCATGGCGCTCTCGCTGCTCGCCTCCGGCACGCTGGGCATCAGCGGGGCGATGGCGCCGGACTGGGCGTCGCTGCTGCTGGTGCGGGCGCTGGAGGGGATGGCGCTCAGCGGCCTGCCCGCCGTCGCCATGGCCTACGTGTCGGAGGAGGTGGACCCGCGCTCCGCCGGAGTGACGATGGGCCTGTACATCGGCGGAACGGCGCTCGGCGGCATGTCGGGGCGGGCGCTGACCGCGCTGGTCGCCGACGTCGCCTCCTGGCGCATGGCGATGGGGGTGATCGGCGCGCTGGGGATCGCCGCCGCACTGGCGGTGTGGTTCGCGCTTCCCGCCTCGCGCCATTTCCAGCGCCGGCCGGCGGGCATGCGGGAACTGGCCGAGGCGTGGCGTGGACACCTGATGGACCGCGGGCTGCTCGCCCTGTTCGCCATGGGATTCCTGTCCATGGGGGCCTTCGTCACTGTCTTCAACTACATCGGCTTCCGCCTGCTGGCGCCGCCCTTCGACCTGCGCCCGGCGGCGGTCGGTGCCGTGTTCACGGTCTATCTCTGCGGCGTCGTCAGCTCGCCGCTGTTCGGTGGGCTGGCGGTGCGGCTGGGGCGGGGCCGGGTGCTGGCCGTCGCCGCGGCGATGATGGCGGCCGGTCTGGCGCTGATGACGCCGGACAGCCTGTGGACGATGACGCCGGGCATCGCCCTGTTCACCTTCGCCTTCTTCGGGGTCCACACCATCGCCTCCGGCTGGATCGGGCAGCGCGCGCCGGTCAACCGCGGGCAGGCCTCGGCGATCTATCTGTTCTGCTACTACATGGGCTCCACCATCGCCGGGACGCTGGGCGGCGTCTTCTGGCACGGCTTCGGCTGGGCCGGAGTCGGCGGATTCGTCGGACTTCTGCTCGCGGTTGGGCTGATCGTGTCGCTGGGGCTGGCGATCCGCCGCTGATTCGTTCATTGCGCGCATACTGAGGTATGACTTCAACCGTTTCGGTTGCACCGGGCGCCGCTTCGTCTCATTCTGAGCGCACCTGCACAACGAGGCGACCATGGCCCGTTTGTCCGTCTACAGCGACACCGATCCCACCGTTGCGGAACTCTCGTCCGCCGACCCGGCGCTGGTCACCGCCCATCTGGCGCTGGCCGGCGTGCTGTTCGAGCGCTGGCCGGCGCCCCGGGCTATTCCCGATTCCGCCGACGCCCAGGCGGTTCTGGACGCCTACGCCGGGCCGGTGGCGGCCCTGAAAGAGGCGCGCGGCTTCCAGTCCGCCGACGTGGTGCGGATGCCGCGCGGCCTGCCGGACGCGGCGACCCGCCGTGCCGCTTTCCTCGCGGAGCACACCCACGACGAGGACGAGGCCCGGTTCTTCGTGCAGGGGAGCGGCGCCTTCTACCTGCACATGGACGAGAAGGTGTTCCGCGTCGTCTGCGGGGCCGGCGACCTGCTGAGCATCCCGGCCCGGACGAAGCATTGGTTCGATATGGGGGCGGACCCCGAGTTCACCGCCATCCGCTTCTTCACGCGTCCGGATGGCTGGGTGGCGTCCTTCACCGGCGACGTGATCGCCGACCGCTTCCCGAAGTTCGAGTCGGAAGCCGGTTGCGTCGCATGACGCGCCCGCCATGACCCCGCCGCCGCCGTTACCTTTCGCCGCAGCCGATTGCGGGCGAAAAGCGGCGCTGTTACAAGCCCTTCGGTATCGGCGCCGATCCAATGGCGGCGTATCACCCGCTTCGGAGGCTCCATGACCACGGACGGCCACACCGTTCCGCGCACGGGCAACGGCTTCATCGACGCGGCCCACAGCTCGCTGATGGACCATGTCGAGGCCATCCGCCGCGCCTGCGCGGACGGCGCCTCCCGCGACTCCATGGTTCCCCGCTTCAGCCGCTTCGCGGACGAGATGCGCACGCATTTCGACCATGAGGAGGTCATCATCCGCGCCGCCGGGTTTGCGCAGTGGGAAGAGCACGCCAGCCATCACGCGATGCTCGATCAGCAGTTCGGCCGTCTCATCGACTATGTGCGCGACTGCGACGTCACCTCCGATTTCCTGTGCACGGTGGCGGGCACGCTGGACGCCGCCCTGCGCGGGCACGAGATCCGGCACGACGGCGATTACACAGCGCTGGTGCGCAACGCCTCCCTGGCACCGGAAGGGCGGAGCCTGATCGCCTGGAGCAGCGCGTTCGAGGTTGGGGTGGGGCCGCTCGACGCGCAGCATCGTCAGCTCGCCGAGCTTATGAACGAACTGGACAGGATGAGCCGCCAAGGGGCGCCGACCGGCGAACTGCTGGACCTTCTGGGGCTGCTTCACGATCATGTGCACGCACACTTCGCCATGGAGGAAGGGGTGCTGCGCCGTGTGGCACCCAGCCGCTTCGTGGCCCACCGCAACCATCACCGGCTGCTGGAGGGGCAGTTCGCCCGCATCCGCCAGCAGGTGGAGAGCGGGCGGCTCGACCCCGGCGTCGCGGTCCGGGGGTTCCTGCGCTTCTGGCTGATGGACCATGTGCTCGGCTCCGATCGTCCGGCCTTCGCCGAGACGGCGGACGCGGCGCCCCGCTGATCGCCGCCGTCCTTCCAGTCCCGGGCCGCCCCCCGGGGCAATCCCGGCCTGTCATCAAAAAATCACTTGAATCGCCGGGGAAAAAGCGTAATTCATCGGGCACGACGCACTCGCACGTGCCAATGGCCCTCTGTGGTTATGCAACGACGTACCGCGTCCTTTTTGGCAGAACCGGTCATCAGTGGGCCGGTCCCGAGAGGGAGGTAGGCATGTTGGCTCTCCACGGCAGGGCTCTCAGACGGTAGCCCATAGCCGGACATCGACGCTTTGAACCTGCGGAGCTGCTAGCCCGCTCGTGAGCGTTTGACCCGGCTTTTCTCCGTCGCCTTTCACCACAACCCGAATTCCGATCATCGGCTTTGACGGCCGTGCCGGATTCCCGTCTGTTCGCTGGACCGCCCCGCGCCGGGTGGCCCAGGGTAAGGAGTGCGCCATGGGCTTCATCCGTTCCCGTTCCGCCGTCGCCCCGCTGCGCCGCGGCGTTTCCGTTTCCGCCCCGTCCTTCGGCGCCTCGCCGGTGTCGGACCGCCGCACCTCCGTCCATCAGGCGGTGGCGCTGGCCCGGCCCGAGGAGCCGATGCACTGCATCCGTCCGGGCGTCCTGGCCGACACCGCGTCCAGCTTCGTGGCCGCCTTCGACGCCGCCGTGTCCGGCGACGTGCTCTACGCCGTGAAGTGCAACCCGGAGCCGGCGGTGCTGCGCGCCCTGTGGGCCGGCGGCGTGCGCCACTTCGACGTGGCGTCGCCTGGCGAAATCCGCCTGATCCGCCAGATGTTTCCGGACGCGGTGCTGCATTACATGCACCCGGTGAAGGGGCGCGAGGCGATCCGCACCGCCTACCAGCAGTACGGCGTGCGCGACTTCGTGCTCGACAGCATGGAGGAGCTGCAGAAGATCCTGGAGGAGACGGGCGACGCCCAGGATCTCGGCCTCGTCGTGCGTCTGGCCCTGCCCAAGGGCAACGCGGTCTACGACCTGTCGGGCAAGTTCGGCGCCCCGGCGGCGGAGGCGGTCGAGCTGCTCCAGGCGGTGCGGATGGTGGCCCCGAAGGTCGGCGTGTCCTTCCATGTCGGCTCGCAGATGCTCGACCCGTCCGCCTATGAGCGGGCGCTGGAGCTGGCCGGCCGCATCATCGCGGAGTCGGGCGTGGTGATCGACGTCCTGGATGTCGGCGGCGGCTTCCCCGTCTCCTACCCGGGCGTCACCCCGCCGCCGCTCGGCGACTTCATGGAGGCCATCGCCCGCGGCGTGGCGAAGCTCGACCTGCCGGCCCATTGCCGCGTCTGGTGCGAGCCGGGCCGCGCGCTGGTCGCGCCGGGCGTGTCGCTGGTCGTGCAGGTGGTCAAGCGCCGCGGCAACGAGCTGTTCATCAACGACGGCGTCTACGGCGCCCTGTCGGACGCCGGTGTTCCCGGCTTCCGCTTCCCGGCCCGCATGATCCGTCCCTTCGCGCCGATGGGCGACGAGCCGGTGGAGGCCTTCGCCTTCTACGGCCCGACCTGCGACAGCGCGGACCGCATGAACGGCCCGTTCCACCTGCCGGCGGACATCCGCGCCGGCGACTGGATCGAGCTTGGCCAGCTGGGGGCCTACGGCTCCTGCCTGCGAACCGCCTTCAACGGGTTCGACCAGGCCCGCGTGGTCGAGGTTTCGGACGCGCCGCTGCTGGAAACGCCCGGCTATGTGCTGAAGAGCTGCGTGGCATAAGTCCCGCATCGCGGGAAAGCTGTGGATATCCCTAAAAAATCACCGTAAACCATCGTTGGTCCGACACCCTCCGCCTTTGCAAGAGGCGCGGGGGTGTCGGGCTGTATTTCTGTCACGCCAACCACGGGGGACCGTCTTAGATGACCCTGGACACCAAGCACATCACCTTCACCGGCCGCATGGTCATTGTCGGCTTCGGATCGATTGGCCAGGGAGTTTTGCCCCTGATTTTGCGCCACATCGGAATCACGAAGGACCAGATCACCATCGTCACCGCCGAGGAGCGCGGTCATGCCGAGGCGGATGAGCTTGGCGTCAAATTCATCAACCTGCCGCTGACGAAGGAGAATTACGTCCAGGTGCTGGAGCCCATGCTGGGCAAGGGCGATTTCCTGGTCAACCTGTCGGTGGACGTGTCGTCCGTCGCCCTGTTCGAGTTCTGCCACAAGGTTGGCGCGCTCTACATCGACACCTGCGTCGAGCCGTGGGCCGGCGGCTACACCGACCCGTCCCTGTCGCCGTCGCTGCGCTCCAACTATGCCCTGCGCGAGACCGCGTTGTCGCATCGCGCCGCCTATGAGGGCGGCCCGACGGCCGTCCTGACCCATGGCGCCAACCCCGGCCTCGTCTCGCATTTCGTGAAGCAGGCGCTGCTCAACGTTGCCGCGGATACCGGCGAATCGACGGAGGTCCCGAAGGACCGCGCCGGCTGGGGCGCCCTGGCCGCCAAGCTGGGCGTCAAGGTGATTCACATCGCCGAGCGCGACACCCAGGTTTCCAACGAGCCGAAGAAGGTGGGCGAGTTCGTCAACACCTGGTCGATCGACGGCTTCGTCGGCGAGGGCTGCCAGCCCACCGAACTCGGCTGGGGCAGCCACGAGAAGCATTTTCCGGCCGATGGCCGCCGCCACGAGTTCGGCTGCGACGCCGCCATCTATCTGATGCGGCCCGGCGCCTCCACCCGCGTGCGCACCTGGACCCCGCTGGAGGGGCCGTTCCACGGCTTCCTGATCACCCACAGCGAAGCGATCTCCATCGCCGACTACTACACCCAGCGCGACGGCAACCACGTCACCTACCGCCCGACCGTGCATTACGCCTATCACCCGTGCGACGACGCGGTGAAGTCGGTGCACGAGCTGGCCGGCAAGAACTGGTACATGCAGCCGAGCCAGCGCCTGATGATGCACGAGATCGTCAGCGGCACCGACGAGCTGGGCGTGCTGCTGATGGGCCACAAGAAGGGCATTTATTGGTTCGGTTCCCGCCTGGGCATCGACGAGGCGCGCGCCCTGGTGCCCTACAACAACGCGACCTCGCTGCAGGTCACGGTGGCGGTCCTGGCCGGCATCGTGTGGGCGCTGGAGAATCCCAACCGCGGCATCGTCGAGCCGGACGAGATCGACTTCCAGCGCATCCTGGAGATCGCCAAGCCTTACCTGGGCGAACTGGTCGGCGCCTATGGCGACTGGACTCCGCTGCAGGACCGCGAACGCCTGTTCCCCGAGGACGTCGACCACGACGATCCCTGGCAGTTCAAGAACTTCCGGGTCGCCTGAGGCCGAATGGCCGGAACGGGAAAGGGGCTCTCCGGAGCCCCTTTTTCTTTGCGCTCAGAGCGTCAGAGCCAACAGCAGGGCGCTGGCCACCAGGGCGATGCAGGCCCGCCGGTACAGGTGAAGGGCGCGGGTGATGTCCTGCGCGGTGGCGGCGGTGCGGCCCGGCCCCATCCAGGCGTCTTCGATCCGCACCGCGCCATAGACCCGCGGCCCGCCGAGCCGGAGGTCGAGCGCCCCGGCCATCGCCGCCTCCGGCCAGCCGGCGTTGGGGGAGCGGTGGCGGTGGGCGTCGCGCCGCACCGACCGCCAGGATTCGGCGGCGTCGGCCCCTTCGGTGAAGCGGGCGGCCACCCAGATCAGCAGCGCCGACAGGCGGGAACCGGGCAGGTTGACCAGATCGTCCAGCCGCGCCGCGGCCCAGCCGAACGCCTCGTGACGGGGGGTGCGGTGGCCGATCATGCTGTCCGCCGTGTTGATCGCCTTGTACAGCGCGATCCCCGGCAGCCCGCCGACCAGCAGCCAGAAGGCCGGGGCGACGATCCCGTCCGAGAAGTTCTCCGACAGGCTTTCGATGGCGGCGCGGCTCACCCCATGCTCGTCGAGGCTCGCCGGGTTGCGGCCGACGATGCGCGACACCGCCTCGCGCGCGGCCTCCAGCCCGCCGTCGCGGAAGGCGGCGGCGACCGCGGCGACGTGGTCGTGCAGGCTGCGCTGCGCCAGCAGGGTGGAGGCCAGCGCCGCTTCGAGGAGGCCGCCGAGCGGCAGGTGCCGGCACAATCCGGCCACCGCCGACGCCGCACCGCCCACCACCAGCAGCAGGACGAGCAGAGCCAGCACCCCCGCGGCCTTGCGGATGGCGAAAGAATCGCGCTCCCGGTTGAGCGCGCGGTCAAGCTGGGCGATAAGCGCCCCGATCCACACCACCGGGTGGCGGATTTGGGCGTAGAGTGCGTCCGGATAGCCGGCGGCGGCCTCGATGAGGAGAGCGGCGGCGAGCACGGACGGATGAAGCTCCACGGGATCGAATCCTCTGGGGAAGGGAAGGGGCGGGATGATGGCGGAATCGGCGGCGGGGTCCAAGAGGATCGTCCATCAGGGGATCGTCCAGGGTGAGATCATCCATGGCGGGGACCTCGACGCGGCGCGGGCGGCCTTTCCGGGGGCGCCGGAACCCTGGGTGGACCTGTCCACCGGCATCAACCCCTGGCCCTATCCGCTTCCGCCCATCCCGGCCGAAGCCTGGGCGCGCCTGCCGGGCCGCGCTGCCGAAACGGCTCTGCGCGAGGCCGCGGCGGCCTGCTACGGCGTGCCGTCGCCCGACCGCGTCGCCGCCGCGGGCGGTTCTCAGGCGCTGATCCAGATTTTGCCGCGGATGCGGCCTTTGGGAACGGTCGCCGTGCTTGGGCCGACCTACGCCGAGCACGCCGCGGGCTGGGCCAAGGCCGGGCATCGCGTGACGGCGGCGGGCGCCCTGGGCGCCTGCGACGCCGACGTTGTGGTTGTTGTGAATCCGAACAACCCGGACGGCCGCGTCGTCCCACCCGAAACGCTGCTGGCCCTGGCGGAGCGGCAAGCGGCGCGGGGCGGCTGGCTGGTGGTGGACGAGGCCTTCGCCGAGGTCACCCCGGAGTGCAGCGTGGCGCCGGAGGCCGGGCGGGCCGGGCTGGTCGTCCTGCGCTCCTTCGGAAAGTTCTTCGGCCTGGCCGGGGTCCGGCTCGGCTTCCTGCTCGGCGAACCGGCGCTGGTCCGGGATGCGCGCGCCGCCGTGGGCCCCTGGGCGGTGTCGGGTCCGGGGCTGGCCGTCGCCACCACGGCGCTGTCGGATTCGGCGTGGATCACCGCCACCCGGCGCCGTCTCGCCGAGGCCGCGGCCCGCTTCGACGCGCGCTTGGCGGGGGCCGGATTGCGCGTCGCCGGAGGGACATCCCTCTTTCGTCTGATAGACGATCCCCAGGCCGCCGGGCTTTACAACGCCCTGGGCGCCGCCGGGGTGTTGGTGCGCCGGTTCGACTATCGGCCGGACTGGTTGAGGCTGGGACTGCCGGTGGACGAGGCGGCGGAGGACCGCGTGACAGTTGCGTGTGAAACATTCAAAAATTGATGGATTTTGCGCTTAAAATAGGCGATCACCACCATAGCGCGACAAGATGGCACACAGGGGCAAAAAGGCGCATCGGCTAACGTACTCCTGGTTTGCCCCATCGTGGCGCAAGAATCTTCCATGACGCTGTGGGGGCCATGCTGGATTCGGTTGGTTCAATGAGTCCTTCTGGGGATGCGGAGGAAACCCGGGCTGCGCTGTGGCGTGCGTTCGACACGCTGCCGACGGGGGTCTGCGTCACCACGGACACGGGGACCATCCTGTATGCCAACCCGGCCCTGCACAGCCTGCTGGGGTACGCTCCCGACCATCTGACCGGCCTCGACCTCGCGGTGCTGGAGCCGGAGGAGGCTTTCCTCCCGTCGCTGCCGGACGCGTCGGGCGAGCGGCCGTTGCGTTGCCGCGATGGCGGAACGGTCTGGGTGTCTGAGTCGGTCGGTCCCCTGACGGGGCCACCGGGAGAGCGGCAGTCGTTGCGCGTCTACACCGACGTCACCCACCACCGGCAGGCGCAAGCCGCGCTGCGCGACCAGCTTCTGATGAAGGAGGTGCTGTTCGAGACGCTGCCGGTTCCGGTCTTCGTGAAGAACGCGGCGGGCGAATACACCGATTGCAACGACGCCTTCGAGCGCTACACCGGTCTGGAGCGCCGGAGCATCGTCACCAAGACCGCCTTCGCGGTGATGGACCCGCGCATCGCCAAGGCGCACGCCGACCAGGATCGCGAACTGACCGTCAACTGGGGGCAGCGCAGCTACGAGGAGGCGGTTCCCTTCGTCGGCGGCACCACCCGGCTGTCCAGCCTGACCAAAGCGGTGTTCTGCGACAGCACCGGGAAGCTGGGCGGCATCGTCGGCGTGATCCACGACCTGACCGAAGGGCTTCCCAGCGAGGAGCGGCTCCAGGCCATCCTGGAGCAGAGCCCGGTCGGCGTGTCGGTGTCGCGCCGTGACGACGGGAGGATCATCTTCGTCAACACGCGCTTCGCGGAACTGATCGGACTGAAGCGCGAGGATCTGATCGGCCGGCAGGCCCGCGACTATTATCTGGACCGGCACCAGCGGGAACGGGTGATCGAGCGGCTGCGCTCCTACGGGTCGGTGACCAACATGGAGGTGCAGTTCCGCCGGGCCGACGGGTCGTCCTTCTGGACGCTGTTCACCGTCAACCAAGCGGTGATCCAGGGCGTCCAGGTGAATCTGGCCTGGATCTACGACTACACCGACCGCCGGAATATGGAGGAGGCGCTGCGGGACATGGCGTCCCGCGATCCGCTGACCGGGATCTACAACCGGCGTTCCTTCATGGAACTGGCGCGCTCGCAACTGGCCCGCGCCCACCGATTCAGCGAGCCGATGTCGGTCTTCGTGCTGGACGTCGACCATTTCAAGCGCATCAACGACAGTTACGGCCATGCCACCGGCGACGATGCCCTGCGCATGGTCGCCGCCGGCTGTCAGGCCATCCTGCGCGAATACGACATCCTCGGCCGGCTTGGCGGCGAGGAGTTCGTGGTGGTCCTCCCGGGCGCCACCGCGGAGGAATCCCGCGTGGTGGCCGAGCGGGTGCGCCGCCACCTTTCCCGCATGGCGATTCCAGGCCCCGAAGGCCGCTTCCACCTGACCTGCAGCATCGGCATTTCCGCGATCGATGGCGCCTACGACACGCTGGAAAAGGCGATCCACCGCGCCGACCTTGCCCTCTACCGGGCCAAGCGCGAGGGGCGCAACCGGGTCATGGTGTACGAACAGGGAATGTGATCCGCCACCTGAGAGGGAAAAATTCGGCCGAGCCCTCCTGACGGCGGCCGATTTCTTCTCCCATGACTCCGCGTCGCGCGTCCGTCTTCAACCCTCTTTGCGCGTGATGCATGTGATACAATTTGCCGCAGCCTGTCGCCGTCCGTTTTTAAAGCCAACCGATTATTACGTACGCTATGAGTCAATCAACAAAAGATATGACCAACGGTCGGGTTGGTGATTTGTTCTGAATTCACCGCGTGTTTGAGAGGCGGACGGTCATGGCGGTCAGCATCGGCGGCACACACAGCGGCTTGACCGGACAGGAGCGGACATTTCACCGCGACGAGATCATCGTCTCCAAGACCGATCTCAAAGGCTGCATCACCTACGCCAACGACGTGTTCCTGCGCATCAGCGGGTACGACGAGTCGGAACTTCTGGGACGGCCGCACAACATTGTCCGCCATCCGGACATGCCCCGCTGCGTCTACAAGCTGCTGTGGAGCCGCATCGAGGCCGGAAACGAAATCTTCGCCTATGTGATCAATCGGGCGAAGAACGGCGACCATTACTGGGTGTTCGCCCACGTCACGCCGGTTTTCGGCGATCCCGACAGCGGGAACGGGCGGACGATCACCGGCTACCACTCCAGCCGGCGTGTTCCGGCGCGGCCGGCGGTGGATGCGGCGACGGGCCTCTACGCCGCGCTTCGGACGGAAGAGGCGCGGCACGCCGACCGGAACGCGGCCATGGCGGCCTCTGGCGCCATGCTGGAAAAACTCCTGCGCGACAAGGGCACGAGCTATGACGAGTTTGTCCTCAGTCTCTAAATCGCTCGCCGCCGCCGTCTTGGTCGCCCTGCTGTCGGCGGCGCAGGCGGTGCATGGTGTCGCCACGGGCAACGCCGCCGCCGCCGGGCTGGGTCTGGCGGCGGTCCTCCCCTGTCTTGCCGCGATCCGCTGGCTGACGCTCACCAACCGGACCATCCGGAAAGCCATGACGGTGATCGCCGCGGCGGAGAAGGGCGACCTTCAGCCGCGCATCCTGAACATCCACGGCCGGAGCCCCATCGCGGACATGCTGCGCACCATCAACCGCCTTCTGGACCGCGTGGAGTCCTTCGGCAAGGAGGCCAACGCCGCCATGCAGCACGCGGCGGAGGGGCAGTATTACCGGCGCATCGTGATGACCGGCATGGTCGGGGAGTTCGGCGCCTACGCGCGCCAGATCAACGACGGGTTGGCGGCCATGGACGGCAAGAGCCGCGAGTTCGTGGAGAGCGCCACCCGCATCGGCGCCAACATCAAGGAGGTGGCGCAGAGCCTGTCGGCCAGCGCCGCCCAGCTCGAAGCGTCCTCCACCGCCATGACGGCGACCGCCGCCACGGCCAGCGAGCAGTCCTTCTCCGCGGCCTCCGCGGCGGAGCAGGTGTCGTCCAATGTGGACGGGGTGGCCGCGGCGACCGGCGAGGTGTCGGGCGCCATCGGCGAGGTGGCCCAGGGCGTGTCCCGCACCGCCGATCTCGCCCGCAGCTCGGTGGAGAAGGTGCGGGAGGCGGACTCCACCATCCGCTCCCTGCTCGCCGCCTCCGACCAGATCGGCGCGGTCGTTCAGCTCATCAACGACATCGCCAGCCAGACCAACCTTCTGGCGCTCAACGCGACGATCGAGGCGGCGCGGGCCGGGGAGGCCGGCAAGGGCTTCGCCGTGGTGGCGACCGAGGTGAAGAATCTCGCCAACCAGACCGCCCACGCCACGGAGGACATCACCCTCCAGATCGCCCAGCTCCAGTCGGTGACCCGCGACACGGCCGCGGTGATCCAGCATGTCGGCGGCATGATCCACGACATCGACGAGATCGCGGTCGGCATCGCCGGTGCCGCCGAACAGCAGAGCGCGGCCATCGACGAGATCAGCCGGTCCATCCGCGAGGCGTCGGCCGGTGTGCGCACGGTGGCCGATGCGGTGACCAGCGTGTCCTCGGGCGCTCAGGACGCCAGCGCCGCCGCCAGTCAGGTCCTCTCGTCGGCCGGAGAGCTGGCGCGCCGCGCCGTGACGCTGAACGGCGACATCGACAGCTTCGTCGCCCGTGTCTGCGGCGGAAAGCGCTGAGCATCGCCTAAGGCCGCCCACGCGCCAGGAGCCGTTCCAAAGGATTGAAATCCGTGGCCTGAAGGGCCAGACCACACACGGACGGTTCCGGAACGCTACGCCGTCCCGGAACCGTCCGTCGGAACTTCGGCTGTCTCCAGCACCACCCGGGCGTCGCTTTTTGGATTGGCGGTGCGCTCCGCGTCCTTTTCGGCGTCCGCCAGGGCGTCGTCCAGACGCCGGATGCGGTCGCCGCCGATGCCCGCGGGGTCCCGGGCGCGGGCCGCGGCGAGCAGTTCGCCGGCCATCGCGGAGGCCTCGGCAAACCCCACATTGCCGGTCGAGCCCTTCAGGATGTGGGCCGAGCGTTCCACGGCCGCAAAATCCCGGTTCTGAGCGGCCTGCCGGAGCTGGTCGAGATGGAGCGGCGTCTCGCGGCGAAAGGTTTCCATCAGCAGGGCAAAGCCGTCATCGCCGATCGCGTCGCGCAAATCCTGCAGTTTGGCGTGGTCGATCCGCGGCGGGGGCTCCGTCCCATGACACGGCTCCGGCGGGTTCGGCTCGCTTGCTTTCGGGAGTACGATCCACCGGGTGACGGTCCGCAGCAGCTGGTCCGCCACGATGGGCTTGGCCAGATAATCGTCCATTCCGGCGGCCAGGCAAATGGCCTGGTCCCCTTCCATGGCGTTCGCGGTCATGGCGACGATCGGAACGTGAGCCGCCGCCCCACCCATCCGCCGGATCGCCCGCGTCGCCGCGAGACCATCCATTTCCGGCATCTGGACATCCATCAGAACGAGGTCATAGGGCAGGGCGGCGACGGCGTTGACCGCTTCCAGCCCGTTCGACACGGAATCGACCACATGGCCGGCCCGGCGCAGCAGAGCGAGAGTCACCTGCAGGTTCACCGGGTTGTCCTCCGCCACCAGGATGCGGTGGCGAGGGGCGGTGGACGTGGTCGATCTGGACGTTGCCGGGCCGGACGTTGCCGAGCCGGGCAGCCCCGAACCGGCCGCTGCCGGCGGCGGCACCCTCGCCGGCGGCGAGTCCAACAGGCGAGCGATGGCGGCACGGAGCGCCGTCGCGCGGATCGGCTTGACGATCCGCAGCGCCACGCCGGTGTCGTCGCCCTCCGGATCACCCAGGCGGTGGGAGGTGGCCAACGCCAGCGGCAGGGTCGCCAGGGCCGGCTCCATGCGAATGCGGGCGGCCAGTTCCGGCCCGGTGAGACCCGGCATGCAATGATCCAGGATGGCGGCGTCGAACGGCCGCCCCGCGGCGCTGGCGTCCAGAAGCCGGCGCAGGGCATCCTCCCCCGTGGCGGCCGATTCCGTCTCCAGCCCCAGCGCGGCGAGCTGGCGTGCCAACAGGTCGCGATTCACCGCCAGATCGTCCACCAGCAGAATCCTCCGGCCGGCCCAGGCGCCCGAATCGCTCGCCGTTGATGCCGGCTCCGCCGCCGCGCCGCGCCACAGGGGAATGACGGCCCAGAAGACGCTGCCCTCTCCGGGTGTGCTGTGCACGCCGATCCGCCCGCCCATCAGTTCGGTGAGGCGCTTGCAGATAGCGAGGCCCAGACCCGTTCCGCCATGGCGCCGGGCTGACGAACCGTCCACTTGGCTGAACATGGAGAACAGGCGTTTGTGGTCGGTCGCGGCAATGCCGATCCCGGTGTCCCGCACTTCAAAACGCACGGTCACCGGCGTGTCTTGCGGAGCCTCGGCCGTGCCGCGCGCTTCCGCTCTCCCCTCATCGGAGGAGAGGGCGCCCGGCTCAAGCGACAGCACGATGGTCACGCTGCCATGATCGGTGAACTTGACCGCGTTCCCAGCGAGATTGATCAGGATCTGGCGCAGCCGGCCGGGATCGCCGCGCAGCGGGCCGTGCAGGGAGGGCGGGACATAGCTGGCCAGTTCCAGCCCTTTCGCGGCAGCGCGTGGCGCCAGCAGTTCCACCACGCTCTCGACCAGCGGCACGGCCTCGAAATCGCTCACCTCCAGCGTGAGGCGGCCGGCGTCGATCTTGGAGAAATCCAGAATGTCGTTGATGATGGTCAGCAGCGACTCCGCCGAGTCCCGGATGGTGTCGGCATAGGCGCGCTGCTCCTCGTCGAGCTTGGTTTCCTGGAGAAGCCCGGCCATGCCGATCACCCCGTTCATGGGCGTCCGGATCTCGTGGCTCATGGTCGCCAGGAACTCCATTTTGCTGCGCTGCCCGGCCTCGGCCTTCTCCTTGGCCTCGGTCAGCGCCCGCTCCACCCGCTTGCGTTCCGTCAGATCGCGGAAGAAGGCAGCGAAGAGGACGCCCTGCTGCGTCTGGACCTCGGCCAGGGACAGGTCGAGGGGAAACACCTCCCCATCCATCCGCAGACCATTGACCTCGCGCGAGAAGTTCGGGCCGATCCAGCGGGCGCCCGAGGCGATGGCCTCCATGATGCGGCCATGGAGCGCGTGATGCCGCGCCTCCATCAACTCCTGCACATGGCGCCCGACCAGGTCGCCGGGCGGGTAGCTGAAAATGCGGTGGGCCGCGCTGTTGGCGGTTTCGATGACGCCGTCCGCACGCACCGTCAGGATGCCTTCCACGGCGGTTTCCAGAAGCGCGTTGAACCGGGCGTTGCCGTCCTCCAACTGGACGTCCTTGCGGCGCAGCAGGGTCAGCACGGCCGTGAACAGCAGGATGATCAGCCCGGAGCCCAGAACGACACCGGCGATTTCCAACTGGTTGTTCCACCAGCCCGCCAGTTCCTCGTCCTCGCTGCGGCTCACCGCCAGGACCAGCGGCCAGATCGGTGTGGCGCGATAGGCGGTGATGCGCTCCTGTCCGTCCGGGGCCGTCTCTTGGAACACCCCGCCTTCCGACGTGGGAAGGTGGACCCGGAACAGGTCCATCCCCGCCATCGGCGTCCCGATGCCCTCCGTCCCGTCCTGGGGAAGCCGGGTCAGCAGCACGCCGTCGCGGC
Source organism: Azospirillum brasilense (assembly GCF_005222205.1). Taxonomy (NCBI): domain Bacteria; kingdom Pseudomonadati; phylum Pseudomonadota; class Alphaproteobacteria; order Rhodospirillales; family Azospirillaceae; genus Azospirillum; species Azospirillum brasilense. The sequence continues at coordinate 211,001 of NZ_CP032345.1, read as the reverse complement.
GGTAGAGCGACACCATCCCATGCAGCCCGTTGCGCACCGCCCGGAAGACGCTTTGCAGATACTCGGGATTGACCGAGGCGATCGCGACGCCCAACAGCGTCCCATCCGCGCCGCGGATGGCCCGGCTCATCGGCAGGACCCATTTGCCCGACCGGTCATCCGCGGCCCCGGCCGGCGCCAGGAAACGCCCGCGCATCGGGGTCCCGATATGAAGACCGGCGCTCCGGCCGGACAGTTGGGCGCGGTACAGATCCAGCTCAGCGAAGGACGTGCCAAGCAGCCGGGGGTCCTCCGTTGTCGCCACCAGGACCCCCCGGTGGTCGAGGACCAAAAAGCCGCGGATGTGCGGGGAGCGGCGCAGCCGTTCCTGGAGCAGAGGCGCCAGCGCCGCCTCCTCCAGCCCTTGGGGCGGGTGGTCGTTCAGCGGCTTTCCGACGGTCACCGCGTCGCCTACCGAGGCGAGCGTGACAGCCACCGTCTGGACCGTGCGGCTGACCGAGGATTCCAGGGCGCTTGCCAAATTATCGATGTTCTCCGCCGCCTTCCTCAACGTCAGGGCGCGGTCGGAGTGGATGTCGTAGGCGAACTCGAACAGAAGAGCCATCACCGACAAGAAGGCCAAAGCGAGAAGGGCGCCCCGATGCTGCAACAGGGCAAACTTGGCCATCACGCGCGGCTCCGTGCGGTGTGCTGATGTGGTGCGAATCTTAACAGCGGGCGAACGAATCGCAAGCCTGCGCTGTGCAGACGGGGGGCACGGTGCTATCCTGTCGCAGTGAAAAGGCGGTTTCCGGGGGGCAAGACCGTGCGGCGTCTTTCCATCGCACTGTCCGCGCTGGCGTTTCACGCTGCGCTCCAGTCGGTGCATATGGTTGCCGGTACAGCGCCGGCTTGGGCGCAAGGGGATCGGGCGCAAGCAGATCGGGCGGAAGGGAGCCGGACGGAAGGCCGGCTCGACCGGGTGCAGCGCACCGGATTGCTGCGCGTGTGCATCTGGCCCGACTATTACGCCATCTCGTTTCGCAATCCCTACAGCGGAGAGTTCCAGGGCCTGGACATCGATATGGCGCGTGCCTTCGCCCAGGACCTGGGTGTGCGGGTGAGCTTCGTGGAAAGCGGATTCCAGAGCGTCGCCGCCGACCTGCTGAGCGACCGCTGCGACATCGGCATGTTCGGCATCGGCGTCACTGCGGAGCGCGCCGGAAAGGTCGCGTTCAGCCAACCCTACCTGCGCAGCGGCATTTACGCCGTATCCTCCCAGACGCACCCGCGCATCCTGCGGTGGAACGATCTGGACCAGGACGGCATGGTCGTGGCGGTCCAAAAGGGCACCGTCATGGACGCCTACGCCAGCCAGGCTTTCCGCAAGGCCAGCGTCCGCATCGTCTCCGGACCCCAGGAAAGGGAGGAGGAGGTGCAGTCCGGGCGCGCCGACGCCTTTCTGACCGACTACCCGTATGGCCAGCGGATGCTCGCCGTCCACCAGTGGGCGCATCTGATCACGCCGGAGACGCCAGTCCACACCACGCCCTATGCCTATGCCGTGATGCCGGGAGATCCGCTGTGGCTGGAACGGGTCAACCGGTTCGTCGATGCGGTCAAGCGTGACGGGCGGCTGGAAGCCGCCGCCGCCCGTTTCCGCCTGACCCCCATCGTGGCGCGGGATTGACGGCCAGATAGGATTGACGGCCGGACAGGATTGACGGGCGGACGGGATTGACCGTCAGATCTCGACCTGCGTGCCCAGCTCCACCACGCGGCCCGGCGGAATGCAGAAGAATTCCGTGGCCGACAGGGCCGTCTTCGACAGCAGGATGAAGGCGGGCTCGCGCCAGCCGGGCAGGCCGGTCGACCGCGACGGAATCAGCGTCTCACGGCCCAGGAAGAAGGACGTCTCCATCATGTCCAGATGCAGGCCGAAGCGGCGGCACCGCTCCAGCGCGCGGGGAATGTGCGGCTGTTCCAGATAGCCGAAGCGCAGGACGACCCGGAAGAAGCCCTTGCCCAGCTTCTCCACCAGGACCGCGCGGTCCGGGGAGACGCGGGGCACCTCCTCCATGATCACGGTCATGACAACCACCCGCTCGTGCAACACGCGGTTGTGCTTGATGTTGTGGAGCAGAGCGTGGGGGACGACGTCGGGGTTGCCGGTCATGAAGACGGCCGTCCCGGCGACGCGCTGCGGCGACTGCGGCGAGACGCGCTGCAGGAACAGGTCCATCGGCAGGGCGTCGGCGTAGAGCCGCTCGGCGAGGATGCGGCGGCCCCGGCGCCACGTGGTCATCAGCGTGTAGACCGCCGCCGCGATCAGCAGTGGGAACCAGCCGCCGTCCGGCACCTTCAGCAGGGTCGCCCCGAACAGCGCGAGGTCGATCACCAGAAGAATGGAGAAGGCGGCCACGACCAGCAGCGGATTCCAGCGCCACAGCCGCCACGCCACCACCGCGGCCAGGATCGTGTCGATGGCCATGGCCCCCGTCACCGACACGCCGTAGGCGGCGGCCAGATTGCTGCTGGACCCGAAGCCGATCACCAGGATCACCACCCCGATCAGCAGCAGCCAGTTGTTGCGCGGGATGTAGACCTGACCGACCTCGTGCTCCGAGGTGTGGCGGATCTCGCGCCGCGGCAGGTAGCCGAGCTGCACGGCCTGCCGGGTCAGCGAGAAGGCCCCGGAAATCACCGCCTGGCTGGCGATGACCGTGGCCGCCGTCGACAGCAGCACCAGCGGAAGCTGCGCCCAGTCCGGCGCCAGATGGAAGAAGGGGTTCTCCAGCGTCTCCGGCTCGTGCAGCAGCATGGCACCCTGCCCGAAGTAATTCAGCAGCAGCGCCGGCAGGACGAGGTAGAGCCAGGCGATGCGGATCGGCGCCCGTCCGAAATGGCCCATGTCGGCGTAGAGCGCCTCGGCCCCCGTGACCGCCAGGACGACGGCGCCCAGCGTCAGGAAGGCCACCCAGCCATGGTCGACGAACAGCGCCGCCCCGTAGAGCGGGTTGAACGCGCGCAGCACGTCCGGCCAGTGCAGCACCTGAATCAGGCCCAGCACCGCCAGCGTGGCGAACCACACTCCCATGATCGGGCCGAAGAAGATGCCGACCCGGCCGGTGCCCTGCCGTTGGAACAGGAAGAGCAGGGTGAGGACCGCCAGCGTGATCGGAACGATGTAGGGGGACAGGGCCGGCGTGACGACCTTCAGCCCTTCCACCGCGCTCAGCACCGAGATGGCCGGGGTGATCAGGCTGTCGCCGTAGAACAGGGCCATGCCCAGGATCGCCAGCGCCATGATGGCGCGGTTGCCCGCTCTGGAACTGAGGCCGCGGTGGGCGAGCGTGCCGAGCGCCAGGACGCCGCCCTCGCCCTTGTTGTCCGCCCGCATCACGAGCAGGACGTACTTCAGAGTCACGACGATGATGAGCGCCCAGGTCGCCAGCGACAGGATGCCGAGGATGGTCGGCTCGTCGAGCGGCAGTCCGGTGTGGGTGAAGGACTCCCGCATGGTGTAGAGCGGGCTGGTCCCGATGTCGCCGTAAACGACGCCCAGCGCCCCCAGGACGAGGGCGGGCATGCGGTTGGCGTGAGGGGAGTGGCCCGGGGGAGTGGAAGCGGGGGCGGTGGCCGGAGCGGCGCCGTTCGGTCCGTCGCCGGTGTGCTGGTTGGCGCTGTCCATGATGGTCCGTTCGTTCGGATCGCGGTCCGGTGTCGGGAGTCCCTCCTTGCGGGCGGAACGCTTCGGCCGCGAACCTTCTCCTTACATCAACCGTTCCCCACAAGACCATATGGTTCCGGTGCTGCGGGGGCGCCAGCCGCAGCGTGCAAGGGGAGCCGGGATCGTCGCGATCGGCCTACCCCTGCTTCGAGCCGAGTGGCCGGCATGGAACAAAATACGAACATCCCGCTTGTCGTTCATTCTTTGTTCTGATAGGTTTTCTCCAGCGACGCCGACGTCGGGTGTTCCTGCGCTGTCCGTCGCGTCCCCGCCATTGATCAAGGGAGATTGCCATGTCGATCCTGGTTTTCCTGCGCGAGCTTGCCGGACTGACGGCGCTGTTCGGCACCCTGTTCGTCTGGGCTCTGCTGGGACACGCCGCCGGCTTTTGAGGCGCCGGACCGCCCGAAAGGAGTCGCCATAAGGGTTGGGCCTCCTCCGGATAATAATCCGAAATCCCAGGCAGCCCTTGGCGACGCATCGCTTACATCCGGAGTGCGTCCACCGCACCCGCCGGGCGACTCCAGCCAAGCCGGGGCCAGCCAAAGCCGGGGCGGGCGACGCGATGATCAGACCACCGGTCAAGGCCGGCTGGTGACGACAACGCGGAATTCTGGGATCGGGACGGATGCGAAACTTCTTTCGGAAGCGGCGGGCGACCGCCGATGCGGATGACCGGATGTCCATGGGTGGCGGCATCACGGGTGGTGGAGCGGCCGGACCGGGCGCCACCCCGGGCAATGCGGCTCATGGTCATCCGCCGATGCAATCCCAGAGCCCCCTCGCGGGCCGTCCGGCGCCGCATCTGCGACCGGTCGGCGGTGCGGCGGGGACCGGGCTCGGCGGCGGGCAAGGCAGTGGGCTCGGCGGCGGGATGGGCGAGACCATGCGCGGCCCGTCGGGCCTGCGGCACGATCCGCTGAACAGCCCGCTTGGCGGCGGCGCCGGTGGCGGGCTGGGCGGCCAGCGCGGACAGGCTCCCGCCGACACGGACCTTCCACGCTTCACCATGACCGTCAACGGCGGCCTGCGCGGGCCGGGGGCGGTCGGCGCGCCGGCCATGCTGAAGGGACTCACCCCCGAACTGAACGGCCTGCTGCGCGAGGCCTTCACGCCGACGCGGCCCAAGCAGCAGCTCAACTCGCTGTTCATCGGCCGGACCGACACGCTGAAGCGCATCATCTCCGCCATCGAGGAGGAGCGGGCGCACGTCATCCTGTTCGGAGACCGCGGCCGCGGCAAGACCTCCGTCGCCAACGCCATCGAGAAGATCGCCGGTCAGGCCGGCTACCTCTCGCTGAAGCTGACCTGCAGCGCGGAGCTGAGTTTCGAGGACATCTTCCGCCACTTCCTGAAGAAGATACCCTCGACCTATTACCGGTCGGGGATCGACAACCCCTTCGCCTCGCGCCGCAGCTTCACCAGCTTCAACGAGCTTCTGCCCGAAGGCGGGTTCAGCGTGACGGAGCTGAACGAGGTCCTGTCGGGCATCCACGCCACCCATGTGCTGTTGATCCTCGACGAGTATGACCGCGTCACCGACGAGGACTTCCGCAACAAGCTGGCCGAGCTGTTCAAGAACCTGACCGACAGCTCGATCCCGGTAACCCTGCTGGTGGTCGGCGTGGCGGAGAACCTCGACCAGCTCCTGGGCAAGCACCCGTCGATCCAGCGCTCGCTGGTGCCGGTGCATCTGCCGCTGATGACCGATGTGGAGATCGGGCGCCTCATCAACGCCGGGGCCGAGAACGCCGGGATCGCCTTCGCGCCGGAAGCCGTGGACCGCATCTGCGAGTTCGTCCGCGGTCTGCCTTACTACGCCCAGCTCCTCGGCCTGCACGCCGCCCGCAGCGCGGTCAGCCGCGGTTCGACGGTGGTGGAGCGGGACGACCTCGCCTACGCGGTCACCCGTTGTCTTCAGGAGGCGGAGCGCGGCATCGTCGACTCCTACGCCCGCGCGCTGGCCGCCGAACGCCGCGCCGAGCTGGAGGATGTGCTGCTGGCCTGCGCCCTGTGCCCGGCGGACTCCTACGGGACCTTCGATCCCAAGGAACTGGCCGGACCGGGCGGCGTTCCGCCGACCAAGGAGGCGCTCGGCATCCTGGAACGGCTGTGCCGCGAGGAGTATGGCGGCGTGCTGGCCCCGATCGTCGAGCCGGGCTGGACCCGCTACCGCTTCCGCAATCAGATGATGCGCCAGTATGTGCTGATGCGGCAGGCCCACGAGCGCGGCCAGATCTGACCGTCCATCCACGGGCAGACCGGTTTGGGGAGGCCCCTTTCCGCCGTCAGGCGGGGAGGGGCCTTCGTGCGTTCCGGCATACGGTCTCCGGTCTCCGGTCTCCGGGCGGTCAACGCGAATCGAGCAGCACCGCGGCGAGGACCGCGCCGGCGACCAGCGCGCACAGGGCCGCCACGATGGCGAGGCTGCGCAGGAATTGGCGCATCTCCCCCTGTTTCCAGGCGCTTCGGGCGAGAAGCAGCAGGTAGCCGGCCGCTGCCGCACCGATCATCGTCCACATTGAACCGTGCACCGTCTCTGTCGGGAACGCGCCCTCCGCATGGTGTTATGACCTACGGTGAGGGGGCAGCCGCGATCATAGGACGCGGACGGCAAGGGGTGGATGCGCTTCTTCAGCATGAGTGCCTCCTCCCCGTTTGGGGTCGGGAACATTCGGCAACCCACATGAATCGGGAGCCATCCCTTCGCATCCAAACCGTGCAGCGTCCTGCAAGAAAGTGGTAAAGAAAACAGAAAAGTATCCATTCGATTGGGGATGCTCAGTACTTTAAAAGAGAAGCAGTAATCCATGATTAAAAGTAGCTTTGCGCATATGCCTAATGCGTTCTTCTTTTAATCCCACAGAGTGGTACCGTGTTGCACGACACAGGGGTAAGGTCATCCAAAATATCGGCACGTCAATGCCATCGGTGGGGCACGGGTGGGGAAACCTCGGGTGATTGGTAGCCTACAAGATTGCCCAGGGAGTCAGAGCAATTTTCCAAAAATCGCGGGAGCTGACCAATGGAACCAGTGCGTGCTTTTCTGATCGACTCCAATAAGCTGTTCCGCGAAGGCCTGAAGAGGCTTCTCGACGAGTCACCCTTTCAGATCGCCGCCGAGGCGGGGAACCTGCGCGAGGCGTTGAACTCCGTCGACAACGGCTTGCGTCCGCAGCTCATCCTGCTCGATCTGGTGAACGGGGGCGAGGAGGAGGCCGACGGCATGCGGCGCCTGCGCGCCCAGCTTCCCGAGGCGCGCATGGTCATCCTGACCAGCGACCTGTGCACCCGCCGCCTTGCCAACGCGCTGGAGGCCGGGGCGGATGGCTACCTGATGAAGGACCTGTCGTCCGACGCGCTGGCCCAGTCGCTGCGTCTGGTGATGATGGGCGAGAAGGTGTTCCCGACCCATCTCGCCGCTCTGCTGATCTCCGGCCGGGTGAACGGGAACGGCACCGACATGCCGGTGTCGCGCAAGGGCCTGTCGCAGCGGGAGGTGCAGATCCTGCGCTGCCTGCTGAACGGCGACAGCAACAAGATGATCGCCAACCACCTGAACATCACCGAGGCGACGGTCAAGGTTCACCTGAAGAGCCTTCTGCGCAAGATCAACGCCTCCAACCGCACCCAGGCGGCCATCTGGGCGCTGAACAACGGCATCGGCGGGGAGTTGGCCGGGGCCGGGGCGGTGACCGCGGCGGCGGCCCACCAGTAACCGCTCTCCCGCGATCGCTCCACCGGCACAAGCGCCGGACCGGCCGGCCATCACCCTTTCGGTGTGGCCGGCCGGTCCGGCGTTTTCGCATCCGGCCTTTTCGCATGGGGCGGCCGACGGGAAAACGGTGCACAAACGAAAATATCCCGGCACGGTGGCCGGGATTCTTTCGGTTGGTTGATCAGGGGTGAAGGGGCGTCCGACGAAACGTCAGGACGTTCCGGTCCGGTGGGCCGGGGCCGCGTGCATGTGCGGCGGCACCATTCCCTCGCGGGCGGACTGCAACGCGCCCTGCTGTCGCGCGGCGAAGACGCCGGCTTCCGTTCTGTTGCGGAAATGCAGCTTGGACAGGACGCTGCGCACCATCGACTTGATGACCGCCTCGGACAGATCGAGCTGGTTGGCGATCGTCCGGTTGTTCAGCCCCTGGCCGAGCAGGCGCAGGGTTTCGAACTCCGGTTCCGACAGCCGCGGCAGCAGGGTCAGCCGGATCTCATCGACGCCCAGCCGCGACAGGAACTGCTTGGGCATCAGACAGTGCCCTTCCAGCCCCAGGTCCAGCAGTTCGTTGATGCGGTCCACGTTGATGTCCTCGAACACCCACGCATCGGCGAAGGCCAGGATGTGTGCGGCGTCCAGCAATTCCCGCGACGACAGCACCACGACGATCCGCGACCGGCGTGACAGCCGCAGATAGACCATCGGTTCGTTCTCGCGCAGCGCGGTGAACTGCTGAAGGCCGATCAGGATCGCGTCGGGCGTCAGCGTGCTCTGCGTCAGTTCCGATATGTCGTGGAAGACGGTCACACGATGGCGACCGGCCCGGTCGAGCGCCTGCACCACGGTGTCGGTCAGGGAATTGTTGTCGAGAATCAGGCAGACGTGCATGGGGGTCACCGCGTTGCGGGTCGAGTGCGATGCTTTCTCTTGGGCGTACTCATGGTTCATGTGCATGGGTCAGCTCTGTTTGGAGGAGGCATCCACGGCAGGCCCTTGTCGGGCGTTATCGCCGCCTGTGTTTTTAGGCTTGTCTCGTGCTCTCTATCCGTCGGCGCTCTGTGACTTCGCTTAAGTGTTTTCGTATAAAGACTGCATCGAATTTCTGGCATATATCCATCAAACCTGGAAAAAAACTTGACACTGTGATAAACAGTTTATAAATTAGACGTGTAACACGTAAATCAAACGATAGATGATCACTCAAGATCGTCAAGCGCATCTGAATGGCGACCGGATCACTCTAAGCGATAACTCTTTCGTGACGAGCTGCACTGAAAGGCCATGACAGGCGTGTGCCGCAAAGCGGGGCATTCGTGCAGGAAAAGATCCTGCCGTTGGTGAAGGGCAGCACACCAATTGGGTAGGTTTTCACGCTTTTCGGGCATCAGCGCTAATCCTTTGCGCGCATTGGATGTTCTTGTGCGGGCAGCACCGCCACCGTCATTCAGAACAACCAAACAGGGAAAAAATCCCGGCCCCACTTTCTTTCGTGCCGAGGCATAGGCGGATCCTCATAGTTCTTGTTTTGTTCAGTCGGCCTTCGCTGTAGAGGCGGGTCTGTCCGCGCCGCAAATGACCTATGGCCCTTGTCCGGATATTTCCCCTCTTCCGAATGTGGTAGCAGTTCTTCAAGCCACGGGGCGAAAGGGTTGGTGGATCGCCAAAAGGGTGGCCCGGTTGGTCCGGGGAGGGCTGATCCGAAGCAACGGGTAAAACGAAGGCGGACGGGGCCATGAAAATTCTGATCGGTGACGACCATCTCCTTTTTCGTGAAGGCCTGCGCCGTCTTCTGGAGCAGCTTCACGGCGACGCGATCTTCGTCGAGGCGGGCACCTTCGACGAGGTTGTTCAGCAATGCCGCATCGGCGGCGGGTTCGACGTGGTGCTGATGGACCTGCACATGCCGAACTGGCCGGGCTTCGACGGCCTGCGCGAGGTGCAGAGCCTCCAGCCGGGCGTGCCGGTGGTGGTGATCTCCGCCTCCGAGGCGCTGAGCGACATCCGCGGCGCGCTCGACCACGGGGCCACCGGCTACATTCCGAAGTCCAGCAGCGTCAAGGTGATGATGGGCGCGCTGAACCTCGTCTTCTCCGGCGGCATCTACGTGCCACCCGGAGCGCTCACCGCCGCGACCGCGGCCTCCGACGCCGCGCCGCGCCGTGGCCGCCTGGATGGTGCGGACCGCAGCGCCTACGGCCTGACCCAGCGCCAGCGGGAAGTCCTGGACTGCCTGCGGGCCGGCAAGTCGAACAAGCAGATCGCCTACGAACTCGGACTGTCCGAGGGCACGGTGAAGATCCACGTCACAGCGATCTTCAAGTCGCTCGGCGTCAAGAACCGCACCCAGGCGGTGATCGCTGCCGCCGCCATGGCCTCGTAAGGGTCTGTCCGAAGGTTACGGGGCAGGGCAGGACACAAGAAAACGGGTTGGAGACCGGCAGGGCCGCGGGCAGGCACGAACAAGGTGCCGCCGCGGCCTTTTCGATTCCGGCTTTCGCCTCACCTCATATACTCACGCCCCAACCCGCGCCGCGCCGGCGGCGCGCCCATGGGCCCAAACGGAGGACAGACAGCGATGGCGGCGGAAACCCCGGTGTGCGACTTCGGCCGGAAGGCGGAGGATTTCAGCCTGAAGGGAACCGATGGAAAGACCTACAGCCTGGCCGACGTCCAGGGACCGAGCGGCACGCTGGTCATGTTCATCTGCAACCATTGCCCCTATGTGAAGGCGGTGATCGGCCGGATCGTCGAGGAGGTCGATGCGCTGCGGGCCCACGGCATCGGCGCCGTCGCCATCATGTCGAACGACACCGACGCCTATCCCGACGACGGCTTCGAGAATATGAAGCGCTTCGCGGCGGAACACGGCTTCACCTTCCCCTATCTGCTCGACGAAACGCAGGAGGTGGCGCGGGCCTATGGCGCGGTCTGCACGCCCGACTTCTTCGGCTTCAACGCCGACCTCTGCCTGCAGTACCGCGGGCGGCTGGACGCCTCCAAGCGCGAGCCGATCCCCGACGCCCCGCGCGAGCTGTTCCACGCGATGGTGCGCATTGCCCAGACGGGGCAGGGGCCGACGGATCAGATCCCCAGCATGGGCTGCTCCATCAAATGGCGGAATCCCGCTTGATTCCGCCCGAAGCGTGGCCTTAATGCCGTAACGGGCGCCGTTGCGCCTTGACCGCGTGCGGCGCCCAATGCTATCCGGCCCTTTGAACCATCAGAACCGCCCGCCGCAGCCGCGCGCGGGCGCAATCCCCGCTGTAACGGTTTTCGTGCCGTAGGATGCCGCTGTAGAGCCATGAGCGATATTTTCCGCGAAGTCGACGAGGATCTGCGCCGCGACCGCATGGAGCGCGTCTTCAAGCGCTACGGCGGCATCATGCTGGCGGCCGCGCTGGCGGTCGTCGCCGCGACGGGCGGCACGGTCGCCTGGCGCAACTGGCAGCAGTCGCAGAAGGAGAGCGAGACGACGGCCCTGGCCGCGGCGCTGTCCCAGGCCGGGCAGGGGCCGGACAAGGGCGTCGAGGCGCTGGCCGCCTTCGCCGGCAAGGCCGATCCCGGCATGGCCGCGCTGGCCCAGCTGAACGCCGCCGCCCTGCTGGCCCGCGAGGGCAAGACCGCGGAAGCCGTGGCCGTCTACGACAAGCTGTCCGGCACCGCCGGCGCCGCCGCGGTCTACCGCGAGCTGGCGGCCCTGCTGTCGGTGATGCACCAGCTCGATTCCGGCGATTCGGCCCAGCTCCAGGCGCGGCTCCAGCCGCTGACCGCAGACGCCAACCCCTGGCGCTTCTCCGCCCGCGAGATGAGCGCCGTTCTGGCCGCCCGCGCCGGGGACAAGGAGCGGGCGCGCACCCTGTTCCAGCAATTGGCCGACGACTCGCAGGCTCCGGCCGGCGTCCGGTCGCGCGCCGCCGATCTCGCCACCCTCTACGGCAAGAGCTGATGACCCGCATTCCTATGGCCGCCCCGACCGCGCACCCCACCGCGAAGCGCCGCTCCCTGCGCACCGCTCTGCTCTCCGCCCCGCTGCTGGCCGTGCTGCTCAGCGGCTGCGACACCGTCAGCGGGTGGTTCGGCAAGACCCCCGATCCGCCCCTGCCGGGCGAGCGGGTGTCCGTCCTGACCCGCGAGCGCAAGGTCGAGGTCGACCAGCGGCTGGTCGGCACGCCGGTCGCCCTGCCGCCCGCCGTGGCCAACCCGACCTGGGCGCAGCCCGGCGGCACGCCGGAGCACAGCGGCGGCAACCTCGCCTTGTCGGCCACGCCGGCCGAGGCGTGGCGCGGCGACGTCGGCACGGGGGCCAGCAGCTCCCGCTCGCTGCTGGCCACGCCGGTCATCGCCGACGGCCGCATCTTCGCCATGGACGCCGACTCGCACGTCGCCGCCCTGGACGAGCGCACCGGGCGCCAGCTCTGGCGCGTCGACACCAAGCCGGAGAAGGAGCGCGGTGGTGCCAGCGGCGGCGGCGTCGCCTTCGCCGACGGGCGCGTCTTCGCGGCCACCGGTTTCGGCGAGGTGGTGGCGCTCGATCCCGCCAACGGCTCGATCGTCTGGCGCAAGCGGGTTCCGGGTCCGGTGCGCGGCGCCCCGACCGTCGAGGGCGGGCGTGTCCTCGTCCTGACGCTGGACAACCAGCTCACCGCCCTGTCGGCTTCCGACGGTGCCGTCCAATGGTCGCACCAGGGCATCCTGGAGACGGCGGGCCTGCTGGGCGCCGTCAGCCCGGCCGCCTCGCCGACCCTGATCGTCGCCCCTTACTCCTCCGGCGAGCTGTACGGCTTGCGCCCGGAGAACGGGCGTGTGGCGTGGCAGGAGAGCCTGGCGGCCATCCGTCGCAGCGGCGCCCTGAGCAGCCTCGCCGACATCCGCGGCCTGCCGGTGATGGACCGCGGCGTCGTCTACGGGATCGGCCACTCCGGCCGCATGATCGCCATCGACGAGCGCATCGGCATCCGCCTGTGGGAAGCCGAGATCGGCGGCACCCAGACCCCCTGGCTCGCCGGCGACTATCTGTTCGTCGTCACCAACGATTCGGAGCTGGTTGCCCTGACCCGTCAGGCCGGCCATGCCCGCTGGGTCGCGCAACTCGCCCAGTTCACCGATCCGGAGGACAAGAAGGGGCCGATCACCTGGTCCGGTCCTGTCCTGGCGGGCGGCAAGCTCTACGTCACCGGGTCGAACGGGCAGATGCTCGCCCTGTCGCCCGCCGACGGGCAGGTGCTGACCCGCTATTCGCTGCCGGCCTCCACCTATTTGCCTCCGGTCGTGGCGAACAACACCCTATATGTCCTGGGCGAGAACGGTACGCTGGTGGCGTACCGCTGATCGCCACCCCTGGTTCTTTATAAGGCCCCCGGCCCGATGTCCTTCACCGTCGCTCTTGTCGGTCGGCCGAATGTCGGCAAATCGACTCTGTTCAACCGTTTGGCCGGCAAGAAGCTGGCGCTGGTCGACGACACGCCCGGCGTGACGCGCGACTGGCGCTCGGCCCCCGCCCGCGTGGGCGGGCTGTCCTTCACCGTGGTCGACACCGCGGGCCTGGAGGACGTCACCGACGACAGCCTGGAGGCGCGCATGCGCCGCCAGACCGAACGCGCCCTGGAACGCGCCGACGTGGCGCTGTTCATCGTGGACGCACGCACCGGCATCACGCCGCTGGACCGCCATTTCGCGGCCCTGCTGCGCAAGAGCAAGACCCCCGTCATCCTCGTTGCCAACAAGGCCGAGGGCAAGGTGGGGATGACCGGACTCTACGAGGCGTTCGAGCTTGGCCTGGGTGACCCGCTCGCGCTGTCGGCGGAGCATGGCGAGGGCATGGCCGACCTGGTCCAGGCCCTGCTGCCCTATGCCCCGCCGGAACCGGAGCCGGTCGAGACGGCGCCGGCCCCCATCAAGGGGGAGGATGGCGAGGAGCTGCCCGTCGGCGACCAGCCGGAAACCGACGAGGAGCGTGCCCGCCCGATCCAGATCGCCATCGTCGGTCGTCCGAACGTCGGCAAGTCCACCCTGCTCAACGCCCTGATCGGTGAAGAGCGCGTGCTGACCGGCCCCGAGGCCGGCATGACGCGCGATGCCATCAGCGTCGATTGGGAGTGGCGGGGCCGCAAGTTCCGGCTGGTCGACACCGCCGGCATGCGCCGTCGCGCCCGCGTCGACGCCAAGGTGGAGAAGCTGGCCGTCGCCGACGCCCTGCGCGTCGTCCGCATGGCCCAGGTCGTCCTGCTCGTGGTCGATGCCAACCAGATCCTCGACAAGCAGGACCTGACCATCGCCCGCACGGTGGTGGAGGAGGGCCGCGCCCTGGTCATCGCCCTGAACAAGTGGGACGCCGTGGACGACCGCGCCATGGCCCTGCGTCAGGTCGAGGACAAGCTCCAGGCCGCCCTGGCCCAGATCAAGGGCGTGGAGGTGGTGACCATCTCCGCGCTGCAGGGAAAGAAGCTGGACACGCTGCTCGACTCGATCCTGTCGACCTACGCGCAATGGAACCGCCGCATCCCGACGGCCCAGCTCAACCGCTGGATCGAGGGCGTGCTGGATCACCACCCGCCGCCCCTGGTCGAGGGCCGTCGCGTGAAGATCCGCTACGCCACGCAGGTGAAGACGCGCCCGCCGACCGTGGCGCTGTTCGTCAACAAGCCGCTGGACCTGCCGGAAAGCTACCAGCGCTATCTGATCGCGCATCTGCGCGAGACGTTCGACCTGCCGGGCGTGCCTGTGCGGCTGCTCCTGCGCAAGCAGAAGAATCCCTACGCGGACGATTGATCCGACAGGAGGAGGTGGAGGCCCGGTGCCACCACCCCCTCCTGTCTTTTTAGCCTTGCGCCGACACCACTTCGCCGTGGCGGGTGCAGGACGCCTCGGCCAGAGCCACGAAGGCTTCGGTCACGTCGCCCGGTTGGGCCAGCTTGGTCTGGTCCTCGCCGGGGAAGGCCTGCATGCGCAGCTTGGTCGCCACGATGCCGGGATCGACCAGATTGACGCGCAGGTTCGACGCGGCGATTTCCATCGCGTAGGTCTTCACCATCATCTCCAGCGCCGCCTTGCTGGCTCCGTACGGGCTCCAGTAGGGGTAGGGCGCGTTCGCGGCGCCCGAGGTCACGAAGATGGCGCGCCCCGCATCGGACGCGCGCAGCAGGCGGTCGAAGGAGCGGATCAGGCGGAAGTTGGCCGTGACGTTCACGTCCATCACGCGCTGCCACAGCTTCGGATCGTAATGGGCGACCGGCCCCAGCGCTTCCAGAACGCCGGCGTTGCTGACCAGGATGTCGAGCTTCCCGAAGCGCTCGAAGATCGAGTAGCCGAGCTGGTCGATCTTGTCGAACTGACGCAGGTCCAGCGGGACCAGCGTGGCGTTCCGGCCGGTGGCCTTGACGATCGCGTCGTCGGTCTCCTCCAGCCCGCCGACGGTGCGGGCAGCGAGGATGACGTGGGCGCCTTCGGCGGCGAAGCGCTTGGCGACGGCGGCGCCGATGCCGCGCGAGGCGCCGGTGATGAGGGCGGTGCGGCCGGAAAGACGGGACATGGCGGCGACTCGACGATGTTCGGTAGCGGGATTGGCAAACGGGCCGGTCCGCTGGGTTGCGGCCGGCCCGTCGCGGCGGTGGTCAGGCGGTCAGGCGCGGATGCGGACGTTCGCCTCGACCGGCGGGTGGTCCAGCGCGTCGGTCAGCGCGATGGGGTAGTCGCCGGTGAAACAGGCGTCACAGAAGGTCAGCTTCTGCGGGTCGCGGCGCTCGGCGCCCATGGCCCGGTAGAGGCCGTCCAGGGAGATGAAGGCGAGGCTGTCGGCCTGGATGAAGTCGCGCATCTCCTCCACCGACATGCGGTGGGCGAGCAGCTTGCTCTGCTCCGGCGTGTCGATGCCGTAGAAGCAGGGGTGCGAGGTCGGCGGGCTGGAGATGCGCATGTGCACCTCCTTCGCCCCGGCGGCGCGCACCATTTCGACGATCTTCTTGGAGGTCGTGCCGCGCACGATGCTGTCGTCCACCAGCACCACCCGCTTGCCCTCGATCATGGCGCGGTTGGCGTTGTGCTTCAGCTTCACGCCCAGATGACGGATCTGGTCGGTCGGCTCAATGAAGGTGCGGCCGACATAGTGGTTGCGGATGATGCCCAGCTCGAAGGGCACGCCGCTCTGCGTGGCGTAGCCGAGGGCCGCCGGCACGCCGCTGTCCGGAACCGGCACCACGACGTCGGCCTCGATCCCCGATTCGCGGGCCAGCTCGGCGCCGATCCGCTGGCGGGCGTTGTAGACGGAGGAGCCCTCCATCACGCTGTCGGGCCGTGCGAAGTAGATGTATTCGAAGATGCAGAAGCGGCGGCCCTGCGGCTGGAAGGGGCGCAGGCTCTGCACGCCCTGGTCGTTCAGCACAACCATCTCGCCCGGCTCGACGTCGCGCACATAGTCGGCGCCGACAATGTCCAGGGCGCAGGTCTCGCTGGTCACGATGTAGGTGTCGCCCAGCTTGCCCAGAACCAGCGGGCGGACGCCCAGCGGGTCACGCACGCCGATCACCTCGTTCGGGGTCAGCGCCACCAGGGAGAAGGCGCCTTCGACCTGCCGCACCGCCTCGATCAGCCGGTCGACCGGCGAACCGCCGCGGGCGATGGCCATCAGATGGACGATGGTCTCGGTGTCGGTGGTGGACTGGAACAGGCAGCCGCGGCGGACAAGCTGGCGGCGCAGCGTGTGAGCGTTGGTCAGGTTGCCGTTGTGGGCCAGCGCGAAGCCGCCGAATTCGAAGTCGGCGTAGAGCGGCTGGACGTTGCGGATCGTCGTGTCGCCGGTGGTGGCGTAGCGGACGTGGCCGATGGCCTGCGGGCCCTTCAGCTTGCCGATGATCGCTTCCGACGAGAAGTGATCGCCGACGAGGCCCAGCGTGTGCTCCAGATGGAAGCGGTCGCCGTCGTGGCTGACGATGCCGCAGGCTTCCTGGCCGCGATGCTGCAGCGCGTGCAGGCCGAGCGCGGTGATGGCCCCCGCCTGCGGATGGCTGTGGATGCCGAACACGCCGCACTCCTCGCGCAGCTTGTCGTCGTCGAACGGATGCGTCGTCAGCATCGGAAGATCCTCGTCATACACAGCATCACCAAAGGGCATTGCCCCGGCGGCCTCTTTGCCAGCGGGGCGTTACTCACAGGCACTCTGCACCATGCGGCGTTCAGCGTGCGTTCTGGATCAGTCGCTCAAGGTCGCCGCGGTCCCGGTCCTTATAACCGGTATCGGATTGCGACGCACCACCGGTCTTCGGCGCTCCGGGAACCGGCGTGGACAGGCGGTCCAGCGCCTCCTTGGCCTCCACCGCCTGCCGCGCGCGTTCCCGCGCCATGTCCATCTGGCCCAGCCCGTCCTTGCGCAGCGACTCCGGCATCACCTCGTAGATCATGGAGGCGCCGGACACCAGCATCGGCCGGGTCTTGGCGCTCTGCAGCCAGGCCGGATGCTCCGCCGGGTTCGGCACCAGCCAAGCGAAGAAGAGATAGGCCACCGAGGCGAGGATTGCACCCTTCAGGAGGCCGAAGACGAAGCCCAGCGAGCGGTCGAGCGCCGAAAGGCCGGAATTCTGCACCCCGCGCGACACGACGCGGCCCAGGATTGTCAAAACCACAAGGCTGACGACGAACAGCGCCACCGCCGACGCGGCGTAGGCGGCCATCTCGACGTGGATGTAGGTCTGCGCGATGGGCAGGACGTGGGGCAGGGCGTTCAGCGTGATCAGCGCCGCACCGACCCAGGCGGCGACCGACAGCACCTCGGCGACCATGCCGCGGGTGAAGGCCAGCAGGGCCGACAGCAGAAGCACCACGATGACGGCCAGATCCGCCGGGTTGATCGGGAAGGTGTCCATAACGCCGCTACGCCTCGTGCGCTTTCGCTTCAGATGCTCGTGTCAAATCAGACGCTTCAATCCCGGCCGCGCGGCGGGCGGGACCCCGATCCGGCCTGGAACAGCGGCAGCAGTTCGCTGAGCTGCTGCAGCTCGACCGATTTCAGGCCGGTGTCGCCGCGCCCCGGTTTCTTGCCGTTCCGTCTAGCCGGAAAGATCGCTGTTGAAAACCCCAGCTTCGCGGCTTCCTTCAGCCGGGCGTCGCTTTGGCCCACGGCGCGCACCTCGCCCGACAGGCCGATCTCGCCAAAGACCACGGCGTCGGCGGGCACCGGCTCCCCGGTCAGGGAGGAGACGAGCGCCGCGGCGACCGCGAGGTCCGCCGCCGGCTCGGTGATGCGCAGCCCGCCGGCCACGTTCAGATAAACGTCGTTTGCGCCGATCTGCACGCCGCAGCGCGCCTCCAGCACCGCCAGGACCATGGCGAGCCGCGCCGAGTCCCAGCCAACCACCGCCCGCCGCGGCGTGCCGAGCGGGGAGGGGGCGACCAGCGCCTGGACCTCGACCAGCACCGGGCGGGTGCCCTCCATGCCGGCGAAGACCGCGGCGCCCGACACGTCGCCGCGCCGTTCCGCCAGGAACAGGGCGGAGGGGTTGGCGACCTCGCCCAGCCCGCCGTCGGTCATCTCGAACACGCCGATCTCGTCCGTCGCGCCGAAGCGGTTCTTCACCGCGCGCAGGATGCGGAACTGGTGGCCGCGCTCGCCTTCAAAATAGAGCACCGTGTCCACCATGTGCTCCAGCACGCGGGGGCCGGCGATGGTGCCTTCCTTGGTGACGTGGCCGACCAGCAGCAGGACGCAGCCGCGCCGCTTGGCGACGCGGATCAGCTCCTGCGCGCTCGCCCGGACCTGGGCGACAGTGCCGGGGGCGCTGTCCAGATTGTCCACATACATGGTCTGGATCGAGTCGATCACGACCACCTCCGGCCCGTCGGTGCCGTCGAGCGAGGCGACGATGTCGCGCACGCTGGTCGCCGAGGCGAGCTGGACCGGCGCGGCGGCACAGCCCAGGCGGACGGCGCGCAGCCGCACCTGATCCACCGCCTCTTCGCCGGAGACGTAGGCGCAGCGGTGTTCCTGCGACAGCCGGGCCATGGCCTGGAGGAGAAGGGTCGATTTGCCGATGCCGGGATCGCCGCCGATCAGGATCGCCGATCCGGGGACGAGGCCGCCGCCGCAGACGCGGTCGAATTCCTCGATGCGGGTCATGCGGCGCGGCGGCGCCTCGCTGGACCCGGCCAGTCCCACGAAGTCCAGCCGGCGCCCGCGCGCCACGCCCAATCCCTTGGGGGCGGCTTCCGGGGCGGCTTCCTCGACGAGGGTGTTCCATTCGCCGCAGGCGTCGCAGCGGCCCGCCCATTTCGGGAAGGACGCGCCGCAAGCCTGACAGACATAGCGGGTGGTTGGCTTTGCCAAAGGTCTAGCGATTGGTTGGAGCGGCAGCGCCCCACATATAGCAAGCTGACGTTCTAAATCCTATGGCAGAGGTGATAAAAAGCTGGGGCTTTTCTCGGCCGTTCCGGTGATAGGTTCTGTCCCGGAATTCATGATGAACAACGGATGTGAGGTGACACGGTGGCGGACAAGGACGCGCGGAAGATCCCGCTGCACGGCCCGGAGGAGTTCGAGGCGATCCGCAAGGCCGGGCGGCTGGCCGCGGCGACGCTCGACCACATCACGCCCCAGGTGGTGCCGGGGGTCAGCACGGGCCATCTGAACCGGCTGATCGAAACCTTCATGCGGGACAACGGCGCCATCCCCGCGACCCTCGGCTATCACGGCTATCCGGCGGCGAGCTGCATCTCGCCGAACCATGTGGTGAATCACGGCATTCCGTCCGACGACAAGACGCTGGTCGACGGCGACATCGTGAACGTTGATGTGACGGTGATCCTGGACGGCTGGTACGGCGACACCAGCCGCATGTTCTTCGTCGGCGACAAGATCGGGGTGAAGGCGCGCAAGCTGGTCGACATCACCTACAAGGCGATGATGGCCGGCATTGCGCAGGCCAAGCCGGGCAACCATCTGGGCGACATCGGCCACGCCATCCAGACCCTGGCCGAATCCCACCGCTACGGCGTGGTGCGCGACTTCGGCGGGCACGGCATCGGGCGGGTGTTCCACGACGCGCCCCATGTCGACCATTTCGGCAAGCGCGGCACCGGGGTTCTGCTGGTTCCGGGCATGGTCTTCACCATCGAGCCGATGCTCAACGCCGGCAAGCCGGACGTGAAGATCCTGTCGGACGGCTGGACCACCGTCACCCGCGACCGCTCCCTGTCCGCCCAGTTCGAGCATCAGGTCGGGATCACCGAGACGGGCTGCGAGATCTTCACCCTGTCCCCGGCGGGCTTCACCCAGCCGCCCTATGGAACCGTCGCCGGGGCCGTCGCGGCATGAGCGGAGACCTGAAGCCCTGGACGGTCCTGGAGCGCCGGACCCTGCTCGACGCCGGACCTTTCCTGAAGGTGCACGCCGAGACCGTCGAGACGCCGGAGGGCCGGCGGGTGGAGAATTTCTATCAGGTCGAGCAGACCGATTTCGTGCTGATGTTCGTCGAGGACGAGGCCGGGCGCGTGCTGATGCTGCGCACCTACAAGCACGGCCCGCGCCGCGTCAGCCAGACCTTCCCCGCCGGGGCGCTGGACCCCGGTGAGGAACCGCTGGCCGCGGCGAAGCGGGAGTTGCTGGAGGAAACCGGCTACGCCGCGGAAGACTGGACCGCGCTCGGTTCCTACGTGGTGCAGGGCAACCAGCGCGGCTGCGTCTGCCACATGTTCCACGCCCGCAACGCCCGGAAAGTGGCCGAGGCGGACTCCGGAGACCTGGAGGAGATGCGGTTGGAATTGCTGACCCGCGCGGAGCTGATCGCCGCGGCGGCAGAGGGCGATTACGCCCTGCTGCCGGTCATCGCCATACTGGGCGCCGTCCTGCTGCCGGAACTGCGCGACAGCCTCGCGCGGTCGGCGGCGCGTCCGGCGCCCTGAGCGTCACTTCCCGTCGGTCGGGCCGGCGAAGAAATGGGCGAGCGCGTCGGCGGCTTCGAGCGACAGCTGGTTGTCGTTCTTGAGGAGCTGCTCGTGGGCGTTCTTGATGGTCTGCACCGTTTCTTCGTTGGTCAGCAGCCCCTTGGCCTGGAGCGTCTCCAGAATCTTGGCGCTCAGCATGAAGCTCGCGAAGGCCAGTCCGTTCGTGGTGATGTCCGCCATGCTCGTCTCTCCGATGGGATACCGGCCAATGGCGGCCGGCGTTCTTTGTGGCCGACCCTACCGGGCGGCAGGTTAATTTTGCACGAACCGGGGATGCGGCGTTTTACAGCGCCCGCACCTGCATCTTGATCGGCCCTTCGCCCCGGCCATGGACGAACTGGTCCACATAGGGGTTGCCGGAATGGTCGATGTCGTTGGCGTGGCCAGTCCAGATGATCCGGCCCTGGTAGATCATCGCCACGCGATCGGCGATCTTGCGAGCCGAGGCCATGTCGTGGGTGATGGTCACGGCGGTGGCGCCGAGATCCTTCACGCACTTCACGATCAGCTCGTTGATCACGTCGGCCATGATCGGGTCGAGACCGGTCGTCGGCTCGTCGAAGAAGATGATCTCCGGCTCGTCGGCGATGGCGCGGGCGAGGCCGACGCGCTTCTGCATGCCGCCCGACAGCTCCGACGGGAACAGCTCGCCCACCTCCGGACCGAGGCCGACCGCGCCCATCTTGGCGATGGCGATGTCCTTGGCCTTGGCGCGCGGCATGTGCTCGCCCTGGATCAGGCCGAAGGCGACGTTCTCCCAGACCTTCAGGCTGTCGAACAGGGCGGCGCCCTGGAACAGCATGCCGAACTTGTGCAGCAGCTTCTCGCGCTCGCGCGGGCGCAGCTTCGTCGTCTCCTCGCCGTCGACGCGGATGGAGCCGCTGTCCGGCGACAGCAGGCCGAGGATGCATTTCAGCATGACCGACTTGCCGGTGCCCGACCCGCCGATGACCACCAGCGACTCGCCGCGCCCGACCTCCAGGTCGATGCCGTTCAGCACGACCTTGGGTCCGAACGCCTTGTGCACGTTCTTCAGCGCGATCTTCGGCGGATGAGCGGGGGGAACCTGCGACATGGACTCGCTCATTGCTCTGCGCTCACTTCGTCGAGAAGAAGATGCCGGTGATGAGGTAGTTCCACACCAGGATCAGGATGGAGGCCGACACCACCGCGTTGGTCGTCGCCGCACCCACACCCTGGGCGCCGCCGCGCGAATGGTAGCCGTGGTAGCAGCCCATCAGCGAGACCATGAACCCGAACACCGCCGCCTTGACGAGGCCGGAGATCACGTCGACCGGCTCCAGGAACTCCCAGGTCCGGCCGATGTAGGAGGCCGGGTTGAAGTCCAGCCGGTAGACGCCGACCAGGAAGCCGCCGAACACGCCGATGATGTCCGCCACCAGCACCAGCAGCGGCAGCATGGCCAGCCCGGCGATCAGGCGCGGCGCCACCAGATACTTGAAGGGGTTGGTCGACAGGGTCGACAGCGCGTCGATCTGCTCGGTCACGCGCATGGTGCCGATCTCGGCGGCCATGGCGGCGCCGATGCGCCCGGCGACCATCAAGCCGCCCAGCACCGGCCCCAGTTCCCGCGTCACCGACAGGGCGACCACCGTGGCGATGGCGCCCTCCGCCTGGAAACGGGAAAAGCCGGAATAGCTCTGCAGCGCCAGCACCATGCCGGTGAACAGCGCGGTCAGCCCGACCACCGGCAGCGAGTAATAGCCGATGTCGATCATCTGGCGCAGGATCTGCCGCGGGTAGAACGGCGGGCGCACGCAGTGCGACAGGGCGGCGCCGGTGAACATGGCGAGCTTTCCGGTGGCTTCCAGAAAGATCAGGAAGGCCCGTCCGGTGGCGGCAAGGAAACCCATCAAGCGACCTCAGGCGGCGGCGGGTCGCGGTAGACCCTGTGGTAACGCGCGCCCAGCGAGGTCAGGATCTCGTAACCGATGGTGCCGCCCTCGCTCGCCACGGTGTCCACCGGGCGGTTCGGGCCGATCAGCTCCACCAGCCCGCCGGGCGTCACCGCCTCGTCGGGAAGGTGGCTGACATCCACCGTCACCAGATCCATCGAAACACGCCCAACCACCGGAGCGGCCACGCCATTGACGAAGACATGGCCGCGCCCGCTGAGCGAACGCAGATATCCGTCGGCATAACCCACTGCGATGGTTGCGATTTTTCCTCTCGCCGCAACGCGGTGCGTGGCACCGTAGCCAACGGTCATAGGGCTGTCAACGTTGCGCACCTGAAGCAGCCGGGCGTCGAGCCGGATCGTGTCCCGCATCGGGTTCGCCGCGGCGGGCGTCGGATTGACGCCGTAGAGCGCGCAGCCGGGCCGCACAAGGTCGAAATGAAAGGCCGTTCCGTGGAAGATCCCGGAGGAATTGGCGAAACTCGCCTCGGCCGCGGGCAGGCGCCCGATCGCCGAACGGAAACGCCCGAGCTGCTGGCTGTTCATCACCGAGTCTTCGTCGGCGCAGGCGAGGTGGGTCATCCAGACCCGGACGTCCACCCCCTCCAGCCGGGAGAGGTCGCCGACCAGCGTGTCCAGCTCGTCCGGACCGAGCCCGAGTCGGTTCATGCCGGTGTCAATGTGGACGACGGCGGGCAGGGCCGTTCCCTGCGCCCGGGCGTGGGCCTGCCACGCCGCGATGTCGCCCAGATGGTTCAGCACCGGCAGGATGCGCCGGGCCGTGAAGTCCGGCGCGGTGCCGGCGGGCAGGCCGCCCAGCGACAGCACGCGGGCCTCCGCCGGCGCCACGGCGCGCACGGCCAGCGCCTCCTCGAACTGGGCGACCACGAAGGTCCGGCAGCCGGCGGCGGCGAGCGCCGGAACGACGCGCTCCACCCCCAGGCCATAGGCGTTCGCCTTGACCACGGCGGCGCATTCCGCCGGGGCCACCCGGTCGCGGAGCTGCGTCCAGTTGGCGACCACGGCGCCGAGGTCGATGGTCAGGACGGCGCCGGAGCGGGCCAGCGGATCACTACTCAGTGGGGCCGAAGTCATGGGTCGTGTCGAGGTCGCCGAATTTCGTGAACTGTCCGTCGAAGAACATGCGGACGCTGCCGATCGGGCCGTGGCGCTGTTTGGCGATGATCGCCTCCGCGGTGTTGTGCACCTCGGCGTAGCGCTTCTGCCAGTTGGCGTAGCGGTCGTTGTACTTGTCCTCCGTCTCCTCCGGCCGGCGGGCCGGCTCGGCGCGCTCAAGATAGTACTGTTCGCGGTAAACGAACATCACCACGTCGGCGTCCTGCTCGATGGAGCCCGATTCGCGCAGGTCGGCGAGCTGCGGCCGTTTGTCCTCGCGCATTTCCACCGCGCGGCTGAGCTGGGACAGGGCCAGCACCGGCACCTCCAGCTCCTTGGCGATGGCCTTCAGGCCGCGCGTGATCTCCGAGATTTCCTGCACGCGGTTCTCGTTGCCCTTGGTCGAGCCGCCGCGCAGCAGCTGGAGATAGTCGACCACCACCATGCCCAGCCCGTGCGTGCGCTTCAGCCGGCGGCAGCGGGTGCGCACCGCGGCGATGGTCAGGGCCGGCGTGTCGTCCACGAAGAAGGGGACGCGGCTGAGCTCCTGGCTGGCCGCGACGAACTTCGGGAAGTCGCTGTCCTTGATCTCGCCGCGGCGGATCTTGTCGCCCGACACCTCGGCCTCGCCGGCCAGGATACGGGTGGCGAGCTGTTCCGCCGACATTTCCAGCGAGAAGAAGCCGACCGGCGCGCCCTCGCCGCCGTTGGTGCGCATGTGCGCCTTGGCGGCGTTGAAGGCGATGTTGGTGGCCAGCGCCGTCTTGCCCATGGAGGGGCGCCCGGCCAGGATGATGAGGTCCGACGGGTGCAGGCCGCCCAGCTTGCGGTCCATGTCGCGCAGGCCGGTGGTCACGCCGGTGACGTGGCTGGACCGGCGGAAGGCCGTCTCCGCGGTGGCGATGGCTGCCTTCAGCGACTCGGAGAAGGCGATGAAGCCGCCGCGCACGTCGCCGGTCGAGGCGAGGTCGAAGAGCTGCTTCTCCGCCGTCTCGATCTGGTCCATGGCGTCGATGTCGAGGTCGTGCTGATACGCCTCGTTCACCATGTCCGTGCCGACCTCGATCAGCTGCCGGCGCAGGAACAGGTCATGGATCGTCTTGCCGTAATCGCCGGCGTTGACCACCGTCACCACGTTGGCGGCGAGCTGCGCCAGATAGCCGGCGCCACCGTCCGGGGCCAGTTCGACGTCGTTGTCGAAATAGGCCTTCAGCGTCACCGGGTTGGCGATCTGGCCGCGCTCCACCATCTTGGCGATGGCCGAGAAGATGCGCTGGTGCGCCGGGTCGTAGAAATGCTCGGCGCGCAGGAACTCGCCGACCTTCTCATACGCCTTGTTGTTCACCAGGATGGCGCCGAGGAGCGCCTGTTCAGCCTCCTCGTTGTGCGGCGGCGTGCGGTATTCCGCCGTCGGCTTCGCGGCACCGGCACGGGACAGCCCGCCGTCGAGGGGGCGCGGCTCGAAAAGCTGGGTGGTCTTGTCATCCATGACGGCACTTTAGCAAAGGGCGGGGCGCAAAGCTGTGCGATCGGGGTAAATCTACCCACATTCCTGTGAGTAACTTTTGCCCACAGCCGGTTAAAGCTGGGGGTAAGTCGGAAACAGGGCATTGTATCAATGTCTTCATGACTCGCCAAAGCTGTGGGTCGATGCGGCGCGGGCACCTCTGGTCACACGTTGTTCGCGCCGACGTTCCGCCCCGTCCGCAAGGGCGGCGGCACGGCCTCGGCCAAGGCCGTTTCGGTGCGCTGCATGTAGTCGCGGACGAGCGGAACGGCGCCCAGCGAGCGCGCCAGCTGCATCTGGAAAACCATGTGCCCCTGGTAGCGGAAGCTGATTTCGGCCCCCGCCAGATAGAATTCCCACATCCTGCAGAAGCGCTCGTCGTACATTGCGCGGGCCTCCTCCCGCCGGGCCGCGAAGCGCTCCCGCCAGTGGCGCAGCGTCTCGGCGTAATGGAGGCGCAGGATCTCGATGTCGGTGTTCCACAGCCCGGCCTTCTCCACCGCCGGGATCACCTCCGACAGGGCGGGCGAATAGCCGCCGGGAAAGATGTACTTGCGGAACCAAGGGTTGGTGGAACCCGGCCCGTCCGACCGGCCGATGGAGTGAAGCAACGCCACCCCGTCCTCGGCCAGCAGGTCGCGCAGTTTGGCGAAGAAGGCCGGGTAATGGGGCGCGCCGACATGCTCGAACATGCCGACCGAGACGATGCGGTCGAAGCGCCCTTCCATTTGCCGGTAGTCGCGCAGTTCGAAGCGGACCTGACCGGCCAGCCCGGCATGGGCCGCCCGCTCCCGCGCCACCGCGAGCTGTTCGCGGGACAGGGTGATTCCGGTGACCTGGGCGCCGGTCATGCGGGCGAGATAGAGCGCCATGCCGCCCCAGCCGCAGCCGATGTCCAGGACGCGCATGCCCGGCTGAAGCAGCAGCTTCGCCGCGATGTGCCGCTTCTTGGCGTCCTGGGCCTCGTCCAGCCCGGTGTCCGGGGTGGGGAAGTAGGCGCAGGAATATTGCAGGTCGCGGTCGAGGAACAGCTCGAAGAAGGACCGTGACAGGTCGTAGTGATGGGCCACGTTGCGCCGCGACCGCCGCAAGGGATTGCTCTGCTGGATGAGCCGCAGCGCGGGGGAGAGGGCTTCCCTCAGGTTGCCCAGAACGCCCTGGACATTGTCCGTCCCCGCGCTCAGCAGCGCCAGGAAATCATAGACGGAGCCGCCTTCAATGGTCAGGCGGCCGTCCATGTAGGCCTCCCCGAATCGCAGCCGCGGATTCATCACGAGGTCGCGGTGCAGCGCCTTGTCGTGCAGACGCAGGGTGAGGGACGGGATGCCGACCCCCACCCGGTGCCTCCGCCCATCGGCGCCGACGATGTCCAGGGCGCCGGCGGTCAGGGCCGGGCTGAGCAGGCCGGCAAGCAGCATCGCGCATCTCCCCATCCGTCGAACACGACTCGGTCTGGACGTTCGCCGCGAGCGAATCACCAGGAACGAGAGTCGGAGTTCGGAGCGGGGAGAGGCAACCCGCCGGACGAGGCAGGGGGCGGGGCGTCCGGCGCATCCGGATGGGGGAGGGCGGATGACTGGGGGCGCCAAAAGCGGAAAAGCCGCCTCGCCCCTTTCGGGGGCGGGCGGCTTCCGGACGAGCGGACTGGTCTCGTTGAGCGGGCGGTCAGCCCTCCTCGGAAACCTCGGCCTCGGCGGCCTCGGGGGCCTCCTCGATCTCGTCCTCGTCGTCGCGCAGGTCGGCCGCGGTGACCATGCCACCACGGGACAGCTGCAGCTCGGCCTCTTCCTGCGAGCGGGCGACGTTCACCGTGACGGAGACGCTCACCTCGGGGTGCAGGACGACGCGCAGCTTGAACAGGCCCAGCGTCTTGATCGGGGTCTCGATCGACACCTGCTTGCGGTCGACCTTGTAGCCGGCGGCGTCAAGGGCGTCCGCGACGTCGCGCGGCGTCACCGAACCGTACAGCACGCCGGTCTCGCCGGCCTGACGGATCACGACGACCGTCACGTCGTTCATCTTGGCGGCAACCTGCTCGGCGTCCTTGCGGCGCTCCAGGTTGACGGCCTCCAGGTGGGCCTTCTGCTTCTCGAAGAACGCCATGTTCGCCTTGGTGGCGCGCATGGCCTTCTTCTGCGGCAGCAGATAGTTGCGGGCGAAGCCGGGACGCACCTTCACGACCTGGCCCATCTGGCCGAGCTTCTCGACCCGCTCCAGCAGAATAACTTCCATCACTCGTCCTCCTGATCGGGGCCGGCGGGCCGGAGACGGCGACGCAGCCCAATCCATTGCTCGATCATGCCAAGACCGACCATCAGCACGATCGGCCAACCGAAAAGAAACAGGAACATGTAGAACCCGATGAGGATCGGCAGCTTGGCCGACCGGCTTCGGGCGAACACATGCACCACCGAAAGCCCGGCAAAGGCGAATGGCAAGGCCAGGATCAGCGCGGCGTTGACCGCGAGGAACCCGACCGGGTCCGACGCCAGCGAGGCCGTCACCATGGCCAGCAGGAACGCGGTGGCGAGCCACCGGGGCAGTTCCAGGTCGTCCAGCCGCATGGCGGGGCGCTTGTTGCGGCCGAACCGCATCAGCACGCCCTGCGCCAGGGCTCCGTTGACGATCGTCATGACGAGCCATGAGATCACCGCGAAGCCCGGCAACACCTCGGCCATCCAGATGTCCTGCGGGTCCGGGGCCTGATGGCCCTGCGCGGAGAACATCTGGTCCGCCATGCGGCCCAGCGTTTCCCGCACCGCGCCCTCCAGCCCGCCGGGCTGATCGAGCGTCAGAACCGCGGCGCCCAGAAGGCCCGCCAGTCCCATTCCGGTCAGCGCCATCAGGAGCCGGCCCGGAGGATACCATTCCACACCCCCGTCGGGAGCCGCCCGCGCCAGCAGCGCCTGCCGCACCACCAGGATGACCGGGACAGCCGCGGTCACCAGATAGGCGAGAGACACCAGGACGCTGGACGACACCGCCAGGACCGCCACCGTCCCCGCCGCACCGGCGAGTAGGGAGGCGGTGGAGCCGAGCCACAGTCCCGCGAGGAACAGCGGCAGCGGCGCCAGATAGCCCAGGATCAGCGCCCCGAACCCGCCGAACAGGACGGCGAGATAGAAGAAAGCGCTGACCACGCCGACACCGATGGCAGCCGCCAGAGGGGCGGCCAGGGGCGAGGCCATGGGATTACCTTTGCCTGTTGTCCGTTTTGATCCTTACTTCACCACGTAGGGAAGCAGGGCCAGGAAACGGGCGCGCTTGATGGCGCGGGCGAGTTCGCGCTGCTTCTTCGCGGAAACCGCGGTGATGCGGCTCGGCACGATCTTGCCACGCTCGGAGATGAAGCGGGACAGGAGCTTGACGTCCTTGTAGTCGATCGCCGGGGCGTTCGCGCCCGAGAACGGGCAGGTCTTGCGGCGGCGGAAGAACGGACGGCGGGGACCGCCACCGGTGCGGGCCGGAGCGCCCGAGGTCTGCTTGTCGGACATTTAGGCGTTCTCCCCTTCGGCAACGGTGGGCTCCTGGCGGCGCGGCGGGCGCGGGCCACGATCCTCGAAGCGGCGCGGGCCGCGGTCGCCGCGATCGCCGCGGTCACCACGCTCGCCGCGGCTCTGCATCATCACCGACGGGTTGGCGTCCAGCGCATCGACGCGGACGGTCATGAAGCGCAGCACGTCCTCGTTGATGCCCATGTTGCGCTCCATCTCGAGGACGGCGGCGGCGGGGGCGTCAAGGTTGAACAGGGTGTAGTGACCCTTGCGGTTCTTCTTGATCTTGTAGGTGAGCGTCTTCAGACCCCAGTATTCGGTCTTGGCGACCTGGCCGCCGTTGTCGCGAATGATCTGGGCGAACTGCTCGCCGAGCTGCTCGGCCTGGGCGGCCGAGATGTCCTGGCGCGCGATCAGCACGCACTCGTAAAGAGCCATTGTACTCCCCATGGCTGTTCATGGTCCGGCGCTGCGCCCCATCCCCTATGGACAGGATCAGCCGCCCGGGCCTAGCCGACGGCACGCGGGCCACCGGCAAGGAGTTATGAAGCGGCGCAGTATGCACAAAAGCCCTATCCCGACAAGCGGAAACACGAGCCGGCCGACGATTCCGGCATCGGGGCCTTCGGCGTGCCTTGGAATAGCCCTTTTCTCCGTTCGCCTTTGCATCGCAGCAATGAAAAAATGCCGGAAAAGCAACAGAAAGGCACCAATTCCAGCCCATCAACGTTGAGCATCGCTTGACTTGCCCGAAAGGCCGGGTATGACTGTCGCCGAATTCAACGGCGGTGCCGCGGGTGGCACGCCTTTTTACTAGGGTTCCCAGACAGCATGACCAGGGCGTTCGTCTTTCCGGGCCAGGGCAGCCAAGCCGTCGGCATGGGCCGTGAGCTGGCCGAGGCGTTCGAGGTCGCGCGGCTCACCTTTGAAGAGGTCGACGACGCGCTGAACCAGCGCCTGTCCCGCCTGATGTTCGAAGGCCCCGAGGCCGACCTGACGCTGACCGAGAACGCCCAGCCGGCCCTGATGGCCGTCAGCGTCGCGGTTATGCGGGTGCTGAAGGACCAGGGCGGGCTCGATTTGGGCAAGCATGCGGCCTTCGTCGCCGGCCATTCGCTTGGCGAGTATTCGGCCCTGTGCGCCGCCGGCGCCTTCACGCTGGCCGACACCGCGCGCCTGCTGAAGCTGCGTGGCCAGGCCATGCAGAAGGCCGTGCCGGTCGGGCAGGGCGCCATGGCCGCCCTGCTGGGCGCCGAGCTGGAGCAGGCCCAGGCCATCGCCGCCGACGCCGCCAAGACCCCCGCGGGCCAGACCGAGGTTTGCACCGTCGCCAACGACAATTCGTCGGGGCAGGTGGTGATCTCCGGCCACGCCGAGGCCATCGACCGCGCCATCGTGATCGCGGCGGAGCGCGGGCTCAAGCGCACCGTGCGCCTGCCGGTCAGCGCGCCCTTCCACTGCCCGCTGATGCAGCCCGCCGCCGACGCCATGGCCGAGGCCCTGGCCAACGTGACGATCAACGCGCCGGCGGTCCCGGTGGTCGCCAACGTGACCGCGTCGGCCGTGTCGGATCCCAACCAGATCCGCCGCCTTCTGGTGGAACAGGTGACCGGCATGGTTCGCTGGCGCGAGAGCGTGCTCTATATGAAGGAGCAGGGCGTCGACACGCTGATCGAGCTGGGCTCCGGCAAGGTGCTGTCGGGTCTCGCCAAGCGCATCGACAAGGAGTTGGCCGGAACCTCCGTCCAGGGGCCGGCGGACGTCGAATCGTTCCTGAAGACCCTGTGAGGCATTCCATGTTCGACCTGACCGGAAAGAAGGCGCTGGTCACCGGCGCCTCGGGTGGCATCGGGGCGCAGATCGCCCGCGCGCTGCACGCGCAGGGCGCCACCGTCGCCCTGTCCGGCACCCGCGTCGCCCCGCTGGAGGCGCTCGCCGCCGAACTGGGCGAGCGTGCCCTGGTGGTGCCCGGCAACCTCGCCGACGCCGCTGGAACCGAGCAGCTCGCCAAGGACGCGGAGGCCGCCCTCGGCCAGATCGACATCCTGGTGAACAACGCCGGCCTGACCCGCGACCAGCTCGCCATGCGCATGAAGGACGACGACTGGCAGTCGGTGCTGGACGTCAACCTGACCGCTGCCTTCCGCCTGTCGCGCGCCGTGCTGCGCGGCATGATGAAGCGCCGCTGGGGCCGCATCATCGGCATCACCTCGATCGTCGGCGTCACCGGCAACCCCGGGCAGGCCAACTACGCCGCCTCCAAGGCCGGCATGATCGGCATGTCGAAGTCGCTGGCGGCGGAGGTCGCGTCGCGCGGCATCACCGTGAACTGCGTCGCGCCGGGTTTCATCACCACGGCGATGACCGACGCCCTGAATTCCGAGCAGAAGGACAAGCTGCTCACCGCCATTCCTTCCGGCCGCATGGGCGAGCCGGGGGAAATCGCCGCCGGAGTCGTGTACCTGGCGAGCGATGAGGCCGCCTATGTCACCGGCCAGACGCTGCACATCAACGGCGGCATGGCCATGATCTGAGGCGGATTCGCTGCCTGAACCACAGGTTCGGACCGGCTCCCGCGGGCGCTGGTCAAGGCTGTAAAAATGTGTTATCGGACGGGGCTTTTTGTGGCAGGAAGGCACGCAGCCGCGTGTTGAGCCGGCCGAATTCGCCCGAGCGGTCTCAAGGATTGGAAGGTCTAAAAAAATGAGCGATGTCGCCGAGCGCGTTAAGAAGATCGTTGTGGACCACCTCGGGGTCGAGGAGTCGAAGGTGACGGAGAACGCCTCCTTCATCGACGATCTCGGCGCCGACAGCCTCGACACGGTCGAGCTGGTTATGGCTTTCGAGGAAGAGTTCGGCTGCGAGATTCCGGACGACGCCGCCGAGAAGATTCTGACGGTGAAGGACGCCATCGACTTCATCAAGGCGAACGCCGCCGCCTGATCAGGCGTGGCGCAAGAAGGCCAGGCAGCTTTTCAAAGTGGCCTGGCCGTCGCTGAGTTTTCCGAGGAAAGGTCAAGGAATACCCCATGAGACGTGTCGTCGTTACCGGCCTTGGTCTGGTCACGCCGCTCGGTGTCGGCCACAAGCTCAACTGGGAGCGTCTGACCGCCAGCCAATCGGGCATCCGCGCCATCACGGGTTTTGACGCCTCCGATCTGGCCTCGAAAGTTGCCGGGCAGGTTCCGCGCGGGGATGGTGAGGGGTTGTTCAACCCCGATGCCTTCGTTCCGCCGAAGGACCAGCGGAAGATGGATGATTTCATCATCTTCGCCATCGCCGCCGCCCACGAAGCGATCAAGGATTCCGGCTGGGTTCCCCAGACCGAGGAAGAGCGCGAACTCACCGGCGTCATGGTGGGCTCGGGCATCGGCGGCCTGCCGGGCATCGCCGATGGTGCGGTCACCCTGGCCGAAAAGGGCCCGCGCCGCATCTCCCCCTTCTTCATTCCGGCCTGCCTCATCAATCTGGCGTCCGGTCACATCTCCATCCAGCACGGCTTCAAGGGTCCGAACCACGCGGTGGTCACGGCCTGCTCGACCGGCGCGCACGCCATCGGCGACGCCTCGCGCCTGATCATGCTGGGTGACGCGGACGTGATGGTCGCCGGCGGCACGGAAGCGGCGGTCAGCCGCCTGGGCGTCGGCGGTTTCGCCGCCATGCGCGCCCTGTCCACGAATTTCAACGACACGCCGGAAAAGGCGTCGCGTCCCTACGACAAGGACCGTGACGGCTTCGTGATCGGCGAGGGCGCCGGTGTCGTCGTCCTCGAGGAGCTGGAGCACGCCAAGAAGCGCGGCGCCCACATCTAC
The DNA here is from genome assembly GCF_005222205.1 of Azospirillum brasilense. NCBI lineage: Bacteria > Pseudomonadati > Pseudomonadota > Alphaproteobacteria > Rhodospirillales > Azospirillaceae > Azospirillum > Azospirillum brasilense. The sequence goes on along the minus strand of NZ_CP032345.1, from coordinate 178,800 downwards.
GCCGAAGTGGTCGGCTACGGCATGTCCGGCGACGCCTACCACATCTCCGCCCCGGCGGAAGATGGCAACGGCGGGTTCCGCGCCATGCGCAACGCGCTAAAGCGGGCCGGGATGGAGCCGTCGGACATCGACTACGTCAACGCGCACGGCACCTCGACGCCGCTGGGCGACGAGATCGAGTTGGGCGCGGTGAAGCGTCTGTTCGGTGGGGCGATGGACAAGCTCGCCATGTCCTCCACCAAGTCGGCCATCGGCCATCTGCTGGGGGCCGCCGGCGCGGTCGAGGCGATCTACTCGATCAAGGCGATCAACCACAGCCTGGTTCCGCCGACGCTGAACCTTGAGAACCCGTCGGAGAGCTGCCTCGGCGTCAACCTCGTTCCGAAGGTTGCGCAGGAGCGCCGCGTGCGGGCCGCGCTGTCGAACTCCTTCGGCTTCGGCGGCACCAACGCCTCCCTGGTCTTCAAGGAATTCGCCTGAGCGGCGACGCATCGCGGAGACCGCCGATGGGTTGGGGCCTCCGAATCGCGGCGGGGGCGTTGACCGTCCTCACCGCGGGCAGCGGGTTGGTGTTCTGGGGTGCCCTCCGCGTGATGGCCCCCGGACCGCTCGAGCACGCCGAGACGGTCGTCATTCCGCGCGGGAGCGGGCTGGAAGCGATCGCGCTGACCTTGGAAGACGCGGGGGTCGTCGAGTCCCCGATCCTTTTCCTGTTCGCCGCCAAGCTCCAGGGGCCGCTGAAAGCCGGCGAGTACGCGTTCCCGGCCGGAATCAGCGTCGACGGCGTGCTGGAGATGCTGCGTCAGGGCAAGACCGTGGTCCGCCGCTTCACGGTGCCGGAGGGACTGACCTCCGCCCAGGTGGTTGCCCTGCTCGACGCCGAGCCGGCGCTGAGCGGCGAGGTGAAGACGGTTCCGAAGAACGGCACCGTGCTCCCTGAAACCTATCACTATTCCTACGGCGACTCGCGCTCGGCCCTGGTCGAGCGGATGCAGCACGCCATGACCCAGGCGCTGAACGACGCCTGGAAGAACCGTGGCCCGGACCTGCCCTACGAGACTCCGCAGCAGGCGCTGACCATGGCGTCCATCGTGGAGAAGGAGACCGGCGTCGCGGCGGAGCGCGCCAAGGTGGCGGGCGTCTTCGTCAACCGCCTGGAGACTGGCATGAAGCTCCAGTCGGACCCGACGGTGATCTACGCGCTGACCGACGGCAGCGGGGAGTTGGGGCGGGCCTTGACCCGCAACGACTGGAAGTTCGAGTCGCCTTACAACACCTACGTCGCGGCAGGGCTTCCGCCGGGGCCGATCGCCAACCCGGGGCGGGCGTCCATCCAGGCGGCTTTGCATCCGGAAAAGCACGACTTCCTGTATTTCGTCGCCGATGGGACCGGCGGGCATGTCTTTGCGAAGACCTTGCCGGACCACAATCGGAACGTCGCCAAATGGCGCGAGGTGCAGCGTCGGCAGTCCGGTGGTGCGGGCAACGGGGACACGCCGCAGGACTAGCGGTCCCCTGTTCCCGAACGGAAGGCCGACCCGAACGCAACGCCTTTGGTCAGGCGGCGTTTGAGGCCACCACCTCCAGGGCGACGACACCGCCCAGGGCGCCGTAGTTCTTGCGGGCGGCGCGCATCTTCTCCAGCGATTCCATGAGGCTTTCCTCGGCGAAGCCAGGGGCGAGCTGCGCCAGCTCCTGTTCCGTCAAGGAGATGAAGGCGTCTAAAAGGCGCGCGTGGATGCGGCACGCCTGGCGGACTTCATCGGCGACCATCGGTGCTGGCATGGTAGGCTCCCAATCACGGAATAAAGAGAAACACGGTCCGTCCGTGCGTGGGAATTCTGTCGGGTTGTGGTTAATAGAGCATTAAATGCAATTCATCTTCCGGACAGGAAGAAGAGTTACCACTTCAGACGAAAAGGGCGAAAATTGGACGATTTCGATTTCGGTATGTGACAGAGATAAGCCGGCTTTTGTGACTTTCGAATATTCGTCTTTGATCGGTGCGACGGTCCCTCGTCGGATATGGGCGAGGGACCGTCGGGAATTCATCGCCGGATTTCCTTGTCCAGATTCAGCTCCGCCTTGGCGCCCTGGATGCGCGCCCGGTAGACCAGCATGGCCTCCATGACCCGTTGCACGTAGTTGCGGGTTTCGTAGATCGGAATCAGTTCCAGCCAGTCCACGGCGTCGATGGCTTCGCCCCGCGGATCGCCATAGGTCTCGATCCATTGGCGCACGCGGGTCGGGCCGGCGTTGTAGGCGGCGATCGCCATGATGTAGGAGCCGTTGAAGCGGTCGATCATGTCCGCCAGATAGGTGGAACCGAGCCGCACGTTGTAGTCCGGGTCGCTGATCAGCTTGGCGGTGTCGTGCTTGACCCCCAGCTTGCTGGCGACGAGCTGCGCCGTTCCGGGCATGAGCTGCATCAGGCCGCGCGCACCGGCCGACGACACCACGCGGGTGTTGAAGGTGCTTTCCTGCCGGATGATGGCGTGCACCAGGGCGATTTCCGGAGCCGACGGGCGGCTCTCGATCATCGGGTAGCCGGCTTCCACCAGGAACACGTCGTTCTGCGCAGCGTCCTTCGCGGCAGCGACGGCGAGATCGCGGCGCCCGACCTCGCGGGCCAGCTTGGCGGCCAGCACGTAATCCGCCGGCTCCTTGGCGTCGAGGCTGATGCGGCGCAGGAAGGCGGTCACCCGCTCGTCGGTGTTGCCCTCGATCTCAGCCAGCAGCTTGGTCACGCGGACCACCTCCCGCCGCTCGAAGGCGGTGGCGTCGGCGTTCGACACGCGCGGCTCGGCGGGCAGGGCGATGCGCCCGCTCCCGGCGTGGCGGGCGGCGAGCTGGCCGTAGAAGGTCGTCCCGTACTGGGCGGCCTTGGCGTACCAGTCCTTGGCCTGCGCCGTCTGGCCCAGCGCCTCGGCCGCGCGCCCGCACCAGTAGGCGCCGCGCGCCTTGCTGATCGGCGCGCCGACCGAACGGTAGAGCTTGTGGAAGTGGTTGAAGGCGCTCGACGGATCGTCGAGGAAGCGCAGCGCCAGGAAACCGGCAAGGAATTCCGCCTCCGCCGCGCCGCTGCCCTCGGTCTGGCCGTGCGCCGTGACCAGACGGTAGGCGAGGTTGTGGTCGCCGTTCACCATGGCGCGGCGGGCCAGGATGTGGCGCTCCGTCCACCACGCCTGCGGGCGGCCCATGTCCTTGGGCGCCTGGGCGATGATCTCCAGGGCTCCCGCGTCGTCGCCCTTGCGACGGCGGTAGCGGGCGCGGTCGAACAGCAGGCCGGGGTCGTTGCGCAGGGAGGCAGGGACGCGCGCCAGCGCCGCGTCGGCGTTCTTGGCGTCGCCGTCCAGGGCGATCCGCGCCTCGATCAGCAGATCGTAGGCCTCGTCGAAGAAGGGCAGCATGCGGCGCACCGCGGCCTCCTGGCGCTCCCACAGCAGGCGGTCGATGCGCGCCTTGTGCTCCTGCGGGCGCAGGTGGGAGCGGTAGCGGGCCAGGAACTGCTCCTCGTCCGCGGAGGTGAAGTTCGCTTCGACCCAGCGGTCGCGCACCATCCGCACCGCCCGCTCGGCGTTGCCGGTCGCCAGCAGCGTGTCGGCGTAGCGCATGAAGCCTTCGTTGGACAGCGGCGGGTACTGCTTGAACCAGGCGAGCACCCGGTCCTCGTCCAGGTCGATGGGCATCGCCTTTTCCGCCTGACGGCGGAGCTGCGCCTGGTTGGGCCAGTCGCCGTTCTCGCGGATGAAGGCGGCGATCTCGTCGAAGCTGCCGCCGCCGGGAGTCGCCAGGGCCATCCAGCGGATCACCTTGGCCGGCAGCTTGTTGGAGGCCTGGGCGGCGAGGCGCAGCGCCTCGTCGTGCCGGTCGTTGTCGGCGGCCTTGAAGGCCTGCCGATAGACCGCGAGGTCCTGCGCCGTCAGGCTGGCCGCCCCAGCGGGCTGGGCCAGCACGATCAGCCCCAGCAGGGCGGCGGCAATGGCGGAACGGGTGGCGGAACGGGTGGCATGTCGGATGATCATCCGGGCGCTCTTGCTCGGGGGAACGGGTGCGGCTAAGGTGCGCGACACTTTTCTTGAAGTCCGTCGGAGGTGGCAGGCATGTTGTACGGTTCCATCGTCGCTCTTTTGACTCCGTTTAAAAACGGGAAAGTGGACGAGGCCGCCTTCCAGTCCTTCGTCGAGTGGCAGGTTGCGCAGGGCACCCACGGTCTCGTTCCGTGCGGCACCACGGGCGAGTCGCCGACCCTCTCCCACGAGGAGCACAACCGGGTCGTCGAGCTGTGCATCGAGGCCGCGGGCGGGAAGGTTCCGGTCGTCGCCGGCACCGGGTCGAACTCCACCGAGGAGGCGATCGCGCTGACCCGGCACGCCAAGAAGGCCGGCGCCACCGCGGCGCTGGTCGTCACGCCCTATTACAACAAGCCGACGCAAGAAGGTCTGTACCAGCATTTCAAAGCGATCCATGACGCGGCGGATTTGCCGATCGTTATCTACAACATTCCCGGCCGCAGTGTCGTGGATATGTCGGTGGCAACGATGGCCCGCCTCGCCAAGCTGCCGAACATCATCGGCGTGAAGGACGCCACGGCGGATCTGGCCCGCCCGGTCCGTCTGCTGCAGGAGGTCGGTCCCGACTTCATCCAGCTCTCGGGCGAGGACGCGACGGCGCTGGCCTTCAACGCGCAGGGCGGCGTCGGCTGCATCTCGGTGACGGCGAACATCGCGCCGGCCCAGTGCGCCGCGATGCAGGACGCCTGGCGGAAGGGCGATCTCGCCACCGCCTACAAGTACCGCGACCTGCTGACCCCGCTGCACGATTCCATGTTCGTGGAGACGAGCCCGGCCCCGGTGAAATACGCCGCCAGCCTGCTCGGCAAGTCCTCGGACGAGGTTCGCCTGCCGCTGGTCGCCGCGTCGGAGAGCACGCGGACCACCGTCCGCGACGCGATGAAGAAGGCCGGGCTGCTGTCCTAAGGGACGGCAGCACCCCGCCCCAGGGAAGGAGGATCCGTGGCCGCCCGCGAGCCCGAACCAAGGCGCATCGCGGCACAGAACCGCCGCGCACGCTTCGACTATTTCATCGAAGACACCATGGAGGCCGGTCTGATCCTGACCGGCACCGAGGTGAAGTCGTTGCGCGGCGGCCGTGCCAGCATCAACGAGGCGTACGCCGGCCTCAAGAACGGGGAGCTGTACCTGTTCAACGCCTACATCCCGGAATACGGGCAGGCGGGACGCTGGCTTCAGCACGAGACCAAGCGGCCGCGCAAGCTGCTGGTGCACCGCCGCGAGCTGAGCAAGCTCATGGGCGCCATCAAGCAGAAGGGGATCACGCTGATCCCCATGTCCGTCTATTTCAACGACCGCGGCATCGCCAAGGTCGAGGTGGGCTTGGCCGCCGGCAAGAAGAAGCACGACAAGCGCGAGTCTGAGAAGGAACGGACGTGGCAGCGCGACAAGGCGCGCCTGATGCGCGACCGGGGATAAAAGGAAGAAACCTGTGAGCCGACTGTCCAACCGCGCGACCGACCGCGATTCCACCGTGGCCGGCGTCGCCGCGGAGGCCCTGGCCGAGCGCCGCCCGCAGGGCCGCATCCTGGTGGCCGGTGACACCGACGGCGCCATGGAAGAGGCCCTGGCCGATGGCGGGGCGGAGGTCGTTTCCTGGCATCGCCTGGGGCTGGACGGCAAACCGGCCACGCCCTGGCCGACGGACGGCGCCTTCGACGGCGCGGTCCTGCGCCTACCGCGCGGCTGGGCCGCCTTCGAGATGGCCCTGCACGCCCTCGCCGCCCGCCTGCCGGCGGGGGCGCCGCTGTGGATCGCCGGCAGCAACGACGAGGGCATCACTTCCGCGCCGAAGCGCTTCGACGGGCTGGCGGAAGGCGTGGAGACGCTGACCATCAAGCGCCGCGCCCGTCTGCTGGAAACCCGCCGGACCAGTGATTCGGCCAAGGGCAATCTGGAGGATTGGCGGGAGACCGTCGCCCTGCCGCTGCCGGGGCGTGACGACGCGCTCGATCTGGTGTCCTACCCCGGCCTGTTCGCCCATGGCCGGCTCGACACCGGCACGGAATGCCTGCTCCAGGTCCTGCCGGAGATCGCGGCGGGCACCGCCGTTCTTGATTTCGGCTGCGGCGCCGGGGTGATCGCCCGGGCGGTGCGGGAGCGCACGCCGGACGCCCGGCTGACCCTGCTGGACATCGATGCGGTGGCTCTGCATGCCGCCCGCCAGAACGTGCCGGACGCGGAATGCGTGCTCAGCGACGGGCTGGCCGGGCTCGGCGCGCGGGAGCGCTTCGGGCTGATCGTCTCGAACCCGCCGCTCCACCGCGGCAAGGACGAGGATTTCGGGATGCTGGAGGCCCTGGTCGCCGGCACCAAGCAGTATCTGAAGCTGCGCGGCTCGCTGGTCGCGGTGACGCAGCGGACGGCGGGCGTCGGCAAGCTGTTCAAGACGGCCTTCGGCCACGCCGATCTGCTGCTGGAAACGCCGCAGTTCCAGGTGTGGAAAGGCACGCCGAAATAATCAGCGACCATCGCCTCGCAGGTCCGACGGGTTCGCGCCCGTAACGGCCCGAACCCGTCGGGCGAAGTGGGAGCGGGAGGTGTAGCCAACGGCCTCCGCCGCTTCCTGCACAGACAGCCCGTCGCTTTCCAGCAACCGACGGGCGTGAGCGACACGCTCCTCCGTCAGGATGCGCCGTACGGAGGCGTCTTCATCGGCAAGGCGTCGGCGCAAGGTTCCCGTGCTGAGACCCATCTCGACAGCGACGCTCCTGGCTGTCCAAGGCTGGTCGGGATAGGCGCGGACCAATTGGCGGACCGCGTCGGCCGTGCCACCAGGCATTCCGTGCCCGAGCCACCACACACAGTCGTCCAGAAGGGCCAGCAGGACTTCCATGCAGCGGTGCTCGACGAGGCGTGGGCTGAGCGCGGCACCCGCGGCCAAGCCGGCGGCGGCGTGCTCCACCGCGCTGACCAGAGCGGGCGTCAGGGCCACGCGGAAGTCGCGCGGATGCTGCCGAGTGCCGACCCGTGCGGTGGGATGGGCGTCGAGAAGCCGCCGGACCATGTCCCCCGGAAATTCCAGGATCAGGGCGCGGTAATGCCCGGTCGCCTCGCTCGGGGCGTTCACCACCGTGCCGATCCAGCCGGGCGGCAGCAGCATCGCCGAACCCTTCGGAAAATGGTGGGTGCCGCGGGTGTCGGTGACCTCTTTGGCACCGTCGATCACCACGATCAAGGCCGTGCGTTCTATGCGGACGTCCGTGATGCGTTCGCGGTTGCGGGCCACGAACGCCCACAGTTCGGGACGGTGTGGGCGATCGCCGGAGCCCGGTCGGAGGTCGCGGGCGGCGTAGCGGGACAATGCTGGAAGGAGGTCCGGTGTCATGGCGGCGTCCAGTCTAGGAGGCGCCGGGACGCACGGGCAAGGTCCGCAGCGCCCCATCGGCACGCTCATCGACCGTAACGCGCGGTCAGCGTGGCCTTTTCCAGGCGGTTGGCGTTCAGTAGAAAGCCGACCATGGCGCCCGACGAGTTCGCGTCGAGCGGAAGGCTGTCCGTCTTCAATGCGTGGACGGTGAAGACGTAGCGGTGTGGTGTGTCGCCGACCGGCGGACAGGCACCGCCGTAGCCCGGCGTGCCGAAGTCGGTGCGGCTTTGCAACGCTCCGGCCGGAAGCAATCCCGTGTCCGGATTTCCAGCCCCGGCCGAGAGCTGCAGGGTGGTGGCGGGAATGTTAAAGACGATCCAATGCCACCAGCCGCTGCCTGTCGGCGCATCGGGGTCGTACGCGGTGACAGCGAAGCTGCGCGTGCCGGCCGGTGCGTCCTTCCAGGCCAACGTTGGCGAGAGATTTTCCCCTGTGCAGCCGAAGCCGGCGAAGACATGCCGCTCGCCCAGCGGCGCCCCGTCCTTGATGTCGGGGCTGGTCAGCTCAAAAGCGGTGGCCGGGGCGGCGCCTATGGCAAGGATGGCGGCGAGCAGGAGAGCGGAACGATTGCGCATGGGGAAACTCCATCGGTCGGCGATGGCCACATGCTACAAAAGCGTCCGCACACCCGTGCGCCCGAACAGCTCAAAGACGAGCCCGAACGGCTCAGCCCTCCTGCAGCCGCCGCGCCGCGTCTACGGCGCCGTAGGTCAGGATGGCGTCGCAGCCGGCGCGCTTGAAGCCGGTCAAGGTCTCCAGCAGCGCCTTGTCGTAATCCAGCCAGCCGTTCTGCGCGGCGGCGCGCAGCATCGCGTATTCGCCGGAGACGTGGTAGGCGAAGGTCGGGACGGCGAAGGTGTCCTTCACCCGGCGGATGACGTCCAGATAGGGCAGGCCGGGCTTCACCATCACCATGTCCGCCCCTTCCTGCAGGTCGAGGGCGACCTCGTGCAGGGCCTCGTCGGTGTTGGCGGGGTTCATCTGGTAGGTCTTCTTGTCGCCCTTCAGGAAGCCGCCGGAGTTCACCGCGTCGCGGAACGGGCCGTAGAAGGCCGAGGCGTATTTGGCGGCGTAGGAGCACAGCCGCACCAGCTCGTGGCCGTGGCTGTCCAGCCGGTCGCGGATCAGGCCGATGCGGCCGTCCATCATGTCCGACGGGGCGACGATGTCCACGCCGGCGTCGGCCTGCGACAGCGCCTGCCGGGCCAGCACCTCGACCGTCTCGTCGTTCTGGATGTAGCCGTCGCGCAGCAGGCCGTCGTGGCCGTGGGTGGTGTAGGGGTCCAGCGCCACGTCGCCCAGGATTCCGACATGCGGCACCGCGGCCTTCAGCGCGCGGATGGCGCGGTTCATCAGGTTGTCGGGGCGGTAGGCCTCCGCCGCGTCCTCCGACTTGCCTTCGGCGCCGACGACCGGGAACAGGGCGACGCAGGGGATGCCGAGATCGCCAGCCGCGGCCACCGCCTCGGTCAGCAGGTCGATGGTCAGACGCTCCACGCCGGGCATCGAGGCCACGGGCACCCGCTGGTTCTGCCCCTCGATGACGAAGACCGGCCAGATCAGGTCGTCCACGGTCAGGCGGTTTTCGGCGACGAGGCGGCGGGTCCAGGCGTCGGCGCGGTTGCGGCGCAGCCGGGTGCGCGGGAAGGACGCCGGGGACCGGAAATGCGAAGCGGACATGCGGGGGACCTGATGTGCTCTTAAAACTTGCGGCGCGATCCTACGCCGCATGGCCGCCGCGACTCAAGCCGCACCGCTCACAGGTCTGAATCCCGAGTCCTGCATCTCCATGATCCAGCGGTGGCCGTCCTTGCGCCATTGCGAGACGAGTCCGCCGGTGAAGGCCGCCCCCTCCCAGGACCGCACCTCGAAGGTGACGCGCGGCGGCTCGATGGCGATGAGGTTGTAGGCGTTGGCCTCGTTGCGCAGGCGCGTGGAGGTCGCGGTGGAGGCCTGGGCGACCAGGATGGAGCGCGCCACCTGGGTGTGGTGGGTCATGATGTCGCCGGAATAGGCGCGGTGCAGATGCCCGGCCAGCAGCAGATCGACCCCGCAGCTTTCCAGCGCCGGCAGGGCCAGCTTGTGCCGCCCGACCAGCTTCGTCTTCGGCGCGTCGGGCGGCGGCAGGAAGGGGTGGTGGGTGAACAGCACCTTGAAGACGGTGTCCGGCACCTCGCAGAACACCTCGCGCACGCGCTTGATCTGCGCCTTGTTCATGCGCCCTTCGGAAAAATCCGTGATGACCGAGCGCGCCGTGTTGATCCCCAGAACGGCGATCTCCGAATCGATGTGGAAGGGGCTGAGGTCGGTGGTGATGTAGCGCTTGTAGTTGCCGAAGGGGTCGAGGAAGCGGCGCACCACGTTGTACACCGGGATGTCGTGGTTGCCCGGCACGACCAGATAGGGGAAGGGCAGCTTTTCCAGGAAGGCCCGCGCCTCCAGGAAATGGCGGGCCTTGGCGCGCTGGACGAGATCGCCGGAGATGACGATCAGGTCGGGCCGCGCCGCCGTCAGATCGGCCAGCAGGCCGTCGACCACCAGCGGGTCGATCCGCCCGAAATGCAGGTCCGAGATGTGGGCGAGCTTCTTCACGACACCTCCCCGGCAGTCATTCCCGTCACGCGTCGTCCGCCGTGCCGTCGCCTTCCGGCGCCGCCTTGGGCAGCAGAACCTTCAGCGCCTTGTGACGGATGCGGTAGTTCAGCGGCGGCTCCATTTGCAGGATTTCACCGTCGTTGACCATTTTCAGCCGCCGCCGACGGCTGTGCACCGTCAGTTGCGTGGCCGTCAGCGTTTCCAACTCCTCATCCTGCTGCCAAGTTCCGAGCATGGTGCGCCCCATCAGCCGCAGCAGCCCCCAGGGGTCGCGCTGCCGCGCCACATAGACGCCGAGTTTGCCGGAATCGAGCCGGGCACGGCGCAGGAGCATGCTGCCCGCCTCGCCGTCGAAGGGATTGTTGGAAACCACCAGAATCGGGGTGCGCACGCGGCGCGGCCCCTCGCCCCAGTCGATCCGCACGTCGAGCAGGGGCAGACGGCGGAAGGTGCGGACCATGGCAAGCGCCATCGCCGGCCATTTCAGCAGGCGGTGCCGCTTGCGCTTCTCCTCGCGCTCCTGGACCACCTGGGGATAGAAGCCGAGGACGGAGCTGTTCAGGTAGACCTCGCCGTTCACCTCCGCCACGTCGATGCTGCTCACCTCGCCGGCGGCCAGAGCCTCGTACGCCTCGTCGAGGTCCAGCGGCGTCTTCAGGTCGCGCGCCAGCAGGTTCATGGTGCCGAGCGGCAGGATGCCCAGGATCTTGCCGGTGGGCAGGATCATGTTGACCGCGGTGTGGATGGTCCCGTCGCCGCCGCCGACGATCACCAGCTCCGCGTCGGAGTCGATGGCCTTGCGGATTTCCGAAGCGCAGTCGGCCGGTTCCACCGCGGTCAGCGACACCTCCGCCCCGTGCCGCTCGAAGGCGCTGCGGATCGCCGCCACCGTATCGTCGATCGGCTGGCCGGCCAGCGTCCCCGCGGACCGGTTGAGGATGATGGCCGTCTTGCGGCCCGGTCCCTCCTGACGTGACGCTTGCGCTGCTGAGGCTGCCATCATGGAACTGTCCCGCTCATGACTGTGGGTGCGGCAACGGCTGGGGCCGGGGTGGTGTTCCGCGACGCTGCGCTGCGAAACCGCGGTTTGACACGCCGCCCGCCGCCCGTATCATCGCCCGAAACCGATCAATTCGCCCCACGAACGAACAAATGGAAACGACCGGAACCATGAGCGACCCCGCCGAGACTCAGTTCGCCGAGATCCTGTTCGAACGCCGCGGCTCCATCGGGCTGGTGACGCTGAACCGCCCGAAGGCGCTGAACGCCCTGACGCTGGGCATGATCCGCCTGTTCGATCCGCAGCTGCGCGCCTGGATCGCCGATCCGGAGATCAAAGCCATCGTCGTGCAGGGCGCGGGGGAGAAGGCCTTCTGCGCCGGCGGCGACGTGGTGAACCTGTACGAGACGGGCAAGGCCGCCAAGGCGGGGCAGGGGGACGGCGCGTCCATCCGCGCCTTCTTCAGCGAGGAATACGTCCTCAACCGCCTGATCCACACCTGCCCGAAGCCCTATGTGGCGCTGATCGACGGCATCAGCATGGGCGGCGGCGTCGGCCTGTCGGTGCACGGGTCGCACCGGATCGTGACCGAGCGGACGATGTTCGCCATGCCGGAGACGGGCATCGGACTCTATCCGGACGTCGGGGGCACCTACTTCCTGCCGCGCCTGCCCGGACAGGTCGGCATCTGGCTGGGCCTGACCGGCGACCGTCTGAAGGCGGCCGACATGATCGAGGTCGGCGCCGCCGACGCCTTCGTCCCCAGCGCCCGGCTGGAGTCCCTGATCGCCGAACTGTCCGACGGCGTGCCGGCCGACGAGGCGGTTGCCCGCCATCGCGAGGAAGCCGGAGAACCGCCGGTCGCCGCCAACCGCGCGGCCATCGACCGCTGCTACGCCCACAACGAGGTGGAGGCCATCGTCGCCGCCCTGGAGGCCGAAGGCACGGAGTGGTCCGCCGGCCAGCTCGCCACGCTGAAGCGGGTGTCGCCGACCAGCCTGAAGGTGACGCTGGAGGCTCTGCGCCGCGGCGCCAAGCTGGACTTCGACGGCTGCATGGTCCAGGAGCTTCGCCTCAGCCTCGCCTTCCTCGACCGCCATGATGTCTACGAAGGCATCCGCGCGGCGCTGGTGGACAAGGATCGGAATCCGCGCTGGTCGCCAGCCTCCTTGGCCGACGTGACGGCTGAAGAGGTGGCCGGTTACTTCGCCGAACCCGTTGGCGGGGATTTGCGCTTTACCGAATGAAGAGGCCCGCTCCCCTTTATTGCACTCTGAACGTGCACGGATGCAGGCACATTCCGCGCGTTTCTGCGTTAGTATCGGGGAAATCCTTGCGGGACTTGTCTCAAACCTGACCGTTGTTGTTGCCTGACGGTTGTTGTCGGGGGTTTGGATGGGACGGGTCGGCTTGCCGCTCGGTTCGCCGGGCGGGAACGCCGCCGGGGTGCCTGGATTCCAGGCATCTCCTGGCACGCGACGGGGCTTGGCGCGGCAGGACGGGGATATTCCGCAGGGCCAGGCTGTTCTACAACCCGGGCTGTGCTTTTGGGGCATTATTGAGGTGATTGCCGGACAATGATCGGTTAATCTCCGCTTAAGGACCCCGGAAAGGCCACAGGTCGGCCCATGTCCGGTACGAGCCAAAGGAGACCGCGGTGCGCAAACCCTATTATGAAAGCATCCTCTTGATCGAACGGCTTCACCGCCACTTTCTCGAGGTGCTGAAGACCGAGCTTGACCGGCTCGGTATCCAGGACATCAACAACGTCCAGAGCCTGATCCTCTACAACATCGGCGAAGACGAGATGACCGTCGGCGAGTTGACGGCGCGCGGCTACTATCTCGGCTCCAACGTGTCCTACAACGTGAAGAAGATGGTCGAGAACGGCTATCTCGGGCAGGAGCGTTCGCCGCACGACCGCCGGTCGGTGCGCGTCCGCCTGTCGGAGAAGGGCCTCGACCTTCGCGAGAAGATCAGCCGCATGTTCGAGCGCCACCTGACGGCGCTGGAGAAGGCCGGCTTCAGCGACGAGGAGCTGGTCAAGGCGAACGAGACCCTGCGCAAGCTCGAACGCTTCTGGTCCGCGTCGCTCGACTACAGCGGCTTTCCGCTGACCTCGGCGGCCTGAGCCGCGGCCGCCTGAGTCGTATCGGTACCGCGGTTTCCGGCTCCTGCGTCGAAAGAGAAAGGCACGCCTCCGGCTTCAAGTCCGGGGGCGTGCCGCGAGTCGGTGTGCGGCCCTGCGTGGCCGCATTTTTCATGCCCGCCTTCCGGCTTCCCACACAGCCATTTCCTCACCGGACCCGCCGTCCGGCCACGCTTTGTCATGCCTTCGATGCTTCCGGATGGACGGGATTAAGTTCTTTCCGTAAGCTGTACGTGTGACAGATTGCTGATAGCCTGAACCAAACAACAGGTGGTCTCGCGGAAGGCCGCTGAAAACAGGGAATGGGGAGGATATGGCAAGTGACGTCATTCTGGAGACGCGCGGACTGACCAAGGAATTCCGGGGCTTCGTCGCCGTCCGCGACGTCAGCCTGCGGGTCAAACGGGGGTCCATCCATGCGCTGATCGGTCCCAACGGGGCCGGTAAAACGACCGTTTTCAATCTGCTCACCAAGTTCCTTCAGCCCAGCAACGGACACATCCTGTTCAACGGGCGCGACATCACCGCGGTGAAACCGGCGGATGTGGCCCGGTTGGGCATCATCCGCTCCTTCCAAATTTCGGCGGTTTTCCCGCATCTGTCGGTTCTGGAGAATGTGCGGGTCGGCCTGCAACGGCCCCTCGGCAACTCCTTCCACTTTTGGAAATCGGAATCGGTGCTCGACCGGCTGAACGGGCGGGCGATGGAGCTGCTGGAGGATGTCGGGCTCGCCGGCTACGCCCACCGGCCCGCGGCGGAGCTTCCCTACGGCCGCAAGCGGGCGCTGGAGATCGCCACGACGCTGGCCCTGGAACCGGAGATGCTTCTGCTGGACGAACCGATGGCCGGCATGGGGCACGAGGACATCGACCGCATCGCCGCACTGATCAAGCGGGTCTCGGCCAACCGCACGATCCTGATGGTGGAGCACAACCTGTCCGTGGTCTCCAACCTGTCGGACTGGATCACCGTGCTGGCCCGCGGCGAGGTCCTGGCCGAAGGCCCCTACGCCGAGGTGTCGCGCCACCCGAAGGTCCGGGAAGCCTACATGGGGAGCGGTCATGCCTGACGGCGCAACGGTGAGGACCGCAATGCTGGAGGTCTCGGATCTCCACGCCTTCTACGGCGAGAGCCACGTCCTGCACGGGGTGAACCTGGAGGTCCGCCAAGGCGAGGTGGTGACCCTGCTGGGCCGCAATGGCGCCGGCAAGACGACCACCATGCGTTCCATCATGGGCATCGTCGGCAAGCGCACCGGCGCCATCCGCTTCCAGGGACAGGAGCTGATCGGCATGGCGCCGCACAAGATTCCGCGCCTCGGCATCGGCTATGTGCCGGAGGAACGGGGCATCTTCGCCTCGCTCAACGTCGATGAGAATTTGACGCTGCCGCCCATCGTCAAGGACGGCGGGATGACGGTTCACCAGATCCACGAGCTGTTCCCCAACCTGCAGGGCCGGGGCTCGACCCAGGGCACCCGCCTGTCGGGCGGCGAGCAGCAGATGCTGGCCATCGCCCGCATCCTGCGCACCGGCGCCACCATGATCCTCCTCGACGAGCCGACGGAAGGGCTGGCCCCGGTGATCATCGAGCAGATCGGGATGGCCGTCCGCAAGCTGAAGCAACGCGGCTTCACCATCCTGCTGGTGGAGCAGAATTTCCGCTTCGCCGCCACCATCGCCGACCGCCATTACATGATGGAGGAAGGCCACGTGGTGGACATGATCCCGAACAACCAGCTCGCCGCCAATATGGAGAAGTTGCACACGTATCTGGGTGTCTGAATCAACAAGCAGAAACGCTCGAATTCGAACCGGGAGGAATGGAATGATTGCACGTCTGCTTGCCGGGGCGGCGCTTGCCGCGCTGGCCGTCGGTTCCGCGCAGGCCCAGCAGGGCAAGATCTCCGGCGACGTCGTGAAGATCGGCGTCCTCAACGACCGCTCCGGCCTCTACGCCGACCTCGGCGGCGAG
Source organism: Azospirillum brasilense (assembly GCF_005222205.1). Classification (NCBI taxonomy): domain Bacteria; kingdom Pseudomonadati; phylum Pseudomonadota; class Alphaproteobacteria; order Rhodospirillales; family Azospirillaceae; genus Azospirillum; species Azospirillum brasilense. The sequence goes on along the minus strand of NZ_CP032345.1, from coordinate 163,639 downwards.
GGCTCGGTGGTTGCCGTCCGCATGGCGGTGGAGGAGGTGGGCGGCAAGATTCTGGGCAAGCCCATCGAAGTGATCGCCGCCGACCACCAGAACAAGCCCGACATCGGCTCCAACCTGTCCCGCGAATGGATCGACCGCGACGGGGTGGACGTCATCGTCGACGTGCCGAACTCCGGCGTCGCCCTGGCGGTGCAGGAGGTGACGCGCGAGAAGAAGAAGCTCTTCCTGATGCAGGGGCCGGCGACCTCGCGCCTGACCGGCGACGCCTGCTCTCCCACCGGCTTCCACTGGGCCTACGACACCCGCGCGCTGGCCGTCGGCACCGGGCAGGCCATCGTGAAGGAAGGCGGCAAGAGCTGGTTCTTCCTGACCGCCGACTACGCCTTCGGTCACCAGCTTGAAACCGACACGGCGGCGCAGGTGAAGAAGGCCGGCGGCACGGTCGTCGGCGCGGTGCGGGCGCCGCTGAACACGGCGGACTTCTCCTCCTTCCTGCTGCAGGCGCAATCGTCGGGCGCCCAGGTCATCGGCCTCGCCAACGCCGGCGGCGACACCATCACCTCGATCAAGCAGGCGTCGGAGTTCGGCCTGACGCAGAGCGGGCAGCAGAAGCTGGCCGGGCTGCTGATCTTCCTGTCGGACGTGCACGCGCTGGGGCTCCAGGTCGCCCAGGACCTCGTCCTGACCACCGGCTTCTATTGGGACATGGACGACGAGAAGCGCGCCTGGTCGGAGAAGTACAAGGCGAAGACCGGCAAGATGCCGACGATGGTGCAGGCCGGCAGCTATTCCTCGGTGAAGCATTACCTGAAGGCCATCGAGGCGGCGGGGACCGACGACGGGCCGACCGTCGCCGCCAAGATGAAGGAGATGCCGGTCAACGATATGTTCGCCAAGAACGGCAAGATCCTGCCGAACGGGCGCATGGTCCACGACATGTATCTGGCCCGCGTGAAGAAGCCCAGCGAGTCCAAGGGGCCGTGGGATTATTACGAGATCATCCGCACCATCCCCGGCGACGAGGCCTTCGCCACCATGGCGGAAAGCGGCTGCAAGCTGCCGGGCTGATCCCCGCCCGCCCCGGCGACCGGTTTCCCGCCACTGCGCGGGGCCGGGTGCCGGGGCGATCACCCGCCGCGCAGAACGGCCGGAGGCGAACCACATGTCCACCATTTTCGGAATCCCGCCCCAGGCGCTGTTCGGGCAGCTTCTGCTGGGGCTGATCAACGGGTCCTTCTACGCGCTGCTCAGCCTCGGGCTGGCGGTGATCTTCGGCATGCTGAACGTCATCAACTTCGCCCACGGCGCGCTCTACATGCTGGGGGCCTTCGTGGCGTGGCTGCTGCTGACCATGGCGGGGATCGGCTACTGGTGGGCGCTGCTGCTGGCACCGCTGGTCGTCGGCGCCTTCGGCGTGATTCTGGAGAAGACCCTGCTCAGCCGCCTCTACAAGCTCGACCATCTCTATGGGCTGCTGCTGACCTTCGGCCTCGCGCTGATCGTGGAGGGAGTGTTCCGCCATTTCTACGGTGTGTCGGGCCAGCCCTACCCGATCCCCGACCTGCTGCGCGGCGGGCAAAATCTGGGCTTCATGTTCCTGCCCAACTACCGCGGCTGGGTCGTCGTCGCCTCGCTGGTCGTCTGCCTCGCCACCTGGTACGCCATCGAGCGCACGAAGCTCGGCGCCTACCTGCGCGCCGCCACCGAGAATCCGGTTCTGGTCCAGGCCTTCGGCATCAATGTGCCGCTGATGATCACCGCGACCTACGGGTTCGGTGTCGCTCTGGCCGGGCTGGCCGGCGTTCTCGCCGCGCCGATCTATCAGGTGTCGCCGCTGATGGGCTCCAACCTGATCATCGTCGTCTTCGCCGTGGTGGTGATCGGCGGCATGGGGTCGATTCTGGGGGCGGTGCTGACCGGATACGGCCTGGGCCTGTTGGAAGGTCTGACGAAGGTGTTCTATCCGGAGGCGTCCAACATCGTCGTCTTCGTCATCATGGCCGTGGTGCTGCTGATCAAGCCCGCTGGCCTGTTCGGGCGGGAGAGGTGACCCATGGCGACCGAGATCCACGCCGTCCGCCGCGATGCCGCGGCGTCCGCCCGACCGGCCATGCCGGGCCTTCTGGCCCTGGCCGTGCTGCTGCTGGTCCTGATCGCCGCGCCCTACGTGCTGTACCCCGTCTTCGTGATGAAGGTGCTGTGCTTCGCGCTGTTCGCCTGCGCCTTCAACCTGCTGATCGGTTTCGCCGGCCTCCTGAGCTTCGGTCATGCCGCCTTCTTCGGCGGGGCGGCCTACATCACCGCCCACACGGTGAAGGTCTGGGGGCTGCCGCCGGAACTCGGCATCCTGCTGGGCACCGCTTTTTCCGCGACGCTTGGGCTTGCCTTCGGCGCGCTGGCGATCCGGCGGCAGGGCATCTATTTCGCCATGATCACGCTGGCGCTGTCGCAGATGGTCTTCTTCATGGCGCTCCAGCTCAAGTTCACGGGCGGCGAGGACGGCATCCAGGCCGTGCCGCGCGGCCATCTGTTCGGGATGATCGACCTCAGCCAGCCGATGGCGATGTACTACACGGTGCTGGCGGTCTTCCTGTTCGGCTTCATGGTGATCTGGCGCACCGTGCATTCACCCTTCGGGCAGGTGCTGAAGGCGATCCGCGAGAACGAACCGCGCGCCATCTCGCTCGGCTACCGCACCGACCACTACAAGCTGATGGCCTTCGTCCTGTCCGCCGCCCTGGCCGGACTGGCCGGGGGCACCAAGGCCATCGTCTTCCAGCTCGCCACCCTGACCGACGTGCAGTGGCAGATGTCCGGCGCGGTGGTGCTGATGACCCTCCTCGGCGGCATCGGAACGCTGTTCGGCCCGGTGGTCGGAGCGGCGCTGGTGGTGACGCTGGAGAATTATCTGGCGGCGAGCAACCTGCCGGTGCCGGTGGTGATCGGCGTCATCTTCGTCGCCTGCGTGCTGTTGTTCCGCCGCGGCATTGTCGGGGAGATCGCCGCCCGGTTCGGTGGCAAGCGCCCATGAGCGGGGCGGCGCCGACCGATTGCCGTTCATCGTGGGAGACGCCAATGGCCGGGACCATCCATCCCTTTTACGAGGAGCACCGCGAGGCGATGGAAGCGGCCATGCGCCAGCGCCTCGACCTTGCCGAAGCGATGTTGGGCGAGCACGTCCCCCCCTCCGACATCGAAGGAATCAAGGGGGAGGTGATGGACGAGTTCGGCATCGTGCTCTCCCAGATGCCCTATGTCGGGGGCGCGGACAGCCGCATGAGCGACTTCTTCATGCGGCTCCTGGGCTTCATGGCGATCAGCCGGGTGCTTAGGCGGCACGATGTGCCGCTGTCGGTGATCGGCGATGTCGAGCGGGAGGCCTACAAGGCCCAACTGCTCACCGTGCCCGAAGCGGAACGCCTTGCCGCGGGGCGTGCGTTCCTGTCTCCGGAGAATCAGGCTTTTCTGCGCGAGCAGGCGGCGAAAAGCCATCAGGAGCGGTTTCCCGAGGATTTCGTCTACGATTTCGTCGAGCCGGGTCCAGGGGACAGTTTCGAGTTCGGCATCAACTACAAAGCCTGCGGTTTCTGCAAGTTTGCGGCCCGCCACGGCGACAAGGACATCCTGCCGAACATCTGCGGGCTTGATTTCGACGCCTACGCGACACGCGGCATCCATCTGGACAGAACACAAACCTTGGCCGGCGGCGCCAGCCACTGCGATTTCCGGTTCTCGCGGCTGCGGCGGGATTGAGAACCCGCTTTCGGAGAGGGCGAGCGTGGTCGCCCCCTCCGGGAACGGAAATCAAAGCCGCAGGGCTTCCTCCGCCGGCTGGTAACCCAACCCCTGGGCGTCGGCCACCGCCTTGCAGGTGACCGCCCCGGCATGGATGTTCAGCCCGGCCCGCAGATGCGGGTCGCGCGCCAGCGCCGCCCGATAGCCCTGGTCGGCGAGCGCCAGCGTGAAGGGCAGGGTGGCGTTGTTCAGCGCGAAGGTCGAGGTGCGCGCGACCGCCCCCGGCATGTTGGCGACGCAGTAATGGACCACTCCGTCCACCAGATAGGTCGGGTCGGCGTGGGTGGTGGGGTGCGAGGTCTCGAAACAGCCGCCCTGGTCAATGGCGACGTCCACCACCACGGCGCCCCGCCGCATCCGCTCCACCATCGCCCTGGTCACCAGCTTCGGCGCCTCGGCCCCCGGCACGAGGACCGCGCCGATGACGAGGTCGGCGTCGAGCGCATGCTCCTCGATCGTGTCGACCGTTGAATAGAGCGTCTGCAACTTGGCGCCGAATTGCAGGTCCAGCTCCTTCAGGCGGGGCAGGGACTTGTCGATGACGACCACCTTCGCCTCCAGCCCCATGGCCATGCGGGCGGCGTTGGTGCCGACCACGCCGCCGCCCAGCACCACCACCTTCGCCGCCGGAACGCCAGGCACGCCGCCCAGCAGGACGCCGCGCCCGCCCTGCGCCTTCTCCAGGCAATGGGCGCCGGCCTGGACCGACATGCGGCCGGCCACCTCGCTCATCGGCGCCAGGAGCGGCAGGCCGCCGCGGGAATCGGTCACCGTCTCGTAGGCGATGGCGACGGCGCCGGAGTCCAGCAACAGCGTGGTCTGTTTCGGATCGGGGGCGAGATGCAAATAGGTGAACAGGATCTGTCCCCGGCGCAGCATCGCGCATTCCTGCGGCTGGGGCTCCTTCACCTTCACGACCATGTCCGCGCGGGCGAAGACGGTTGCGGCGTCCGGCACGATGCCCGCCCCGGCGGCTTCATAGTGCTCGTCGTCCAGCCCGATGGCGGCGCCGGCTCCCGCCTGCACCAGCACGCTGTGCCCGTGATGCGTCAGTTCACGGACCGAGGCCGGGGTCAGCCCGACGCGGTATTCATGGTTTTTGATTTCCGTCGGCACGCCGATGAGCATGGGCATCCTCCGCGGGTGGGCCGGTGCCGGACCAGGACGGGCAGCGCACCGGCTCAAGGTTTCTTACCTCAGAATTTGGGGTGTGTTCAGGCCGTCCGCATCTCTCTTACGGTGCTGCTTAATGATTTTCTTTGGATCAATTAAAACACTCCATGAAATTTGATGCAAAACCCCCTGCAATAAATCCTTGCGGAGACTTCTCCGTATCCGCAAAAAAGTAGGTAAGGTTAGTTTTTAGAGTTGTGGAACTATTCTTCGCCACCATGGTATATGGATGTTTGTGTCGCACTGCACAAAAATCGCGACACTCAAGAAAAATGGGGGGAGCGTCCGATTCGGACGGAACGAAACCAGGAGCAAGGCAGATGGCTTCAGAGAAGGACGCGCAGACCATCGCGCGCGACACCGCCGCCAAAGGCCGGAATGTTGCCGAGGACACCACCCGCCGCATGGCGGAAACCGCCGCGGAGGCGACCCAGCGCGGCGCCGACACGGCCAGCGACATGATGGGAAAGGCGACCCAGGTGGCTGGCCAGGTTGCCGGCCAGACCACCGACCAACTCAACCGCATGATGGGCCTGTCCGCGGAGGCTCAGGGCGAGGTCGCCCAGCAGGCCCGCGAGAACATGGACGTCATGACGCAGTGCGGGTCCGTGCTGATGGATGGCATGCAGTCCATCATGCGCGAATGGATGGGTTTCGCCCAGGAGGCCATGGCCCGCAACGCCGAGGGCATCAACGCGATGATGCGCAGCCGGTCGGTCCAGGACCTCTACGCCGCGCAGAGCAGCATGGTCAAAGACGAGATGGAACTTCTGCTGAACCGCAGCGTCAAGATTTCGGAGCTGTCGGCGAAAACTGCGAACGACGCGGTGCGGCGGCTGAACGCGCGGGCCGAAGGAGCCGCGCGCCACGCCCGCCGCAGCGCCTGACGCTTCACCAACGATCCATCCTGGCCTTGCGCCCCCGGACCAGCCGGTCCAGGGGCGTTCTTTTTTGCGCGCGTTCCGGTCACTTCGCCACGATGCGGCCTTCGACCTTCGGAGCGACCGTCTTCTTCGCCTCCACATAATCCATGACCATCGTCGCCATCAGCACGGCGCCGGAGGCGTCCACCACCGTCCGGCCGCGGGTCAACGCGGCGTAGCCATCGCCGCCCTTCAGCATGTAGTCGTTGGTCGCCACGCGGTAGGTTTTGGCGGGGTCGAGCGGCTGGCCGCCCACCGTCACGCCGGTCACGCGGGTGCCCGACGGCAGCTTCGGGTCGTAGGCGAAGGTCAGGCCCGACACCTGGGGGAAGCGCCCGGCCTTGTCCTCCACCTTCGACACGCCATGCTCCAGCGCAGCCAGAATGTCGGCGCCGGACAGCAACGTCAGCACGGCGACGTTGCCGAAGGGCATTTCCGCGAAGATGTCCTTGCGGGTCAGTGAACTGCCCGCGGGGTGCAGCGTGTCGGCGCGGATTCCGCCGCCGTTGGTGATCGTGACATCGGCCTTCAGCCCGTCGCGCAGCGCGTCGGCGATCAGGTTGCCCATCGTCGTCTCCTGCGAGCGGACGACGTCCTTGCGGCTGTCCAGGTCGGTCTCCGTCCGCCCGATCACCCCGGCCAGCGTGGCGTCGAGCTGGTCGGTGTAGCGCTTGACCAAGGCACCGACCTCCGCGTCCGGGGCCAACCCGGCGGTGCTGACGAAACGCCAGCCGGCGGGAGCGACGGTGGTCGCCGGCCCCTTGTCCGTGGCCTTGGTGCTGACCGCCAGATCGATGACGCCGAGATAGTGGCCGTCCGCCCCGGCCTTCAGGATCAGGGTCGATCCCTCGTAGAAGCTGATCGGGTCGTGGTCGTGGCCGCCCAGCACGAGGTCGATGCCCTTGACCTTGACGGCCAAGTCGCGGTCCTCCGCGATGGTCTGGTGGGTCAGCGCGACGACGACGTGCGCCCCCGCGTCGCGCAGCCCCTTCACCGCCAGGGCCGCGGCGGCCTGCACGTTGGTGAAGGTGGCCTCCGCCCCGCCGCTGGACAGATGCGCGGTCTCCGGAGTCAGGAGCCCCACGAAGCCGACTTTGACGTCGCCGACCGTCTTCGTCCAGGTGGCGACCGAACCGGGGAGCGGCTGGCCGTCCGGCCCGGCGATGTTGGTGCCGATCCAAGGGAATTTCGATTCGGCGATGCGGGCCTTCAGCACCTCCGTGCCGAAATCGAACTCGTGATTCCCGAAGCCGACGACGTCCACGCCCATGGCGTTGAACAGGTCGGGCATCTGCGCGCCCTGCGTCGTTCCGGAGAGCAGGGAGGGCGAGAGGAAATCGCCCCCGACCGTCGTCAGCGCTCCCGCACTGCGCTCCCGCTCCGCTTTCAGCACCGTCATCAGGGGGGCGAAGCCGCCGCGGCCCTTCACCGGGGAAATCTCGTAGATGTCGTTGAAGTGCAGGAAGGTGACTGTCCCGTTCTGGGCGGAGGCCGTGGTCGGGAACAGCAGGGTCGCGGGGAACAGAAGGGCACCGGCAAGGGCGGCGGCCCCTGCCAGCGTGCGAATCCGGGTCAGCATTGATCTCGTCTCCCTGGGGAAGTTGATGGCTTCCTTCGCGTCCTCGCACTGTACGCCGTCCCGTGGCGTGGCGCATAGCGGCCTTGCGCCGCTTGATTTCGCCGCCGCCGCCGCTCATGAACGAAGCATCCGCCCCGCGGACTCCGTTCCAACCGACATGGCCCCTCCATGCGCATCCTGGTCGTCCAGAACAACCGAAACGCCCCCGCCGGAATCGTGGGCGACGCGCTGGCCGAGTTCGGCGCGACGCTGGTCACCGTCGCCGCGGACGAAGGGGAGGCGCTGCCCGCCACGCCGGAGGGTTATCACGGGCTGCTGGTTCTCGGCGGACCGCAGGACGCCTGGAACGACGCGCAGGGGCCGCACTTTCCGCAGGTCATGGAACTGATCCGCGCCTTCGCGGCGGAGGAGCGCCCGGTGATGGGCATCTGCCTGGGGGCGCAGTTGGCCGCCCGTGCCTTCGGCGCCCGTGTCTACCGCCATTCGGTGGCGGAGATCGGTGTTGGCGCGGTCCGGCTGTTCAACGCCGCTTCGGACGATCCGCTGTTCGGCGGGCTGGAGCCGGAGCTGCACATGGTGCAGTGGCACTACGACACCTTCGAGTTTCCCGAGGGCGCCGTGCCGCTGGCCTGGAGCGCGGCCTGCATGCGTCAGGCCTTCCGGCTCGGCCGCAACCTCTACGCCTTCCAGTTCCACCCCGAGGCCGACGCCGCCATCGTCCGCGGCTGGGCGGAGAAGTTCGGCGTCGATTCGCGGGAGCGCAACCGGGCCGTCCTCGATGGGCTGGACGCCGCGCTGGAGCGGCACCTGCCCGCCGCCGAGGCGGTCGCCCGGACGATCTCCCGCCGCTGGCTGGATCTGGTGATCGAACGGGCGTCCTGAGCCTTACCCGCGCAGCTCCGCCAGCAGGTCCGGCGTGTCGACGTCGTAGAGGATGCCGCCGTCCTCCACCGGCACCTCGATCACCTGATCGGCGTGGGTGGCCAGCAGGGTCTTGGCCCCGGCGTCGCCGCTCAGCTTCGCCATCTCCGCGAAGAAGCCGCGGTCCCACAGGACCGGGTTGCCGCGCTTGCCCTGGACGGTCGGGACGCAGACGGTCCGGCCCTCCAGCGGGTTGTAGGCGGCGATCAGACGGTCGATGGCCTGCGGCGTGACGCGTGGCATGTCGCCGAGGCACACCACCACCCCGTCGACATCCGCCGGCAGGGCGGCCAGCCCGGCGCGCAGCGAGGCGCTGAGCCCGTCGGCGAACGACGGGTTGTGGACGATGGTCAGCGGGCGCCCGGCCAGCGGGGCGGACACCGCCTCCGCCATGTGGCCGGTCACCACCACCACCGGCCTGGCCTGCGAGGCCAGAACCGATTCGACCGTGCGGACGACCAGCGGTTCCCCGCCGACATCGGCGAGCAGCTTGTTGCTGCCGCCCATCCTGCTCGACCGTCCGGCGGCCAGAACCAGAGCGGCGATGCGCGGCGCGCGGGGCGGTTCCACCGCGACGGCGCCGGCTCGGGGCAGGGGCCGGCTGGGGATCTCGGCCAGCAGGCCACCAACCCCCATGCGCATGACGTCGGCCCGCGTCACCGGAATCCCCGCGGCGATGCGCTGGAGCACCCAGTCGAAGCCGTTCAGCTTGGGCGACCGCGCGCAGCCGGGCAGGCCGAGCACCGGCGTTTCCCCGATATGCGCGATCAGCAGCAGATTGCCGGGGTCGACCGGCATGCCGAAATGCTCGATCACGCCGCCCGCCCGCTCGATGCCCGCGGGCAGCACGTCGCGCCGGTCGGTGATGGCCGAGGCCCCGGCGATCAGCAGCAGGTCGACGCGCCCCGCCGCCGCGATGGCGTCGGCCAGAGCCGCCTCGCCGTGGTAGCAGCGGGAATCCCGGACCAGCCGCCCGCCCATCGCCTCCAGACGCTCGCGCGTCACCGCCACGGTCTTGTCGAGGACGCTGTCCTTCACGCCCGGCAGGCGGGTCTGGATCAGCGCGGCGGTCAAGGGGCGGAACGGAGCGACGCGAAGCGCCGGCATCCCGGCGGACGCCTCGACCTCCGCCCCTTCCACGGCGCCGCGGGGGGCGGCGAAGGGGATGATCTTGACCGTGGCGACCATCTGGCCGGGCTCGACCGGCGCAAAGGCGGGCAGGGTGGCGACCGTTACGCTTTCGTCGATGAGGTTCAGCGCGTTGATCCGTTCGACATCCGGAACGAACAGGCCGCGCGATTCGGCGAACAGGTTGACGCGCCCGGTGAAGGCGGCGCCGGTGGTGATCTCCTGCCCCTTCAGGGCGGTAGCGATGCGGGCCGCCGCCGCGTCCTCGCCCACATCGTCAGGGCCGGGCTTGGCAACGGTCGCCGTGGTAAGGCCGGCGTCGCGCAGGGCGGTCACGTCCTCGGCGCTGAGGATGCGGCCCTTCTTGAAGCTGACGGAGCCGCGGCGGACCGAATGCGCCAGAATGGCGCCCTCCAGCTCCCGCAGGGGCAGCGGGCCGAAAAACATGGTGGTGAACTCCTGTCAGGCCGCGCCGGCCTTGCGCCGCACGGCGGTGATCTGGGCCATGACCGACAGGGCGATCTCCGCCGGGGTCACGGCGCCGATGTCCAGCCCGACCGGGGCGTGGATGCGCGCCAGCTCCGCGTCGGTCACGCCCTGCTCCGTCAGCCGCTCCAGCCGCTTGGCGTGGGTGCGCCGGCTGCCGAGCGAGCCGACGTAGAAGGCCGGGGAGCGCAGCGCCACCAGCAGGGCCGGGTCGTCCAGCTTGGGGTCGTGGGTCAGGGTCACCACGGCGGTGCGGTTGTCGATCTTCAAATCCGCCAGGGCTTCGTCCGGCCAGGAATCGTGCAGGGCAACGCCGGGGAAGCGCGATTCGGTGGCAAAGGAGCCGCGCGGGTCGATCACCGTGACGGCATAGCCGGTCAGCGTGGCGAGTGGTGCCAGCGCCTGGGCGATGTGTACGGCGCCGACCACCAGCAGCCGCAGCGGTGGGTTGTGGGTCTGAACGAACAGCTGGACGCCGTCCTCCTCATCCTCCGGATCGCTGACGAGGCCGGAACGATCCTGGCGCAGCCGCTCCCGCACCTCCTCCAGAAGGTCGTCCTCCAGCCCGAAGCCGCCGTGGATGGCGTCCTCATAGACGAGAGTCTGCAGGCCGGTGCCGAGGTCGGTGACCAGGGCCACGGGACGCCCGGCCTTGCGGGCGGCCAGCAGCCGTTCGGTGATGTCGCGCTTCATTCCACGGCCTCGACATAGACCTGCACCCGGCCGCCGCAGGCCAGCCCGACCTCCCAAGCCATTTCGTTGCTGACCCCGAACGAGATCATCCGGGGCTCGCCATCCTCCATGGTCTTGCGCGCCTCGTGCACCACGGCCCCCTCGATGCAGCCGCCGGAGACGGAGCCGATCATCGAGCCGGCGTCGTCCACCGCCATCTGGCTGCCCACCGGGCGGGGGGAGGACCCCCAGGTGGCGACCACCGTCGCCAGGGCGACCTTGCGGCCCTCCGCGCGCCAGCCCGCGGCCTGCTCCAGAATATCGTCCTTCATGCGGCCTCCTTCAGCCACTTGCGCAGGCTTTCGGCCCGTCGCGGCCCGTCGCGGTTCAGCGCGTCGGCGAGCCCGGCCAGACTGTTCAGGTTGTGGACCGGGCGGAAGTCGTCCACATGCGGCAACAAGGCCCGGATACCGCTGGATTTTGGTGCGAACCCCTCCCACCGCAAGAGCGGGTTCAGCCAGACCAGTCGGCGGCAGCTCTTGTGCAGCCGTTCGGCCTCCGCCGCAAGCCCCTCGCCGGCATCCCGGTCCAGCCCGTCGGTGATGAGCAAGACCACCGCGCCCTGGCCGAGGACCCGGCGCGCCCAGGTCCGGTTGAAGGCGTGCAGCGCCGTGCCGATGCGCGTTCCCCCCGACCAGTCCGCCACCGCCGCCGACACGGCGTCCAGCGCCACATCCACGTCCTTGTGCCGCAGGTGGCGGGTGATGTTGGTCAGGCGGGTGCCGAAGACGAAGCTGTGCACACGGTCGCGGTCGTTGCTGAGCGCGTGCATGAAATGCAGCAGCATCCGTGAATAGCGTGTCATGGAGCCGGAGATGTCGCACAGCACGACCAGCGGCGGCGGGCGCGTGCGGCGGCTGCGCCGCGCCAGATCGGCCAGATCGCCGCCGGAGCGCAGCATCCGCCGCAGCGTCGCCCGCGGGTCCACGCGCGGCCCCCGCGGGTCGGGACGGTGGCGGCGGGTCGTCACCTCGGCGACCGGCAGGGCGATGCGGGCGAGCATGCGCTTGGCCTCGGCCATCTCCGCCGCCGACATTTTCTCGAAGTCCTTCTCCTGCAACCGTTCCTGGGCCGAAACGGTGAAGGCGGCGTCCACCTCGATCTCCGACTTCTCCGGCCCCTCGGCCTCCGGCGCGGTGCCGCGCAGCGCGTCGGCGACGCGGCGGGACAGCGGGTCCTGCGTGTCCGGCGACTCCGTGCGGATGGTCGGCAGCATCAGCCCCATCATCCGCTTCAGGATGTCGGGGTTGCGCCAGAAGACGTGGAAGGCTTGGTCGAAAACCTCGCGCTGGTCGCGCCGGTTCACGAAGACGGCGTGCAGCGCCCAGTAGAAGTCCGCCCGGTTGCCGATCCCCACCGCCTCCACGGCTTCAACGGCTTGGAGCAGCTTGCCCGGCCCGACCGGCAGCCCCGCCGCCCGCAGCGCGCGGGCGAAATGCATCAGGTTGATGGCAAGGCCGCCTTGCATGGCCGCTCACCGCGCCGTGCTGGCGGCGAGTTCCGTCTTGACCTGGGCCAGGATGCGCGCGGCCTCGCTGCCCTGGATGCGGGCGATGTCGTCCTGGTACTTCAGCAGCGTGCCCAGCGTGTCGTTGATGACCGACGGCTCCAGCTCCAGCTGGTTCAGCTCCACCAGCGCCTGCGCCCAGTCCAGAGTCTCCGCCACGCCCGGCGCCTTGTAGAGGTCCATCCCGCGCAGGCTCTGCACGACGCCGACCACCTGGGCGGCCAGCCGGGCGTCGGCGTTCGGCGCCTTCACCGCCAGGATGGCGCGCTCACGCTCGGCGTTGGGGTAATCGACCCAGTGGTAGAAGCAGCGCCGCTTCAGCGCGTCGTGAATTTCGCGGGTGCGGTTGGAGGTCAGGATGACGATGGGCGGCTCCGGCGCCGTGACCGTCCCAAACTCCGGAATCGAGACCTGGAAATCGGAGAGGATTTCGAGCAGGTAGGCTTCGAACGGCTCGTCGGTGCGGTCCAACTCGTCGATCAGCAGGACGGGCGCGCCGGCCGGATCGGGCTCCAGCGCCTGGAGCAGCGGGCGCTTGATGAGGAAGCGCTCGGAGAAGAGGTCGGCGCCGAGCGCCTCCCGGTCACGGTCGCCCGACGCCTCCGCCAGCCGGATTTCCATCATCTGCCGGGCGTAGTTCCACTCGTAGACCGCCGCGGCGACGTCCAACCCCTCGTAACATTGCAGCCGCAGCAGGCGCCGGCCCAGCGTGGCGGACAGCACCTTGGCGATCTCGGTCTTGCCGACCCCGGCCTCGCCCTCCAGGAACAGCGGGCGCCGAAGCTTCAGCGCGAGGTACAGCGCCGTCGCCAGCGAGCGGTCGGCGACGTAGTTCCCCCGCCGCAGCAGGTCCAGCGTGTCATCGACGGAAGCGGGGAGGGTGTTGGGCATGGCCATCCGTCATCCAGCGGGAAAACTCCCTCTCCCGCCCCGGGAGAGGGAAGGGGCCCACGATGTGGGAAGGGTGAGGGTGCCGACAAGCGTACGGCACCGATGCTCGACGGTACCCTCACCCGGCGCTTCGCGCCACCCTCTCCCAGGGCGGGAGAGGGAAGACGGTTACCCACACGCCTCCACCGCGCGCCGCGCCATCACCCGCACCAGATGGGCGCGGTAGTCGGCGCTGGCGTGGATGTCGGCGTTCAGCCCGGCCGCCGACACCGACGCGCCGTTCAGGGCGTCGGCGCGGAAGTCCTGGGCCAGCGCCGCCTCCATGTCGTCGGCCCGGAAGACCGACGGACCTGCGCCGGTCACCGCCACGCGAACCTCGCTGCCGAACACGGCCACGAAGACGCCGACGATGGCGTAGCGGCTGGCCGGGTTGCGGAACTTGGCGTAGGCGGCCTTGTCGGGCTTCTGGAAATGCACGGCGGTGACGATCTCACCGGGCTCCAGCGCCGTCTCGAACATGCCGGTGAAGAAGTCGTCGCCGGCGATCTCCCGCCGGTCGGTCCTCACCGTCGCCTTCAGCGCGACGACCGCGGCGGGGTAGTCGGCGGAGGGATCGGCGTTGCAGATCGACCCGCCGAGCGTGCCCATGTTGCGCACCTGCCGGTCGCCGATGCCCTCGGCGAGGCTGGCCAGCGCTGGGATGACCCGCTGCACGACATCGGAATGAGCGACCTGGGCGTGGCGGGTGAAGGCGCCGACCGTCAGGCCGCCGGCCTCCTCCCGGATGCCCTGGAGCTCCGGAATCTGGCCGAGGTCGATCAGATCGCTCGGCCGGGCGAGGCGCTGCTTGAGCGTCGGCAGGAGCGTCTGCCCGCCGCCCAGAAGTTTCGGGTCCTCGAACTGGCCGAGCAGGGCGACGGCGTCGGCGACGCTCTTGGGGCGGTGATAGGTGAAGGCGTACATGATGTCTCCTCCCTCTTACTCGGCCGCCTGGGCGGGGGTGTGGCGCCGGATCGCCTGCCAGACCCGCTCCGGGGTCGCCGGCATGTCGAGATGCGTGACGCCGTATTCGGACAGGGCGTGAACCACCGCGTTCATCACGGCGGCGGACGCGCCGATGGTCCCGGCCTCGCCGCAGCCCTTCACGCCCAGCGGGTTGTGGGTGCAGGGCTGGTCCTCGTGGTAGCGCACCGTGAAGGACGGCACGTCGTCCGCCCGCGGCATGCAATAGTCCATGTAGGAGCCGGTGATGAGCTGGCCCGAGTCCTCGTCATAGACGCAGTTCTCGTAGAGCGCCTGCCCGATGCCCTGGACCAGCCCGCCATGGACCTGCCCTTCGACGATCAGCGGGTTGATGACGCGCCCGAAATCGTCCACCGCGGCGAAGTTGACCACCTGCACCACGCCGGTGTCGGGGTCGATCTCCACCTCGCAGACGTGGCAGCCGTTGGGGTAGGTGAAGTTCTTCGGGTCGTAGAAGGCCTGTTCGTCCAGCCCCGGCTCCAGCTCGTCGAGCGGGAAGTTGTGCGGGACGTAGGCCTGCAGGGCGATGTCGCCAATGGTCAAAGCCTTGTCGGTCCCGGCCACCACGAAGCGCCCGTCCTTCACCTCGATGTCGGCCTCGGCGGCCTCCAGCATGTGGGCGGCGATCTTCTTGGCCTTGCGCTCCACCTTGTCCATCGCCTTGACGATGGCCGACCCGCCGACCGCCAGGGAGCGCGAGCCGTAGGTGCCCATGCCGAAGGGGATCTTGCTGGTGTCGCCGTGGACGATCTCCACATTCTCGATCGGTACGCCGAAGCGCTCGGAGACGAGCTGCGCGAAGGTCGTCTCGTGACCCTGCCCATGGCTGTGGGAGCCGGTGAAGACCGTCACCGAGCCGGTGGGGTGGAAGCGCACCTCCGCCGATTCATACAGCCCGGCCCGCGCGCCCAGCGCGCCCGCGACGTTGCTCGGCGCGATGCCGCAGGCCTCGATGTAGGTGGCGAAGCCGATGCCGCGCAGCTTGCCGCGCCGGGCGGATTCCGCCTTGCGCGCCGCGAAACCGTCGTAGTCGACCAGCGGCAGCGCGATGTCGAGATTTTTGGCGAAGTCGCCGGTGTCGTACTGGAGCGCCACCGGGGTCTGATACGGCATGGCGCTGGCCGGCACGAAATTGCGGCGACGCAGCTCCGCCTTGTCGATGCCCGTCTCGGCGGCGGCGACCTCGACCAGCCGTTCGATCAGGTAGCAGGCCTCCGGACGCCCGGCGCCGCGGTAGGCATCCACCGGCACGGTGTTGGTGAAGACCGCCTTCACTTCGGCGTAGATCGCCGGGGTCTTGTACTGGCCGGCGAGCAGCGTGGCGTAGAGGTAGGTCGGGATCGACGGCGCGAAGGTCGACAGATAGGCGCCCATGTTGGCGATGGTCGCGACGCGCAGCGCCAGGAAGTTGCCGTCGCGGTCCATCGCCAGCTCGGCGTGGCTGACATGGTCGCGGCCATGGGCGTCGGTCAGGAAGCTCTCGGAGCGCTCGGCGGTCCATTTCACCGGGCGCCCGACCTTCTTCGCCGCCCAGGTGACGACCGCCTCCTCCCCGTAATGGAAGATTTTGGAGCCGAAGCCGCCGCCGACGTCGGGGGCGACGACGCGCAGCTTGTGCTCCGGGATGCCCAGCACGAAGGCGCCCATCAGCAGGCGGATGACGTGCGGATTCTGGCTGGTGGTGGTCAGCGTGTGCTCGCCGGTCGCCCGGTCGTATTCGCCGAGCGCCGCCCGCGGCTCCATGGCGTTGGGGACGAGCCGCTGGTTGACCAGATCGAGCTTCGCCACATGGGCGGCCTGCGCAAAGGCCGCGTCAACCGCCGCCGCGTCGCCGAGATGCCAGTCGAAGCAGAGGTTGCCACCGACGTCGTCATGGACCAGCGGCGCGCCGCCCTCCAGCGCCTTCAGCGAGGTCACCGCCGCCGGCAGTTCCTCATAATCGACCATGACCAGTTCGGCGGCGTCCTTCGCCTGCTCGCGCGTCTCGGCGATGACCACGGCGACAGCGTCGCCGACGTAGCGCGCGCGGTCGCGGGCGATCGGGAAGTGCGGCGGCTCCTTCATCGGGGAGCCGTCCTTGGAATGGATCTGCCAGCCGCAGGGCAGGCTGCCGACCTTGTCGGCCTCCATGTCGGCGCCGGTCAGCACGGCGATCACGCCGGGGGCCTGCATGGCCTCGGCCGCGTCGATGCCGGTGATGCGGGCGTGGGCGTAGGGGGACCGGACGAAGACCGCGTGGGTCTGGCCGGGCCGGTTGATGTCGTCGGTGTAGGTGCCGCGCCCGGTCAGGAAGCGCGCGTCCTCGCGCCGGCGCACGGAAGCGCCGATGCCGGTGGGGTTCGCCATCTTGGTGTTCCTCCCATGTGAGCCTTGCTTCCGCCCGTTATTCGGCGGCGGCCTTCATCGTGCCGCCTTGCATCGCCTCCGCCCCGGCCATCACCGCCTTGACGATGTTGTGGTAGCCGGTGCAGCGACAGATGTTGCCCTCCAGACCCTCGCGGACGTCGTGCTCGCTGAGGGAGGGGTTGGCCGTCACCAGATCGACGGCGCTCATCACCATGCCCGGCGTGCAGAAGCCGCATTGCAGGCCGTGATGCTCGCGGAAGGCCGCCTGCATCGGGTGCAGCGTGCCGTCGGCCGCCGCCAGCCCCTCGATGGTGGTGACCGCGGCGCCGTCGGCCTGGGCGGCCAGCATGGTGCAGGACTTCACCGACCGACCGTCGATGTGGACGACGCAGGCGCCGCACTGGCTGGTGTCGCAGCCGACATGGGTGCCGGTCAGGCCGAGCTGGTCACGGAGGAAGGTGACCAGCAGGGTCCGCTCCTCCACCTCGCGCGAGACCGCCTTTCCGTTGACGGTCATGGAAACGGTACACGGCATCCGCTGTCCTCCCAATGTTGGTGACGTTCTGTTGCCCCGACCTTCGCGACGCTTCTTTCGACGGCTCTTCCAAATCTGCGGGATAAAGTGTGGTGCAGGACCAACCGGAACAAGGATAGGGGGGCGTCGTCCTGTCCGGTCAAGACGCCGTTCGGCCTCCTCCGAAGGGAGAGGGCTTGTGCCGAACCGCCGCGCGCCTATCGGTTCCTACGGACTGGCGGACCCACCGACCACAAGTTAGGATAGCCAACAATCCGACGCAAACCAAAGCGTCTTACGAACGATCCGCTACGGACAGCCTTTTGGGAGGATAGAAGAATGAAGCGTTTCCTGGCCGCGGTCGGCGTCTGCATGCTCACCGCGCTGCCGGCCCAGGCCGAGCAGTTCGTCACCGTCCTCACCGGCGGCACCAGCGGCGTCTATTACCCGTTGGGCGTCGCGCTGTCCGGCATCTACGGCAAGGCCATCCCGGGGGCCAAGGTCACCGTCCAGGCGACCAAGGCCTCGGTGGAGAACCTGAACCTCCTCCAGTCGGAGCGCGGCGAGATCGCCTTCTCGCTCGGCGATTCGCTAAGCGGCGCCTGGAAGGGCGACGAGGAGGCCGGCTTCAAGACCAAGCTGACCAAGCTGCGCACCGTCGCCGCCATCTACCCCAACTACATCCAGATCGTCGCCAGCAAGGATTCCGGCGTGAAGACGCTGGCCGACCTGAAGGGCAAGCGCGTGTCGGTGGGTGCGCCGAAGTCGGGGACGGAGCTGAACGCCCGCGCGATCTTCGCTGCCGCCGGTCTGGGCTACAAGGACTTCTCCAAGACCGAGTATCTGCCCTTCGCCGAATCGGTGGACCTGATCAAGAACCGGCAGCTCGACGCGACGCTCATCTCCGCCGGCCTCGGCGTGGCGGCGATCAAGGATCTGGCGACCTCGCAGGAGATCACCATCGTGTCGATCCCGGCCGACGTGATCCAGAAGGTCGGCGATCCCGCCTACATCGCGGAAACCATCCCGGCCAACAGCTACAGCGGCCAGAGCGAGCCGGTGCCGACCGCGGCAGTGCGCAACCTGCTGGTCACCCATTCCGGCGTGTCGGACGACGCGGTCTACGCGATGACCAAGGCGATGTTCGAGAATCTCGAAGCCATGGCCGCCGCCCACGCCGCGGCCAAGCAGATCAAGCTGGACGCGGCCACCATCCAGTCGCCGGTGCCGCTGCATCCGGGGGCGGAGAAGTTCTACAAGGAAAAGGGCCTGATGTAAGCGTGCCCCGTCGTCCCGGAACCCCCGTGCGATGAGCGCATCCTCCCAAGACGCGGACAACAAGATCCGCCAGGCCATCGACCGCGAGAATCCCTCGACGGTCGTGGCCTTCGAAGGCGTGTCCGGAAAGGCCGTCTTCGCCATCGCCGTCGCCTTCTCGCTGTTCCAGATCTGGACGGCGGCGTTCAACCCGCTGTCCAGCATGGTCGTCCGGTCGGTCCATGTCGGCTTCCTCCTGCTGATGACCTTCACCCTGTTCGGCTTCCGCTCGCACGGGGAGAGGCGCAGCGTGCCCTGGTACGACTGGCTGCTCGGCCTCGGCGCCTTCACGCTGGGCTTGTATCACTACGTGTTCGAGGTCGATCTGATCCAGCGGGCCGGCGATCCGAACATGACGGACCTGATCGTCGGCGCGATCACCATCGCGCTGGTGTTCGAGGGCGCCCGGCGCATCACGGGTTGGGCGCTGCCGATCATCTGCGGCGTCTTCATTCCCTACGCGCTGTTCGGGCGGCATCTGCCCTTCGGGCTGGCCCACCGCGGCTACGACATCGATCAGGTCATCGACAACCTGTACCTGTCGACCGAGGGCATCTACGGCACGCCCACCTTCGTCTCCGCGACCTTCATCTTCCTGTTCATCCTGTTCGGCGCCTTTCTGGAGCGCGCCGGCATGATCAAGCTGTTCAACGACGTGTCGCTGGGCCTCGTCGGGTCTGCCAAGGGGGGGCCGGCGAAGGTGGCGGTCATCTCCTCCGGCTTCATGGGGACGATCAACGGCTCGGGCGTGGCCAACGTGCTGACCACCGGCCAGTTCACCATTCCCCTGATGATGCGCTTCGGCTACCGCCCAGCCTTCGCCGGGGCGGTCGAGGCGACGGCCAGCATGGGTGGGCAGCTCATGCCGCCGGTCATGGGGGCCGCCGCCTTCATCATGGCCGAGACCATCGGCGTTCCCTTCAGCGACATCGCCATTGCCGCGGCGATCCCGGCCATCCTCTATTTCGGCAGCGCCTTCTGGATGGTCCATCTGGAGGCGGGCAAGCGCAACCTTATCGGCTTGCCGAAGGACCAATGCCCCAGCGTGTCCCGCGCGCTGATCGAGGGCTGGTACCTGATCCTGCCTCTGGCGGCGCTGGTCTACCTGCTGTTCTCCGGCTTCACACCGCTGTTTGCGGGGGTGATCGGCATCGCGTCGACCATCGCATTGATCCTCGGCACGACAATCGTCGGTTCCATCGGGCCGATGGCCCTGCGCGTCGCCTTCTGGGTCGTGCTGGGGCTCCTTGCCGCGGCGCTGTGGCGGATGGGCTGGCGGACGGAGCATCTGGCCTTCGCCATCGTCGGGCTTCTGGTCATTCCCTGCCTGATCGTGAAGGGCGGGCGGGAGACTCTGGCGATGCTGGTGAACAGCCTCGCCGATGGCGCCAAGAACGCCGTGGGCGTCGGCGTGGCCTGCGCGCTGGTGGGCGTGCTGATCGGGATCCTGACCCTGACCGGACTAGCCTCCAGCTTCGCCGGGACGATCGTGCAGCTGTCCGGCGGCAATCTGCTGGTCGCGCTGATCCTCACCATGTTGGCCTGCATCCTGCTGGGCACCGGGCTGCCGACGACGGCCAACTACATCGTCACGGCGGCCATCGCGGCGCCGGCCCTGCTGCAGATGGGCGTGCCGCTGATCGTGTCGCACATGTTCGTCTTCTACTTCGGCATCATGGCCGACCTGACCCCGCCGGTGGCGCTGGCGGCGCTGGCCGCCTCGTCCATCTGCCGGGCCGGGCACATGCAGGTCGGATTCATCGCCACGCGGATCGCCATGGCCGGCTATGTCGTGCCCTTCATGGCGGTGTATTCCCCCGCGCTGATGCTCCAGACCACCGATCCGCTGGCCGTGGCCTACGTCCTGTTCAAGGCGCTGATCGCCATCGGCCTGTGGGGAGCGGCGACCATCGGCTTCTTCTGGACGCCTCTCAACCTGGCGGAGCGGGTGTTCTCGGCCGCCGCCGCCTTCCTGTTCGTCGTGGCCTTGCCGGTGACGGACGAGGTCGGCTTCACCATGACGGCGGCTTTCCTGCTGTGGCAGCGCCATCGCCTGCGGCGCCTGGGGCGGAGCAGCGCCCCGGCATGATGAAGACGGCATGAGCGTGGCCTTGTGCCTGTCGGCGTTCGGCGGGGCGGTTCTGGCCGCCCTGCCGGGTCCCGCCTTCACCCTGTCCTGGACCCATTCGGTGGAGAAGACCGAATGGCGGGAGGAGTGGCGCATCGAGGATGGGCGTCTTGTCCTGACCGAAGCCCGCGTGAAGGGCACCGGCGCCGGGATGGAGCCGCCGCCGGGCGCCCGCTTCGCCGATCGCTGGTGGATATGGGTGCCGGCGGTACCGCCGTTGGAGCGGCTGGTGCTGGCCGCCTCGTCCTACACGCCGGACCACAGGCTGTGCGCGGGGGGAGAGTGCCGCCCGCTTCACGGCTGGATCGGCGGACCGGTCCCGAGTCCCCTCGAACTGAAGCCCTGCGGCTAGAGACACGTTTTTCACGCACGGCGGGTAAGGTGATTTCGTGGGGGCGATCCGGCTTGGCTTAGCCCTTTCGGAGACGCATACTTCGGTAACTGATATTACAGATGAATGCGTGTTATGACCGACGCCCGACCCACCCGACACCGCCTCCCCCGTTCACTGTCCGTACCCCTGGCCGCCCTGGCTGGCCTCGCCGTCGCCGGACTGCCGGGGTTGGCCCTGGCGGCGGAAGCGGCGGGGGCTCCGCATCTCGACGGGCGGGATCTGAGCGTGTTCTGGGTGATTCCCTTCGCCGGGATTCTCCTGTCCATCGCGCTGATGCCGCTGCTGGCGCCGTCCTTCTGGCACCATCATTTCGGCAAGGTCGCCGCCGGCTGGGCCATCGCCTTCCTGATGCCCTTCGCGCTGACCTTTGGGGCGGGGCTCGCCACCTACGAGCTGCTGCATACCCTTCTTCTCGAATACATCCCCTTCATCGTGCTGCTGACCGCCCTCTTCACGGTGGCGGGCGGCGTGCGGATCGCCGGCACCCTGGTTGGGACGCCGCTGGCGAACACGCTGGGGCTGGGGCTTGGCACGCTGCTGGCGAGCCTGATGGGGACCACCGGCGCCTCGATGCTGCTGATCCGCCCGCTGATCCGTGCCAACGAGCACCGGCGGCACAAGGTGCACACCATCGTCTTCTTCATCTTCCTGGTGTCGAACGTCGGCGGCTCCCTGACGCCGCTGGGCGATCCGCCGCTGTTCCTGGGCTTCCTGAAGGGGGTCAGCTTCTTCTGGCCGACCGTGCACCTGTTCTGGCCGATGATGCTGGTGGCCGGCTGCCTGCTGGCGATCTATTTCGTGGTCGACCTCTACCTGCACACCAAGGACCCCGGCAAGCACCCGCTGATCGAGGGGGTGCACGAGCGGGAGCCGGTGCGGATCGAGGGGGCGGTCAACCTGCTCCTGCTCGTCGCCATCGTCGGTGCCGTCCTGCTCAGCGGCGTCTGGCATCCGGGGGTGGGGGTGGAGATCTACCACATCCACGTGCCGCTGGAGACGATCGTCAGCAACCTGCTGCTCCTCGTCATCACCGGCCTGTCGTTGACGCTGACCAGCGCGCACAGCCGCCGCCTGAACGCCTTCACCTGGGGGCCGATCCTGGAGGTGGCGAAGCTGTTCGCGGCGATCTTCCTGACCATCATCCCGGCCATCGCCATCCTGCGGGCGGGCACCGACGGGGCGCTCGGCGCCATCATCGCGGCGGTGAACCAGGATGGCCAACCGGTCCCGGCGGCCTATTTCTGGGCGGCGGGCATCCTGTCCAGCTTCCTCGACAACGCGCCGACCTATCTGATCTTCTTCAACACCGCGGGCGGCGACGCGCAGGTGCTGATGACCGATCTCGCGGTGACCCTGGCGGCCATTTCGGCGGGCGCGGTGTTCATGGGCGCCAACACCTACATCGGCAACGCGCCGAACTTCATGGTCAAGGCCATCGCCGAGGAGCGCGGCGTGGCGATGCCGAGCTTCTTCGGCTATATGCTGTGGTCCTTCGGCATCCTGGTGCCGCTGTTCGTCCTGGTGACCTGGGTGTTCTTCCTCTAGGTCCGAAACTCCAGGTACCGATGCCGGGCGGCCCGTCGCCGCCCGGCGCTTCGCCGGTCAGTGGGACATCAGAACCGGCACTTCCAGCTTCGCCAGCACCGTCCGGGTGGCGCCGCCCAGCACCATCTCCCGCAGGCGGGAATGGCCGTAGGACCCCATCACCAGAAGATCGCCGCCCAGCTCGCGGCAGGCGCTGATCAAAACGTCGCCAACGTCACCGCCCTTGAAGATGATCGCCTGATGCTGGCTGCGCACGCTGTGGCGCTCCAGCCAGATCATCAGGTCGCGTCCGCTGTCGAGCCGGTGGCCCGGCGGGTCGACGGTGACCACCGTGACCTTCTCCGCCTCCTTCAGGAACGGCAGGGCGTTTCGAACGGCGCGCCCGGACTCCCGCGTGTTCTTCCAGGCGACCACCGCGTGGCGTCCGATCCCCGAGGCGGACGGTGCGGCATGGGGCAGGACCAAGGTGGGGCAGGGGCTGGTCAGCGGCAGCCGGTCCGGCACCTGGAGCGCCACCCGGTCGCTACGCTCGTCGTCATGGCTCTGAGTCACCACGGCAAGGTCGGCGTAGACGGCGCGGGCGGCCAGCAGTTCTACATGGTCACCTTCCTCGATTGTCCAGGAGTAGGAGCAGTCCTTCAGCGCCTGCCGAACCTCCTGCTCGATCTGCTCCGCCTTCTCGTGGGCGATGGCGGTGGCCTCCGCGATGTAGGCGTAGGACGCGGCGCGGCCGGTCACCGCGGCGGGCATGGACACCGGCGTGGCGACGAACAGCACCTCGACAAAGGCGGAGAAGCGTTTGGCGAGGATGGCGGCCGCCTCCAGACGCAGGGTGTGGCGGTCGTCGTTCGACATGTGCAGCAGGATCGTCTTGATCGGCATGGTCTCGCTCGCAGGTTTCGAACCGGATGACCGGCCTTCCATAGGTAATGTTTGTTGAACCAATCTGGCAACGATCCAGCTAACGGCTGGCGAGGCCCCGGAGCCCGCCCGCGCCGGGGTCGGGCGGAAGACCGGAGATCTCCAGCAGGAGCTTGCTCAGGATGGCGTCCGCGAAGGCCTCGAAGCTGACGGCGGGGACCAGGAAGGCGCCGGGCCCGCCGATCACATGCTCCTCGTAATAGCCGTCGAGATTCGTCGGCGCCGCCCCGCCCCAGGGGTTGGGCCGGTCGTTGAGGATCGGCAGGCCGTTGATGGTGATCCCGGCGGCGACCGCCTCGTCGCGCGCCCATTGCACCGGGCGGCCGCGGTTGTTGACCCCGTCGCCCGACACGTCGATGACCCGCCGCGTCCCTTCGAATCCGTTGTCGTTGAACAGGCGGGCGCTGAAGTCGATGGCCGCGCTGATCGACGTCCATTGCGCGCTCAGCGTGGGCGATTCCGCGATGGAGGAGGCGAAGGCCTCGACGCTGCCGTGGTCGCTCAGCAGGGTCCAGGGCACGGTGATGCGCTGGAAACTGTCGCCGGCCCATTCGACGTAGGTGACGGCGATGCGCCCGAAGGGACCGCCGCGGATCGCCGCCTGGACCTTTGGGTCGGTGAGGGCGGCGACGTAGCCTTCCCGCTGAAGACGGCCTTCCTCCGCGTCCACGCTGCCGGACACGTCCACGGCCAGCACCAGTTCCAGATCGACCGGCGTATCGGCCAGGACCGGCGCACCCGCTCCGCCGGCCACAAGAACCGCGACGGCCACCCCCGCCAGACGCCACGCACCGTCCATGCCGAGCCTCCCCCGCGGATGTTTTCGCCCATACCCCTCAAGAAAAGAGATCGCCGCGCGGTCACGACAAGGGGCCTTCTGCACGAGACGTTGACGGATGGGCGTCGCGGCTCCACCTCTCCACCCCATGCCGACCGATTTTCCGAACGAATCTCCGCCAATGTTTCCCGGCCGCCCGCTGTTTCTGGGCAGCGAGATCTACCGGGGGTCCAGCTATGGCGCGAAGCACCCGCTGGCCATCCCGCGGGTGTCCACCGCCATCGACCTCAGCCGCGCCATGGGCTGGCTGCCCGACGCGGTCTACCGCGACAGCCCGCTGGCGACGCCGGAGGAGCTGGGGCGCTTCCACAGCCCGGACTACCTCGCCGCCCTCCACCGCGCGGAGGCGGACCAGCGGGTGGATGCCGAAACGGGGGAGCGCTACAACCTCGGCCGGTTGGAAAATCCCGTCTTCCCGGAGATGTACCGCCGACCGGCCATCAGCACCGGTGCCGCCATCCTGGCCGGGCGCCTGCTGGCGGAGGTGCCCGCCGGCATTGTCTACAGCCCGGCCAGCGGCACCCACCACGCCCGCCCCGGGCGGGCCAGCGGCTTCTGCTATCTCAACGCCCCGGTGCTGGGCATCCTGGCTCTGCTCGATTCCGGAATTGACCGGGTGCTCTACGTCGACCTCGACGCCCACCACGGTGACGGGGTGGAGGACGCCTTCGCCGACGACGACCGCGTGCTGACCCTGTCGGTCCACGAGGATGGTCGCTGGCCCTTCACCGGCAAGGCGGAGGATCGGCCCGGCGCTCTGGCCTTCAATCTGCCGGTCCCGCCGGGGTTCAACGACACGGAGATGGATCACCTTCTGGAGGCGGCGATCCTGCCGGTGGGGAGGGCGTTCCACCCCCAGGCGCTGGTCATCCAGACCGGGGCCGACGCGCTGGCCGAAGACCCGCTGAGCCGGCTGGAGCTGTCGAACGGCGCGCTGTGGCGGGCGGTGCGCGCCCTGATGGGGCTGGCGCCGCGCCTGATGGTGGTTGGCGGCGGCGGCTACAATCCCTGGTCCGTCGGGCGCTGCTGGGCGGGGATCTGGGCGGTGCTGAACGGCATCGACCCGGCGGTGCCGCCGACGCCGGAGGCGGAAGGCGTGCTGCGGGCGCTCTCCTGGTCGCGTGCTGCCGGGCGCAACCCGCCCGAGCATTGGTTCACCACCCTGGCCGACGCGCCGCGTCCCGGCCCGCTGCGCGACGAGGTGCGTCGCGTTGCCGCTGCGGCAATTGCGAAGATGGTCCGTACTGGATAATCTTTGGAAAGTTTTTCATTCACGTATGTCACGCAGTTGACGTAATGGGACGAATCGGCCAGCCTGATTCGCGCGACTCGCGCTGTCCGCAGGCCGATCCGACCATCCGCGTCATGCCGGAGACCGGAAGCCGCAGAGAAGGAGAGGGGGCAGGCCGCCGATGTCCAACACCACCTTGCTCCTGCTGACCATCGCCGCGATGATGCTGGCCGCCGTCCCGGTCGCCATGATGCTGAAGCGCTTCCTGCCCGAATTCCTTCACCGCTCGGCCGGCATCGGCCAGCTTGAGAACCGCATCTACGTCCTTCATTCGGAGATCCACGAAATCCAGGACCGGGTGAACGGCAAGGTGCAGCGGCGCAACCAGGTGTCCGCGGAGAAGCACCGCGCGGAAACCGAAAACCGCAAGATGGAGCGGGCGATCGCGGACATCGCCCTCCAGCCGCCGGTGTTCGTGCATGAGGTGGGCGATCCCCAGGCTGGCCTGTCGAAGTTCCTGGTGAACGTCGCCCAGGAGAAGGCGTCCTCCGGCGGGGACAAGTCCCAGGTCAACCCGATCTGGCGCTGCGCCAACGTGGCGGAGGTCTGGGCATCCAACGCGGAGGAGGCCAGACAACTCGTCGAGGTGGCGTTCCCGTTCAAGATGGGCTTCACCAAGACGTTCCAGAAGACGCAGGGCCGCCCCAACCCCGGCCGGATCAGGGCGCCCGCATCATGATGATCAATTTCCTCATCATCCTCGGGATCATCGCCATCGGAGCGTGGCTGGGCAACGTGCTCCTCGCGGTCGATGCTCAGATGGCGCAGAGCCGCAGCCGCATGCGCGCCGCCAAGGACACCATCGGCAAGCTGGAAGCGACGATCCGCAGACTCCAGCGCGAGGAAGAGAACCTCGCCAAGGAAATCGACGAGTGCATGGCCGACACGGTGGAGGCGCGCCGCAAGCAGTCGGAGATCCAGCGACGCCTGTCCGAGGCGCAGACCAAGCAGCGGCCACAGCTCCTGATTCTGACCGACCGGCGCAATCCGAACGACCGGGAATGGCTGGTGACCGTCGTCAACACCCAGGTCGGCGAGATCGACGCGCTGCACCCTTTGGCCGTCGAGTGGGCGCGCGGGCGCGACTATCTCGTCTGGGCCGAAAGCGACCGGGAAGCCGGGGAGCGCGCCATCCGCCGCTTCAGCGCCCGCCCCGGCTATCAGATCAAGCAGGTCAAGCCGTTGACCAAGGACATCTACACCACCGCGACCGACCGGACGGCGGCGTAACGCCGCCGAAGAGGCCGCTGGACAGCCGCGCATCGCGGCGGCATCGTCCAAGCTCTGAACGTCAAGGAATGGGTTGGTCGCGATGATCGGACGGGCTGTGCGTGGCCTCTTGGGTGGGCTTCTGATGGGGGCCGCGATTCTGCTGTCGGCCCTGCCGGCGACGGCGTTGGAGAGCTTCGCGCGCTCCACCCTGACAGTCGAGACGGCGGGCGGCGGCAAGTACCGCTTCGACGTGGAGTTGGCGGAAACCCCGGCGCAGCAGGCGCAGGGGCTGATGTTCCGTGAGAAGATGGCCGCCGACGCCGGCATGCTGTTCACCTACGACCGTCCGCAGCCGGCCAGCTTCTGGATGAAGAACACGCTGATCCCGCTCGACATGATCTTCATCGGGGCCGACGGCCGCATCGTGAACATCCACGCCAACGCCGTGCCGCAATCGCTGGACGCGGTCAACTCCGCCGGTCCGGTGAAAGGCATCCTGGAAATCAACGGCGGCATGAGCGCGCGCCTGGGCATCCGTCCGGGCGACCGTGTGGCGCACGCGGCGTTCGGCACAGCAAAGTGATGGCGCCGCCGCGTTAACGGTGGTCGTCGGGAAACCCGAAGGCGGTCAGGAAGAGCCGGGCGGCCGCCTCGGGGTCGGTGGTCGAACCGCTCACCACTGCGGCGGCGCCCGGGTGCAGCCACCCCCGCAGGGTGCGCCGCAACACGCCATCGGACGACGGTGGTTCCTCCAGCACCGCCGCGGGCGTGCCCTGCCGCGCCAGCCGAACGGCGCCAAGGGCGACGAGCCCGGCATCCGTCCCCACCCCGATCAGCCCGACCGGCCGCCGCTCGGCGACGATCCGCGCGAGAGCGAGGACCGAACCGGCGGTGTGGCGCTTGGCCAAATCGATCTGGCCGATGCCGGGATGCAGCGCCGCCCGCAACGGTCCACCCCCCATCGGCGCCACCACATCGAGCGCGCAGCCGCGCCGTCGCAGGGCATCGGCCAAGGCCACCGCGGCGCGGCCGGAGGGCGTGTCGTCCAGCGCGGAGACGAAGAGGGCGAGACGGGAAGGCGGCATGGACGGGGTGTTCACGGAAAAGGCGGCCGACGCTGTCGAAAGGGGCGGCATCATACGGAAGCACCACCCTGCGGGATAGATGCGGCTGCGTCTTGCCGTCCGCGCGGGGTTCGTGTATTCCACTGCGCGACGTCGGGGCGTAGCGCAGTCTGGTCAGCGCGCCAGTTTTGGGTACTGGAGGCCCCCGGTTCGAATCCGGGCGCCCCGACCAACGAAATTCGAACGATGCACCACGCACGTATCAGAGGAGATGCCGCGTCATGAAGGTCCGGATCTACCAGCCGAGCAAAGCGGCCACTCAGTCCGGGCGTGCCAAGACGCATCGTTGGCTTCTGGAGTACGAGATCGAGACTCCGCGCCGTCCGGAGCCGCTGATGGGCTGGATCAGCTCCGGCGACACGTTGAACCAGGTGCGGATCGGTTTCGAGACGTCCGAGGAGGCGGTTGCCTTCGCCCAGCGCAAGGGCTGGGACTACACGGTCCAGGATGCGCCGGTCCGCCGCGTCCGCCCGCGCAACTACGCCGACAATTTCCGCATGGACCGTCCGCGCTTCTGAGCCGGACCGGGGCCCCATAGCTCAGTTGGATAGAGCAATCGCCTTCTAAGCGATAGGTCGCAGGTTCGAATCCTGCTGGGGTCGCCACCTTCCTTTGAAACAGCACATCGTCCCGATCGATGAGCGCCGTCGGTGGATTCCCGCCACCGGACGCGCTTCCGATTCCCAAACGGTCAACACAGTTATCCCCATATCCTTTTTGTCGTAGGCAAAGGGGACATGAAGCCTTTGGTTGCGGTACGACACTGACGATTTGCAGTGTATCCAATGGTTTCGCCTCGCGATGACCATGCCCAATTTGGGGGCATGACGGCAAGATATCGCCACTCCAACAGGCTTGGGGACTCATCCACAAAGTTATCCACAGAAAATGGGGATAACCCGAACGCGCCCGCGCGAGGCGGAGCCGAGGCGTTCGCATGCGCCGCTGCCGTAACCATCTACCGCAAGGAACGCTCCCCGTGCCGGTGACGTTTCACGGGGCGCCCGAGCACCCCCGCGCCGATCGGCCGTCAACACGAGGTGATGTCTTGGTGGGTTGGATCGTCAGAACGCTTCTGCTGTGCTTCGTGGTCGGGTTGGTTCTGTCCTTCCTGGACATCAATCCGGCTAGCATCCTGACCAACAGTTGGGACACCATACAGGACATCGCCCGGCTCGCCGCGGACATGTTCCATTGGGCGCTGCCCTACATCCTGATCGGAGCGGTGATCGTCGTCCCGCTGTCCGTGATCGGAGCGGTCATGCGCTGGACCCGCACGCGCCACCGCCCGTAATGCAATCCCTAACTCCGCCGCCCCCAAAAGAAAAAACCGGAGATCCAGTGGATCTCCGGTTAAGTGAATACAGGGAGGGTTAGAGACAAGCACTGTTTAACTGTTTGGGCGGCCCGCTTCGTTGATCTGTATCAATCTGCGATAATTTTATCGGTCCGCTGCAACCGGACCGGCTTTGACTTTGAACAAAAAAATAGCCGAGGGTTCCATTGGAACCCCCGGCATAGGCGAATACAGGGAGGGTTAGAGACAAGAGCGTTCTACCTCTTCCCGCCCCGGGCTACGTTGACATAGATCAAACACTTTTCGCATTGCAGCGAAGGTTTAGCGTCTTACTTGTGCGTGTGTCCGTAGAGAACCGAAGGATCGGTTTCAACGTCCTGAGTGATGGCGAGCTTCCCATCGCGCAACGCGCGGTAGAAACAGCTGCGGCGCCCGGTGTGGCAGGCCACGCCGTCCTGCTCCACGATCACCAGCAGGGTGTCGCCGTCGCAATCGACGCGGAAATCCTTCAGCCGCTGCATCTGGCCGGAGGTCTCGCCCTTGCGCCACAACCCCTTGCGGGACCGCGACCAGTAGCAGACGCGCCCCGTGCGCAGCGTTTCCAGAACGGCCTCGCGGTTCATCCAGGCCATCATCAGGATCTCGCCGCTTCCTTCGGCCTGGGCGATGGCGGGGACCAACCCGTCGGCGTTGAAGGCGATGGCGGCGATCACGTCGTCGAATGCGGGCTCGGATGCGGGCCCGGGCGCGGTGGCGGTGGCGTCCGTCATGATGTCCAATCCTCGTGCATGTGCCGCTCGTCCGGTTGCACCCGTTACAGCGCGGCCCTCAGGCGGGTGAAAGCGCCGTCCAGATCCCGGATGAGATCGTCCACGTCCTCCAGACCGGCGTGCAGGCGCAGAACGGTGCCGGGATCGGTCCAGCGGGTCGCCGTGCGGACGGCGGCAGGACGCGTCGGCAGGATCAGGCTCTCGAACCCGCCCCAGCTGTATCCCATTCCGAACAGTTCCAGGGAATTCAGCATGGCCGACAGGGCCGGCTTCCGCACCGCGTTCATGACGATGGAGAACAGGCCGGAGGAGCGCCCGATGTCGCGCTTCCACAACGCGTGGCCCGGACAGTCGGGGAAGGCCGGATGCAGGATGCGCGTGACCTCGGGCTGCTTCGACAGCCAGCCGGCGAGGGCGAGCGCGCTTTCCTCGTGCTGCTTCAGGCGGACGGAGAGCGTGCGCAGGCCGCGCAGCCCCAGATAGATGTCGTCCGGACCGGCGCAGGTGCCCGTCCGCGTGGCGGCCTTCTTCACCGCCAGCCAGTGCTCCTCGGTGGCGCAGGAGATCACGCCCAGCATCGCGTCGGCGTGGCCGACGATGTATTTGGTGGCCGAGTGGATCGACACGTCCACCCCGTGCCGCAGCGGCTGGAAGAAGAGGGGGGTGGCCCAGGTGTTGTCGATCATCACCGTGGCGCCCACGGTCTTGGCCGCCGCCGCGATGGCCGGGACATCCTGCACCTCGAAGGTCAGGGAGCCCGGCGATTCGAGGAACACCACGCTGGTGTTCGGCTTTAGCAACGCGGTGATGCCGGCGCCGATGGTGGGGTCGAAATACTCGACCTCCACGCCGTAGGGCACCAGCGTGTCGTTGGCGAATCGGCGGGTCGGGCCATAGGCGCTGTCGGTGATCAGAACATGGTCGCCCGTCTTGGTGAAGGCGATGAGCGCCGTGGCGATGGCGTTCAGCCCCGATCCCGTGTTCACCGCGCGATAGGCGCCCTCAAGCTCGGCCACCGCCTGTTCGAAGGCCAGCGTGGTCGGAGTCCCGATGCGCCCGTAGTTGATGCGGTCGAAAGGCGCCTGGTCGCCCGCCTCCAGATCTTCCAGCGTCGGAAACAGCACCGTCGAGCAATGGTAGACCGGCGGATTCACGATTCCGTGATTCTCGCGCGGGCAGCGCCCGGCGTGTCCGAGGATCGTATCTTTTCGTGCGTCTTTCATGGGTCTTCCCGCAACAACAGTGATGGCGGCCACATCCCGACATTCCGAGATGGACCCGGCCACCAAAGATTCTTTTCCCTAAGCCTCTGTAAGGGATAACCAAGCCAAATGCACGGCTTAAGGATGATTCGACAAGCCGGATGCTGTTGGTGCACTCTTGTCACACGCGCGTGTCCGCCATGCGGGACGCGCAATGCATGAACCTAAGCGTAAAAACGCAAGAACAGGGTGGAGCTTAATATGAAATCGGGAATCCTCGCCGCTGCTGCCGCGGCCGTGGTGTTCGGCGCCGTGACCGGCGCCCAGGCCGGTCCGACGCTGGACGCCGTCAAGGGCCGCGGCTTCGTCCAGTGCGGCGTGAACGCCGGCCTTCCGGGCTTCGGCAACCCCGACAGCTCGGGCAACTGGACCGGTCTCGATGTCGATTACTGCCGCGCGGTCGCGGTTGCGCTGTTCAACGATCCCAACAAGGTCAAGTTCACCCCGCTGTCGGCCCAGCAGCGCTTCCCCGCCATCCAGTCGGGCGAGGTCGATCTGCTGTCGCGCAACACCACCGTCACGCTGACCCGCGACACCTCGGTCGGCCTGAACTTCGCCCCGGTCACCTATTATGACGGCCAGGGCTTCATGGTGAACAAGAAGCTCGGCGTGAAGAGCGCCAAGGAGCTGAACGGCGCCACCGTCTGCGTCCAGGCCGGCACCACGACCGAACTGAATCTGGCGGACTATTTCCGCTCCAACAACATGTCCTACAACCCGGTCGTCATCGAGTCGAACGACGAGGTGAACGCCGCCTACTTCGCCGGCCGCTGCGACGTGCTGACGACCGACGCCTCCGGCCTGGCCGGCACCCGCGCCGGCGTGGCCCCGGTTCCGGACGACCACATCATCCTCCCGGAGATCATCTCCAAAGAACCGCTGGCCCCCGCCGTCCGCCATGGTGACGACCAGTGGTTCGATGTGGTGAAGTGGACCGTCTACGCCACGATCCAGGCCGAAGAGATGGGCATCACGTCCAAGAACGTCGACGAGTTCGTGAACAGCAAGAACCCGGAGATCCAGCGCATCCTCGGCACCTCGCCGGGCATGGGCAAGGCGCTGGGCCTGGACGAGAAGTGGGCCTACAACGTCATCAAGACCATGGGCAACTATGGTGAGATCTTCGAGCGCAACGTCGGCCTGAAGACGCCGCTGAAGCTGGAGCGCGGCCTGAACGCGCTGTGGACCAACGGCGGTCTGCAGTACGCGATGCCGATCCGCTGAGGACGGAAAGGGGGACCGCGGACCACAGGGAGGCCCGCGGTCCTTCCTTTTTTTGACGACGGGCGCGGCGGTTGCAGGGCGACAAGAATCAATGCCCGTGCCGCAGGCCCGTTTGGGAGACGATATACGTGGCGCAGGTTGCGGCGGACGTTCGGGAGGCGGCCGGCGCGCTTACGCCATGCTGGTGAGGGGAGAGAACCGTGGCCAGCGAGACCCGGGACACCGCGCGCCCAAGCGCGCCTGGCGGTGTTTCATTTTCCCTCAGCGACCCGACGGTCCGTGCCGTGTTCTACCAGGTTCTGGTGGTCGGCATCGTCATCGCGGTCGGCTGGTTCCTGATCCACAACACGCTCGACAACCTGTCGAAGCGGTCCATCGCGACGGGATTCGGATTCCTGGAACGCGAGGCCTCGTTCGGCATCGGTGAGAGCCTGATCGATTATCATCCGCGGGACAGCTACGGCCGGGCCTTCCTGGTCGGCGTGCTGAACACGCTGAAAGTGTCGATCATCGGCGTCGTGCTTGCGACCGTGCTGGGCACGCTGATCGGCGTCGCCCGCCTGTCGAGCAACTGGCTGATCGCCAAGCTGGCCTCCACCTACGTGGAGATCGTCCGCAACATTCCGCCGCTGCTCCAGCTCTTCTTCTGGTACGCGCTGGTGTCGGAAAGCATGCCGCCGGTGCGGCAGGCGCTGAACCCGATTCCCGGCGTGTTCCTGTCGCAGCGCGGCTTGTTCGTGCCGGTGCCCTCCGCCGACCCGGTGTGGGGCACGATGGGCTTCGCGCTCGCCATCGCGGTGATCGGCGTGATCTTCCTGCGGCGCTGGGCCAAGGCCCGGCAGGAGCGGACGGGCCAGCCCTTCCCGATCGGAACGGCGAGCCTGGGTCTGCTGATCGGCCTGCCGCTGATCGCCTACATCGCCGGTGGCGCGCCGACGGCGCTGGACGTTCCGAAGCTGCAGGGCTTCAACTTCGTCGGCGGCGTGGTCCTCACCCCGGAGTTCTTCGCGATCCTGGTCGGGCTGGTCGTCTACACCGCCGCCTTCATCGCCGAGGTGGTGCGCAGCGGCATCCTGGCGGTCAACTGGGGCCAGACGGAAGCCGCAAGAGCCCTCGGCATCGACAGCGGCAAGACGCTGCGGCTCGTCGTCCTGCCGCAGGCGCTGCGGGTGATCGTGCCGCCGCTGACCAGCCAGTATCTGAACCTGACCAAGAACAGCTCCCTGGCGCTCGCCATCGGCTACCCGGATCTGGTGTCGATCGCCAACACGACGCTGAACCAGACCGGTCAGGCGATCGAGGGCGTGGCGATGATCATGGGCACCTATCTGGTCATCAGCCTGGGCATCTCGATCTTCATGAACTGGTACAACAAGCGCATCGCGCTGGTGGAGCGCTGACGGCCATGACAGACAACGTCCATACCGGTAACGTCTCCACCGGAAGCATCCCCGACGAGCGTCCGCCGTCCAACACCGTCGGCCCCGTGGCGTGGCTGCGCAACAATCTGTTCAACACCTGGTACAACGCGCTCCTGACGATCCTGATCGCTTGGCTGCTGTTCAAGGCGATTCCGCCGCTTCTCGACTGGCTGATCTTCAGCGCCAACAGCTTCGGCACGCCGCCCCAGGTGTGCCGGCAGGAGGGCGGCGCCTGCTGGACCTTCGTCAGCGAGAAGCTGCGCTTCGTCATGTTCGGCACCTTCCCGTACGACGAGCAGTGGCGGCCCCTGGTCACCATCGTGATCATCATCGCGCTGGTGCTGGCGAGTTGCGACCGCCGCTTCTGGAAGCCCTGGCTGGCCCTCGTCTGGATCGCCGGCCTGACCGCGGTGGGCGTGCTGATGTGGGGCGGCGTTCTGGGCCTGACCTATGTCGAGAACACGCTGTGGGGCGGCCTGCCGCTGACGCTGATGCTGTCGGTGGTCGGCCTGTCGGTGGCCTTCCCGGCGTCGGTCCTGCTGGCCCTCGGGCGGCGCTCGCAGCTTCCCGCCATCCGCGTCATCTCGGTGACCTACATCGAGCTGATCCGCGGCGTGCCGCTGATCAGCCTGCTGTTCATGGCCTCGGTGATGTTCCCGCTGTTCCTGCCGACCGGCGTGAACTTCGACAAGCTGCTGCGTGCCCAGATCGCCTTCATCATGTTCGCCGCCGCCTATATGGCGGAAGCGATCCGCGGCGGTCTCCAGGCCATTCCGAAGGGGCAGTACGAGGCGGCGGACGCTCTCGGCCTGAACTACTGGCAGGCGATGGGCAAGATCATCCTGCCGCAGGCGCTCGCCATCTCCATCCCGCCGCTGGTGAACACCTTCATCAGCTTCTTCAAGGACACGTCGCTGGTCATCATCATCGGCCTCTACGACCTGTTGGGCACGGCCAAGGCGGCGCTCTCCGATCCGGCGTGGCGCGGCTTCTACCGCGAGGCCTACCTGTTCATCGGCGTGATCTACTGGGTGTTCTGCTACTCCATGTCCAAATACAGCCAAAAGCTCGAACGCGACCTGCGTCGCGGTCATCGTCGCTGAGGGAAGGGGAAAAGAGATGACCATGGCCCAAACCGCCGGCGCCGCGCGCACCTTCGCCCAGGGGGAGCCGATCATCCAGTGCCAGGGCGTGCACAAGTGGTACGGCGAGTTCCACGTCCTGAAGAACATCGACTTGTCGGTCGCCAAGGGGGAGCGGATCGTCATCTGCGGCCCCTCGGGTTCCGGCAAGTCGACCATGATCCGCTGCCTGAACCGGCTTGAGGAGCACCAGAAGGGCTCCATCGTCGTCGACGGCATCGAACTGACCGGCAACCTGAAGAACATCGAACTGGTCCGCCGCGAAGTCGGCATGGTGTTCCAGCACTTCAACCTGTTTCCGCACCTGACCGTGCTGGAAAACTGCACGCTCGCCCCCATCTGGGTCCGCAAGAAGCCGAAGGCCGAGGCGGAGGAGATGGCGATGCGCTACCTGAAGCGGGTGCGCATCGCCGAGCAGGCGCACAAATATCCCGGCCAGCTTTCCGGCGGTCAGCAGCAGCGCGTGGCGATCGCCCGCTCGCTGTGCATGAGCCCGAAGGTCATGCTGTTCGACGAGCCGACCTCCGCCCTCGATCCCGAGATGGTCAAGGAGGTGCTGGACGTCATGATCGGGCTGGCCGAGGACGGCATGACCATGCTCTGCGTCACGCACGAGATGGGCTTCGCCAAGTCGGTCGCCGACCGCGTCATCTTCATGGACCGCGGCGAGATCGTCGAGCAGAACACGCCCAACGAGTTCTTCAACCACCCGCAGTCGGACCGGACGAAGCTGTTCCTCAGCCAGATCCTGAACCACTGATGCTCATAACCGCGCCGGAACGGCTTGTTCCGGCGCGGTAAACCAGCGCAACCCGCAAGGAACGCTGGCGGGTTGCCCCGGTTTCGGGTTGAATGCAGTCCGTTCGTGCTGTTTGCCGTTATGCACAACGGAGCCCGCCTGATGGAGCTGCTGAGTCCCCGTCCCGGAATTGGCCAGATCAAGCCCTACCGTCCCGCCCGACCTCCGGAGGACGGCGCCGCCTGGGTCGATCTGTCGCTGACGGTCAATCCGTTGGGGCCCGGCAAGAAGGCGCTCACCGCTTACCGCCACATGGCGGCGCAAATCCACCGCTATCCCGACTGGTCGCAGGACCGCCTGCGCCACGCCATCGCCCGGCGCTATGATCTGGACGCCGGCCACATCACCTGCGCCAACGGCTCCGACGAGATGATCCACCTCGTCACCCAGGCCTTCGCCGGGCCGGGGGACGAGGTTCTGTGCCACGAGCATGGCTACCGCGGCTTCATGAAGGCGATCCGCGCCGCCGGGGCAACGCCGGTCATCGCCGCGGAGCGCGATCTGGTCGTCGATGTCGAGGCGATGATCGACCGGGCGAACGAGAAGACGAAGCTCTGCTTTCTCGCCAACCCGAACAACCCTACCGGCACCTACATCCCATCCGAGCAGGTCCTGCGGCTGCGCGCCGGCCTGCCGTCGCACACGCTGCTGGTGCTCGATTCGGCTTACGCCGACTATTGCCGGCGCGACAACTACAGCGACGGCACGGCGATCGTCGAGAATTCCGACAAAGTGCTGATGGTGCGCACCTTCTCCAAGCTGCACGGGCTGGCCGGGCTGCGCGTCGGCTGGGCCTATGGCCCGGCGGGGGTGATCGAGGCGGTCAACCAGACGCGCGGCCCCTTCAACGTCGGGATCGCCGCCCAGGCCGCGGCGGAGGCCGCCGTCGGCGACACCGAGCATGAGGAGGCGACCTTCGCCCACAACAGCGCCTGGCTGCCCTGGCTGAGCCACGAGCTGGAGCAGCTCGGCGTGCGCGTCTATCCCAGCGTCTGCAACTTCATCCTGGCGCGCATCCCGACCGACCCGTCGCTCGGCGTCCAGGCGGTGCTGGACCATCTGGCGCGCCGCGGCATCCTGGTGAAGCCCACCCAGGATTACGGGCTGGCCGACTGCCTGCGCATCACGGTCGGGCGGGAGGACGAAAACCGCGCTCTGGTCGCGGCTCTGGGAGAGATTCTGAGCTGACCTCCGGCTCCTCGCCGGGAACCGGTTCGGGCATCGGGTCGGGATGCCGGGCATGCTCGCGGGCGAAGATGAACAGCCCGGAGCCGACGACGATCACGATGCCGACCAGCGAGAGCAGGTCCGGCCACTCGTCGAAGAAGATCGCCCCGATGGCCAGCGCCCACAGGATCTGGCTGTACTGGGCCGCCCCCACCCGGTCGGCCGGGGCGAAGGCGGCGGCCAGGGTGAACAGGGCCTGGGCGGCGAAGGTCGTGGTGGCGAAGCCCACCGTCAGTATCCACTGCTCCCGCGTCGGCCACTCGAAACCGGGAATCATCAACAGGCCGGACGCAACGGCGGTCGACAGGAACACGGTCCCGATCAGAGTGAAGCGCTTCTCCGTATGCCCGATCATCCGGCCGGTGATGACCACGACGGCGGAGCTGAAGGCGCAGCCCAGCGCCGCGAAATGGCCGGGGAGAAGCTCACGGAAGCCGGGTCGGGCGACGATGAGCACGCCGATGAAGGCCGCCCCGATGGCCAGCCGCCGGCGCCAGCGCACCGGCTCCTTCAGCACGACGATCGCCAGCAGAGTCACCAGGCTGGGCATCAGGAAGATCATCGCGAAGGCTTCCGCGAAGGGAAGGCTGCGGAACGACATGACGCTGAGCGGGGTGGAGGCCGCCACGAAGACCAGCCGCACCGTCATCAGCCAGGGCCGGTTCCAGCGCAACAGGTCGCCGAGCCGGTCGCCCTTGGTCATGAAGACCGGGGAGAGCAGCAGCGGCATGATGTAGGCGAAGAAGGTGACCTCGAACGGGTCCAGCCCATGCCCGATCGCCTTCACCAGCGCGTCGCCCCAGGCGAAGAAGGCGAAGGCCAGGAACGCGAACAGAATGCCCTTCGTCATGGCGTCGGTGTCCTGGCGTTCGGAGCGGCGGAGAGCGGGCCAGGTCGGCCCGTCACTCGTTGATCGGGATGTGCGGGGCCGAGGTCCGCGGCAGCCAGCCGAGGAGCCGGGGATCGCGGATTTCGCGGGTCACATGCCGGTAGGGCACGAACCCCATCGACTGGTAGAGCGGCAGCGCCTTCGGATGGTCGAAGGTGCAGGTGTTGACGAGAAGCCGCGTGGTCCCGCCCTGCCAAGCCAGCCGGATCGCCGTGTCGAGCAGCCAGGGGCCGAGCTTCAGGCCGATGAAGTCGGGGATCAGCCCGAAATAGGCGAGATCGGTGTCCTCCTCCCGCCGGTCGATCTCGGCGTAGCCGGCGGGCGTGCCGTTCACGTAGAGGACCCAGATCTCGATCCGGGGGTCGGTGACGATGCGTCCCAACTCCGGCATCGGCATCCGCCGCCGCTCGTGCCACAGCCAGGGTTCGCCGACCGTGTCGTAGAGATAACGGTAGTAGGAGGCGGTCGGCGGGTTGGCCCGCACCAGCGCCACGTCACCCGCCGGGCGGGGCAGGGGCGAATGGGCCGGCGGCGCCGTCATCTCCAGATAGGTGACGATGACGGACAGGCAGCCGGGCGGCACCGGCGCCGCGATTTGGGACTGCGGCAGGGACGTCCGGGGAGGCGGCGTCAGGGAGAATCGGTCTTCAGCCATTTCTGCATCACGGTAACGGGACCGGTGGCATAGCCCAGCCGCTCATAGAACGCCACCACGGCGTGGTTCGTCGCGCGCACCATGAGTTGCGCCTTGGGCATGCCTGCCTCCACCAGCCAGCCCTCCGCCGCCCGGACCATCGCCCGGCCGTGACCGTTCCCGCGGCACGTGGGGTCGACCGCGAGATAGTAGAACCAGCCGCGGTGCCCGTCATGACCGACCATGACGGACGCCACGGTCCGCTCGCCCTCGCGGCCGATCAGGATCGTGGCGTTCGGCTTCGACACCGCAAGAGCGATGTCGGCGACCGGGTCGTTCCATGGCACGACAAGGTTGCAGGCGGTCCACAGCGCCACCACGTCGTCGCGGTCCGCCGGCTCGTAATGGCGGATACCCAACACTCCGGTCACCGCTTCACCGGTTCGGCTTTCCGGGGCCCGGTCTCCAGCGGAAGGTCGCTGCGCAGCCCCCATTCCGCCCAGGAACCGTCATAAACGGCCACGTCCTCCTTGCCGGCCGCGGCCAGCCCGAGCGCGAGCACGCAGGCGGTCACCCCGCTGCCGCAGGACGCGACGATGGGACGCTCCAGGTCGAGGCCGGCGTCCTTCGCCCGTTCCGCGATGGTTTCCGGCGGCAGCAGGGTCTTGCTCTCCGCATCGATCAGGTCGTTGAAGGGCAGGTTGAGGCTGCCCGGGATGCGCCCGCTGCGGCGGCCCGGCCAGGGCTCGGCGACGGCGCCCTCGTAGCGGTTGGCAGCCCGGGCGTCGACCACCTGGTCCACCCGCGAGTCGATGTTGGCGAGCACATCGTCGGCCCGGCGCAGCAGGCCCGGCCGCAGCGTCGCTCCGAAGTCCGCCATGGCGGGATCGGCCGGACCGGATTCCAGGGGACGGCCCTCCGCGATCCATTTCGGCAGGCCGCCGTCCAGAACGGCGACGCGGCCATGCCCGAACAGGCGGAACATCCACCAGACGCGCGCCGCGGCGGTGGCCATGCCGGCGCTGTCGTAGACGATCACCGCGTCGCTGCTGCCGACGCCGAGTGCCCCGACCTTGGCCGCGAAGGTCGCCTCGTCCGGAACCATGTGCGGCAGGGGGTGGGTGTCCGGCTGGGCCACCTCATCGATGTCGATGCGCACAGCGCCGGGAATGTGCCGCTCCAGGAACTCGGCGCCCGGGTCACGGCCGGAGCCGGGCATGAACCAGGAGGCGTCGAGGACGCGCAGGCCCGGCTGGCCCAGGCGGTCCGCCAGCCAGCCCGTCGGGACGATCGGGCCGGGGAGGGTGAGCGTAATGTGCGAATCGGTCATGAAAAATGCTCCCCGTTCAATCGCGCAGCGCGACGATCACGCGCCGGTTCTGCTTGCCCTTGTTCTCGATCTTCACGACGTCGAGCCCGCCGATCTCGCCCAGCCGCTTCACATGGGTGCCGCCGCAGGGCTGACGGTCAACCCCGGCGATGTCCACCAGCCGGACGCGGCCATGGCCGCGCGGGGGCTTCACCGTCAGGGTGCGGATCAGCTCGGGGTTGGCGTCCAGCTCCGCGTCGGTGATCCACAGCGAGCCGACCGGCGTGTCCGCGGCGACCAGCCGGTTCAGGGCCGCCGCGATGGCCTCCTTGTCGAGCCCCTCGGTCGGGACATTGAAATCGACCCGGCTGCGCTCCGTCCCGACCTGGGCGCCGGTGATCGAAGCGCCGGGCAGGACCGCGCAGACGAGGTGCAGCGCCGTGTGCATCCGCATGTGGCGGTGCCGGCGGTCCCAGTCGATCTCCGCCTCCACCGTGGTGCCGGGGGCGGGCAGGGCGGTGCCGGGCTCGGGCACATGGATCACATCGTCCGGCCCGTCGCCCTTCACCGTATCCACGATGCGCAGCGTGGCGCCGGCGACGCGCAGCAGGCCGGTGTCGCCGGGCTGGCCGCCGCCGTTGGGGTAGAAGACCGTCCGGTCCAGGCGGATGCCCCGCTCGTCCGCGGATGTCACGGTGGCGGTGCAGGAGGTGGCGTAGGCGTCCTCGCGGAAGATCAGCTCCATGGAACCTCGGGTGCGTTTACTAATCCAGCCAATCGGGCACAGGCAGATTCTTCTCACGCAGGAACGCCGGATTGAAGAGCTTCGATTGGTAGCGCTGCCCTCCATCGCAGAGAATCGTCACGATGGTGTGGCCAGGCCCCATCTCCTTGGCGATGCGGATGGCCGCCGCCACGTTGATGCCCGACGAGCCGCCCAGCACCAGACCCTGCGACTTGATCAGGTCGAAGATGACCGGAAGGGCCTCCTCGTCGGTAATCTGCAGCGCCTGATCGACGGGAGCACCCTCCAGGTTGGCGGTGATTCGCCCCTGGCCGATGCCTTCGGTGATCGAACTGCCCTCGGCCTTCAGCGTCCCATGGGCGTAGTGATGGTAGAGGGAGGCGCCCATCGGGTCGGCCAGAACGATGCGGACGTCCGGGTTGCGCTCCTTCAGAGCCAGCCCGACGCCGGCCAGCGTGCCGCCGCTGCCGACCGCGCAGGTGAAGGCGTCGATCCGCCCCTCGGTCTGGGTCCAGATTTCCGGACCGGTGGTCAGGCGGTGGCCCTCGCGGTTCGCCACATTGTCGAACTGGTTGGCCCAGACGGCGCCGTTCGGCTCGGTCTTCGCCAGTTCCTCGGCCAGCCGGCCCGAATAGCGGACGTAGTTGTCGGGGTTGGAGTAGGGCACCGCCGGCACCAGACGAAGATCGGCGCCGATCAGGCGCAGCATGTCCTTCTTCTCCTGGCTCTGCGTCTCCGGCATCACGATCACGGTGCGGTAGCCGAGCGCGTTGCCGACCAGCGCCAGCCCGATGCCGGTGTTGCCCGCCGTGCCTTCGACGATGGTGCCGCCGGGGCGCAGCAGGCCCCGGCGCTCGGCGTCGCGGACGATGGCCAGGGCGGCACGATCCTTCACCGAGCCGCCGGGGTTGAGGAATTCCGCCTTGCCCAGGATCTTGCATCCCGTGGCTTTCGACGGCCCTTCCAGCCGAATCAACGGCGTGTTGCCGATGGAGCCGATGAAGCCGGTGCGGATGTCCACGAACTGTCTCCCGAATCGAATGATGAGCCGGGCAACACTATCGGATTGCGCACCAGGGAATTCAAGGTCGGCCTGTGAAATGCAGCATTGAACGAGATAGGATCGTTCTTTCCGCTTCCTGATCCCCTCTATTTTCCAATCCACTGCCCGCGCAGCCGGTCGCGGTTCCGCGCGAACCAGCCGAGCGCGATGATGGCGATGGAGTTGTTGAGCCGGTTCTCGTCGACCAGCCGGATCGCCTCGTCGGCCGGGACGACCATGATGCGGATGTCCTCGTGCTCGTCCGCGCAGCCGCCGGTCGCGGCGAGGCCCTGGCTGTCCACCCGTCCGCAGAAGACGGTGACATGCTCGTCGTAGGCGCCCGGGCTGGGGTAATAGTCGCAGATCATCTCGATGTCCTGGACGGTGCAGCCGGCCTCTTCCATGGCCTCACGCCGCGCCACCTGCTCGGGCGTCTCGCCCTCGTCCAGAAGGCCGGCGACGATCTCCGTCAGCCACGCCCGGCCGCCCGCCGAAGCCGAGCCGACCCGGAACTGTTCGATCAGCACGACGCTGTCGCGGTCCGGGTCGTAGAGCAGGACGCCCACGGCCTCGCCGCGCACGCAGACCTCGCGCGGCGGCAGGACGCCGGTCCAGGAGCCGTCGAACTTCTTGTGACGCAGACGGTAGACGTCGACCTTGAGATAGCCGTCGTAG
Organism: Azospirillum brasilense; assembly: GCF_005222205.1. Lineage (NCBI taxonomy): Bacteria > Pseudomonadati > Pseudomonadota > Alphaproteobacteria > Rhodospirillales > Azospirillaceae > Azospirillum > Azospirillum brasilense. The sequence goes on along the minus strand of NZ_CP032345.1, from coordinate 121,415 downwards.
GCCCTCTTCTTCTCTTGGACCTCGATGTCCGGATGATCCACGGGCGGGACTCCTTGGCTGGCGATGCGGGCACGGTCCAAGGATGTAGCGCATCCGCCCGGCCACGGCGAGGCGACCGGATGTCTGCCCTCAGAAGGTCGGGTTGAGCTTCAGCGTGCTGTAGCGGTCGGCGGAGGGGACGGCGACCGGCTCCAGCTTGGGACCGCGCAGCAACTCCAGCGGCACGGTCACGCCGGCCGGGCCGAGGTCCCAGACCTTCCGATAGAAGTCCGCCAGTCCTTTCGGCCGCTGGCCGGCGACGCCGACAATCATGTCGCCCGGCTGAATTCCCACAGTCGCGGCGGGGCTCTGCGGGGTGACCCGCTCGACCATCAGGCGGCCCTGCTCCTCGCGCAGGGTAACGCCCAGCCAGGGGCGCGCCGGCTCCTGCCGCCGGCCGAAGGCCAGCAGGTCGGCCAGGATCGGTTTCAGCGCGGACACGGGAACGAACATGTTGCCGGGAATGCCGCCATGGGCCGGCACCGCGTCGCGCACGATCAGCGAGCCGATCCCGACCAACTCGCCCTTGCGGTCGATCAGGGCGGCGCCGTTGAAGCCCATGATCGGCGGCGTGGTGAAGATCGCCTCATCCAGCAGATACTCCCAATAGCCGGCGAACTCGCGCTTCGCGGCGATCAGCACCGGCTGCACTCCGGTGGAGCCCTGCCGGGTGAGCACCATGGCGCGTTCGCCTTCCTTGATCGCGTCGGAATCGCCGAGCCGCACCGGGGCGGCGCTGAAGCCCATGCCGGCGCGCAGCAGGCCGAACCCGCTGGCCTGATCGTAGGCCACGAACTCCGCCGGGTAGCCGCGCCCCTCGCCGGTGGTCACCTGGAGCTGGGACGCCTCCAGGATCGTGTAGCCGATCGTCAGGATCAGCCCGGAGCCATCGATGACGACGCCGGTTCCCTCGCGCTCCGTGCCGAGCGAGCGGGCGCTCTGGCTGTCGGGAAGGATGGTGGCGGAAATGCGGACCAGGGCACCCGCCAGCTTCGCCGCGTCGAGCTGGTCCGCCCGTGCCGCGGTGATGGAAAGAAGCGCCGCAAAGACGGCGGCAAGGACACCCGCATGGAAGGCTGTGGTCCAGGGGATGCGGCGCCAGCGACCCGTCATGCTTCCCTCCCGTGCCGGAGTCGAGTCGGGCCGGACGCCGGATTGCTCGATCCCTGAATTAAACATGAGCGTCGGGGCGCTGCCATCAAGGGGGGCTCCGATTCCACGGGAGTCCCTTGCCGGGGCCATGAAACCTCCGCCGGCCGCGCGACGTTACCCGAGGCAACGACACCACGAAGGACGGGACGATGCCCATCAACAACGAACGCGAACTCGAACAGGCGATGGCGGAGTTCCAGCGTCTTGCCGACGAGCCCGCCGGATCGTCCGGCGAGCGCCGGAAGCTCGAACTGGATGCGGATATCAAGGCTTTCTATGCCCAGCATTCCGACGACATGCGCAAGGGCAAGCCGCGCCACGAGTGACTCTCCGCCCGTCGGCGGGCGCATTTCTTCATCGACGCGGAGGGGGCGGCTGACCGACACTGCCGCCGCTCCCGGGCCGGGTCGCCGGGCCGGGACGCCGCCGTTGAAGGAAGGAGCGCGTCCCCACGATGAAGCGAATCGACAATTGCTACACCTGCCTGTTCTGGGAAGGGCAGGGCATCCGCCAGAGGGGACCGAAGGGCCTGTGCCGCCGCTTTCCGCCGCAGGTGACGCCGCGCGACACCGAAGGACGCTTTCCGATCACCCTGTCCACCGACTGGTGCGGCGAATGGAAACGCGACATCGGCGATCCAGCCGGCGAGGCGGCGGACAACCGCCTGATCTACGACGACCCGCAACCCCGATAGGGATCCGGGGCCTGGGTCCGACCTGTCATCGGACCATCAGGCCCGCGATTCAGCGGGGCATCGGCGCGACCACCATGGACCGCTGGTTTTCCGGGAGCACCGACTCTCCCCGGACCAGCATCCGATGCCAGTCGATACCGAGCAGGGCGACCGCCAGGGCCATGGACAGGGCGATGACGGCCACCGCGCCGATCCATCCCCCGCCGTCCTGCGGGCCGCCGGAGCGTGAGGGGTCGTTCTGGGAGATGGGTGGTCGCGAGAGGAGTGGGATAATCGTCATGGGTCGCCTCCACCGCTGAACAGGCGCAATCCCGACTCGAAGGGTTTCCTGGTTCAAAGTGTAGCGCCGGAAGGCGGGCGGACGCATCAGGCCTTCGGTCGGAACAGCCATTCCTTCGGATGATGCCGGAAGCGATGTGGCGGAATTCCGCTATGAGAAAAGGCCGAGCCCGCGAGGACTCGGCCTTTTCATCGAAGTGGCTCCCGGTGCTGGACTCGAACCAGCGACACGCGGATTAACAGTCCGCTGCTCTACCGACTGAGCTAACCGGGATCAGTCTGACCGGCCTTGCGAGGCGCAACGTCCGGCGTGGGCGGCTATATAGCGGACCCTCCGACGCTTGCCAAGCCTTTTGATGGCAAAAAATGACGGTCGGTGCAGGGCAGGGGGCCGCAGGTCCCACGATGCGAAAACGCAGAAACGCACCGCGCCGTTCCGGCGCGATGCTTATCAAATACTTTGATTTCGCTGATGTCTCAGCCGGATCAAGGATGGAGGCACGGGCGGGAATCGAACCCACGTACACGGATTTGCAGTCCGCTGCATCACCACTCTGCCACCGCGCCATCCTTGCGTCCGGCACCCCCTAGCGGGAGCGCCGCGGCGTGGGAGCGGACGTATACTGCTGTTCACACAGGGGGTCAAGCGCCTTTGTGGCGTTTTCCGACGAACCGGTGCGGCGTTGTGTTCGTGAGACTTTGAAGATATATACGCGACGAGGCAGCGAGGCCGCGCACCACGGCTTGGCGCCGCGCTCCGTCCACCAGATTGTAAGCGACCGCCATGTCCGAATACGCCGCCGCCCGCCTCAACATGGTCGAAGGGCAGATCCGACCGAACAAGGTGACCGACCAGCGTCTGGTCGATGCCATGCTCGACATCCCCCGTGAACAGTTCGTGCCGAAGGCGGCGCGCGGCATTGCCTATGTGGACGAGGATCTCGCCATCGGCAAAGGCCGCTACCTGATGGAGCCGATGGTCTTCGCCCGCATGCTCCAGGAAGTCGGCATCGACGCGACCGACGTCGTGCTCGACATCGGCAGCGGCTCCGGCTACTCGACCGCCGTGCTCTCCCGCCTCGCCGCGACCGTCGTCGGCATCGAATCCGACGCCGAACTGGCCCGGCAGGCCACGGAATCGCTGACCGCCGTCGGCGCGGACAACGCCGTCATCATCTCGGCGCCCCTGGCCGAGGGTTACCCGCAGCAGGCTCCTTACGACGTGGTCGTGATCGAAGGCCTGGTGTCGGAGGTTCCGGACGGCATTCTGGCCCAGCTGGCCGAGGGCGGCCGGCTGGTCACCGCCGTCATGGGCGACCGCGGGGTCGGCGAGGTGAAGCTCTACCAGCGCAGCGGCGGCGTCACCTCGGCCCGCACGCTGTTCGAGGCGCACACGCACCCGCTGCCCGGTTTCGAAGCCAAGCCGAAATTCGTATTCTGATCGCAGAGTGAGTGATCCCAGGGGCTTCGGCCCCCCTTTCCCCCAGCCTGTCACCTTGCCTTTCACCGGCCGCGGTCCTGCGGCCCGCAGCGGAGAATCAAGGCATGCCGGCGCCGTTTGAGATGGAAGTCGAGGACCTGGACCGCATCCGGACATCGGGTGGCGATCCGCTGGTGCTTGATGTACGGGAACCGGGGGAGGTGGCCATCTGCGCCCTTCCCGACAGCCTCCACATCCCGATGGGGGCGCTGCCCGCCCGCGTCGGAGAGTTGCCGCGGGACCGCGACATCGTGGTCGTCTGCCATCACGGCGGGCGCAGCGCGCAGGTGACCATGTGGTTGCGTTCCCAGGGATTTTCCCGCGCCACCAATCTGAATGGCGGGGTGGATGCCTGGGCGCGCCGAATCGACCCGAACATGAAGGTCTACTGAACATGACTGTGCGAAGCCGTTTCGCGCGCCATTTGATGGCGACCGCCCTTACGCTGGGGGTCGCCTTCGTCGGGGGCATCGACACTGCGTCGGCCCAATCCCTCGAAGACGCGCTAGCGCAGGCCTATTCCAACAACCCGGCGCTCGCCGCCCAGCGCGCCCGCCAGCGCGCCGTGGACGAGAGCGTTCCGCAGGCCCTGTCCGGCTACCGCCCGACGGTGCGGGCGACGGCGGGGATCACCCGCAACGCCAGCAACAGCACCTTTCAGGGCGGCGAAACCGGTTCCGAGAACAACGCCAAGAGCGTCGGAATCACCGCCACCCAGCCGCTCTACGACGCGACCGTAGGTCCGGCCGTCCGCCGCGCCGAGCGCACCGTCGAAGCCCAGCGCGCCACCGTGCTCGCCAACGAACAGCAGATCCTGCTGAACGCCGCGGCGGCCTATCTGGACGTCGTGCAGAACCAGGCGGTGCTGGAGCTTCAGGCCAACAACGAGCAGGTTCTGCGCCGCCAGCTCGACGCCGCCCGCGACCGCTTCCGCGTCGGTGAGTACACCCGCACCGACGTCAGCCAGTCGGAATCGCGTCTGGCCGCCTCCATCGCCGCGCGCATCTCCGCCGAAGGCACGCTCCAGGCGTCGCGCGCGACGTACGAGCGCGTCGTCGGCTCGATGCCCGGCAAGCTGAAGGCGCCCAAGCCGAAGTTCAAGCTGCCGGGGACGCTGGACGAGGTCGTCGAGATGGCCCGCTCCAACAACCCGTCGGTGCTGTCGGCCACCTACACCGAGGCGGCCCAGCGCGAGGCGGTGGACCAGCAGTTCGGCCGCCTGCTCCCGTCGGCCAACCTGTCGGCGCAGGCCAACCGCACCATCGACGCCGGCCGTTCGTCCGGCATCGACATCAAGCGGCAGGACGGCGCCCAGCTTACCGCGCAGATCACCATCCCGCTCTACCAGGCCGGCTTGCCGGAAGCGCTGACCCGCGAGGCGAAGCACACGGCGAATCAGGCCCGCCTGCAGATCGACGACACCCGCCGTCAGGCGGTCGAGGCGGCGATCAGCGCGTGGCAGGGCCTGCAGGCCGCGCGGGCGAGCATCGAGTCCTACAACTCCCAGATCCGGGCCGCCGAAATCGCGCTGGAAGGCGTGCGGCAGGAGGCCCAGGTCGGCTCGCGCACCGTGCTCGACGTTCTGAACCAGGAGCAGGAGCTGCTGAACGCCCGCGTCAACCTCGTCCGCGCGCAGCGGACGGAGATGGTCCAGGCCTTCACGGTCCTGGGTGCCATCGGCCAGTTGACGGCGCGGCAGCTCAACCTGCCGGTCCAGTATTACGATGCCGACACGCACTACAAGCAGGTGCGGAACAAGTGGATCGGAACCGGCGTGCCGGAGTGACCGCACTTGAATGCCGCTTCCTGGGTGATCGTCCCCGGATGATCGAAACGGCCCGCCTCGGCGGGCCGTTTTTGTCTGGTGGCTTTTTACCCAGTCCTGCCCTAGTGTCCGCGTCAGGATGACGTCCCCGGGTTTGCCACGATGAGCGATAAAGGCCAGCAAGAACCGTCGATGGAGGAGATCCTCGCCTCCATCCGCCGGATCATCTCGGAGGATGGCGAACCCGCGAAGGCGGAAGCGGCGCCTCCTCCGCCGCCCCCGCCACCACCTCCTCCGCCGCCACCCCCTCCGCCTCCGCCGCCACCTCCCATGGAGGATGACGACGATGACGTTCTGGAACTCACGCAGATGCTCCAGGACGAGGGGAGGGACGAGCCCGACGAGCCGGAGCCCGATCCGTGGCGCGACGAGCCGTCCTTTGGTGGCATGGCCGACCCGGAACCGGCGTTCCACGCACCGGACCCCGAACCGCCGCCGCCGCCGCCGCGGCCGGCGGTGAAGCGCCCGGCCCCGGCCTTCGACGATTTCGACGACGACGAGCCGCCGCCGCCGCGGCCGCGCATCCGTCCGTCGGATCTCGACGACGGGCTGATCTCCCGCCGGGTGGCCGAGGAGTCGTCTCACCATTTCACGCATCTGGCGCGCCAGCTCGGCGACGACCTGTCCATCGGCCCGATGCCCGTCGGCATCCGCACCGTGGAGGAGGTGGTCCGCGAGCTGTTGAAGCCGTTGCTGAAGGAGTGGCTGGACGAGAACCTGCCGACCATCGTCGAACGGCTGGTGCAGCAGGAAATCGACCGGATGATCCGGCGCTCCCAGAAATTCTGAGCGGCGTCACGCCCGCCACGCATTCCGTTTGAATTCGTAAGCGAAAGTTCCTGGTGATGTTGGAAAAGACGTACCGGCCCGCCGAGGTCGAGGAAAAGCACTACCGGCTGTGGGAAGAGACGGGCGCGTTCGCGGCGAAGACCGAGTCGAACGGCAAGCCTTACACCATCATGATGCCGCCGCCGAACGTGACCGGCAGCCTGCACATGGGCCACGCGCTGACCTTCACGCTCCAGGACGTTCTGACCCGCTACAACCGGATGCGCGGGCGCGACGCCCTGTGGCAGCCCGGCACCGACCACGCCGGCATCGCGACCCAGATGGTCGTCGAACGGAATCTCGCCAAGGAAGGCAAGACGCGCCACGACTTCGGCCGCGATGCCTTCATCGACAAGGTGTGGGAGTGGAAGGCCGAATCGGGTGGCACCATCACCCGCCAGCTCCGCCGGCTGGGCGCCTCGCCCGACTGGCCGCGCGAGCGCTTCACCATGGACGAGGGGCTGAGCCGCGCCGTCCGCAAGGTGTTCGTGGAGCTGCACAAGCAAGGCCTGATCTACAAGGACAAGCGGCTGGTCAACTGGGACCCCAAGCTGCACACCGCCATCTCCGACCTGGAGGTCGAGCAGAAGGAGATCAAGGGCAACCTCTGGCACTTCCGCTACCCGATTGAAGGCGAGGCGGACCGCTTCATCGTGGTCGCCACCACGCGCCCCGAGACGATGCTGGGCGACACCGGCGTCGCCGTTCATCCGGAGGATGAGCGCTACAAGGACCTGATCGGCAAGAACGTCGTCCTGCCGCTGGTCGGCCGTTTGATCCCGATCGTCGGCGACGAGTACGCCGATCCGGAGACCGGCTCGGGTGCCGTGAAGATCACCCCGGCCCACGACTTCAACGACTTCGAGGTCGGACGGCGCAACAACCTCGCGGCCATCAACATCATGGACCGCGACGCCCGCATCACCGGCGACGAGGTCCCCGAGGCCTACCGCGGGCTCGACCGCTACGAGGCGCGCAAGAAGGTCGTGGCCGAGCTGGAGGCGCTGGGCCTTCTGGAGAAGATCGAGCCGCACACCCACATGGTGCCGCACGGCGACCGCTCCGGCGTGGCCATCGAGCCCTGGCTGACCGACCAGTGGTACGTCGACGCCGCCACGCTCGCCAAGCCGGCCATCGAGGCCGTGGAAACCGGCAAGACCGTGTTCGTTCCCAAGCAGTGGGAGAACACCTATTTCGAGTGGATGCGCAACATCCAGCCCTGGTGCATCAGCCGCCAGATCTGGTGGGGCCATCAGATTCCCGCCTGGTACGGCCCGGACGGCCATTTCTTCGTCGAGGAGACCGAGGAGGCGGCCATCGCCGCGGCCAAGGCCCACTACGGCGAGGATGTGGCGCTGACCCGCGACCAGGACGTGCTGGACACCTGGTTCTCGTCGGCCCTGTGGCCCTTCTCCACGCTGGGCTGGCCGGACGAGACGCCGGAGCTGGCGCGCTATTACCCGACCGACGTGCTGGTGACGGGCTTCGACATCATCTTCTTCTGGGTCGCCCGGATGATGATGATGGGTCTGCACTTCATGAAGGACGTGCCCTTCCGGACGGTCTACATCCACGCCCTGGTCCGCGACGAGAAGGGCCAGAAGATGTCGAAGTCCAAGGGCAACGTCATCGACCCGCTGGAGCTGATCGACCAGTACGGCACCGACGCCCTGCGCTTCACCCTGACGGCCATGGCCGCCCAGGGCCGCGACATCAAGCTGGCGGTCAGCCGCGTCGAGGGTTACCGCAACTTCGCGACGAAGCTGTGGAACGCCGCGCGCTACACCCAGATGAACGGGGTGGCCCCGGTCCCCGGCTTCAAGCCGGTCGGGCTCACCCAGACGGTCAACCGCTGGATCGTCGGCGCCCTGGCGGAGGCGGCGAAGAAGGTCGGCGAGTCCATCGAGGCCTACAAGTTCAACGAGGCCGCCAACACCGCCTACGCCTTCACCTGGGGCACCTTCTGCGACTGGTACCTGGAGTTCACCAAGCCGATCCTGAACGGTTCGGACGAGGCCGCCATCGCCGAGACGCGGGCGACCACCGCCTGGGTGCTGGACGAGATCCTGCACATGCTCCACCCGCTGATGCCCTTCATCACCGAGGAGCTGTGGGAGCAGCTGTCCACCGACCGGGCGAACCGCCTGATCTCCGCCCGCTGGCCGGAGCATGGCGCGGAACTGATCGACCCGGCCGCCCGCGACGAGATGGATTGGGTGGTGCGGGCGATCTCCTCGGTCCGCTCCATGCGGTCGGAGATGAACGTGCCGCCGGCGGCGCAGATCGAGCTGAAGCTGAAGGACGCCGGTCCGGAGAGCCTGAAGCGGCTGGACACGCACCGCGACCTGATCCTGCGCATGGGCCGCCTGTCCAGCGTCGAGCCGCTGTCCGGCCCGGTGCCCAAGAGCGCCGTCCAGGCGGTGCTGGACGAGGCCACGCTGATCCTGCCGCTGGAAGGCATCGTCGACCTCGACAAGGAGCGGGCGCGCCTGACCAAGGAGATCGAGAAGCTGTCCGGCGAGATCAAGAAGATCGACGCCAAGCTGTCGAACGAGCAGTTCGTCGCCAAGGCGCCGGAAGAGGTGATCGAGGAGCAGCGCGACCGCCGCGACACCGCGGAGCAGGCCCGCGACAAGCTGCAGAAGGCGCTGGAGATGCTGGCCGCGTAAGGCTGCTCATCTGGACCAGAAAAGCGTGAAAGGGCAGGGGCTTCGGCTCCTGCCCTTTCTCTTTGTCTGAAGAGCGCCTGACCGCTTGCTGCCTCAGATCTTGATCGAAGACACGAAGCGGTCGGCGTCGGCTTCGAGTTGCCGGAGTTCGTCGGCCAGCTGGGCGGCGGAGTAGATCATCTCGATGGCCGACTTGCCAGTTTCCGCGGCGGTGATCGCCATGGTGCTGACGCTCTCGGTCACCTCGTGGGTGTTGTCGTTGGCCCGGCCCACCGCACCGACGATCTCCTCGGTCTGTTCGAGCTGGTCGCGCACGGCGGCGGACACGTCCTCCGACAGGTGGGCGACCTCCTCCACGGTCGTCCGGATGGCCCGGATCGCCTCGACGACGGAGCCGGTGGCCTCCTGGATGGCGCCGACCTGACCGGCGATGTCCTCGGTCGCCTTCGCGGTCTGGTTGGCCAGCACCTTGACCTCCGACGCGACGACGGCGAAGCCCTTGCCGGCTTCTCCGGCGCGGGCGGCCTCGATGGTGGCGTTGAGCGCCAGCAGGTTCGTCTGCCCGGCGATGTCGTTGATCAGCCGGACGATCTCTCCAATCCGCTGCGAGCTGTCGGCCAGCGCCGCCACCGCCGAGTCGCTCTGCCGGGCGTGGTCCACGGCGCGGCGAATCGCCGTGCTGGAGGTGGTCACCCGCCCGCCGATCTCGCCGATGGAAGCGGAGAGGGTACGCGACACGTTGTTGACGATGCCGACCACCTCGGAGGTCTGCTCCGCCTTCTCCGAGGTGTCGAGCGCCTGCTCCTTCATCTTCTCCGCGGTGTCGCGCAGGATGTGCGCGCCGTTGCGGATCTGGTCGGCGGCGTGGCCGACGGTGTGCAGCACGCGCCCGAAGGCCGAATCGAAGTCGTGGGCGATGGCGCGCAGCGCGTTCTCGCGCTCCTCCTCCGCCCGCCGTTCGGCCCGGCGGGATTCCTGCTCCAGCTCATGCGTGCGCTGAAGATTCTCCTTGAAGACGCTGACGGCGCGGGCCATTGCGCCGATCTCGTCGCGCCGCCCGGTCTCCGGCACGGTGGCCGTCCGGTCGCCGCCGGCCAGCCGCTCCATCACGCCCTCGATCAGGCGCAGCGGCCGGGTGATGCTGCGGGCGACCAGCAGGCTGATGATCGCGAAGCCGACCAGCAGGACGGAGCCGACCTGAAGCACGTTGGCGATCACCTCGCCGCGGACCCGGTTCTGCGTTTCCACCGCCCCGGCCATGCCGGCGTTGGCCGAGTCCAGCAGGGCTTCGAAGCGCGGCACCATGGCCTGGAACGCGTCGTTGAAGGTCTGCACCTCGCCCCGGAAGGCCTTGGTGGCGTCGACGAACCGGCCGAGATCCGAACGGTAGGTGCGGGCCTGCTTCTCCAGCCTGGTCTGGGTGGTCGCGTCCAGACCCGAATCGGCAAGGAAAAAGGTGAACTCGTTGAAGGCTTTGCGGTGGCCGGACAGCAGCGATTCGTCGCTGTAGATGATGAAGTCCTTTTCCATCTTCCGCATGGATTCCATGCGGCCGGTCAGCTTGTCGGCGTTCGGCCACTGCTTCAGCTCGTCCTCGATGGCGCGGGCCGAGGCGCGCAGGCCGCCGCGCAGGCCGCTGTCATCGGACAGACCCAATTCCTTCGCCCGCGCGACCACCGACGAGAAGTGCTCCTTCAGCGTGCCGATGCCCTGCGACAGATTGTCCAGTTCCTCCGGCGGCAGGCGCTCGGCACTGCGTTCCTTGAGATTGTCCAGCAGGCGGGAGGCCTCCTCCGCGTTCCTTGCGAAGGCTTCGGCCGCCGCCTCGTCCCGGTCGGCCACGAAGCGCAGCGCCTGGAAGCGCAGGCGGCTGGCCCGGCGCTCCACGGCGGCGGTGTGCTCATAGGCGTCGCGGAACTGGTCCAATTCGGCGGTCGCCTCGAAGATGCGTTGGGCGCCGACGGTGACCGTCCCGCCCAGCAGGCCCAAGGTGACCACGGACGCGGCGACCAGCAGCGCGATTCGCGTGCCGATGGAAATGTTCGACAGCATATGCGGAAAATCCTTGGTTGCGCCGCGGACCTTACCCGCCGCCGAAGACGCCGCTGTTACGGTTTGATGGCGGATTCGTTACCGTGCCGTCGCCCCCTGGGCATCGGGGATGAACATCCGTATCTAGAAACCACCGAAAATCGAAAGGGGAGGTCGGCTGTTGTCCTTCGTGCTGTCGAAGCTGCTGTGGCTCCTGGTCTCGCCGGGCAATCTGCTCGTGCTGATCCTCACCGCCGGGACGACGCTGCTGTTCACCCGCCGTCTGGCCCACTGGGGGCGGCGGCTGGTCGTGGCGGTGACCGTCGGCTTCGTCATCGTCATGGTCACGCCGATCGCTTCCTGGGTGGCGCTGCCGTTGGAGGAGCGTTTTCCCCGTCCCGACCTGCCGGAGCGGGTGGACGGAATCATCATGCTGGGTGGGGCGGTGAATCCTCCAATCACCCGCGATCGGGGGGAACCGTCCCTCAACGACGCGGCGGAGCGCGTTCTCGCCTTTGCCGAACTGATCCGTCGCTATCCCCAGGCGCACGCGGTCTTTTCCGGCGGCTCAGGACGGCTGGCCGGGCAGGATGCCCTGGAGCTGCGGGAGGACCTCGCGGTCCGCGGCGCGCTTCGGCAGGTCGGAATCGACCCGGACCACGTGACCTATGAGAACGAGTCCCGCAACACCTGGGAAAACGCCCTGTTCAGCCAGCGGATCGTCCAGCCCAAGCCGGGCGAACGATGGATTCTCGTGACCTCGGCCATGCACATGCCGCGGTCGGTCGGCATCTTCCGGCGCATCGGCTGGGAGGTGATCCCCCACCCGGTGGATTACCGCACGCGCTTCGGTGGACGCCCCTTCTTCCGGTTCGAGTTCGACAAACAGATCGACGCGCTCCAGGACCCGGTCCGCGAATGGATCGGCCTCGTCGCCTACCGCCTGATGGGACGGACCGAAGCGCTGTTTCCGGGGCCCGCCCATGACCGCGATGCAGCGCCGGCGGGCTCCTGACGGGCGCTGCGCGGTTGGCGCGGGGAGGTAACTCGGCTAGAGTGGCGCCACCAGATTTAGCGGGGTGGGGCCATGCGACGCGCGCATATGCTGAGGGGGGCGGTCGTGCTCGCAGGGGCGCTGACTCTCGCCGCCTGCGCCTCCGCGCCCTCCGCGCCATCGCCGTCCGGACTGCCGCGCAGCGGCGTCTACAAGGTCGGCAAGCCCTATCAGGTCAATGGCGTCTGGTACTATCCCGCCGAGGATTACTCCTACAGCGAAACCGGGATCGCCTCCTGGTATGGGCCGGGATTCCACCAAAAGGTCACCGCCAATGGCGAGGTTTACGACCAAAATGAGCTGACGGCCGCGCACAAGACCTTGCCCATGCCAAGCCTCGTGCGCGTCACCAATCTCGACAACGGCCGGTCGCTGGTTGTTCGCATCAACGACCGCGGCCCCTACGCCAACGGGCGAATCATCGACATGTCGCGGCGCGGCGCGCAATTGCTGGGGTTCGAAGGCACGGGCACGGCCAAGGTGCGCGTGCAGATTCTGGCGGAGGAAAGCCGCGCGGTCGCCGCCGCGGCCCGCCAGGGCACACCGGCCCCGATGCTGGCGGAACTGGACGGCCCGCCCCCGAAGGCCGCCCCGCGCGGCTCGGTGGAGGTCGACGGCACCGCCCGCGCGACTCCCGCCGCGGTCACCCGCGCCCCGGTGCCGCCGCCCGCGACGGTGGCCGGCGACATGGTGGACGGGCGCTTCGTTCCCGCCCCCGTGGTCGCCGAACTTCCGGTGAAGCCCTACGAGCAGATCTACGTGCAGGTCGGCGCCTTCGGCAGTTCGGACAACGTCACCCGCGTGCGCGCCCGTCTGGCCTCGCTCGGCCAACAGGCGCAGGTCACCCAGACGGTCGCCGGACGGCAGCGGCTGCAGCGGGTGAGGGTGGGGCCGCTGGCCAGCGTGGAGTCTGCCGACGCCGTTTTGAACCAGATCCTCCAAGCCGGCCTTACCGACGCCAAAATCGTGGTTGATTGATCACCCGCGAGCCCAGTCCAAGCTTGGCCCGATGTCGGGCCTCGTTCCGTTTCACGTCTTGTCCAGTCCGCGTTTCGAAGGGAGTTGTCATGGTCGCTGTCGTCCGCACCCGCGTTGCCCGCACCCGTTTCGCCATGGGCCTTGCGGTCGCGCTGTTCGCGGCGGGGGTGGGGCCGGTGGCTCACGCCGCCAGCATCGAAACCATCGCCAAGCAGGCGATCCTGGTCGATATCACCTCGAACACCGTGCTGTTCGAGAAGAACCCGGATCAGCGCATGGCGCCGTCCTCGATGAGCAAGATCATGACGATGTACATGGTCTTCGATTCGATCAAGGAGGGCCGGCTGACGCTGGAGAGCACGCTGCCGGTGTCGGAACGCGCGTGGCGGATGCAGGGCTCCAAGATGTTCGTGGAGCTGCACAACAACATCAAGGTCGACGACCTCATCAAGGGCGTGATCGTGCAGTCGGGCAACGACGCCTGCATCGTCTTCGCCGAAGGTCTCGCCGGCTCCGAATCGGCCTTCGCCGAGCGCATGAACAAGCGCGCCCGCGAGTTGGGGCTGAAGGACACCAACCTGACCAACGCGACGGGCTGGCCGGACCCGAATCACTACATGACCGCCCGCGATCTCGCGGTCCTGGCCGAGCATCTGATCAAGGACTTCCCGGAATACTACCACTACTACTCGATCCGGGAGTTCAAATACCACGGGATCAACCAGGGCAATCGCAACCCGCTGCTCTACCGCGGCATGGACGTGGACGGCATGAAGACCGGCCACACCGAGGCCGGCGGCTACGGCCTGACCGCCTCAGCGGAGCGGGAAGGGCGCCGTCTCATCCTGGTGGTCAACGGGCTGCCGAACATGCAGGCCCGCGCCGACGAATCGGCCCGGCTGATCGAGTGGGGCTTCCGCGAATTCGCCACCTATGCCCTGTTCAAGGCCGGCGAGACGGTGGATCAGGTGCCGCTCTGGCTGGGCGCGCAGGACAGCGTTCCGGTCACCGTGCCGGAGGACATGAAGGTCACCATGGCCCGCGCCGACCGCAGCGGCATGAAGGTGTCGCTGGTCAGCAACGCCCCGGTCGCCGCCCCGGTGAAGAAGGGCGACGTGGTCGGCAAGGTCGTGGTTTCCGCGCCGGGCTTCCCGGGCAAGGAGTTCCCGGTGGTCGCCGCCCAGGACGTGGAGAAGCTGGGCTTCGTCGGCCGCGCCCTGGCGGCGGCGAAGTTCCTCATTTTCGGGGCGAGCTGATTGGTGTAAGCCGGCCCGTCACCGCCGGAATCCGGACAGCGGCGGGCCTCATCACCATCGGGAGCAGACCATGACGCGCGGGCGGTTCATCACGCTGGAGGGCGGCGAAGGGGCGGGCAAGACCACCCAGATCCGCCTGCTCGCCGACGCGCTGATCGGTTGGGGGAAGCGGGTCGTGCTGACCCGCGAGCCCGGCGGCTCGCCGGGTGCGGAAGAGATCCGCGGCCTGCTGGTCTCAGGCGAAACCGGGCGCTGGGGGCCGGTGACCGAGGCGCTGCTGCACACCGCCGCCCGCCGCGACCATCTGGAGCGCACCGTCTGGCCGGCGCTGGAGGCCGGGCACTGGGTCATCTGCGACCGCTTCTTCGACAGCACCATGGCCTATCAGGGCTATGGGCTGGGGCTGGGGCGCGATCTGGTCGCCACGCTCCAGGCCACGGCCCTGGGCGACTTCCGGCCCGACCTGACGCTGATCCTCGACCTGCCGGTGGAGGATGGGCTGGCCCGCGCCGCCGCCCGCCGCGGCGGGGAGGACCGCTACGAGCGCATGGACGTCGCCTTCCACCACCGTCTGCGCGACGGCTTCCTCGACATCGCCGCGCGGGAGCCGGAGCGCTGCGTGCTCGTCGACGCCGGACACCCCGTCGAAGCGGTGCAGGCGGCCATTCTGGACGCGGTGACCCGCCGTCTGGGAGCGTCCTGAGGTGAGCCGCGCCCGCGCGCCCGAACCGGTCGCGGAGGAGGATGCCCTCGCCCCGCGCCGCAACCCCGAGCTGACCGGCCATGACGACGCCGAGCGCTTGCTGCTCGACGCCTGGAACTCCGGGCGGCTGCCGCACGCCTGGCTGATCGGCGGCCCGCCGGGGATCGGCAAGGCGACCCTGGCCTTCCGCTTCGCCCGCTTCGTCCTGTCCCAGGGGCACGAGCCGCCGGACGCCGGCCTGTTCGGCGCACCGCCGCCACCCGCCTCGCTGGCGCTGTCCCCGGACGCCCCGGTCTTCCGCCGCGTCGCCTCGGGCGGGCACGCCGACCTGCTGACCGTCGAGCGCCAACGCGACGAAAAGCGCGACCGGCTGAAGCGCGACATCGCCGTGGACGATGTGCGCAAGATCGGCCCGTTCCTGCGCAAGACCGCCGCCGAGGGCGGCTGGCGCGTGGCTGTGATCGACGGCGCGGACCGCATGAATCTCAGTGGCTTGAACGCCATTCTCAAGATTCTGGAGGAGCCGCCGCCGGGCGCTCTGCTGCTTCTGGTCAGCGACAACCCCGGCGGCATGCTGCCCACCATCCGCTCCCGCTGCCGCAAGCTGACGCTTCAACCACTTCCTGAGGAAACGGTCCTCAACCTGTTGGTCCAGCATCGCCCTGACCTCGGCGACGAGGACCGGGCGGCGCTCGCCCGGCTGGCGGAGGGCAGCATCGGGCGGGCCATCGGGCTGGCCGAGGCCGGCGGGCTCGACCTCTACCGGGAACTGATCGGTCTGCTCGGCACCCTGCCGCGACTGGACATCACCGCCGCCCACGCCTTCGGCGACAAGCTGACCCGCAAGCAGGACGATGGTCTGTACGAGACGGCCACCGACCTGCTCGTCTGGTGGCTGGCCCGCTTCGTCCGGTCGCTGGCCCGCGGGGCATGGCCGGCGGAGGTGGTGGCCGGCGAGGCCGCCCTGATGACCCGCCTGGCCAACGCCCGCGGCCTTGAACGTTGGGTGGAGGTGTGGGAAAAGGTCCAACGCCACTTCGCCCGTGCGGAATCCGCCAACCTCGACCGCAAACAGGTGGTCCTGAACGCCTTGGCGACGCTGGAAGCGGCTGCTACTTAACACGGACGACACAACACGCCCACCCGGGCCGGCGACGCGCCGGGCCGGCGCATTCTCGGGAGAGCCTCTGACATGACCGGGTCGAAGACCTTCTACCTGACGACTCCGATCTATTACGTGAACGACGTGCCGCACATCGGGCACGCGTACACCACGCTCGCCTGCGACGTGCTGGCCCGCTTCATGCGGCTGGACGGCTATGACGTGAAGTTCCTCACCGGCACCGACGAGCACGGCCAGAAGGTGGAGAAATCCGCCATGAACGCCGGCGTCGCGCCCCAGGAGTTCACCGACCGCGTGTCGAAGAACTTCCGCGACCTCGTCTCGCTGATGAACTTCTCCAACGACGACTTCATCCGCACGACCGAGCCGCGGCACATCGCGTCGGTGCAGGAACTGTGGCGCCGCCTGGAGTCGGCCGGCGAGATCTATCTCGGCAGCTACGCCGGCTGGTACTCGGTGCGCGACGAGGCCTTCTACGGCGAGGACGAACTGACCACGTCGCCGTCGGGCAAGAAGATCGCCCCGACCGGCGCCGAGTGCGAGTGGGTGGAGGAGCCCTCCTACTTCTTCCGCCTCTCGGCCTGGCAGGACCGCCTGCTGGAGTTCTACGAGCAGAACCCGGACTTCATCGCCCCGGCCGGCAAGCGCAACGAGGTCGTCGCCTTCGTCAAGTCGGGGCTGAAGGACCTGTCGGTCAGCCGCACCACCTTCAAGTGGGGCATTCCGGTGCCCGGCAATCCCGACCACATCATGTATGTGTGGCTGGACGCCCTGGCCAACTACATCACCGCGGTCGGCTTCCCGGACGAGGGCGGCGCGTACGCCAAATACTGGCCGGCCAACCTGCACATGGTCGGCAAGGACATCCTGCGCTTCCACGCCGTCTACTGGCCGGCCTTCCTGATGGCCGCCAAGCTGGCCCCGCCCAAGCGCGTCTTCGCGCACGGCTGGTGGACCATCGAAGGCCAGAAGATGTCGAAGTCGCTGGGCAACGTCATCGCGCCGGAGACGCTGGTCAACACCTACGGCCTGGACCAGACCCGCTACTTCCTGCTGCGCGAGGTGCCCTTCGGCAACGACGGCGACTTCTCGCACAAGCAGATGGTCCAGCGGATCAACGGCAACCTCGCCAACGATTATGGGAACCTCGTGCAGCGCTCGCTGTCGATGATCGGCAAGAACTGCGGGGCCGCCGTGCCGCAGCCGGGCGCCTTCACCGAGGCCGACGAGGCCCTGCTCGGCGCCGCCCGCAACCTGTTGCCGATCGTGCGGGCGGAGATCCAGTCGCAGTCCTTCCACAAGGCGCTGGACGCCATCTGGGCGGTGATCGGCGACGGCAACCGCTATGTGGACGAGCAGGCGCCCTGGGCGCTGAAGAAGACCGATCCGGCGCGCATGGCCACGGTGCTGTATGTGCTGGCCGAGACCATCCGCCATCTCGCCATCCTGACCCAGCCGATCATGCCGGAAGCCTCGGCTAGGATCCTGGACCAGCTGGCGCAAGGGCCGGAGGCCCGCGGGTTCGACCGGCTGGGGGCGGGTGGGGCGCTGGTCCCCGGCACGCCGCTGCCGACGCCTCAGGGCGTGTTCCCGCGCTACGTGGACGAAGCGAAGAGCTGACGAACGATGCTGGTCGATAGCCACTGCCATCTCGACTTTCCCGATTTCGCCGAGGAGCTGGACGCGGTCGTCGACCGCGCCCGGCAGGCGGGGGTGGGGCGGATGGTGACCATCTGCACCTACCTGTCACGCTTCGACCGCATCCTGGCGGTCGCCGAACGGTACGACGACGTTCTGTGCTCCCTCGGCGTTCACCCACACCAGGCGGCGGCGGAGATCGACGGGGTGAGCGTCGAGCGCCTCGTCGAACTGTCGAAGCACCCGAAGGTGATCGGGCTGGGCGAGACCGGGCTGGACTACTTCTACGACAAGAGCCCGCGCGACATTCAGCAGGAGTGCTTCCGCCGGCACATCCGGGCCAGCCTGGACACCGGGCTGCCGCTGATCGTTCACACCCGCGACGCCGACGACGACACCATGCAGATCGTCCGCGAGGAAGCCGCCGGGCAGCCGGTCAACGGCTTGCTGCACTGCTTCAGCTCCGGTCGGCAACTCGCTGAAGAGGCTTTGGATTTCGGTTTCTACATCTCCCTGTCCGGGATCGTCACCTTCAAGAAGTCTGAGGACCTCCGCGCCATCGTGAAGGACGTTCCGCTGGACCGGATTCTGGTGGAGACGGACGCGCCCTATCTGGCGCCGGTGCCCTTCCGCGGCAAGCGCAACGAGCCGGCCTACGTCGCCCACACCGCGGCCTGCGTCGCCGGGGTCAAGGGCGTGGACGCGGCGGATCTGGCCCGGATTTCAACGGACAACTTCTTCCGCCTGTTTCCCCGTGCCGGCACGGGCCAACAGGTCGCTGCATGACCGGCCAGCGGGTCACGATCCTCGGCTGCGGCGGATCGCGGGGCGTGCCCGTGATCGGTCTCGGCTGGGGGTCCTGCGACCCGGCGAACCCCAGGAACCACCGGATGCGCCCGTCCATCCTGGTGGAGTGGGAACAGGAGGGGGCCGGGCAGGGTGGTGAGGTCAGCGTCCTGGTCGACACCTCGCCGGACCTTCGCCAGCAGCTTCTCAACGCCGATGTGCGGCGGCTCGACGCTGTGCTCTGGACGCACCAGCACGCCGACCACTCCCATGGCATCGACGAACTCAGGGAACTGTGCCGCGCCATGCACGCGCCCATCGACGCCTTTGGCAGCGCCGATGATCTGGCCGAGCTGGAGCGGCGTTTCGGCTATTGCTTCGAGCCTCTTCGCCCCGGCGATCCCTTTTACCGCCCGGTGTTGACGCCTCGCGCCGTGGAAGGCCCGTTCGAGGTGCGCGGTCACCGGATCGTGCCCTTCGAGCAGGATCATGGTTATCTGAAGACCCTTGGCTATCGCTTTGATAAATTTGCCTATTCGACCGATGTTGTGAGATTGGATGAAGACGCCTTCGCGGCGTTGGAGGGCGTCGAGGTGTGGGTGGTCGACTGCGCACGGATCGAACCGCCGCACCCGGTCCATGCCCATCTCGCCCTGACGCTGGAATGGATCGCGCGGGTGCGCCCCGAGCGGGCCTACCTGACGCACATGGACCAGACCATGGATTACGACACGCTCCGCCGGCTGCTGCCCGCCGGCGTCGAGCCCGCCTATGACGGGCTCGTCATCGAGCTTTGACCTTGGGGGCCCAAGGAAAAATGGGGCAGGGGATCCTTACAGCGAACTTCCGTTCGCTTTAGACTCATAGCGCCTCATTCGCCGGCGGGCTCCGGTCGCATGTGCGACCGGGACCGCCGGCGCGGTCCAAAGCGGATTGCAATCCGCTTTAATCGTCCGGCATGATGAGGCCCAGCCGGCCGGCGATGAAGCGGTCTGCGGCCGCCCTGGCAGCCTGATCCGCCGTCTGGGGATTCAGTCTGAACTTCTCCCTGTAAAGCTTTGATGTGGCTGAGATGGCCACCGGAAGGGCATGCGCCGCCGCGCGGTACTCCTTTTCCGGCCAAACCTCGAAATCGCTCCAGGACCGGAAGGCGGCCACGGCCTTTCCCCGCTGCTCGGCCATCTTCCTGGCTTCGGCGGACATCGGCGCCTCCAGAAGCGTGCTGGGCACAAGCGACGCCTGAAGGTCGTCCACCTCGAACTGGCGCTCATAACCGTGACGGATGCTGCCGCGCTCCACCAGGGCCGGTTCGATGGCCGGGTCCATGTGGGCGGAGACGGACTTCCATTCCGGCAGATCGAACACCGAAGACGGCGGGCTGCACAGCCCGGGCGTCTCGTCGCGCGCGTTGCCCCAGAAGGCCCCGAAGGCTTCGAACGCCGGCTGCCCGTGCTTGGTGAACAGGAAGCAGGGCGCGTCCATCTCCGTGGTCGACAGGACGTGGCGCAGGAACAGCAGAACCGTGCCCAGCGGAGCGCTCGGAACATCGCCGAGATTCGCCATCTCCTCATGGAGATAGGGATCTTTCGGAAGATCCTGGTTCAGGATTTCATCGACAAGCCGGCGCACGGTGGCGTCCTTGTCGGCCACGGTCACCATGCCGCTCTGGTAGAGATAGACCAGCCATGCCTTTGCGGGCGCGCCGTCGTGGCGCTGAAGAGCGGCGGCGGCGGCCTTGGCGTCCTTCGGAATGCCGGCGACGATTGCGGCCAGCTTTTTCTGCGCCGCCGAATTCTGGGCGGCGAGGTCGGCGGCGCGGGCTTCATAGAGGGCACGGCAGGCCGGAACGGCGGATTTGTCGGCGCAGGTGCTGTCACGCGCGGCCAGGAAAGCCTTCTGCGCGCGCTCGATGGCGTCCCGGCCGTCGGCCGGCGTGTTTCCCAAGGTGTCACGCAGGAGCGCCGCCAAATCCTCGGCAGCAACCTTCAGGTCGGCGCTCGCGCAGATGGTCCGGTCCGCGCGACCGGCCGGCCTCGCACAATCCGGTGGCGTTTGGGCGGAGGCGGCAAACGGAAGCAGACAAAACGACAGCACGGGGCCGATAAGCCACGAGGAGCGAGGCATAAAGCGCAACCTTCATCGAGGGAATGGATGCGGGAACGAACCGCGACGATAGTCCATCGGCTGGAACGCCGGAAGGGACGGATTGGTGCCCTGCTCGCTTCCCTGCGCTATTATTTTCCATAATACAGATTATATGATCGTCCTTCGCCGCAGGGGATTCGTCCCTCCACCCTTGGCGTTGCCCAAAATGCACGCTACATAAATCGCAGTTTATAACCAACGGTCAGATGCCGGTGAAGGACGTCTACGCGCCGATGACATGGCGACTGCGATGCTCGGCCGCGCTGCTCGCCGCTGCCATTGGAGGCGCCACGGCCGCCTGGACGGACCGCGCCGATGCGGCGTCCGAAGCGTCTTCGGAAAGCGAGACCGTTCTTCCAGCACAGACAGTCCCCGCGGCGGACGGACCGCCTGTTTCTGCCGTGCCCGATCTGTCGGCCTTGCGGACGGCCTTGGCGGAATTCCATTGTGCCGAACTCGATGTCGCCGTCGGCGCAGACCAGCGGGTCGCGATCTCCGGCCTGACCGCGGGCGATACCGATCCGGACAGCCTCGCACTGCTCGCCCAGGACCTCCTGACCGGCCAACGGGCCGCCGTCGAGGTCGAGCGCGCGTCCCCTGCCCTGTGCGAGCCCCTGACGCTGATCGGCCAACTCCGGTCCGCCAACGCCGGATTGGCCACCCCCTTGTCGATCGACCTCAAGGGATCGACCGGAATTCTGTTCGAGGGCGGCCAGACCCTGATGTTCGACGTCGCGGCCCCCGATTTTCCGGTGTATTTGCAGGTGGACTATTTCACGTCGGATGGCGACGTGATCCATCTGTTGCCCAATCCTCTGGAAATCAGCGGCCGCGTGGAGTCCGGCGCGATTCGCCGGTTGGGTGAGCGCGGCGCCGGCGGGCGTTTCTGGACGGTTGGGCCGCCTTACGGCCATGAACTGATTGTCGTGATCGCCAGCCCCACACCGCTGTTTGCCGCGCCGCGCCCCGAAGCCGAGGCCGCAGCGTCGTATCTGCCCGCGCTGAAACAGGCGTTGGACTCCGCCGCGCCGGCCACCGTGGCCACCGCGCGCTTTGTCAAAACCAGAGCGCCCTGAAGGGGCCGTTTGGTCAGGCCGGAAGAAGGACGAACCGGGCAAGGATGAGGGTGATGTTGTCCGGCCCGCCCGCGCCGTTGGCAAGGTCGATCAGCCGGGCGCAGACGTCTTCGCCAGCCGGCGGCGGCTGTTGGGTGAGAATGCGCTGGATCACGCCCTCCGGCACGATGCCGGTGAGCCCGTCCGAACAGAGAAGATAGAGGTCATCCGGCTGCAGATCGTGGACGGCGATGTCGGGCTCGACCTGCTCGCCGGTGCCGAGCGCGCGAACGATGATGTTGCGGTGGGGGGCCTGCCCGCGGCGTCCGTTGTCCAGCCAGAGCTGGTAGAGGCTGTGATCGCGCGTCAGCGGACGCAACTCGCCGCCGCGCAGGCGATATAGGCGACTGTCCCCGGCATGGAACACGACGACGCGCCCGGTTCCCGGAACCCGCCAGAGCCCCACCAACGTGGTTCCCATGCCGCGCCCTTCGGGAAAGCCACGCTGGCGATTCAGGGCGTTGATCCGGCGATTGGCGGCCACCACCGCGGAACGCACCACCGATGCGGCGTCCGCCGCCGCCCTCTCCTCCTCCGCTGCGGACGGCGTCCGAGCACCGTCGGCCCGGTCCTGGGAGGCGATGACGGCGGCCACCACCTCCACCGCGGTGCGGCTGGCGATGTCGCCCCCGGCGTGTCCGCCCATACCGTCGCAGATCACCGCCAAGCCGCGCGCCGGGTCGAGGTGGAACGAATCCTCGTTGCGCGACCGGACACGGCCAACATCCGTTTGTCCGGCGGCGATCATCTCGATCAGGGCGGAATGCATCACGCGAACGGCTCCAGCGCGTTACAGCCGAACCAGCTTCCTGGAAACAGCCTTCGGCAACGCGAAAAACCGCCTCGGCTTTGCATAAGATAATGGCGGAGAGCGTGTGAATTGAACAGCGGGAAAGGACGCGTGTAAACGCCTCAGACGCTGACGTCGAGGAGCGTGCCGCGCTGCTTGGCACCATAGCCGGCGCCATTGGTCCGCGCCTGGACCGCCGCCGTCTGCGGGTCGATGGCCTGCCCCGACTGGGTGGCGTTGCGGGTTTCCCGCGTCTGGTCCATCTTGCCGACCGCCTGTGTCGCCTGGACCGTCTGGGTGCGGACGGTGGGGGCGGTTTGCTGCGCCGCCTGGACCGCCGGAGACATGGCCATCTGCATCGCCGGTGTGATCGGCGGCTGAGGCTTTGCCAACGGTGGCATGTTGAGCGGGTTTAATTGCATGTTAAGAAGATGCGCCCGCGCATCCACCGATTCAAGACCCCAAACGCCGCACTCGCCGATTCACAGGCGAAAGCCGGAACAGCCTTCGCCTTTTCGCAACCCGCAAGATGTCGGATCAGACCGCCGGCTGCTGCTGCGTTATGCAGTGGATGCCGCCGCCGCCGCGCACGATGTCGAGGGCCGGGACCTGCACCACCTCGCGGTCCGGGAAGGCCCGGCGCACGATGCGGAAGGCTTCGTCGTCCGCCGGATCCTCGAAGGCCGGCATGACGATGCCGCCGTTGGCGATGTAGAGATTCGTGTAGGATAGCGTCAGCCGGACGCCATTCTCGTCGCGCCGCGCCGGCTGGCGGACCGGGATGACTTCCAGCTCCCGGCCCTGGGCGTCGCGGGCGCGCTTCAGCCGGTCCAGATTGTCCTGGAACGCCTTGAAATTGGCATCGCCGGGATCGTCGGTGGTGATCGCCATGACGACGCCGGGCTTTACGAACAGGGCGATCTCGTCGATGTGACCGTCCGTCTCGTCGTCCTGATAGCCCTCGCCCAGCCAGATCACGCTGGAGATGCCAAGGTGCTCCTTGAGCAGCGCCTCGATCTCCGCCTTGCCGAGATTCGGGTTGCGGTTGGGATTCAGCAGGCACTGCTCGGTCGTCAGCAGCGTCCCCTCCCCGTCCACATGGAAGGAGCCGCCCTCCATGACCAGGGGCGCTTCGAAGCAGCGCAAGCCGAGATGGTCGAGCATCAGGCGCCCGACCTGCTGGTCCTTGGCGCTGTCCTGGTAGTTGCCGCCCCAGGCGTTGAAACGCCAATGGACGCCGGCCACCTGCCCTTTCCCATCGGTGACGAAGCTGGGTCCGGTGTCGCGGATCCAGGAATCGCTGATGGGCAGGGGCAGGATCTCGACGCCCGGCCCGCAGGCCAGGGAAGCGTCCGCGACGTCGGCGGGATCGCAGACCATGGTCACCGGCTCGAACCGGCTGATGGCGCGGGCGACATCGGTGTAGGCGGCAGCGGCGGCGTCGAAGGCCCCCTCGGGCCACGTCTCGGGCCGGCACGGCCACGCCATCCAGCAGCGCGTGTGCCGTTCCCATTCGCCCGGCATGGTGAAGCCTTCCGCCGCCGGTGTCGTCATCTTTGAATCTCCTGCCAAATCCCTGAACTGTCCGGCTCTTGTGCGTGGCCGGAGCGAGTCGTCACGGCGTCACCCGTGACCCACGGTCACCCTAACCACGGAGCGGAGGATTTGGCAACGGCCACCAAAGGGGCCACTGAAATGCCCGAAAGGGCAGCGCGCTCGACCGCTCAGTGGCGGGAGGGCGGACGGTCCGAATAACGGCGCTTGGGCGCCGAAAAAGGCATCGAAAAACCAAGACGAAGCATTGGGAACCATAAGAGCGCGCGCACGATACGACCTCATTCGCTGTTGCAGATGCCAATACACTAGCAAATGCAACGGCGAACGGCCACCCCGCCGTCTGCGGCCTAACGGCATAGCCCCTATGAGACGGTGCTTTGGGGTGACAGGGGGCTCTTCAGCCCCCCTGCACCGCCATCTGCTCGTCCCGCTTCCGCTGACGTTCCTGCCGCGCCATGACCAAACTGGCGATGAAGATGCCGGTGGCGACCACCACCATCATCAGCGTCGCCAGCGCGTTGATCTGCGGGCTGATGCCGAACTTCACGCTGGAGAAGATGACCATCGGCAGTGTGGTGGAGCCCGGACCCGACACGAAGCTGGCGACCACCACGTCGTCGAGCGACAGGGTGAAGGCGAGCAGCCAGCCCGACACGATGGCCGGCGCGATGATCGGCAGCGTGATGACGAAGAAGACCTTGGCCGGGCGGGCGCCGAGGTCCATCGCCGCCTCCTCCAGGCTCTCGTCCAGGCTGACGAGACGCGACTGGATGATCACCGCCACATAGGCCATGGTGAAGGTGGTGTGGGCGATGGTGATCGTCGTCATGCCCCGCCCGTCCGGCCAGCCGATGGCCTGCTCCAGCGCCACGAACAGCAGAAGCAGCGACAGGCCGGTGATGACCTCCGGCATAACCAGCGGCGCGGTGATCATGCCGCCGAACAGCGTCCGACCGCGGAACCGCCCGAAGCGGGCCAGCGCCAGACCGGCGACGGTGCCGAGCACCACCGACGCGGTCGCCGACATCGCCGCCACCTTGAGCGACAGCCAGGCCGCCCCGAGAAGCTGGTCGTTCTGCAGCAGCTCCGCGTACCATTTGGTGGAGAAGCCGCCCCACACCGTGACCAGACGCGATTCGTTGAAGGAGTAGAAGATCAGCAGCGCGATCGGCACGTAGAGGAAGGCGTAGCCGAACCACAGCGCCCAGGCGAGTTTGCCCATCTGCTTCATCGCCCGGCCTCCGTCTGGCGCCCCTGGACATGCTGGAAGACCATGATCGGCACCACCAGGAACAGCAGGAGCGCGATGGCCACCGCCGAGGCGACCGGCCAGTCGCGGTTGGCGAAGAACTCGTTCCACAGCACGCGCCCGATCATCAGCGTGTCCGGACCGCCCAGCAGCTCCGGAGTCACGAACTCGCCGACCGAGGGGATGAAGACCAGAAGCGACCCGGCGATGATGCCAGGCAGAGACAGCGGCAGAGTCACCGTCAGGAACGCCTTCCAGGGCCGGCAGCCGAGGTCCGCCGCCGCCTCCAGCAGCGTCGGGTCGAGCTTCTCCAGCGTCGCGTAGAGCGGCAGCACCATGAAGGGCAGATAGCAGTAGGTCATGCCGATGTAGACGGCCCAATCCGAGTAGAGCAGCTCGAACGGCTCCGTCGTCATGCCGGTCCATTGCAGCAGGTTGTCCACCACCCCGTTGGCCTTCAGGATGCCGATCCAGGCGTAGATGCGGATCAGGAAGCTGGTCCAGAAGGGCAGGATGACCAGCATCATCAGCGGCCCGCGCTTGGACGGCTCCGCCCGGGCGATGGCGTAGGCCATGGGGTAGCCCAGCAGCAGGCAGCAGACGGTGGTGACCAGCGCGATCTTCACCGAGTTCAGATAGGCCAGGATGTAGAGGTCGTCCCCGCCCAGCCGCAGGTAGTTGGACAGGTTCAGCAGGATCTGGAGCTTGGTCGTGCCCGCATCCTCGTCCACCAGCCAGTCGACCAACGGCGCGTAGGGCGGCTGCGCCAGCATCGCCTCCGACAGGCTGATGCCGAACACGATCAGGAAGGGCACCAGGAAGAACAGCAGAAGCCACAGGTAGGGGATGGCGACCACCACCCCCCGCCCCCACAGGCCGATCCGGCGCAGAAGGTCGATCATTGCGTCAGCACCACCCCGGCGAAGGGACGCCAACTCAAATAAACCTCGTCGTCCCAGGTGATGGGCATCTCGGTGCGCCGCACCACGTTGGGCGCCGTGACGCGCACCGTCTTGCCCGTCTTCAGCTCCACCAGATAGATCGACACGTCGCCGAGATAGGCGATCTCGCGCACGATCCCACTGGTGACGTTACGCCCGTCGGCGTTGGCCGCGGCGTTGGCCGGCGGCTCCTTGCTCAGCGCGATCTTCTCCGGACGGACGGCGACGCCCACCGTGGCGCCGGCGGGGACCGCCACAGCGTGGTTGATGTAGAGGTCGCAGCCGGCGTCCTCGGAGCGGATCAGCACATGGTCGGCCTGATCCTCCACCACCCTGCCCTCGAACATGTTCACCGAGCCGATGAACTCGGCGACGAAGCGGGACTGTGGGTATTCGTAGATCTCGGTCGGCGTGCCGGTCTGGGCGATGACGCCGTGGTTCATCACGGCGATCCGCGAGGACATGGTCATCGCCTCCTCCTGGTCGTGGGTGACCACGATGAAGGTGACGCCCAGCTTCTCCTGGATGTTGACCAGCTCGAACTGGGTGCGCTCGCGCAGCCGCTTGTCCAGCGCGCCCAGCGGCTCGTCGAGCAGAAGCAGCTTGGGCCGCTTGACCAGAGAGCGGGCCAGCGCCACGCGCTGCCGCTGGCCGCCGGAGAGCTGGTGCGGCTTGCGCTTGCCGAACTGGCCGAGCTGGACGAGGTCGAGGATCGCCCCCACCCGCTCCTTGATCTCGGCCTTCGGAACGCCGTCCTGCTTCAGGCCGAAGGCGACGTTCTGCTCCACCGACATGTGCGGGAACAGGGCGTAGGACTGGAACATCATGTTGACCGGCCGCTCGTAGGGCGGGATGCCGGCCATGTCGACGCCGTCGATGAAGATCTTGCCCTCGGTCGGCGTCTCGAACCCGGCCAGCATGCGCAGCAGGGTCGTCTTTCCGGAGCCGGAGCCACCCAGCAGGGCGAAGAACTCGCCCCGGTAGATCGACAGGCTGACCTCGTCCACGGCGACGAAATCGCCGAAGGTCTTGGTCACCTTCTCGATTCGCACATAGGGCTTCTGTCCCGGGTCCTGCCAGGGTTCCAGGCGCGTGGGCTTGCGGATCGGCTGGACGGCCATGCGGCTCCTCTCGGCGTCCTCTTCTCATGGGAACGCCCCGGCCGTTCCCGATGGGAAACGACCAGGGCGCGTGTCGTGCGTGCCGGTTCGCGGCGCGCTTACTTGCCGGTCTTGACCTTGGTCCAGACGCGGGTGCGGGCGCGGTCGGTGGTCTGCTTGATCGACTTCAGGGCGAACAGCTTGACGTTGCTGTTCTCCGGCAGGAAGACGGCGGGGTTGGTCTTCACGCCCTCGTCAACCGAGGCCAGCGAGGCCGGAACGGCGTTGGCGTAGCTGACCGTGTTGGACACAGCGGCGATGTTCGCCGGGTCGAGGATGAAGTTGATGTAGGCGTGCGCACCCTCCTTGTTCGGCGCGTCCGCCGGGATGGCCAGCGTGTCCCACCACACCTGCACGCCTTCCTTCGGCGTGACGAACTCGACCTTCACGCCGTTCTTGGCTTCCTCGGCGCGGGCCGCACCCTGGATGGCGTCGCCGTTGTAGGCCATGACGACGCAGGCGTCGCCGCCGGCCAGGATGTTGATGTTCTGGCCGGTGACGAACTGCTTGATGTAGGGGCGGACCGCCAGCAGCGTCTTCTCGACCTTGTCCAGATCCTCTTTCTTCTCGGAGTTCGGATCGAGGCCGAGGTAGTTCAGCACCGACGGGATCACGTCGATGGCCGAGTCCATCACGGTGATGCCGCAGGCCGCGACCTTCTTCGCCACCTCCGGCTTGAAGATCAGGTCCCAGCTGTCGAGCGGGACGTCGGGGGCGACGGCCTTGATCTTCTCCGGGATGATGGCGATGCCGACCGTGCCGCCGAGATAGGGCACGGAGAACTTGTTGCCGGGGTCCGAGTTCTCGAGGAGCTTGAGAACCTTCGGATCGACGTTCTTCAGGTTCGGGATCTTCGCCTTGTCGAGCGGCGCCACGACCTTCGCCTGGATCATGCGCGACAGGGTCGGCTCGGCGGTCGGGACGATCACGTCGTAGCCGGACTTGCCGACCAGCACCTTCTGCTCCAGCAGCTCAAGGCTGTCGTAGAGGTCCACCTTGGTGTCGTAGCCGGTGGCCTTGGTGAAGTCCGCCAGCGTCGATTCGCCCAGATAATCGTTCCAGATGTAGATGTTGACCGGCTTCTTGGCCTGGGCCAGCGCCGGGCCGGCGATGGCGATCGCCGCGACGGCGCCGATGACGCTGAGAGCGAAACGTTTCATGCAGAAAGCCCCCGAATTCTGGATCGTTCGTCAGTTCGTGACTGGTCGACTTTTTTCCATTCGACGTGGGAGGCGGCGTGCGGTGCACGGCGTCCCCGGCGCGAGCGCTATTGCACCCACGGGGGGGTTCGTTGTCAACGATTTGCGGGTGGTTTTGCGGGTTTTGCGGAACGCGAACGCCCCCTCCCGCGGCAGCGGCGGAAGGGGGCGGAAAAATGCTCAAACGTTCAGCAGAAGATTCTCGCGCTCCCAGGAACTGATCACGCGGTGGTAGGCCTCATACTCGGCCTCCTTCACGCAGGTCACGGCGTCGAGGAACTTCTCGCCAAGCACCTCCTTCAGCGGCTTGCAGGCGTTGAACTTCTGCAAGGCATCGCCCTGGTGGCGCGGCAGCGTGAAGGCCAGCCGGTAGGCGGAGCCCTTCACCGGGTCGGTCGGCTCCAACCCCTGGGCCATGCCGAGATAGCCGCAGGCCAGCGACGCGGCGATGGCGAGGTACGGATTCGCGTCGGCACCGGCCACCCGGTTCTCCACCCGGCGCGAATCGGCGGGCGAGACGGGGACACGCAGGCCGGTGGTGCGGTTGTCGCGGCCCCAATGCACGTTGATCGGCGCGTCGGAGTTCGGCACCAGCCGCCGGTAGGAGTTCACGTTCGGTGCCAGCAGCGGCATCGCGTAGGGCAGATACTTCTGGAGCCCGGCGATGTGGGACATGAACAGCGGCGTGTCCGCCCCGCTGGCGTCGGAGAACAGGTTGCGCCCGGAATCCGCGTCGACCACCGACTGGTGGATGTGCATGGCGCTGCCCGGCTCGTTCTGCATCGGCTTGGCCATGAAGGTCGCGTAGACCTGATGGCGCAGCGCCGCCTCGCGCGCCGTGCGCTTGAACAGGAAGGCCTGGTCGGCCAGTTCCAGCGCGTCGCCGTGGTTGAAGTTGATCTCGATCTGCGCCGCCCCGGCCTCGTGGGTCAGGGTGTCGATGTCGATGTCCTGCGCCTCGCAGAAGTCGTAAACCATCTCGAAGATCGGATCGAACTCGTTCACCGCGTCGATGCCGAAGGCCTGCCGTCCGCTCTCCACGCGCCCGTTGCGCCCGACCGGCGGCACCAGCGGATAGTCGGGGTCCTTGTTGATCTGGACGAGGAAGAACTCCAGTTCCGGCGCCACCATCGGCTTCCAGCCGCGCTCCTCGTAGAGCGACAGCACGCGCTTCAGCACATGGCGGGGCGAGAAGTTCACCGGGCTGCCATCGGCGTAGACGCAGTCGGTGATGACCTGGGCCGTCGGCTCCTCGTACCAGGGGACGAAGCGGATCGTCCGCTCGTCGGGGATCATGTAGATGTCGGAATTCTCATCCGAGGTGACCGAATCGTCTTCGGGATATTCACCGGTGACGGTCTGGACGAAAATAGCCTCGGGCAGCCGCAGACCGCGGTCGCGCAGGATGCGCAGGAACTTCTCGGCGGGCACGATCTTGCCGCGCGCGATGCCCGACATGTCGGGCACGAGGCATTCCACTTCGGTGATGCGGTTCTTCTTGATGAAGTCTTCCATGAAACCCATGAACGTATGGACCGCACCGGACGGTGGGCAGCCCCTCCCTGCTGTGAACGACCGCCACACTATGATCCCGCACCCCCTCCTCGCGCCAGAGGGGAACAAAGACCCTGCCCATTTGACCGCTGGAATCATTGACGGGGCGGGGGTCCCTCCCCTAACTCGGCAGTCATGCCGACATCATCCCACATCCGCTCGTGGTACGCCGACACCGCGACTCCGCATCCGCGACACCCGGTGCTGAAAGGAACGCTGTCCTGCGACGTCTGCGTGGTCGGCGGCGGCTACACCGGGCTGATGACCGCGCTGGAACTGGCCGAGCGGGGCTACGACGTGGTCCTGCTGGAGGCCAACCGCGTCGGCTGGGGGGCGTCGGGCCGCAACGGCGGACAGATCATCACCGGCTACAACAAGTCGATGAGCACCATCGAGCGTTGGGTCGGGGCGGAGGATGCCAAGCGGCTGTGGGACCTCGGCGAGGAGTCCAAGGCGCTTCTGGCGGAGCGGGTGGCGAAGCACGCCATTCCCTGCGACCTCACCTGGGGCTTCGCCCACGCGGCGGTGAAGCCGCGCCACATGGACGACGTGGCGGCGATGGAACGCGAGATGCGCGACCGCTACGGCTACGACAAGGTCCGCATGCTCGACCGTGAGGCGATACGGGCAGTGGTGTGCAGCGACGCCTATGTCGGTGGGCTGGCCGACGACGGAAGCGGCCATCTGCACCCGCTGAACTACGCGCTGGGCCTCGCCAGAGCCGCCGTCCGGGCCGGAGTCCGCATCTTCGAGGACAGCCGCGTCACCGCCATCGACACCGGGGACAAACCCAGCGCCACCACGGCCGAGGGGCGGGTGGCGGCGCGCTTCCTCGTGCTCGCCGGGAACGCCTATCTGGGGGCGCTGGCGCCGCGCCTGTCGGCCAAGGTGATGCCGGTCGCCACCTACATGATCGCCACTGAACCGCTGGGGGAGGCGACGGCCTCCGCCCTGCTGCCGACCAACGCGGCGGTCAGCGACATGAACTTCGTGCTGAACTATTTCCGCCGCTCCGCCGACCACCGTCTGCTGTTCGGCGGCGGCGTCAGCTATTCCGGGCTGGACGCGCCGGGGCTGAAGATCGCCATGCGGTCCAAGATGCTGGCGGTCTTCCCGCAGCTTCGCGGCGTCGCGGTCGATCATTTCTGGGGCGGCCACGTCGCCATCACCATGAACCGCATGCCCGATGTCGGGCGGCTGACGCCCACCACCTGTTTCGCCCACGGCTATTCCGGCCACGGGGTGGCGCTGGCCGGCATGGCCGGGCGGGTGATGGCCGAGGCGATCCGCGGCACGGCGGAGCGGTTCGACGTCTTCGCCCGCGTGCCCCACCTGCCCTTCCCCGGCGGACGGCGGTTCCGCACACCCGCGCTTGTCCTCGCGATGCTCTGGTTCCGGCTGCGCGATCTGCTGTAACCTGCCCGTCCCATTCCCGCTTCCGGTTCCCGCCCATGTCCGAAGTCCCCGATCCCGAAACCGGAAGCATGGAAGCCGATGCCGAGGCTCCCCCCGCCGCGTCGGCGCCAACCGACGCCGCGGCGCCCGATTCCTCTCCGGCTGCGCCGATGCGGGACACGCATTTCGATTTCGAACACAAGGTGTTCAGCCTGTCCGGGGCCTTCTTCTGCATCGACCCGTCCGCCAAGCAGCCGGTTCTGCACATCCTGCTGGGCGATCTGAAGGCCGCCCTGCCCTTCAACACGCTGATGGAATCCTTCGACATCAAGGAGGACAGCCGCGACGCCAAGCTGCTGGACGTCGTTGCCAAGGGGCTGGCCTTCGTGAAGCAGATCCGTCCCGGCGAGCAGATCCCGGGGGAGTTGCTGGACGGCCGGGCCTCCTGGTCGGTCGAGGAGAAGCACCGGACCATCGCGCGCGGGCGCCTGACCGTCCAGCTCGTCTCCTCGATCTCCGGAACCGAGATGATCGTGGTGAAGGCCGACGAGTTGGAACAGATCGTCGAGGATCCTCAGACCAAGCAGCGCGTCAAGGCCGCCTTCAAGGACATCGCGGCGAAGCTGGGCCTGAAGGACAATTACGAGCAGTACCTGACCGACCGCATCGAGGACCTGACGCAGGAGCTGTCCTACATCGAGGCGCTGCGCGATCGCTTCAACGCCATCCGCGCCATCGGCGGCAAGCTGACCCGGCTGACCCAGCTCTACCGGACCGACCGGACCTTGTGCAACGAGGTCGCGCGCATGCAGGGGCTGCTGAACAAGCCGCTGAAGGACTACGACGCCATCTTCGAGCAGGCGGACGCCCAGACCGGCGAGATCTTCGGCGCGCTGAAGGCCTTCGACACCACCGTGACCTTCATCCGCAAGATCCGCGACGACCTGCGCGCCCGGCTGCTGGAGTGGGAGGACATCCTTCAGGCCTGGGACACCACCCCGGTGGAGAAGTCGACCGCCATCGAGCAGTTGCAGAAGCAGACCTACCGCTTCCTCGCCAACCGCTTCATGGAAACCAAGGTCTGGATCCGCAAGTAACCGAATTCCCCGTCATCCCCCGCCGTTGCCGTGGCCGACGATTCGAATGGCTGCGATGATCGGGATCGGCTTGTCACCGGAAAGGCGATCGCGAAACATCCCTCCATCCGCACCTTGACGGTGGCCGACACGGAGGATGTCGCCATGAAAGCGATCAAACTGTCCTTATGGGGTGTTTTAGCCCTTCTCACGATTTTATGGCTTGCCGCCGAACCTGAAGTGTTTTGGGCGGACGGCGTCTTCGGTCTTCGCGCTGCATTGGTTCAGTACAGCGGGATCGTCGCCATTGGTTGCATGGGCATGGCGACCATCCTGGCGCTGCGGCCGCGCTGGCCGGAGGCGTGGTTCGGCGGTCTCGACAAGATGTACCGCCTGCACAAATGGCTGGGCATCGCCGGACTCGTCGCGGCGGTCGTCCATTGGCTGTGGGCCCAGGGGCCGAAATGGGCGGTGGGCTGGGGGTGGCTGGCCCGGCCGCAACGGGGACCGCGGGCGATCCCCGACAGCTCCCTCGAACAGTCGCTCCGCGGCCTGCGCGGCACCGCCGAATGGCTCGGCGAATGGGCCTTCTACGCGGCGGTGCTGCTGATCGCGCTGGCGCTGTTCAAACGCCTTCCCTACCGGCTGTTCTTCAAAACGCACCGCCTGCTGGCGATGGCGTACCTCGTGCTGGTCTTCCACGCCGTCGTGCTGACCGACTTCGCCTACTGGAGCGCGCCCATCGGCTGGGTGATGGCTCCGCTGCTCGCCGCCAGCGCCTGGGCCGCCGTTGTCGCGCTGCTCGGCCGGGTCGCCGCTGACCGGCGGGTTCCCGGCACCATCAGCGCGCTCCATTACTTTCCCGGCGTGCGCACGCTGGAGATCGCGATCGACGTTCCGCAAGGCTGGCCGGGGCACAAGGCGGGCCAGTTCGCCTTCGCCACCTCGGACCGCGCGGAGGGCGCCCATCCCTACACCATCGCCTCGGCCTGGAACGATGCCGAGCGCCGGATCACCTTCGTGGTCAAGGAACTGGGCGACCACACCCGGCGGCTGCGCAAACGGCTGGCGATCGGTCAGGCGGTGACGGTGGAGGGACCCTACGGCTGCTTCACCTTCGACGATTCCTGCCCGCACCAGATCTGGGTGGGCGGCGGCATCGGCGTGACGCCGTTCATCGCCCGCATGAAGTTCCTTGCGGAAAATGCTGAACGGCCACGGCAAACCGTCGACTTCTTCCACACCACCAGCGAGTACGACGGGGACGCGATCGCGAAGCTCACCGCCGACGCTGCGGCGGCGGGGGTTCGCCTCCATGTCCTGGTCGACAGCCGCGACGGCCGCTTGGACGGCCAGCGCATCCGTACCCTGGTGCCGGACTGGCGTGACGCCAGCGTCTGGTTCTGCGGCCCGATCGGCTTCGGGCAGGCGCTGCGGCACGACTTCGCAGCCCATGGCCTGCCGGTGGAGCAACGCTTTCACCAGGAACTCTTCGCGATGCGCTGACCTCGCCTCGCGGGCCTACGCCTCAGGCTCGCGCAGCAGGGCGCCCTGGCGCAGCAGTTCACGCTGGATGGCGCCGACCGGGATGTCGCGGGTGCGCTCGCCGCGCCGCGCCGCCATCGAGGCGCAGACCCCGGCCGCCTGCCCCGTCGCCATGCAGGTGGGCGTGACCCGGTAGGAGGAGTGGGCCTCGTGGCTGCCGGAAATGCAACGGCCCGCCACCAGCAGCTTCTCCGTCCCCTTGGGCAGCAGGGCGCGCATCGGCACCTCGTACCATTCGCCGGAAGGCACACGCTTCAGCACCGTGCCGCGGCCCGTCGGGCTGTGGATGTCCACCGGGTAGGTGCCGCGGGCGATGGCGTCCTTGAACTTGGCCGCGCCCAGCACGTCGTCCGCGGTCATGGCGTAGTCGCCGACGATGCGCCGCGTCTCGCGGATGCCGATTCCGGTGCCGGTCTGGCAGGTGTAGGCATCGGCGAAGCCGGGAGCGTACTTGCGCAGGAAACCGGCGATCTGCGCGGCCTGCCGGTGGCTCTCCCACTCCGCGCGGGTCAGGTCGAAGACGTTGGTGCCCAGCGCGCCGGTGACCCGCGTGCAGTTCAGGGCGATTTCACCGGGGTGGGTGGTGGCGAAGAACAGGATGTCCTCGCGCGCCAGATCGAGGTCGCCGTTGGCGGTGGCCTTGGAGACGAGGTCCCACAGCCCGTGCACGCCGCGCCATTGCGTCGGATGCTCCCGCACATAGCCATTGAAGGCGTCGTGGTCGAAGCCGACCATGCGGAACATCAGCGTCATGGGCTGGGTCAGCCCGTCCTCCTCCCGCCCGACCTCGTAGTCGCAGCCGGCCAGCGCCGCGATGTCGCCGTCGCCGGTGCAATCCACGATCACGTCGGCCTCGATGACCACCGGGCCGGACTTCGTCTCGAACACCACGGCGTCGGGCTTGCCCGGTTCGCCGAGGACGGTGGACGCGAAGGCGTGCAGCAGCACCTTCACCCCGGCCTCGTCGAGGATCTGCTGCGCGGTGACCTTGAGCACCTCGGGATCGAAGGGAACGGTGAAGCCGGTGTCCGGCGAGGGCGGGATGGCACCCTGGTTGGTGTAGAGGCGCCCCAGGAAGACGGCAAGCGCGCCACCCACCACCGGCTCGCCGGGGCCGTGGTCCTGCGGCATCAGGCGCGTGTTGTCGACGACGGCCACCGAACCGCGCTGGGTGTAGAAGCTCATCCAGGGCATGACGAGCGCCGCCGTGGCGTTGCCGCCGAGGAAGCCGTAGCGCTCCACCAGGATCGTCTCGGCCCCCGACTGGGCGGCGCCGATGGCTGCCCCCATGCCGGCGGGGCCGCCGCCGACGACAAGGACGTGGCAGCGAGCCACCTTCATGGCGCGGCGCGGCGGCAGCGTGACCGATTCAGGGTTCGGGGGACAGGGCAGAACGGGCAAGACTGGCTCCTTTCGTCATTCCGCCGGCCATCATTCCGCCGGTTCCACCGCCGGTTCGGCGTGCGGGGCCACCGTCCGCAGGGCCAGCGGCGCCGTTTCACGGGCGCGCTCCATCAGTACGGGAATCCGGTCGCGCAGCAGTCCCTTCTGCTCGGCGCGGTGATCCCACAGGCGGTCGAGGTCGGCGAGGAAGGTCCCGGCGGTGGTGTGGGACACGGTCGCCCGCGGCTCCAGCCCGACCGAGGACAGGAAGTCCGACACCTTGGAGGCGTAGGGCAGCGCGATCAGCGGCGTGCCGGTGATGGCCGCGAAGATCAGGAAATGCAGCCGCATCCCCACGGCCATCTCGAAATGATCCATCAATCCGATGATCTGGCGCGGCGTGTAGCGGTACTGCAGCAGATGGGCACGCTCGGACACGGCCATACGGCCCATGACTCGGTGCGCCTCCCGCACGTCGGCGCGCTCCATCGGCACGAACACCACGTCGGCGCCGAACCGCTGCACGATGTAGTCCGCCGCCTCCGCCAGAAGCTGGTGGTAGGCCGCGTCGGTGAGTTCGGGCGCCGCAGCGCCCTGCTCGCGCACCGACAGGCCGACCAGCGGACGGCCGCGCGGGATGCCCGCCTCGGCCAGCATCTCCTCGGTGAAGGGCTCCGGCGTCAGCAGCAGCGCCGGATCGGCGGTGACCGTCACGGGAACCTGCACGCCGATTTCCTCGATCAGCCGCTTGGCGCTCGGCTCGCGGACGGTGATGCCGGCCATGCGGTCCAGCCCCTCGCGCACCGCGTCGCGCTCCACCCGGTCCCTCAGCGGGCCGACGCCGATGGCGAAGGTGTAGGTGGGCACGCCCAGCCTCTGCGCGATGGTGACCTCGCGCAGGTAGGTCTGCGCCTCGCTGTCATAGAGGATGCCGCCGCCGCCAAGGAGCAGCAGGTCGAGCCGCTCGACCTCCGGGGTGATCTCGTCCTTCATGGCTTCCCGCGGATTCAGGACGCGGTCCACCGTGTGGTTCGCGCGGGTATGAGCGGCGTTTCGGGAGAAGACGACCACCTCGACCCCCGGCACCGTGGTGCGGAGCTGCTGGATGGCCGAGGTGAGGATCGCCTCATCACCCAGATTCAGGCCGCCGTAAGATCCTGAAATGCCTATGACCGTCATCCGTACCCCCTGCCGCACCGAAGCCGTGCGCCTATGCCTTCGGGTGCAACCCGACCGGCTGGCGAAGGTTCCGTGCAACCGGTATTCTTCGGTCCCGTCCGCCCGGCGTTGGACGGACAATTCCAAGGAAGACGATGCCGAGACCCAAGCTGTTCCTCGACCTCGATGGCGTTCTCGCCGACTTCGACCGCGGCGTGAAGGCGGTCACCGGCAAACGCCCGGAGGAGATCCCGATGAAGGTCATGTGGCGGGAGTTGTCGCGCCACCCGGACTTCTTCGGCACGCTGAATTTCATGCACGACGCGCAGGATCTCTGGCAATTCTGCGAGCCTTACGCGCCGACCATCCTGACCGGCCTGCCGCTCGGCTCCTGGGCGCCGGAGCAGAAGCGGCGCTGGGTCGCCCACATGCTGGGACCCCACGTGCGGGTCATCACCTGCATGGCCCGCGACAAGCACCGCCACGGCGGGCCGGGCACGGTTCTGGTGGACGACCGCGAGAAGGCCCGCGATCCCTGGACCCAGGCGGGCGGCGACTTCATCCTCCACACCAGCGCGAAGGAGAGCATCGCCGCCCTGAAGCGCCTGGGCTTCACCGGCTGACCGGGGTCATTCCGCCGGCAGCCGCTTGCCCTCGCCGCGCGTCTTGAGAAGCGAGACGACCACGCCGCCCGCGATCAGGGTCAGCGTCACGCCCAGCGAGACCAGCGGGTCCGGCTTGCCGAAGAGCTGCGCGTAGAAGATCTTGCCGCCGATGAAGACCAGCACCAGCGCCAGCGCGTACTTCAAATAACGGAAGCGGTGGACCATCGCCGCCAGCGCGAAGTAGAGCGCGCGCAGGCCGAGGATGGCGAAGATGTTGCTCGTGTAGATGATGTAGGGGTCTGTGGTGATGGCGAAGATCGCCGGCACGCTGTCCACCGCGAAGATCAGGTCGGCGAACTCGACCATCATCAGCGCCAGGAACAGCGGGGTGGCGTAGAGCGCGGTCCGCCCGTCCGGCCCCGCCTCGCGCACGAAGAATTTCTGGCCGCGGAAGCCGTCGGTGATGCGCAGATGCCGGTTCAGGAAACGCAGCGCCGGGTTGTCGGCGAGGTCCGGCTCCTTGTCCACGGCGAACAGCATCTTCACGCCGGTCAGCAGAAGGAAGGCGCCGAAGACGTAAAGCACCCAGTGGAACTCGCTGACCAGGGCGGCGCCCGCGGCGATCATCAGGCCGCGCATCACGATCACGCCCAGGATGCCCCAGAACAGCACGCGGTGCTGGTAGGCCCGCGGGACCGCGAAGTAGGTGAAGATCAGCGATATGACGAACACGTTGTCGAGCGACAGGCTCTTTTCGATGAAGAAGCCCGTGTAGTACTGGGCGGCCGCGGCGTCGCCCATCGACCACCAGACCCAGCCGCCGAACAGCAGGGCGACGGCGATGTAGAAGGCCGAGAGGCGAAGGCTTTCCTTCACGCCGATCTCGCGGTCGCGGCGGTTGAGAATGCCGAGGTCGAAGGCCAGCAAGGCCAGGACGAGGCCGACGAAGGTCAGCCAGACCCACGCCGGCTTTCCCATGACATCGAGAAAGAGGGGGGTGACAAGGGAATCCATAACAACACCCACTTGATTGCGCTGCGTCTGCAGTGAATTCAAGCGGTGTCCGACATCACGGCTGACGCCTCAGCCGTCAGAGGGGCCCGGACCCGAACGCCACGCAAATGGTGCTGCCGATTGATCGTTCAAGAACCGCATCCCGCGAGTCGATCAACTTTCCGGGCAGGACATCCTTCCTTTGCCGGCCACGCGGCGCCGTTGTGTCGCCCAGGGTGGTCTTTTTGATGCATCCAAGCCACAGTGAAGGCAAGAATTCACAAGCAGTGAAACACTTATGGTTGCTTTCCCACCCATCACTCTTGTGCCGATGGATTCGATCTGCCAAGAACACGGAAAAATCCACACGCGCGAAGGCACCAGGAGTTTCGCATGAACCAAGCCGAGCTCATCGAGACCATCGCGACCAACGCCGGCATCCGCAAGTCCGATGCGGCGAAGGTCGTTCAGTCGGTGTTCGAAGGCATTTCTTCGGCGCTCGCCCGCGGCGAGGAGGTGCGTCTCGCCGGGTTCGGCATTTTCGAAGTGGCCGAGCGCGCCGCCCGCGAGGGGCGCAACCCGCGCACCGGCGAGGCGGTGCGGATCGCCGCGTCCAAAGCGCCGCGGTTCAAACCGGCCAAGCAATTGCGCGACGTGGTGAACGTCTGATCGACATCGCCCAATCCAAGGCTGTTCCAAAACGGCCGACTCACAGGGGAACGGAGCTGAACGCGGCCATGACCATCGAAGCATCGGAATTGCAGGCCCTGACCGCCAAGGTCGTCTCGGCCTATGTCGGCAACAACACGGTGCCGGTCGCCGACCTGCCGGCACTGATCCTCAACGTCCAGGCGGCCTTCAACGGTCTGGGCGAGGAAAAGACCGCGCCGGCCAAGGCCGAACTGGTCCCCGCGGTGCCGATCAAGAAGTCGGTGACCCCGGAATACATCGTCTGCCTTGAGGACGGCAAGAAGCTGAAGATGCTCAAGCGGCATCTGAAGACCGTCTACGACATGTCGCCGGACGATTACCGGGCCAAATGGAATCTGCCGGCGGAATATCCGATGGTCGCTCCGAACTACGCCAAGGCCCGCTCGGAAATGGCCACGAAGCTCGGTTTGGGCCGCAAGCGGGTTGCGCAGGACTGACCCCCTGCGCTCCACTCTGGACCCGCCGGCAGGCGCACCCTCGGGGTGCGCCTTTTTCTTACCGCCTTCGCCGCTGCATGGCCGTGAAACGGCGGAAGATGACGATACGGCGCCCTCAGCGACCGTCAGGTGACGTCGTTTCCCCGTGACCAAGCGGACGCTGCATCAGGACGCTGTCCACCCAGCGCCCGAACTTGAACCCGATCGCCTTCAGCAGGCCCGCTGATTCGAAACCCAGGCTTCGGTGCAGGCCGATGGACGCCGCGTTGCCGCTGTCGCCGATGACCGCGAGCATCTGGCGGCACCCTGCCGCCGTGCAGCGGTCAATCACCGCCGCGAGCAACGCCCGACCGGCGCCGCGGCCCATACAGTCCGGATCGAGATAGATCGAATCCTCGACGCTGTACCGGTAGGCGGTGCGCAGCCGGTAGGGGCCCGCATAGGCGTATCCTATGACCCGCCCGTCCATCTCCGCAACGACATAGGGCATGCCCCGGTCCAGCACGTCGTCGCGTCGGCGGGCAAGCTCCTCCAGGCTGGGAGGCACCTCCTCGAAGCTGGCCGTGCCGGTCAGGACATGATGGGTGTAGATCGTCTGGATGCGCGGCAGATCGTCCGGCCGGCTGTCGCGGATGTGCATGGGTGGCCTCCCGCCTTGTTCGAACAGCTGGAATAGCACGCCCGCGACGCCGGAGAACACCACCGTTGCCGCCCAGGGATTGCATCCCTGATCCCCCCTGGAGGAACGTCCTATGCCAAGCGGCCATACTCCTTAGCCTGTATGGCCATAGATCATGCAAAAGACACATCCATGCCGTCGAGTGATGACCAAGCGGAGAGAGCCGCATCTGCCTTAGCTCCAAACGAAAATCGTCATCTTTTCGCCAATATTCCAAAAGTTCTCCCGATCTTTTCGGCATTCATAAGGACCGAATAGTCCGGACATAGGCCAAAAAATATTGCTGCACCGCCGTTTCAAGGCTTGATCCAACTTGGAGGTGGCGGCACAGTATCAATGTCTGATTGACGTGTTCCCGGATAATTTCGGCAAATCCCCCACAAAAAAAATGCCGAAACGGTGGGCGTCTGCGAACGGCCATCGAAAGGGTTCCGCGGCAAGAGACGGTGGAGCGTTGGAGAGAGGAGGCCGGTGTGCTCAAGAAACTCCTGACTGGTGAAAACGCCAGCCTGACCCGTTACGTCGAGGAGTCGAAGCGGTTCCCCATCCTGGCCCCCGACGAAGAGCGCGAGCTCGCCGTCGCCTGGCGCGACCGCGGGAACGGCCATGCGCTGGAGCGTCTGGTGGGCAGCCACCTGCGGTTGGTGATCAAGATCGCCCGCGGCTTCGGCGGCTACGGTCTGCCGCTGCCCGACCTCGTCGCCGAAGGCAATGTGGGCCTGATGCAGGCCGCCCAGAAGTTCGATCCGGAACGCGGCTTCCGCTTCGCGACCTACGCCACCTGGTGGATCCGCGCCTCCATCCAGGAATACATCCTGCACAGCTGGTCGCTGGTGAAGATGGGCACGACCGCCGCCCAGAAGAAGCTGTTCTTCAACCTGCGCCGCCTGAAGAGCCAGATGCAGGAGTTGGAACAGGGCGACCTGTCGCCCTCGACCGTCACCGCCATCGCCACCGAACTGGATGTGCCGGAGCAGGAGGTGGTGGAGATGAACCGCCGGCTCTCGTCGAACGACAGCTCGCTCGATGCCGCCCTGTCCAGCGACGGCGAGACCAACTGGCTGGAACTCCTGGCCGACGACCGTCCGACGCAGGAAAGCGTGATCGCCGACGCCGACGAGCTGGCGCTGCGCCGCCGGCTGGTCGGGCAGGCCCTGGAACGGCTGGACGACCGCGAGCGCCGCATCCTGTTCGAGCGCCGCCTGAAGGACGATCCCTCCACCCTGGAGTCGTTGAGCCAGCAGTTCTGCGTGTCGCGCGAGCGGGTGCGGCAGATTGAGGTGCGGGCCTTCGAGAAGCTTCAGAAGGCCGTCCTGAGCGCCGCCCAGGCGCTGCGCCGCGCCCCGGCTCATATGGCTGCCTGATGTAGACGAACAGTCGATCTTCACGGCGGCACACAACATACCGGCGGATGCCAAACGGCTCCGCCGGTTTCTATTTTTATAGGACTTTAATGATTTGGC
The DNA here is from genome assembly GCF_005222205.1 of Azospirillum brasilense. NCBI lineage: Bacteria > Pseudomonadati > Pseudomonadota > Alphaproteobacteria > Rhodospirillales > Azospirillaceae > Azospirillum > Azospirillum brasilense. The sequence goes on along the minus strand of NZ_CP032345.1, from coordinate 79,725 downwards.
GGCCTGCGACAACGCTGCCGGTTTTCACACCGATCGTAACCCTCCATAGTGCCGCCCGCAGGTTAGTTACTTTGCATTCGAAACAAATTTCGCTAATCTGATGCGGTCCTATTTTCGCGGGGAAGTCGATCCATGTCGCATTCTGCCCAGACGCAATCCATTCTCGACCGAATCTCCTTTCTGCGAATCGACGAACCCACGAAGGCCATCCTTCGGGAATTCCAGCCCTATCTCGCCCAGCGCATCGATCAGATCCTCGAGGATTTCTACGGCTACCTGCGCTCCGTCCCCCAGGTCGCGACACTGCTCGCCAATCCGACGGTGGTCAGCCGGGCACGGGACATGCAGAAGCAGCATTGGCTGAAGAACGTCTTCACCGGAACCTTCGACGACGCCTACATGGCGCAGGTTCTGAAGATCGGGCAGGCTCACCAGCGCATCGGCCTGGAGCCGCGCTGGTACACCGGTGCCTATTGCTTCACCCTGAACAAGCTGATCGACCTCGCCTACCAGGTCTACCGCAAGAAGCCGGAGAAGCTCGCCCAACTGATGCAGGCGATCAACAAAGCGGTCTTCCTGGACATGGATCTGGCGACCTCGGTTTATGTGGACCTGAACACCGCCGCGATCATCTCGCGCGAGCTGGGAACCACCGCCGACTCGTTCGAACGCGAAGTGAAAAGCGTGGTGCAGGCCGTGGCCTCCGCCGCGCACCAGCTCCAGGGCACCGCCCAGAACATGAGCCGCACGGCCGAGGAGACCAGCGCGCAGTCGACCCAGGTCGCGGCGGCGGCGGAGGAGGCCTCCGTCAACATCCAGACGGTCGCCGCGGCGGCGGAGGAGCTGACCGCCTCCATCGGCGAGATCAGCCATCAGGTGACCCAGTCGGCAGCGATCGCCGGCGAGGCCATGTCGCAGGCGGAGCGCACCAACACCACCGTGCAGGGGTTGGCCGACGCCGCCAGCCGGATCGGTCAGGTGGTGAAGCTGATCCACGACATCGCCAGCCAGACCAACCTGCTGGCCTTGAACGCCACCATCGAGGCCGCCCGCGCGGGCGAGGCCGGCAAGGGCTTCGCGGTCGTGGCGTCCGAGGTGAAGAGCCTCGCCAACCAGACCGCCAAGGCGACGGAGGAAATCAACGCGCAGATCGGCGCGGTTCAGGGCGCGACGCAGGACGCTGTGCTCGCCATCCGCTCCATCTCGGAAACCATCGCGCGGATCAACGACATCTCGACCTCCATCGCTTCGGCCATGGAGGAGCAGGGAGCGGCCACCACCGAGATCGCCCGCAACGTCCAACAGGCTTCGATCGGAACGCGCGAGGTCAGCGAAACCATCGTGCGGGTCAATTCCTCGGCGTCCGAAACCGGATCGGAAGCGCGCAGCGTCCTGTCGGCGACGAACGAGCTGTCCATTCAGTCGAACAATCTGCGGGCCGAGGTCGACCGCTTCCTGGCGCGGGTGCGGGCCGGTTGATCGCTGGAGTGGAGGGGCGACGCAACCCTGTGCCGCCCTTCCCACTCACGGACCAGCCTGCCTCATTGACCGGCCTGCGCCCAGCCCGTCGGCTCGAGCCGCGCGATCAAAGAACGGTGCGAAGAACCGTTTCGCTGACCTTTATCTTGGCCGCGTTAGCCGCCGAACGGAGATCGTCGAGCGAGCGCCAATGGCTGCGGCCACCGATCGTGGTCAGAGAGCCGTTTTGCATCGCAACGAAAAGGCCTGTGCGTCCGAGATTCACGATCTTGATCATCGCACTCTCCTCCTCCGTCTCCGGGGTATCGATTCGCGTCCGGCCATCGCACGGCGTCGCGTTCTCCCCATTTCATTTAGAGACTTACCAAAAACACTCACATTCGGTCAACGAGGCCAATCGACATAGACCACAGATTGTCTTTCCTTCAGAGGACCTGGCCTCGAAGTGCAGCGACACCCCCTGCCCCTTGGGAGCCGTGCCCAACCTTCGTGAAAGCCTTGTCGAAAAGACTTTCATAGACCGGGGGGAACGCTGCGCTGCGCCGGTCCGTTCATTCCTTCAAATGGTTTGAAGCCCGGAGGAGGAATGGACGCCGCCACCGCGTCGCAGGATGTCATCAGCCTGCCCGTCGCAATTCGCCCGGCCTGCCGGACCGACCTGCCGGACCTCGAATGGTTCGGGCTGCACACGCCGCATCGGGAAATCCTCGCCACGGCCTTCCGCGCCCAGGAACGCGGAAGCGGCGCCCTTCTCGTGGCGGAGGTCAACGGCTTCCCCGCCGGTCAGATCTGTATCGACTTCCAGCGCAAGCGGCATCTGCGCCGGGCGACGCTGTGGGCCTTGCGGGTGTTCCAGCCCTTCCGCAACCGGGGGATCGCCACACGGCTGATGGCCGCCGCCGAAGGCACCGCGCTCGACCACGGCTATTCGGAAGCGGAACTGGGCGTGGACCGGGACAACGCCGGGGTCCTCGCCTTCTACGAGCGGCTGGGCTACGAGCTGCGCGGCACCGAACGGGGGCGTTATTCCTACCGCACCCCGGCCGGCGAGCTGGTCCAGGTGCCCATCGATCAATGGATCATGCGCAAGCCGCTGTTCCGGCAGGCGGCGTGGCAGACCGGGACCGGCTTCGCGCCGGTCATTCCGCCGCCAGCGCTATGAGCCGGGCCGGGCGGCGCCGCGGCAGACGGATGCGCGCGCCGTCCAGGATGTCCGCCAGTTCCCGTGCCGAATCCGTGGCCATGGTCAGGGCGACCAGGGGAAGCCAGCGGTCGAACACCTGGGTCGTCACGTCGCCCTCCCCGGCCTGCATGGCGGCCAGCGCGTCCAGAACCGCCATCTCGTCCATCCCGACCCGCGAGCAGGAGGGGCAGCGGAACGCCGGCCGGCCGGCGTTGGTCACGGCGAAGGTCCCCAACAGGGCGAACAGCGGCAGCAAAGCCGACGAAGGCACGCCGGCCACGCCGAAACTGGCCCGCATGGCGGCCATCGCCCCCGCGGTGCCGTGACGGAACCATTGCCGGAAACCGGTCAGCAGCGCGCGCTCCGCCGTCGTCAGATCGGACACCGTCCAGGGGGACAGCCTCCCCTCGCCCACCGAATCGCACATGTTGACCCCTCCCGACTGAAGTGACGGACCCGACCTTAGACGATCCGCCTCAGGATTGCGAGTCATTCGCATTTGCAATCCATGGACCTTCTGACGCAGGGCACCGCCACCGATCGGGGGCTGTGACAACGCTCCGTGACAAACGCCGGCCTGCCCTGCTGGAAAGGTCGGGTTAACCATATTCCTGGACCCTTTCCACGCCCGCAGACAGGAGCGTGGAAGGATGAGGCGGACAATCGGACAGGCGCTGCTCGGTTTGGTGACGGCGTTGGCGATGCTTGGGATGGCGCAGACGGCGGCGGCCCAGATTCACCTGAACCCGGCCTATGGCGACGGCACCCTGCTCGGCCCGACCGTGGCCCGCGGCGCGGTGGTGTGGAGCCATGGCCGTTCGGTGGACGTGGAGGATTCGAACGCCCCCACGCCGCTCTACATGAAGACCATGAAGGACGCCGGGTGGGACGTGTTCCGTCTGGACCGCATGCGGGTCAGCGACACGCTGCCGAACAGCTCCCGCGCGCTGGCGGGCTACGCCGACCAGTTGAAGGACCGCGGCTACCGCAAGGTCGTGCTGACCGGCCAGTCCTTCGGCGCCTTTCTCTCGCTGATGGCCGCCGGGCAGAGCGACCGGGTGGACGCCGTCGTCGGCACCGCCCCCGCGGCCTTCGGAAACTTCTCCGATTCCTACGACAGCTTCCGCGAGAACGCCGCTCAGCTCTGGCCGATCCTGCGCGGCATCCACAGCGCGCGGGTGATGCTGTTCTTCTTCCACGGCGATGATTTCGACCCCGGCGGGCGCGGGGAGTCGGCGCGCGGCATCCTGTCCTCGCGCGGTCTGGACCACATCGTGGTGGATCAGCCGGCCCTGCTGACCGGCCACGGCGCGGCGACGACCGGCATGTTCGTCCGACGCTTCGGCGCCTGCATCCTGCGCTTCGCCGAGGCGCCGCCGCGCCGTGGCGATCCCTCCTGCGACGAATCCTGGGGCCGCACGCCGAGCGCGGAGCTGATGCGGGCCGCGGTGCCGGAGCCGCGCACCGGCAGCGGCACCTCCTCCCCGGCGGGCACCGGAGCCCGCTCCTTCCTCGGCGTCTGGTACGGCGCCTACATCAACGGGCGGGAGATCGCGCTGGCGGTGGACCGGGTCGACGGCGACGCCGTCTACGCCGACTACGTGCTGGGTCCGGGCATGGAGGCCGACCAGCCGATGGAGCGCGCCCAGCGCAAGGGCCGCATCGAGAACGACGAGCTGGTGTTCGACGAGAAGGGACGCAACGTGCTGCGCTACAGCGTCCGGACCGACGGGCGCCTGTCCGCCACTTGGCTGGACCGGTCCGGCAAGGGCCGTCTGGAGACGACCCTCCGCCGAATGGACTGAACGCCGCGGCCGATCACAGCCGGCGGGCGAGCGCCAGCAGCCCGCCGGCGCCGATCATCAGGCCGCCGGTCAGGCGGTTGAGGGTGCGGGCTGCGGAGCCGCTGGTCAGGCGGGCGCCGATGCTGTTGCCGCCGGTGGCGTAGGCCATGATCCAGCCGAACTCGATCACCACCATGATCGCCACCAGCGCGACGAGCTGCGGCATCAGCGGGGCCGCCGGGTCGATGAACTGCGGGAACAGGGCAGCCATGAAGACCAGCGCCTTCGGGTTGCTGAAGGCGACCAGCAGCCCGCGCAGGAACAGGCGATGGGCCGGGGCTTCCTCCACCGCCGCGGCGCCGGTGGCGCGCGGCGAGCCGTCTGGCACCGGCGCCCGCCACGCGGCGATGCCGAGCCAGGTCAGATAGGCCACACCCGCCCACTTCACCGCCTGGAAGGCCGGCTCCGACGCCGCCAGCAGGGCGCCGAGCCCCAGCACCGACAGGGTGGCCATCGTCGTCAGCGCCACGCACATGCCGAGCCCGCCCCAGGCCGCGCGGCGGACGCCGTAGCGCAGGCCGAGGCTCATCGCCAGCAGCATGTTGGGGCCGGGGGTCATCGACAGCACGAAGGCCGTCGCGAAGAAGAATCCGAGAGTCTGCCAGTTCATCGCCGTGTTCCGAAGGGGGGCCTTGCGATGTCACCACGGCGCGGCGCGTCTGGCAAACGCCGCCTGCGCAAAGCTGGTCAACGCCGCTTCGCGTCGCCCGGCGCCGGATCGACGGACGCCGGATCGCGGTAGTCCCAGGGCGGCGTGCGCAGCCACTCCTCCAGGCTGCCCGGCGCCGCCTTGCCCCGCGGTTCCGGCCGCTCGGCCGACTGGATGGGCTCGGGAGGCTTCGCACCGAGAAGCGCGCCGGGCCACACCCGCCCATCCCGATCGACCTGGGCGCGGTAGCGCAACCCCATGGACGCGACGAACTCCCCCTCCCCGGTCGGACGGCCGAACGCGAAGGCCCCGACGTAGCGGTGACCGTCCGGCAAGGTCAGAGTGCCCTTGCCGGTGGCGAGGCCATGCCGGAAACGGCCCTGGAAGATTGCCCCATCCTTGCGCCCGCTGCGTCCCGGTCCCTCGGCCCGGCCATCGACGAAGACCGCCTCGGTCCAGTCCGCCGGCTCCGCACCATCGAACGTTTCAAGAACGCCGGCACCCTGAGCGAAGCCGTTGCGGCAGGCGCCGTTCCAGCGGACGGATCTCCCCCGGCTCGGATCAGGATCGCGGACGCGGCAGCCGCTGGCCGGGTCAGTCCGAATCCGCTCGGCCGTCTGCCGCTCCTTCCCTTGGACGGGGCACGACAGGAGCGCGCCCAGCGACAGGACCGCCAGTCCGGCGAGCAGGAACCGGGTTCGCATGATCGGACACTCCGCACGCGCGCACAGCCTTGCGCGGGAGCGGATCCAATCACCGTGAGGAGGGCGCCGTCTGTGCGCTGCCTCTCACCTCACGCCGGTTTCGTCCAGCGGGCCGCCGCCGCGTCGTCGGAGTCCTTGGCCGCCACCCAGCGCTCGCCGTCCGGGGTGGCCTCCATCTTCCAGAAGGGCGCCCTGGTCTTCAGCCAGTCGATCAGGAAATGGCAGCTTTCAAAGGCCGCCTCGCGATGGGCGCTGGCGGTGGCGACCAGCACGATCCGATCGCCCGGCTCCAACCGCCCATAGCGGTGGATGATCAGAGCGTCGTCCAGCGGCCAGCGCGCCCGAGCCTCCGCCTCGATCGCCTCCAACTGCCGTTCGGTCATGCCGGGATAATGCTCCAGCATCATGGCGCTGACGGACTCGCCGCCGGCCATGTCGCGCACCAGCCCGACGAACAGGGTCACCCCGCCGATGCCCGTCTTGCCGCCGGTCATCGCGGCCAGTTCCGCCCCGACGTCGAAATCCTCGCTCTGCACCTTCACCGTCACGGCAAAGCTTCCTTCTTCAGCCGCCGGTCACCGGCGGGAACAGGGCCACCTCGTCGCCGGGGCCGACCGGGTGGTCGTAGGGCACATGCTCCTGGTTCACCGCGACCTTGACCACCGTGCTGTTGGCGAGCGCGTCGGCGTGCTTCGGGCTGCGGGTTTTCAGCCACTCCACCAGGGTGCCGACGTCGCGGACCTCCGCCGGCAGGTCCACCGTCTCGGTCGCCACGCCGATCTTGGTGCGCAGCCAGGCGAAATAGAGGATCTTCATCACCGAACCTCACTGAAAGGCAGGAAATCCACGATCATCCCCGGCTCGACGCGGGTGATCTCTTCCGGCAGTTCGACGAGCCCGTCGGACTCGACCATCGACGACAGGATGCCCGCCCCGTCGCGCGGGTGCTTGACCGCGGTCAAAACCCCGTCGGCGGCGCGGGCGAGCGTGGCCCGCACATACTCGCGCCGCCCCGCCTTCTTCTTGTAGGTAAAGCCCGCGCGCAGCGGGAACAAGGCGGGCGCCTCGTCAGCCGCCCCCATCAGCCGCAGCAGGATCGGGCGGGCGATGCGCAGGAAGGTGACCATGACCGCCACCGGATTGCCCGGCAGGCCGATGAAAACCGCGCTCTTGGCCGTGCCCAGCGCCACCGGACGTCCCGGCTTGATCGCCAGCCGCCAGAAATGCAGTCCGCCCAGGGACTCCACCGCCGCCTTGACGTGGTCCTCCTCCCCGGTGGACATGCCGCCCGAGGTGATGAGGACATCGTGCGTTCCTGCCGCCGCCTCCAGCGCGCCGCGAACGGCGTCGAGCCGGTCGGGCAGGATGCCGAGGTCGGTCACGCCGCAGCCAAGCTGGCGCAGCGAGGCGATCAGGGCGAATCGGTTGGCGTCGTAGATGCAGCCGGGCTCCAGCGGCACGCCCGGCTCACGCACCTCGTCCCCGGTGGAGAAGACGGCGACGCGCAGGGTCGTGCGCACCATAACCTCCCGCCGCCCCAGCGAGGCGAGCAGGCCGATGTCCTCCGCCCGCAGCCGGCGGCCGGCGGTCAGGACGGTGCTGCCCTGCGTCATATCCTCCCCGGCGCGGCGGCGGTTGGCGCCACGACGGATGCCGGGGGGAATGGCGACGGTACCCTCCTCCGCCCTGCAGTCCTCCTGCATCAGCACCGTGTCGAAGCCTTCGGGCATCGGGGCACCGGTGAAGATGCGCACCGCCTCTCCGCGCCGCCCTGGACGGTCCAGCGCATGGCCGGCGGCGACGCGCGCCGTGACCGGCAAGCGCGTGGCCGCGTCGGGCGTCAGATCGTCGAAGAAGACCGCGTAGCCGTCCACCGCCGAATTGTCGTGGGGCGGCACGTTGAACGGAGCGACGACATCCTCGGCCAGAACATGGCCCAGCGCGTCGGCAAGACCGATGCGATGGGTCTCCGTGACGGGGTGGAGTCGACCGGAGAGAAGATCCAGCGCCCGGTCCACCGCCATCATGTCCCCGCCGAAGGCGAAGCAATCGTCGCTAAGCTGAGCCATCGCCCCATTCCACCCCGCACACCGCCGTCCGACAACCTTATGCCGGACCACCCTGTTTCAGGCCGTCCGCTGTCTCAGACAGCCTGCCCCGTTGCCCTGCACCGGTCCAGCGCGCAACGCTCGATGATGAAGGACGCGATGGCCTCCTCGTCGTTCAGGTCGAAGACGGGCACCTTGGCGTCCGGAACCGGCCCGTCGCTGGCGATCGCGACGATGCTCGGATCGTCCCGTGCGATCAGCGATTTGCCCACCGAGGCGCGCCACACCTCGATCTTTTCGTGCGGTTCGCGCTTGAAGCCTTCGATCAGCAGCAGATCGACCGGCGACAGCTTCGGCAGAAGTTCGGCCAGGGACAGCTCCGGCTCGTCGTCGCGGATCTCGTGCATCAGCGCCCAGCGGCGGGGCGAGCTGACCAGCACCTCGGTGGCGCCGGCCTCGCGGTGGTTGTGGCTGTCCTTGCCGGGATGATCGATGTCGAAGCCCTTGTGCGCGTGCTTCATGGTCGAAACGGTCAGGCCGCGCCGGATCAGCGCCGGGATCAGGCGAACGATCAGCGTCGTCTTGCCGCTGCCGCTCCACCCCGTCAGGCCGAACATCTTCATGGAAGCCCCTATCCTCCGCCTTGCCGCCCATCGCTGCGCGGGCGTTCCCCGGTCACATAGCAGAAACACACGGGCATGCGAACGGACAAACCGGAATGGCGGCCCGCTCTGCCACGTGTCGGAAAGCCGACCGCGGTGAACAGCGGTGCAGCCGCGGCCGGATCAGCCCGGCGTGCGGGCCGGGTTGCCCGGGGCGTCCTTCCGGGGCTTGGCCGGCTGGTGGGCCATCATGTGCTTCAGCCCGGCGCGCATGTAATCCCAGCCGGTGACGAAGGTGAGGATCGCCGCCACCCACAGGCCCAGCGTGCCGATCAGCGTGACCGGGATGTGGGCCGGGCCGTAGTCGCCGACGATCAGGAAGCCGATCGCCACCATCTGGATCGTCGTCTTCCATTTGGCCATCCAGGTGACCGGCACCCCGACGTTCAGCCCGGCCAGATACTCGCGCAGGCCGGACACCAGAACCTCGCGCAGCAGGATAACCACGGCGGCCAGCACCGACAGCCCGGACAGCCGCGCGAAGGCGACCAGCATGATCAGAGTCGCGGCGACCAGCAGCTTGTCCGCGATCGGGTCGAGGAACTTGCCAATGACGCTTTCCTGCTCCCAGGCGCGGGCCAGATAGCCGTCGAACCAGTCGGTGATGCAGGCCGCGGCGAACAGGGCGCAGGCCGTGTAGGCGGCCCACGCCTCCGGCACGTAGAACAACCCGACCACGACGGGAATCACCGCGATGCGCGACAGGGTGAGCAGGTTCGGCAGGCTGGTCAGCATCGGTCGCAACTCTGGAGTCGGAGGAAACGCGCGGCGGGCGGCGTCATTCTAACCGTCTGAATGGAAATGATCGTATATCTTTTTCGCCACTGTTTTGCTGATCCCTTCGACCGACTCCAGATCCGCCAGACCGGCGCGGGAGACGGCGACGGCGCTGCCGAAATGATGAAGCAGGGCCTTCTTCCGGCTGGGACCGATTCCCGGGATCTCGTCGATCATCGATTTTCCCAACGCCTTGGTGCGCTTCGCCCGATGGGTGCCGATGGCGAAGCGGTGCGCCTCGTCCCGCAGCCGTTGCAGGAAATAGAGCACCGGGTCGCGTATTTCCAGCTGGAACGGCGCGCGGTCCGGCATGAAGAAGCGTTCCCGCCCGGCGTCGCGGTCCGGTCCCTTGGCGATGCCGACCAGCGTCACGTCGTCGATCCCCAAATCGGCCAGCACCCCCAGCGCCATGTTGAGCTGCCCGATGCCGCCGTCGATCAGCACCAGATCGGGCCATGTGCCCTGCGTCCGCTCCGGGTCCTCCTTGATCGCCCGGCCGAAGCGGCGGGCCATGACCTCGCGCATCATCGCGAAGTCGTCGCCAGCGGCGCCCTCGGTCTTGATGTTGAACTTGCGGTAGGCGTTCTTGATGAAGCCCTCCGGCCCGGCGACGATCATGGCACCGATGGCGTGGGCGCCCTGGACGTGGGAGTTGTCGTAGACCTCGATGCGTTGCGGCGGACCGTCCAGCCCGAAGACCGTCGCCACCCCGTCGAGCAGCCGCGCCTGCGACGAGCTTTCGGCCAGCCGCCGCCCATGGGCCTCGCGCGCGTTGGTCAGGGCGTGTTCGACGATGCGGCGCTTGTCGCCCCGCTTGGGCGCGGCCAGTTCCACCCGGTGGCCGGCGCGCAGCGCCAGGGCCTCGGTCAGCAGCTCCTGTTCCGGAAGGTCGTGGCTGACCAGGACGAGGCCGGGGGCCGCCTTGTTCTCGTAGAACTGGGCGATGAAGGCGGCCAGCACCTCCGGGGTCTCGGCGCTCTTGTCGTGGCTGGGGAAGTAGGCACGGTTGCCGTAGTTGCGCCCGCCGCGGAAGAAGAACACCTGCACGCAGGTCATCCCGCCCTCCGCATGGGCGGCGATCACGTCGGCGTCCTCGATCACCCCTTCGACGTTGATGTCCTGGTGCGCCTGCACCGCGGTCAGCGCACGGATGCGGTCGCGGTAGCGGGCGGCGGTCTCATAGTCGAGATTCTCCGCCGCCTTGGTCATCTCCGCGACGAATTCCGTCTGGATGTCCCGGCTCTTGCCGGAAAGGAAGGCGCGGGCCTGATCGACCTGCGCCTGATACTCCGCCGGGCTGACCCGCTCCACGCAGGGCGCGGTGCAGCGCTTGATCTGGTATTGCAGGCAGGGCCGGGTGCGCGCCGCGAACACCGTGTCGGCGCAGTTGCGCAGCAGGAAGGCGCGCTGGAGCGCGGTGATCGTCCGGTTGACCGCCCCCGCCGAGGCGAAGGGTCCGAAATAGTCGGCGTCGCGCGACCGCGCCCCCCGGTGCTTGGTGAGCTGCGGGTAGTCGTGGTCCTTGGTGATCATGATGTGCGGGAAGGTCTTGTCGTCCCGCAGCAGCACGTTGTAGCGCGGCATCAGCCGCTTGATCAGATTCGACTCGAGAAGCAGCGCCTCGACCTCGGTGTGGGTCGTGACGAACTCCATGGTCTCCGTTTCCGACACCATGCGCTGCAGCCGCACGGGCAGGCGGTTGACCTGGGTGTAGTTGAACACCCGACGCTTCAGGTTCTTGGCCTTGCCGACATAGAGCACGGCCCCGTCCCCCGCCAGCATGCGATAGACGCCGGGGGTCTGCGGCAGGGTCTTGAGATGGTCGCGGATCACTTCCGCTCCGCGGGCGAGATCGGCGGGGCGCCGCCGAAGGCTCGGCGTCGCGTCCGCGCCATGGACACCCGCTCCCTTGGGGGCATCCGCTCCCTGGAGGGCGTCCGCTCCCGGAGAGCCGGCATCCAGAAGACCGGTGCCGTCCGTCTCCGGGAGAGTGATATCCGTGGGGGTGTCTGCGGTGTCGGGCATGTCTCGAATGTCGTCGGGTCCTGGAAGGGGGTCAACCACCCCTGTCCTGAATGGTTAAGACGAACGACTCACCGCTTCGGTGGGCATCCGTCGGGATATCCACGACTCCTGTGGATAAGTGTGTCGATAACCCCGGAGTTACCCCAACGGAACCAAGATGGCCCAAGGGATTCCTTGGCTATGCACAAAAATTAGGCAATTATGCTAAGTTATTGTTTTTCCTTGCTTCGCTTTGAGTCAAGACGGCAGTTTGGCGCTGTGCCGCTATTTTTCCGGATCGTGCAAACAGCCCCTTGCGCCGATGAGGCCGGGTGTGTACAACGCGCGGTCCTCTTGACGGGGTGCCCGACCGATCAGGGCGTCGGCTTCCGAACGGCATGGCTTTGCCTGACCGAATCGCCTATTCCGTCGGCACGAACCCCAAGGTCGGCTGCGCCCAGCCCAGATGCTCGCCCCCGTCGAGCGCGACCATCTGCCCAGTGACCGACGGCGCGTCGATGAGGAAGCGCAGAGCCGCGCAGATCTCGTCCGGTGAGGGACCGCGCCTCAACGGTGTCGCGTCGCGCTGGGCGGCGAATTCTTCGTCCGTCTGACGGGCGTTCTTCAATGTCGGCCCCGGACCGATCGCGTTGACCCGGATGCGCGGGGCGAGCGCCATGGCGAGCGTCTGGGTCAGCGTCCACAGGCCGGCCTTCGACAGGGTATAGGAGATAAAGTGCGGAGTGAGGTTCCACACCCGCTGATCGATCATGTTGACAATCAGCCCCTCCACATCGCCCGGCACCTGAGCCGCGAAGGCCTGGCTCAACACGAAGGGGGCGCGGAGGTTGGCCTCCATGTGGCGGTCCCAGGACTCGCGGGTCACGTCCTCAACCTCGTCCCGCTCGAAGCGGGAGGCGTTGTTGACCAGCAACGACAGCGTGCCCAGCCGCTCCACCGCTTCGGGCACCAGCGCCTGTGCGTCCAGTTCACGTTCCAGGTCGGCCTGGAGCGCGACGGCGACGCCGCCCTGCCCGACGATCTGTGTCACCACCGCGTCGGCCTCACTGCGGGAATGCCCGAAATGCACACCCACGCGCCAGCCGCGCGCCGCGAGATCGAGCGCGATGGCGCGTCCGATCCGCTTTCCGGCCCCGGTGACCAGGGCCGCTTTCCTCTTGATCTCCACCATGCCGCCATAGGTACCCTGCCACCCGTTCCGGTCAAGGGGTTCCCTTCGGGTCAGGCTCCGGACCGGCGAAAGACGCGCGGAGCGGGACGCGGCCATGCTGAGGGAAGCCTTCGAGTACCTGATGACACCCTGCCCGCCCTTGGGCCGGCGCTACGGCTATCTGGCGGAGGCGGTGGCTCTCGGTGCGCGCCACCGGCGCCAGCGGCGGGCCTGGGCTCCCCACGTCGAGGCCTGCCGGCGCTTCGTGCGGGAAGCCGCCGGGCAGGCGCCGCGCGGCGGGCGGGCGCTGGTGGCGGGGTCCGGCTTGCTGATCGAGGTTCCGCTGCCACTTCTGGCCGAGCGATTCGATGAGGTGGTGATGATCGACATGGTGCACACCCATGCCGCCCGCCGACAGGCGCGGCGCCATCCCAACGTCCGTCTGCTCACTCTCGACGTCACCGGTGCGCTGGCGCCCCTGGACACCGCTCTGTCCGAGGGTTCACCGCTGCCCTCGCCATCGCCGCCCAACCTGCCGGGGGAGCGGTTTGCTTTCGCCGTGTCCTGCAATCTCCTGTCGCAGCTTCCCCTCCTGCCCCTGAACGCCATCGACCGCAAGGCTCCGAACACACCCGAAGCGGAGCAGGAACGCTTCGCCCGAGCCCTGGCGCAGACTCATCGCTCCTGGCTGTCTCGCGTCGCCGAGCAGGCCGCTCTGTTCACCGATGTGGAGAGTCTCTGGCTGGAAAACGGCGCAGTGCAGGAGCGCGAGGACTCCCTGTGGGGACTCGAGCTTCCTCATCCCGACCGGGCTTGGGACTGGGACATCGCCCCAGCCCCGGAGGAGGACCGCCGGCGCAGCTTGCGTCACCGCGTCGGCGCTTGGTTCAATCTTTCAGCCCCAACTGGGACCTGACAGTGTAACAGGCATCGCTCCCCGCCGTAAACTCGCGGCACACCAGGGGCCGGTGCTCATAGACGCTGCAGAAGACGGACTCACCAAGGGTTCCCATCAGGGCGGAACAGCGGTTGCCGTTGCACCGCATGCGCCCGTCCTCCTTCAAGTGCTCCATGATCCCGTCGCCATCCCATTCACCGATGAAGGTCGGCCACTCCCAGGAATAGGCGCAACAGGCCCCGCAGCGTTCGCAATCCGGTACGTCACCAGCCATCGGCATAGACATGCCCCCGTTTTTCCTCGCCGTCTCCCAACCCTTTGCCTCTCCGCGCAGCCCTCAGGCAATCCAAAGGTTTGCGCCGACGTTGGCCCCAGGCACAACGAAAAGCCGGCGCCTCCCATTGGGAACGCGCCGGCTTTGCCGTTCATGAAGCCGATTGTCAAGTTGGTGCGAAGCCTTCTGCGTCCACATCCGGTGTGGTGTGGCGTGTGCCGTGGTGACCTGGCGGCGACCTACTCTCCCACGTCTTAAGACGCAGTACCATCGGCGCTGAGGCGTTTCACGGCCGAGTTCGGAATGGGATCGGGTGTTGGGAGCCTCGCCATGACCACCAGGTCACCAAGGCACACGCGAACCATCCGGACAGGGACGGCAGGTTTCGTTAAGTGAGGACGTATGCGTTCTTGTACTTGCGGTGTTGGCTCGTGCGCCCAGGGCTTGCCGCTGCGCGCGGGCCGCCGGCTGGGAAGGATCAAGCCGATCGAGCGATTAGTAAGGCTCAGCTTCAGGCGTTGCCGCCCGTCCACATGCCTCCTATCGACGTGATGGTCTGTCACGGCTCTCAAGGGAGTTCTGGTTTAGAGGTGGGTTTCCCGCTTAGATGCTTTCAGCGGTTATCCCGTCCATACTTAGCTACCCGGCCATGCCACTGGCGTGACAACCGGTGCACCAGAGGTATGTCCATCCCGGTCCTCTCGTACTAGGGACAGATCCTCGCAAAACTCCGACACCCACGGCAGATAGGGACCGAACTGTCTCACGACGTTCTAAACCCAGCTCACGTACCACTTTAATCGGCGAACAGCCGAACCCTTGGGACCTGCTCCAGCCCCAGGATGTGATGAGCCGACATCGAGGTGCCAAACGACTCCGTCGATATGGACTCTTGGGAGTCATCAGCCTGTTATCCCCGGCGTACCTTTTATCCGTTGAGCGATGGCCCGTCCACATGGAACCACCGGATCACTATGGCCGACTTTCGTCTCTGCTCGACTTGTCTGTCTTGCAGTCAGGCGGGCTTATGCC